>DATDGL010000114.1:0-64110 GCA_036522115.1 Candidatus Angelobacter sp.
GAGCCCATGCGCCGAACAAGAGAAGGCGGAAGCGAAGTTGTGGCCAGCGGCACGGTGCATGTCGCGAGGCAGTCGGTGACACGCGGACCACCGACAGGCGCCGGAGCCGCAGTGCCTACCACATCGCAAAGCCCTTATTGCAAGGGTCTGCTACGATTTGCACATGCACGTTTTGCCGTGTGAAGCGAGATACGAGCTTCGTCACCGCGAGTGGTGAGAGCTGGCCCAACCAGAGACGCTTTGGGCGCGATTCCGAAGGCCCGATTCAAATGGCGACATAAACTCCGAGACCTTGTCAGGAGGCAGCCCTGAGACTTTCGCAATTGCCTGGACTCGGTGAACCAATGAGGGATGGCTGTTGAATAGTTCGACAATCCTGCCGCACGTCACTGGCGAGTTCGTCTTCTTATACAGTGCGACTAGCGCGCGAATCATGGATTGAGGACTTTGTGTAAATTCTGCCGCTTTCTGATCACAGGCGTATTCATAGCGCCGTGAAGTGTAGGAATTGACCAGAAGAATCGCTAATAGCGAGAAAGTAATAAACATCGCTCGATACGGCGCGGTCGCAAACGTCACGCCCAAGGACAGGAGAGCGATCGCCGCGATGACGCAGGCCAGAACCAAAATGCGCTTTCGTGTGTGGTGTCCTTGCACATGGACCAACTCATGGGCAATGACGGAGTCCAGTTCCATTCCTCGCAGATACTCACCAAAGTTGTCGGTCATGCCGACACTGCCCCAGGATGCAAAAGCATTCGTCAGATCACCGCGTCCAGACGGAACGACATAGACGCGCTTGATCTTTATTCCAACCCGCTTCGAGAGATGCATGACTCGAGTGAACAGTGTGCCGGTTCTTACTCGACGCAATTTCATTCCCTGCGCGGAGCGCAGCCGTACCATTCCGATGAGAGCCGCTATTCCAGCTACTGGGAACCAGAAAAGGCCCCATAGATTCCGTGCCGATATCTCATGGATTCCTCTTGCAGTCAGGAGAAGGGACAGAGTCGGAGAAACCGTAGCCCAGAACACGATTCGCAGTGAATCGCTGGCAGTCCACCGGGTCTCAAGTACTCTCTTGCTCACCGCGATTCGGGTTGCCCGCACGGCCGCTACACTCACACACGGGGCAAGCCAAAGAACAAAGGCCCGTGTGGAAATTGGAAATTCCCAAATCCCACACCAGAGCGAGACAACCACTACGCTGAGAACATGATTTGCATGACAATGCAGTATCCACAGCTGCGACCGGTTCTCTTGGTCGCCGTTTAGTGTGAAGGATCGAAGAATTATTGCCGCGAGCGGTAAAAGAAGAATTGACGTCGCAAGCACGAAGTAAGCCATTTCTCGTGGTCGGCCCATAAGTGTGGAGTTGAATTTCTAGTTTACGCCTAGGCTTTGTATGATTCTTTCACACATTCCGCACATCCGCTGCTGCCACTCGCTACTTTTACACTTCTTAGCCCAGGAGGAATGGCGTTCGAAATCGCGGCACTTTGACTAAAGCACCTTTCGTTATCAGCCACATCACCGAGCCATTTACTTGCTACAAGCACGGTCTTGATCAGTCCAACAACCCGTTCCGCTAGATGTCTTTCTGACAGCGGCACCTTAAGTGAGAAGCTTGAATCCCGGCAGCCGAAGGGCTTTGCGGTCAAAGGTCAAGGTATGAGCGCAGCCAGCTTTCGCGCTCAACTCGCCAACCAGAGCATCGGGAAATGTCCCCACCCCTTGCTTTAGCGCCATCGTGGCCGCAAATACTTCCTGCTCGTTCTCAATGATGAGGACATCAGCTTGAAGCATTTGTTCAATGGTCGCGACGATCTCGGGCGCAGTCAAACCGTAGGAGCGATCAAGTACCCAGACAACTTCGGCCATCGTGACTATGCTTACAAAGCCTGGGTTGGCGGTGGTCAATTTTTGCTCAATGATCTCGGTGGCTTTAGGAGACTGCACCGGATCGTCCTGGGTGACATAGCGCACTAGAACGTTCGTATCCAGCCCGATCATTGGCGCTCGGCGCGGGAGGCGCGGCTTGCAGCGCCTTCGGCGACCGCTCGGTTCATCTCTTCGATGCTTACCGCCCTCCGGTGCCGCGACTTGACGATTCCCCGCAAGGCGCGAACTGGCACTTTCGGCAATAGAACGACAGTGCCATCGGGATGCAAAAAGAACTTGAGCCGATCCCCCGGCTTAAGTCCCAGATGCTCGCGAACGGCTTTGGGGATCGTGGCTTGGCCTTTGACTGTGATGGCAGATTCCATATCCATTACATTCCTAATAATGTAATACTAGCATGCGAGGCCAGCAGGCGCGAGCCGCTTAATCGTGATCCTCGTAAAGACTCTCCCGTGTGAAAGCTTCGTCCGGCCATTGGGGAATCTTATCGGAGTGGATGGCCAAAGCGTCGTAGAATGCGGCCATTTTCTCCCGAGTTCGGGTAAAAAAAGTGGACACCAAAGCCGACACCAAACGGCTATGTTACTGAAAGCAAAGGTTCTGGCGGAGAGGGGGGATTCGAACTTTTAGGTTAGGGTGCATTGAAAACACGTAAGTTATTGAAAAATCGAACAGCACAAAACGCTCAAAGCTCCACTTTTGCCGTTTCGAGGTACGTAATAGGTAGGGCGGGATTTTCATTCGGGAACCTTTATCTTTCTCACGACTCTGCCCGGCTTTATCAACCTGCCATTATTGAGCAAGATCGACGTTTCTCCGCAATGATTGCAGAGATGCCACATATACGGCACGTCCCCGCGATATAGCTCCCATCCCTGCTCAAAGAGATCGCGGCTCTTGCAGTTCGGACATCTGAAAAATATCCAATGGCGAACCGGCTGGATCACCTCGTCCTTCAATGCCCGAAGCGAAGGCATCAGAAAAAAGTACAAGGCATAATAAACGACCGCTCCACCCCAAAGCCATGACTTATTCAGTGGCGTGAATGCCAAGCCGAGCGCGAACAAAAGCACCGGAATAACGATCTGTGCATCTTCCTTGTCGAAGTCGTACTCGAACTGCCACAGCTTGATTTTCACGGTTGGGGATAGTGTATCCCCCGCCTCCTTAAATCCATACTTATCGATTCTCCCTAATTCCCAGGCAACCTTTCGAAATCCACAACCCTTTAGAAAAGTATCTCTGAAAAGTACGTAATAGGTACACGACCTCTTAAATGGATAAGAGAATCGCCATCAAGATATTGAAAGCAGAAGAGTTGCAGGTTTCGTCAAATGGCGGGGGAGTCGCGAACGACTTTCGAACTTTTACGTTTCTTAATGTAGGAGAGATGCCGTCAGAAACCGCCGCAATGTAAAACTTCTCCGCTGAGCAATTCGGGCTCTCAATAGAGTTCCGCTTGCCCATCAGGCTTATCCTCAGATTCTCGTCGCACCCCCACAACCATCGCCTCCGTCACCGGCTTACCCCCCGTCCGTTGCATCCAGGACAAACCGAATCTCGAAACACGCATCCTCCTCGGTTGCATTCGGGTGGCCAGAACAATGCCATCCACCCTCATCTCGCGTAATGTCCATCTTTGATTCCATGTTATCCCGTAGGAACATCTCATACGCGTTCGCATTCCGTGCCACAACGCCATATTTGCCGATTATGCGCATAGCAACCGGCTTGTCATCGTCGTCGTCCTTGACCCAAATCCATTGGGTACTTGAAACAGGAATTCGCGCACGATCGCCGTGAACATAGATGGGCGGAACCTTGCCGAGGGCGTCCAGCACCTCCTTCCTAATTAACCCTCGCGCATTGTCCGGAATAGTCTCGCGGTAAGGGCGAAGAATCTGCAAGAGTTCATCCACCACTCGTGCGTAGCGTGGATCCAATTGAAGGAACGGGTTACTGTGAAGGCCTTCCAGATCCTTTAACACCGCCCGACTAGAATGAGCATTTTCCATCTGGTCTCGCAACCACGCCGCTTTGTTGCCCAATAGAAAGAAGCAACGAAGAGGCGGTCGAATCCCCGTTTCTTTCGACAACACGATTTCCGTTATCTTCTCGCCTTGGCTTGGCTCTGTAGATGCGGACTCCAACATGCACTGCTCTGCCTGGGAGAACTGGATACCTAGATCGCCGCAGAACGCTCGAATTAATATGAGATTGTCCGCGAACGACTCAATTTTCATAGGCAACGCCGTAGCCAAGTACCCAAGGTAATAAGCGTTATCCGTTTCAGTCTGTGAAAGTAGAATTTCGCGTCTTTCCCGCTCGTCCACCGTCCCCTGGACGCCCCTCACTCTGTCAAGAACCGTCTGATTTTGAGCTTGGAGTTGGGCGATTCGATCTTGATCACTCTTGTGTTCTTCTTCATGTTGACGACGTTCCTCCTCATGTTCCTTCCTGGCGCGAATGCGTTCGGGACGAGCACGAAAATGCTCATCAACAGAAAGGGAAACGAATCCGATGAAAAGACCACCAACGATAAGGCCAAAGTCTTTCCAAAACGGCGAGGGTGCCCGCAGTTCCGCGAGTACAACGACAAACACGCCAACAACGGCGAAGAAGAGAACCAGCCCGTGGAATCCCCAACGATGGTTTGCCATTCAATTTAATGCCTCCTACTTATGTAGTGACCTCAGCGAGACAAACGTTACACGTAATTGGTAATTGTTTGGCTTCTCCAATATAAAGATTTCACGAGCGGCCCCCAGCACACACCCTTTAGGGTCTTGGCAATGCAAGATGCGTGGACTAATCCAACTAAAAACCTTGAAACTGAGACGTAAATGTAAGACAACAAATGGCCTACCCTCTAATGCGATGAACGAGTGTATAGGCAACGAATTTCTTGGCGGTGATGAAAAGGACTTTCGAGCTTTTGCGCTAGGACCAGAAAACAAAACAACTTACGCCCCGATCTTGGCACGCCTCAGTTTCGAACTGCTCCTAAGACTCAAGAAACAGATAGGGACCCGCGTGATGGCTCTCAGGATCAATGATGACTCACCTAAATATGAGCGTACACGCGAGCTACTCAGGAGTCTCGATGCCCGCCCAAACTACAAGGCCGGAGGCAAGGACACTTGGACCCAAGAGAAATACTGGCCGAAGGCTTAGTTGTTTACAAACCAACTAGAAAGCAACCCATTCTTTGAAGTCGGCTCAAGTGTCAGAAAAGAAAGTAGGGTGCATTCTACTTGCCTCAAAGAACGAAGAGATGGGGCCGACCGCAACCCAATGAATCGAAAAGACAAACCTTCTAGGGGAGAGGCGGACTCGAACTCCTGGTGCAACACCAAGTGCTCTACCGGGCAGGTGTAACCGACAAGTCCTTCAAATTGAATAAAAATTACGATTTGGAACTGGACCGTCCTAGAGGCACTGTAGATTTTGTAGCTGCGCGAGCCTCAAGTTTCA
The DNA here is from genome assembly GCA_036522115.1 of Candidatus Angelobacter sp. Lineage (GTDB taxonomy): Bacteria > Acidobacteriota > Terriglobia > Terriglobales > Acidobacteriaceae > Angelobacter. The sequence continues at coordinate 5,377 of DATDGL010000114.1, forward strand.
GCGGCTTTCAACGTCGGAAGGTTTTTTTGAGGTTTGTAAGTTATTGAAAAACATTGGTCGGGACGGGCAGATTTGAACTGCCGACCCCTCGCACCCCAAGCGAGTGCTCTACCAGGCTGAGCCACGTCCCGACGAGAAAAGACCGCTGTTGGTGAACAAGGGGGTGAACAGCGGAAGACCCAACGATTATAACATTCAGGGCGGAGTCAGCTTGGAAACCAAAAAGCTGAATTCTAATCTAAGGAGTCATTACTGTTTCTTTGTTACCTTGCAATCGGAGAATGCAAGTTCAACCGCAAACGGGCTGCCGCCATAGGTTCCGCTGAGGTTCAACTGTTTTATGATTTGCAGGCCATCCACTTGCTGATAGCCGATTTGGACCGACAACTGGGTGGCGTCTGTGGGTGAATTGGAGGTGTAGCTGGCCTCATAGGCGGCAAACACAAAGCCCTTCGGAATCTTGTTGAACTTCGGCTGGATGGAGCTATTGAATGCAGGGCTCGTGACGTTCAGGTTGCTGATAGCAAAATCCCGGCTCATCCTGGTGACCACGGAAGCCGAACCGTCTTTGTAGGAGAGCCTGTATTCCGGCCCCATAGCTTCCAGTTGGTATACACTCTCAACCTCAGGCAAAGGATGTTCGAGCATGAATAGGGACCAGGTTTCAAAGAATCCTGAGGTCATCTGTTCCATGCCGCCGTAGATCTGTTTCAGGGCGGCCAACATCTCATCGCTCTGCCCTGTGAGTTCGTTGTGGGTGAGTTTCACCTTGCCATCAGCTCCGAGTTTGGCATTGAAATGGAGTTGGCTTAAAGTCTGTACGGCTGCATCCACGCCCGCTGGATTTGACGCTCGTTCACTTGCCAGTAATGCATTCCAGTTGGGGATGACGGAACATTCAAATTCCTTCAGACCCTCGTCTTTGAGGTTGTAATAGGCCTGGCGGGCCTGGCGCAGGACCGACTGCTGATTGGCGACAATCTGAGCGAATGACAGGGTTGACAACGCGCAACAGCACAGCAGAAACAAGACGGACAGCCTTGCAGCAGAAAATTTCCTCATTGACTCTTTCAAGCTCCAAATTTCCGGGAAGAATGCCTTGTAGGTAATGGTGCATGCTTTCAAACTGCAAAGCAAGCACTAAAAGCAAAGCCTGGGCGCACTTAAGTACTGAGCACAAAATGCTAAGAACTCGCCGATGGCGGCACAAATTCCTTGGGCAACTGTGAACCCTGGCCGAAGAAATACTGCTCCATCTGCTCCACCAGAAACTGCTGTGCCTCAGGTTTCCATGGCTGGAGCCGGTATTCGTTGAGGAGCATCTTGGAATGTTCCGCCCACATGCGCCATGCGTCGGCGCTGACGTTTTCATAAATCTTAAGTCCCAGCGGCGTATCGAACGGCGGCTCATCCAGGCCGGGTAGATCCTTACCCAACTTCGCGCATTTCACCATACGAGGCATGTTCTAGTCTCCTTCACTGATTCTACAACGGCATACTCATCATGGCTCTGCCTCCGGTGTTGGCCAGATAATCGGGTGATCGCACGTGATCCGGTGATCGCGCGTGATCGGAAAAGATGCTGTAAATACCCGTTGGTTCTGTTTCTAACGGGTCCTAGTTCCGTCCCTTAGGTTTTTTGTGGAGGCGAGTGGGTTTTTCCTGCACCAGGGCGAATTGGATTTTACGCTGTGTCCGGTCAATGCGGTCCACCAGGACGCGGACCCGGTCGCCGATCGAGTAGGTCTTCCTTGTACCAGCACCTATGATCTGACGAGTGTTTTCGCGAAAAGTGTAATGGTCATCTTCCATAGACCCCAATGGAACCAGGCCTTCGATAAAAAGCTCTTCCAGTTCGACGAAAAGACCGAACTTGGTCACGCTCACCACCAGGCCTTGATACTCTTCGCCGATGTGTTTTTCCATGAACTTCATTTTTTTCCACTCCAGGAGCTCGCGCTCGGCCTCGTCAGCGGCGCGTTCGGAGCGGCTGGAACTTTCTGCAATCTCGCGCAACTCTTCTTCCGGAAATGGGCCTGGCACAGCGCGGTGCACTGCTTTTGCTGGTGATGGACCGGTTTGCGCGTGCCTGGGCTTCGTCCAGGGGGAGATCTTTGCGCTGTGCAGGACAAACTTACCCTCGTGTTCCTGGCCTCCCTCGCGCAAAACTGCTTTCAGAATCCGGTGAACGATCAGGTCAGGATAGCGCCGAATGGGCGAGGTAAAGTGCGTATAGCTGGTTGCGGCGAGGGCGAAGTGGCCTTCATTCTTTTCCGAGTAATGGGCCTGTTTCAGGGAGCGGAGCATTAAAAAGGACAGGATGCGTTCTTCCGGCTTGCCGGCAATTTTCTGCACCAGCTTCTGGTACATGCGCGGAGTGATGTGGACGTCTTGCGGGAGTTCAATGAGTGGGGCCTGCTTTCCTGTGCCGTACCGCTCTCGCTTGTCCGAGCGCATCTGTATGCGTTTTACGGGGAGAGCGCCGACCCCGAGGGAATAGCCAAAGCTGGCGGCAATATTTTCAAAATCATAAATTCTCTTAGGATCGGGTTTTTCATGGATGCGATAGAGGCTGGGGACAGGCGCCCGCTCCAGATGCCCGGCGACGGCCTCATTGGCCGCCAGCATGAACTCCTCAATCAGCCGGTGCGCCCAGTTCCGCTCTGAGGGCGCGATGCTCTTCATCAAGCCAAATTGATCGAACTCAATGACCGGCTCGGGCAGGTCAAAGTCAATAGAGCCGCGTTTCACGCGCTTCCGGTTCAAAATCTTTGCCAGTTCGTACATCAGTTCGAGGTTCTCCACCAGCGAGGCATACTGGCGGCGCAGGATCTGATCACCTTCCAGGATGGCGTTCACGTCTGTGTAGGTCATCCGCTGGGCTGAGCAGATCACGCCTTCCGCCAATTCATAGCCCATGATCTCCCCGTGCGGATCAAGTTCCATGACACAGGAGAGGACCAGGCGCTCCAGGTTTGGCCGCAAACTGCAAATGTCCGTGGAGAGTTCGAGCGGCAGCATGGGCACAGCCCGGTCAGGGAAATAGACTGAGGTGCCGCGCTCGCGCGCTTCCGCGTCAATGGCGGAGCCGTCCTCCACATAGTGCGCCACATCGGCAATGTGGACGTGCAGTTCGTAGTTGCCGTTCTCCAGGCGGCGCACCAGCACAGCATCATCAAAGTCACGAGCCGTTTCCCCATCGATGGTGACGATGGGTAGAGACCGGTAATCGTGGCGGCGGGAAATCTCCCGCGCAGGGATCACAGGACTGATCTCTTGCGCTTCATCCAGAACGTCCGCGGGAAAAATATGGGGAATGTGGTGTTTGCGGATGACGATCTCAACGTCCACCCCGAAATCATCTTCATACCCCAGAATCTCCACCACGCGTCCGCGAGGATTCTGCGTGGGGGAGGGCCAGTGGGTGATCTCGACTTCTACCACAACATTCTCCAGGTCGTCCCATGAGGTCCGCTTGACCTCCTCACCCAGCACGCGATGCGGGCCTTCCTTTCGCGGCTTCTTATGCGGTGGCGGTGAGGCGGGGCGCCCAGGCTCCAGATCATGACCATGGGCTGAACCTCCCTGGGGCCTGGCATGCTCAGGGGGCGGGGTGGGGGTCTCCATTCCGAGAGGGATGGTGATGTCCATGGTCACGCGCTCATTCATCGGGGTGACGTAGTTCTGGCGGCTTCCGTAATGAAAAATTCCAACAACAGATTCCTGCTTGCGCTCGGTTACCTGAAGAATGCGTCCCTCAGCCCGTCCATCCTGGCGGATGGCCCCCAGTTCCACCAGAACCCGGTCACCATGCATGGCGTTGCCCACGTCGGGTGGAGGAACAAAAATATCGCCTTGTAGCTTGCCGCGGGCCCGTGGCGGCAGGGAATCCGGCTCCGGAGTGACAAAGCCATACCCGTTACGGTGCATATGCAGGCGTCCGGCAACCAGGTTCAGGCTGGAAGAGGCGGTAGGAAGGGCCCAGCGATCTTTGCCGATGGCCACCAGTTTATGCTGGCGGGTCAGGTCCTTGAGCAAGCTTTCCAGACCCCGCCTCTCCCGGCCTTTAATCGCGAGATCGTGGACCATCTGCTTGAATCCGGCGGTATGCTTGGGCTGCCTGCCAACGTAGCGTAGGATTTCCTGGTCGTTCAGCATTGGTAATGACTCTCTTACTCTAACTCCTCCTAAGCGCGAATGGTTCTTTTCTCTAAGGGCCTTGCCCGATATAAGAAATGCCTGCCAACCGGGAATAATTACACGCGTACCTGCGGGATGTTAGTTCTTTCTAAAGATGCCGGCATTGTTGCAAGTCCTGCCAATCCAGCAGTTCTGGAATCCTGATCCGGGGAAGCGTGGTTTGGCTACTCACTTGCGGCTGATTTAGCTGTCCTCCAAAAGGTATCAAGATGCACATCAGGTAGACGGCTGAATCCGGCCGTGCGCTGCAATAAAATGGTCAGGGCTGAGAGTATCGGCCCCATAAGGAAAGGATGTAATTGAGATGTGGAAGCCCGCCAATACCCCAAACGCTAACCCCAACCCTAACGTGAAACCAACGCCGGAACCGGAGAGACCAACCATGAGCACAAGCCAAACTACCTTCAGCGAGCCGACGCCCGCCGCCGCTCCTCGCAATGCCGTTCTTAACAACCAGGAGCAGGCCACCATCGGCAAATCGCTCGTTATCAAGGGCGAAGTTACCGGCTCCGAATCGCTGTACATTGACGGCCGCGTAGAAGGCGCTATTAACCTTCCCGGCAATCGGGTCACGGTAGGCCGCAATGGGCAGGTCCAGGCCAACATCAATGCCCGTGAAGTCGTCGTCTTGGGCAAAGTGAAGGGTAATCTGACTGCCAGCGACCGTGTGGACATTCGTAATGAGGGCTCGTTGACCGGCGATGTGGTCTGCCAGCGGATCAGCATTGAAGATGGCGCCTATTTCAAGGGCGGCATTGATATTCGCAAGCCCACAGGCAAAGAGGCAGGCATGGGCAATGGTGTTGCCAAGATTGAGACCACAACCGCGCCGGAACCGCCGCGGGCGGCTCCAGCTTCTGCCTAAAGTTTTAGGGCCAAGGGTCGATACAGAGAGTATCTCTCCTTAGTTTCAATGTGGGTGCTTCGTCCAACGGGGCACCCAATTTTCCCGACCGCTGAGATGTTGCCATGGTAAACCGGATCCTGCAGTTGTTGTCCATTCGCTGTTCGCATAGAAAAATCTCGCAGCCGTTTGCTGCCTCCGCCCCTACCCGGCGCACAACCAGTTCCGACTGGGAGACACCGACTCCAGCCGGCCAACATTACGTAGTTTGTCTGGATTGTGGACGAAAGTTCGAATACGACTGGGCGCGGATGAAGATGGTGGGACGTTAATCGTTCATCTGGGTGGCGACGAGAAACTTGACTTGCGCGGTGGCGACGGCATCATAACCGCTGCCCAAGAATTTGGTAATTTAAAACCAAAGGCCCAATCTCCGCGAAGTGTAAGCAAACGCTGGCTAACGGCCTGCGCGATTTATACAGGGCGTAAGTCCAGATTTCCAAGTGAGAGCTCAAGCATCTCAACATCCAACGCGTATTGACAAAACAACTTAACGCCTGAGTGACTTCGAAAAGCTCTTGATTTCCTTTGTGCCCTTTGTGGTTAAGAATTCCTGGTTCCCCACTGGTAAGCGTCCGGTTGCTGCAGGCCGATGAACGCCAGCACCCGGCAGGCGAACTGGTGGGCCATGGCATCAATGGTTGGAGGTTGGTTATAGAGGGTTGGAATCAGCGGATAAATGGTAGCTCCTGCTGAAGCTGCCAAGTCCATATTGCGAATATGGATTCGATTCAGGGGAGTCTCGCGCGTACACACCACCAGAGGTCTTTTCTCTTTCAAGCAGACGTCAGCGGCGCGGTCAATCAGGTTGGAAGCCAATCCATTGGCGATGCGCGCCAGGGTGCCCATGCTGCAAGGCAGGATGATCATGGCATCGGTTGGATAAGAGCCGCTGGCCACGTTGGCGCCGATATCATCATTGTTCTGCTGCTGGATCTTTTTGGCCTTTGCCCCCAGAAGCTGCTGCACCAACTGAGTCCGTCCTTTGATTCCCATCTCTTCGGCAAACACGCGCAGGGCGTTATCTGAGGCGACAAAGTTCACAGTCTTGATGCGGCGATCGCGCTCGGCAAGCATCAGCAGCGCGCGAGTGAATACCGCTCCGCTGGCGCCGGTGGACGCAATGGTAAGAATGGACTGGGGACCAAGCATGACAGGCCTGTTACATTATAGGGTTCCGCCCGCATCCCATGGATTCAGCAGCGCTCAGCAAACTTTTCGAGCAGGTAAAGACCGGGCGCGTCAGCCCCGACGAAGCCGTTGCCCGGCTACGCCATATGCCGTTCGAGGACCTGGGCTTTGCCAAAGTAGACCATCACCGGCGACTGCGCCAAGGATTGCCGGAGGTCATCTTTTCACGCGGAAAGACGCCCAAACAGGTTGCAGGAATCTTCCAGAACATGGCGGCGCATGGCGGCAACGTTCTGGCCACAAAAGCGGAGACCGAACATTTTCGGGCAGTGAAGAAGCTCGTCCGCAAGGCGGAATATCACCAACTGGCGCAGGCCATTGTGCTCAAGCAGGACGCAACGAAGTATGGCCGGGGTCCCATCGCGGTGGTCTCAGCCGGAACCAGCGACATTCCGGTGGCGGAAGAGGCGCTGATCACCGCTGATGTCATGGGCAATGACGTAACCCATCTCTACGATGTCGGTGTAGCCGGCATCCATCGCTTGCTGGCCAATAAAGCCGTGCTGAAGGATGCACGCGTGGTCATCGTCTGCGCCGGTATGGAAGGCGCATTGCCCAGCGTGGTTGGAGGGTTGGTAGGCGTTCCCGTGATTGCTGTCCCCACCAGCGTCGGGTACGGCGCAGCTTTCAAAGGCCTGGCCGCACTGCTGGGGATGCTGAACTCCTGCGCCTCCAACGTCAGCGTGGTGAATATTGATAATGGCTTTGGCGCAGGCTACGTGGCCTCCATGATTAATCGACTCTAGATAGCTTGTTAACACTGCGCGGAACTGATCCAGAGATGGAATTTGCCGCCGCCCTCGTGACGCTACGCGGCCCGGAGAAGGATCACCAGGAGCACGCGCAAAAGGCGATTGCCGGGGCCAAGGCAGATCCGTTGCTGGCCCAGAATCTGGCCACTCACTTCCTCGGCAATCACCAGCAAACCGTTGCCGAGATGCTCACCAGGAATACGGCGTGGGGGCAGCAATGAACTTTAGCAAATCAATCCTTGGCGCACTGCTAATCTGCCTTCTCACCGTGAATCCCGCACCGGCACAAACTATGCGCGTGTTCGTCGGACGTATGGAACTGGTGACTGCCGCAACCCAGCAGGAAGTCAAGACCGCACTGGCTTCTCAGGACGAGCCCACCTTGAACAAGTACTCGCGATTCCTGGAACCCATTCTCAATATCATTAAGATCATTAAGGAGAAGAACCCGCCAAAGGCCAAGCAGCTTACGGAGCTCACTGGTGCAACCTGCAACGCGGAGGTGGCGCAGAAACATTAAGGAGGGTTTCCAAAGAAGCGCCTTGTGTTAATCTCCCATCGCCATGATGGACTCTGCCCTGCGTGCGCTGATGCTGCGATGTCTCTTTGTTTTCTTTCTCTGTGTATCGTCGTTCGCCCGGAATGGAAATCCAACCAATGCTCCGGTCAAGAGCCCTGATTCAATCCTGCTGGCGCTTATAGCGAACAAGTACTGGCAGCGAGAGATCGAAAGCTCTGTCTTTCACCAGATCCAGAGCGGCGTGGCCATCAATGACCTGCCGGATATTTCCCCACGGAAAGCAAGGCAGGATGCAGCTTTTGCCCGCTACATTCGGCGTGAACTTGCAGCCATCCGTCCGGCCCGCCTGGAACATCAGGATTGGCTTACCCTTGAAATCCTGCGCTGGCGTGTACAGCAAGACGCGCAATGGGAAAAACATTACTGGCTGATTTTTCAAATTTCTCCCAGCATGTCTGAAATTTCCACGATGCAAGGCATTTTCGCGGACCACCCGTTCCATACCCAGGCTGACCTTGACCACTATGTGTTCCTCTTGAAAAAGTGCTCCGGATTTTTCAACCAGGTCCACAACCTTCTCAAGGCCCAGGTGCGGCGCGGCATCGTTTATCCCAGAGATGGGCTTCCTCTTGCCATCGGATTTATTTCTTCTTATCTCCAGGAACCGGGAAAAAGCGTGTTTTTTGTGGGGCAAAGGCGGCTGCAAGCGCTCGATGCGGGACTGGTCGGCCCATTTCAGCAGAAGGTCGCTGAAATCATCCGTGCGGAGATCAATCCTGCCGTAAAGGACCTCCTGGATTACATCAAGGGCGAGTACACCCAAAAAGCGCCGGACGCTGTAGGGCTGGCGCAATATCCCGGAGGAAAGGAGTACTACCGCTTCCTGGTGCGATTCGCGACTACGCTGGATATCTCGCCCGAGGAGGTCCACCAGATCGGACTGAAAGCAGTAGAGCAATCTGAAGCCGGGATGGAACAGCTTCGCCGCTCCATCGGCTTCACGGGAACGCGGGAGGAATTCAACCGAACCATCAAGACCGATTCTCATTTCTTTCCCAAATCACCAGAAGAGTTCGAAGCGCGGCTGATGTTCTATCTGCATCGCATTGAACCGCTCATTCCCACTTATTTCTCCAACGTGCCAAAGGCGCCGTACGTAATCCGGCGGTTGGAGCCGAGGTTGGAACAGGCGCAACCCCTGGGGCACTATCAACGTCCCTCGGCGGGTGAGCCTATGGGAATCTATTTCTTCAACGGCGCAACCGCAACCCATACAAACCTGCTGTTTGCAGGCAACTTGATGCTCCATGAGTTAATACCAGGCCATCACTTCCAAATGGCGCTGCAGGCTGAGAACACGGACCTGCCCGAATTTCGCCGCACTCCCAGCGAGGTTGCATTTACCGAAGGCTGGGGGGATTACAGCGGCTTTCTGGGACAGGAGATGGGCGTTTATGAGAACGACTACGATCTTTATGGAATGATGGCCACGGACGTGCGCAAGGGCGTCCGCCTGGTGGTGGATACAGGCATGAACTACCTGGGATGGAGCCGCGCCAGGGCGATGGAATACATGCGCGAACATACCCTGGATTCAGATTCCTACATTGATTCCGAAACTCTGCGCTACGGCGTCGATTTTCCCGCCCAGGCCCTGGGTTACAAAATTGGCAGCCGGGAATTCATCGAGCTGCGCGAAAAAGCCAAACGGGATCTCGGAGATAAATTCGATATCCGCCAATTTCACCAATGTGTACTGGAGAACGGCTCCATGCCGCTGGGCGTCCTGGCCCAGCAGGTCGACTGGTGCATCGAGCAGGTCAGGGCCGCGAGAGGAGCCTCTTCTCCAAAGGAAATGGACAGCAAGAATCCGGGGCCTCATGCGTTCCTTCATTAAGACCCGGCACACAGGAAAACAAAACAGACGGGCTGGAGATTAAGCTGTCCCGTCGGGACTTAATTGCTAATTACTGCTTCATTTACAATCCCTTCATGGGTGAGAAGCTGCTGCTGGCGTCATGGTTCATAGGAATTCTTTACAGCAGCATCCCTCTGTTCTGGTTTTTCATTCATCCTGCAGCGCGGCGCTGGCAGGGAATGCAGCGATCGCCTTATCGCCTTCTGCTGCCTCTGTGGGCAGTCGTGATTGGCGTTCTCATGTCCGCCACATGGCCGTGGCATTCGCGGCAAATTTACTCGAATGTCTGGTTCTGGCTTCCTGCATTCCTGTTGTTTCTGCTGGGCGCAAGGACCTACCGCCGCATCGGTCCCGATTTTGGGCTGCATAACCTTATCGGTGAGACCGAACTTCGTCCTCAGGAGCACGAGCAGGCCCTGGTCACCACCGGACTGCACCAGCGCATGCGCCACCCTATCTATTTCGCGCATCTCTGCATGTTTGCTGCCTGTACCATCAGCAGCGGGCTTCTGGAAAACTTCATCCTGCTGGCGGTCAGCCTCTTCATTACCTTTCCACTGATGATCTGGCTGGAAGAGCGTGAGTTGAAGAAGCGCTTCGGGCAGAGCTTCCTTGACTACAAAGCACGGGTCCCGCTCATCCCTTTTCAGAGAAGGTTCCTGGCGTGAGATTCGAGCTCTTTGTTGCCGCGCGCTATCTCAGGGCCAAGCGCCGCCAGGCTTTGGTCGGGATCATTACTTTCATCTCCGTGATTGGAGTAGCTGCGGGAGTGGCCTCTCTCATCGTCGCCCTGGCCATCAATAATGGATTTCGCCAGGACCTTCAGGACCGCCTTCTCGGCTCCAGCTCTCACGTGAACCTGATGGGCACGTTGAGCGAAGGGATCAGCAACTGGCAGCCGCTCATGGACCGTCTGGAAAAGCAGGCGCATGTAGTGGCCGCCGCTCCGGCCATCTATGAACAAGTCCTTGTGTCTCGCGGATCGCGCGCCAGCGGCGTAGTGTTGAAAGGGGTGGTTCCCGAATACGAAAACAAAGTCAGTGAACTGCTCAAGACAGTGAAGTTCGGCTCGCCGGAAAAACTGAATTCATCACCAACTCCCGCCTGCGGGCCCGACGGCGAGACCTGCCAGCCGGAAACACCGCCGATTGTTCTGGGCAAAGATGTCGCCACCAACCTGGGCGCCACGGTTGGTTCCGTTGTGATGGTTACCAGCCCACAGGGAGAGCTGACCCCTTTGGGACTGGTCCCCAAATTCGTCCGCTTTAAAGTTGCCGGTATTTTTGATTCTGGGTTCTACGACTATGACAACACCTGGGCCTTTCTCCGTCTGGCAGACGCTCAACGGCTCTTCGGGTTGGGAGATGTGATCTCCGTCATAGAATTCAAAATCGACGACATTTATAAAGCTCCGCAGGTGGGCGATGAACTTGAGCAGGCCGCCGGGAAAGGATTCACTGTTACCAACTGGATGGAGCAAAACAAAGCTTTGTTTCACGCTCTGCGGCTGGAAAAACTGGTGACGTTTATCACCATCGGGCTGATTGTTTTTGTGGCAGCGCTGAACATTTTGATTTCACTGATCATGATGGTCATGGAAAAAACCAAGGACATCGCGGTACTTATGTCCATGGGGGCACGGCGGCGGCAGGTGCGCCGGATCTTTATCATGCAGGGACTGCTGGTGGGGCTGGTGGGGACGCTTGCCGGGATCATTCTTGGCTACGGAATTGCACTTGCAGGAGCGAAATATCACCTGATTTCCCTCTCCCCGGAGGTTTACTCCATTGATTACGTTCCCTTTGCGCCCCGGGCCTGGGACGGAATTCTGGTGGCAGCGATGGCAATATTTGTATCCTTTGTTGCAACTCTTTATCCCTCCTGGTCGGCTGCAAGGGTGCTGCCGGCTGAGGCATTGCGCTATGAGTGACGTTAATCTATAGGTGTGATAGGCCGATATTATCTATGAAAATCAGAATTCCCGGCCTTAACCCGATGGGTGCCTTTTGTAACAAAAATAAACAGTGCAGAGTTCTCTTTTCGGGTTCTAATGAGTGTAAGGAACGTTGCACAAGGCGATAAACATTAGGGATTTCAATCGCTTGAAGCGATGAGGTATGTACTTGCATCCAATTAAAGAGGAGTCTGAAATCCTGCGGGTGGAAGGACTCAAGAAAGTTTACCGTTCCGGTCAAAGCGACTTGGTGCTCTTTGAAAATTTGTCCTTTCGGGTAGGAAAGGGAGAGATGCTCGCTATTGTCGGAGAGTCAGGGGCAGGCAAAAGCAGTTTGTTGCACATCCTCGGAACTCTTGATTGGGCTTCAGCAGGTGACGTATACTGCGCGCAGACTCAAGTAGTGAAGCTGACAGAGGAAGCGGCAGCGGATTTCCGCAATCGAGAAATTGGTTTCGTCTGGCAGTTTCACTATCTGTTGCCAGAGTTCACTGCACAGGAGAATGTTGCTATGCCGCTCCTAATGCGTGGAACGTCTTACCAAGCGGCCATGGAAAAGGCCGCGGGTTGGCTGGCAGAAGTGGGGTTAGAAAAAAGGAGCCACCATCGCGCGGGAGAGCTTTCCGGGGGTGAGCAGCAGAGAGTGGCACTGGCCAGGGCGCTGGTTACAGGACCCAGGATTCTCATGGCAGATGAACCAACTGGCGACCTGGACAATCGCACTGCCGGACTGGTTTTCGATTTGATTCAGAGACTTCATCACGAACACCGGCTTACTTCCCTCATCGTTACCCACAATCTTGATTTTGCGCGGCGTTGCGACCGCGTAATGCGCCTGCATGAGGGCCGGGTTGAGGAAGTTTCTCCCCATTCGCTTCCGGTTTGAAAAAGCGAAAGGGGCAAAGGGCAGTTTAGGCAAGTTTGGTCTGCTACGTGCAAGTAATGTTATTTTGGTTTGGCCGCTTGGTCTGTTTGAGAGGCGGTTGGGATGTTAAGCTTCTTTCTGGAAGGCCCGGCGTTCGGACCAGAGGGAAGAGAGATGCTTTTGGCAGAGGTGACTGAAGGCATCTGGGTGAGGGAAACATGTTCGAGCGGTATACAGAAAAAGCCAGGCGCGTAATATTTTTTGCACGCTACGAGGCCAGCCAGTTCGGCTCTCCTTATATTGAGACTGAACACCTGTTGCTGGGCTTGTTGCGTGAAGACAAGGCGTTGACCAACCGGTTTTTGCGCACTCATGCATCTGTCGAGTCTATCCGTAAACAGATTGAGGGACACACGACGATCCGGGAAAAGGTATCCACGTCCGTTGATCTGCCATTGAGCAATGAGTGCAAGCGCGTGCTGGCTTACGCTGCAGAAGAAGCCGAGCGCTTGAGCCACAAGCATATCGGCACCGAACATCTGCTGTTGGGACTGCTGCGCGAAGAAAAATGCTTTGCCGCGGAAATTCTGCATGAACGCGGGCTGCGCTTGAGCGCCATCCGTGAAGAACTGGCCCGCAGCACCCAGGAAAAGGCCCAGCCGCAAAGAGGGTCCTCTCGTGAATCTTCCCTGCTATCTGAGTTTTCCCGCGACCTGACCCAGGCCGCCATGGACAGCCAACTTGATCCGCTGGTAGGACGCGAAGGCGAGGTCGAACGAGTAGTACAGATTTTGTGCCGTCGCACCAAGAACAATCCGGTGCTGATTGGCGAACCTGGCGTGGGCAAGACAGCCATTGTGGAAGGCCTGGCCCAGCGCATTGCTGATGGTGACGTTCCTTCTTTCCTGGCCGATAAGCGAATTCTGGGTTTGGACCTGTCCCTGATCGTGGCCGGCACCAAGTATCGCGGCCAGTTTGAAGAGCGCCTCAAGACCATCATGAAAGAACTGATGGAAAACCAGAATTGCATCATCTTCATAGATGAATTGCATACCCTGGTAGGGGCCGGCTCGGCTGAAGGGTCGCTGGACGCTGCCAACATTCTCAAGCCCGCTCTTTCGCGGGGAGAGATTCAGTGCATTGGCGCCACCACCCCGGGCGAATATCGCAAATCGATCGAAAAAGATCGCTCGCTGGAGCGCCGCTTCCAGGCCGTGAAGGTCCCGCCTCCGAATGAGGACGAGGCCGTCAAGATCATCTACGGCATTAAGGAACGCTATGAGAAGTTTCACGCGGTCAGCTACACTGATGAAGCGATCCAGTTCGCCGTGTACCACTCCAACCGCTACATTCCTGACCGTTTCCTGCCGGACAAGGCCATTGATTTGCTCGACGAATCAGGCGCGCGCGTAAAACTGCGCCAGACCTCTCTGCCGGATGAGATTACTGAGGTCCAGAAGCGGATCAAATTCATCGTGCATCGCATGGAAAATGCCATCGCCAACCATGAATTTGAGAAGGCGCGTTTCTACTCTGACGAAGAGCGCAAAGAGCGCGAGAACCTGCGCGGGTTGCGGGAGAAGTATCATCTGGATGAATCCGCCACCGGCGTGGTCAATCGTGAAGATATTGAAGAGGTGGTGAGCCGCTGGACAGGCGTGCCGGTCACCTCAATTAAGGAAGAAGAGACGCAAAAGCTGCTTCGGGTGGAAGAAGAGCTGCATAAACGCGTGATTTCGCAGGACAAGGCCATCAGTGCGCTGGCCCGCTCCATCCGCCGCTCACGCGCCGGTCTGAAGTCGCCGCACCGGCCCATCGGATCGTTCCTGTTCCTTGGCCCTACGGGTGTAGGCAAGACCGAGGTGGCGCGCACCCTGGCCCACTTCCTCTTTGGCAGTGAAAAGTCTTTGATTCGGTTCGATATGTCCGAGTTCATGGAGAAGCACTCGGTGAGCAAACTGATTGGCTCGCCTCCGGGATATGTCGGCTATGAAGAGGGTGGCCAGCTCACGGAACGGGTCAAGAGGTCTCCGTACTCGGTTGTCCTGCTGGATGAGATCGAGAAAGCGCATCCTGATGTGTTCAATATTCTGCTTCAGGTGCTCGAAGATGGTCAGCTTACGGACGGCCTGGGCAACACCGTAGACTTCAAAAACGCCATTATCATCATGACCTCCAACATCGGCGCGCGGCACCTGATGAAGCGCAAAGGGTTGGGCTTCCAGGTGGACAAGGAAGAATTGATTTCCGAAAAGGTTGAAGAGATGGTGCGGCAGGAAGTGAAGAAGACCTTCAATCCTGAGTTCCTCAACCGCCTGGATGAAGTCATCATCTTCAACGCGCTCACGGATGCCGATCTGATCCAGATTCTTGAATTGCTGGTAGGCCAGCTCAACACTAACCTGGCGCAGCGTCACATCACGATTACCGTGACCGAAGAGGCCAAGAAGTGGGTGCTGGAGAAGACCCTGGTAGACCGCAGCTATGGCGCGCGCCCATTGCGTCGTGCCTTGCAGCGCTACATTGAGGACCCCATGTCTGAGGCGCTCATTCAGGGCAGCATCGCCACGCGCCCGGCTTTCATCGAGGTGTACCTGGAAGGCGACCGCTTGTTCTATCGCCAGGTTGGCGACAACTCGGAAAAGACAGAAGGAGCGTTGCTGTATAGCAATTAGTAAATAGCCATTGGCATTTGCTCAAAAGCCGCCGGTAAATGCTGGCGGCTTTTGACTTGTCGGCTATTTCCACAATTCCCTCTAGCTTCTGCTGCAATACCACGAGAAATATCCTCGATATTTCTCCTGTAGTTCAGGCCGCATCCAATCTCGACAGGTAATCGTCCTTCTGCAAGCGGTTGCGCCGCAGTTGCAGGTCATCTGGTATTCGTCATAATCGGTGGTCGCCCAATCGTGGCTCAGTTCACAAAGAGCGGGACAAACTTCATCCCACTCTTCGCGCTCAACAACCCGAGTCAGTGCTGGTCGTGCACTCCGTTAAAGACTGCATTGAAAAGGCTGCCATCAGGAAGTTCATCCGGCTCTTCAAAAATAAAGGCTCCGCGCAGATGCTTGTCGTTGGCAAACCGGGTTTTAACGGCAATGGATGTGGCATCCTCGTACGTCCACCAGTTGAGGCCATCGAAAGCGTACGGCGTTTGCGCTTTGGGTTCGTGGAATAACTGGGAAAAAGGCAGAACGTTCAAGTCAATAAATGCGTGCGTCTCAGTGGAGGCTACCCCTGCCAGCGCCGGATCCAGTTGTATGGCCACTGTGCCGGCATAGTCAGGTGGGTTGCCGGAAGAGGGATTACTGGGATTGACCGCCGCCACGAACTGCCCATTTTGCCCCGGTGCGGAGACGCCGGTGATAGCCCAGCCATAGGAGTAGAACGGAATCCCCATCAGGATTTTATCGGAGGGCACGCCGGCCTTCAGGTAACTCTCAACCGTGAAGGTGACATTGAAGATAGGGTTAGTGTCAAACTGCGTTTGCACCAGTGGGGAGACGAAGCCGGTAAAATTGTTGAATGGGCCGTTATAGTCGAAGGTCTCCAGGTTGATGAAATCCAGTTGTTCCGCCGCGGCGGGCAGGTTGATCAGGGAAAAATTCTGTTGTCCTGCGGGTAAGGCCGCGGTCAAAATGTGCCCCGGTCCAAGCGCATCCAATTGTTTGCGGAACTCTGCCAGCAGAGCAATGAAGTTGCTCCGGTCCTGAGGCTGGGTGGGAAATTCCCAGTCGATATCGAAGCCGTCGAAGATGCCCGGTACCGGCCCAATGGGCGGAGAGATCAGCGGTTGCTCCGAAAATCCGGCATCGAAGATCGGCGCCAGCCCGGTAGTGTTGCTGAAATTACCTTTCACGTACGAGTTGATGCAGTCAGCTACAAAGGCCTTGCGGCTTGCCGGAGTAGCAGCGGCCGCTTCAAAGCCATTCACGCCAGCGGAGAACCCTCCGACCGAAGCCAGTATCTTCAAGCGAGGAAAGAGTTTTTTTAGCTCCTGAAGCTGGTGGACTTGTCCGCGAAGCGCGCCCGGAGCGAAAGAATCCACCGAACCATCCACGCTACGGGTCTGATCGAAGAAGAATTGATAGTCGGCAAACTCGTCAAAAGCTGCGCAATGTGGATCACCCTGCTGGTCTGCCCGGATATCTACAAAGGCATGGATCAGAAGGTCGAGTTTACCGGCGGCGCCGTTGTCAACCAGCCGCCGGAGAAAATTACCGCTGAAGACGTGGAAATTCTGGACGTAAGTGGCGACCACTTTGTGATCGTCGTCATGGTCTTTGGCCAGGACTGGAAGGCCCTGCAGGGCCAGCGCCAGAACGGCGGCAAACAAAACAAAAAACCACGCCCGTGACGGAGGGAGAGGCTGGCTTTTGCTCATGGAGATTTCCTTTCAGTGGGTCTTGCATGGCGGGCGTGGGAAAGCGCCGCCAACCATGCAGGGTCGCCATTGTATCGCAAGTTTCCATGATTAAAACGATTTATTGTGATTTTAATAATGACAATAGTTTTCGTTTTGGGAACGGTTGGGCGGCATCTCACGGGTGTCTCGGAGAGCTGACTGCAAGCCTTCGGGCGGACCATGCCAGCCGGCCTGTTGACCATTCCAACAATTCCTCTGCCCGCTTCAGAGAGCCGATGCTACGATTTGGACAGCATGCCCACTCACAACATGAAAACACCGGCTGTAGTCCAGCTTCTTTTCTTCCTCCTGGCAATCATCATCGCCGTGCCTTTCAGCTTTGCCCAGCAGACGGGCCTTCCTCCGGAACACCAGATCGCGCATGACATCTTCAAGGAACTGATTGAGATCAACACCACGGATACGCCTGCCGGTAATGTCACTACGGCGGCTGAGGCCATGGCCACCCGCTTTCGCGCGGCAGGCTTCCCCGCCCAAGATGTCAGCGTCCTTGGGCCGATGCCTAACAAGAAGAACCTGGTGGTACGCCTGCACGGGCGCGGACAGGGCAAGCCAATTCTGTTTCTCGGCCATCTGGACGTAGTGCAGGCACTGCGCCAGGACTGGTCTATGGACCCCTTCAAGCTCAATGAGATAGATGGCTTCTTCTATGGCCGCGGCACGTCGGACATCAAGCAGGGAGACACCGTACTGATCACAAATTTTCTGCGCCTCAAGAAAGAAGGCTGGACGCCTTCCCGTGACCTGATTCTGGCGCTCACCGCCGACGAAGAGGGCGGGCAATCCAACGGGGTGCAGTGGCTGATCAAAAACCATCGCGATCTGATCGAGGCCGAATATTGCATCAACACCGATGCCGGCAACTTTGAAGCCAAAAACGGCAAGCGCCTGCTCTTAGGCCTGCAGACGAGCGAGAAAAACTACGTTGACTTTCGCCTGGAAGTAAAGAGCAAGGGTGGCCACAGCTCACGGCCGGTGAAAGATGACAATGCCATCTACCACCTGGCGCAGGGGCTGGTGCGTCTGGCTGCATTTGATTTTCCGGTAAGCTTGAACGAGACCACGCGCGGCTTCTTCGAGCGCACAGCTCCTCTGGAGATTGCCGCCACGGCTTCAGATTTTCGCGCCGTAATCGGGCCCGATCAGGCAAAGGCGGAAGCTGCCGCCCGCCGTCTCTCAGCTTCGCCCTATTTCAATGCGCTCCTGCACACCACCTGCGTAGCCACACGTCTGGAGGGCGGTCACGCGAACAACGCCCTGCCCCAGACCGCGGCGGCCAACGTGAACTGCCGCATGCTGCCACAGGATTCGCTGGAGAACGTGCAACGCACCCTGACGCGTGTCCTGGCCGATGACCGGATTTCCGTGAGTGTAGTTGGTGACGTGACGCCCGCTCCCGCTTCCGCCATCAACCCTTCCATTGTGCACACGCTTGAAGGTCTCAGCGCCAGGCTCTACGGCGGATTGCCCATCGTTCCCGTAATGGATAATGGCGCCAGTGATGGCAAATACCTGCGCATCGTCGGCATACCAGCCTATGGCGTTCCGGGTGTATTTACTGACGTGGATGATGATCGCGCTCACGGCAGGGATGAGCGCATCGGCGTAACAGACTTCTACGATGGAGTGGATTTCTACTATGAATTTATCAAGGCCATTGCCGGTCAGTAGACAGCCTCAGACCACGCTATCACTTTTGTTTCCACCATTTTAGATTCTGGTGACTCGCAGGTGACCCGCAGATTACCTCGCGCGCATTGCTCCTTTTCCTGAGCCTGATCTATTCAGGATGAGAAAGGGGATTCACCCATGAAACCAATCGTAGCTCTTATGCTGGTCCTTTGTATCGGCTGTTCCTCCTGCTTTGCCGGCAGCGGTCCTGACCAGAAACACATTGAGAAGATCAAGAAACAGGTGAGCAAATACCTGGATAGGGGCGCCATGGTCTCGGTCGAGACCTACGACCAGCGCAAACTGCGGGGAGAAATCAATAAGGCCGAACCAGACACGTTCGTGCTGACGGTAGCCGGCCAGCCGACAACACTCAGTTACGCCGACGTGAAGAAAATCAAGGCTCCCATGAGTCCGACCACCAAGCAGCGCATCGCAATAGCAGGTGTTCTGGGTGGTCTGACGGGACTTTTGCTGGTATTCGCAGCCCAGGACAAATGACAAATTAAAGAGTAAGTCCTGCCCGCGCCTGTTGGTCACAGCCTCCTCAAAAGTCACTTTTGTTCCGCCGGAGGTGGGAGACGCCATCACCACTCGAAACCCGGCCATCTTGCCGTCAAACTACTCATGCCGCCGTGCTGCTTCATCCGCTACAATACTCTGAACGATCCTCAGATGCGCCCGGGTGTTTGGCTAACGAAACAGGATTTTTTGCGTCTAAGCAATCTTTAGTTCTCGCCCCGGGATATACCTTCAGAACTCAAGGAGTCAACCAGTGAATGTGCTTCGCAGCCTAGCGGTATCTCTGTGTTGTTTCTCAGTCTGCATGTTCGCGCAAACAGCGGATGAACTGGTCGCCAAGAACCTCCAGGCCAAAGGTGGGCTGGAAAAGATCAAGGCCATCAAGACCATACGCATGACCGCCACTCTGGATGCAGGCGGCTTTAAGGCCGAGCTCGGCCGGGAGACTGAGCGTCCAAACCTGCTACGCCAGACTTTTAGTGTTCAGGGAATGACCCAGATTACGGCTTTCGACGGGAACTCAGGTTGGCAGATCAATCCCTTTCAAGGCCGCAAAGATCCGGAGTTGGTGGGCGACGAGCAACTGCGTGGCATGGTCGAGGACGCCGATTTTGACGGCCCCCTGGTGGATGCCGAAGCCAAGGGAAACAAAGTCGAATACGTGGGACACGACCAGGTGGACGGCGACGATGTTTACAAGCTCAAGGTCACGCTGAAAAACGGCGACATCTTCTACTACTCCCTGGATCCGGATACCTACATCGAAATCCAGGTCGAACGGCAGCGATTCGTTCGCGGCACGGTCCGCGAAAGCGTGACATCGCTGGGTTCTTACAAGCCGGTAAACGGCGTGATGTTCCCATTTTCGATTGTCTCCGGCCCTAAGAACAATCCGGAGGCCGGCGCGAAAATTACGGTCCAGAAGATAGAAGCCAATGTCACTGTTGACGACAAGGATTTCAAGATGCCGGCTGCCCTGGAATCACCCAAGACCGGATCGAAATAGCCCATCCCCAGGAATATTCAAGGAAAGCTAAGAGGACCTCTCAATATGATGATTGCCTGCTCTCGCCTGCCCAAGCTGCACTGGCTGCCCGCCTGCACTCTTCTGCTTACAACTGCGTTTGTCACGACTGCGTCAGGGCAAGGAGCGCGCCCGGTTAAATATGATTCGGGCACCATTTCCGGATTGTCAGCGCGCAATATCGGCTCCGCCACCATGAGCGGTCGTATTGCCGCCATTGACGCAGTGGACGAAGGCGGGAAGGTCACGGTGTTTGTCGGGTCCGCCAGCGGAGGCGTGTGGAAGTCCATCAACGGCGCAACCACCTTCAAGCCGGTCTTCGATAAGCAGGATGTGCAGTCCATCGGAGCAGTGACCATTGATCCTTCCAACCACAAAATAGTCTGGGTCGGCACGGGGGAGACGTGGGCCAGAAACAGCGTTTCCGTGGGCGACGGAATCTACAAATCAACGGACGGTGGCGAGAACTGGACGCCCATGGGATTGAAAGACTCAGAGCGCATCTCGCGCATCCTGGTTGACCCCACTGACAGCAATATCGTCTATGCCTGCGCCACCGGCCACCTTTGGGACGACAACAATGAACGTGGCGTCTACAAGACGACGGACGGCGGCCAGACGTGGCAGCGCGTCCTGGCGGGCGCCAACACGTCGACCGGATGCGCCATGCTATCCATGTCCGCGAAAGAGCCCAAAACCGTCTATGCGGCCATGTGGGATTTTCGCCGCCAGGGCTGGACGTTCCGCTCCGGCGGTCCCGGCAGCGGCCTGTTCAAATCCACAGATGGTGGACAGCGCTGGACTGAACTCACTCCTGCCGCCAACCAGGGCTTGCCGGAGAAACCCTACGGACGCATTGCCCTGGCCGTGGCGCCCGGTAAACCCAACGTGGTCTACGCCATGATTGAGAGCAAGAAGAGCGCTCTCTTTCGCTCCAACGATGGCGGCAACACCTGGACCAAAGAAGACGCCAGCCAGTTCATGGTGTGGCGGCCTTTTTATTTCGCCAACCTCATTGTCGATCCCAAGGATGAAAACAAAGTCTTCAAAGTGGACCTGGGGCTGCTGCTGACCGTGGATGGCGGCCGCAGCTTCAGCGGCACCGCCAACGGGCACGGTGACTACCACACGGTATGGATCGATCCTGCCAATAGCAACCTGGTCTATGCCGGAGATGACGGGGGCATGTGGACCAGCATTGATGGCGGCGGGCGCTGGACCCATCAAATAAACCTGCCGGTCTCGCAGTTCTACCACGTGAGCGTGGATGACTACGACCCCTACCGCGTCTACGGCGGCCTGCAGGACAACAGCACGTGGGTAGCCGAGTCTTCCTATCCCGGCGGCGTCAGCAACTCGCGCTGGGAAAACCTCTATGGCGGTGACGGCTTCTGGGCTTTTCCTGACCCGGGCGATCCTGATTATGTCTACGCTGAGTCTCAGGGGGGAGAAATCGGCCGCATCAACCGCTATACATTGGAAAATCGCAACATCAAGCCGCAGCCTCGCTACAAAGAGGGGAAGCTGCGCTACAACTGGAACACCCCCATCCATATGAGTCCCAATGAAAAAGGGACGATCTACATTGGAGCGCAATTCCTGTTCCGCTCCCGCGACCACGGGCAATCCTGGGAACGCATATCTCCCGACCTCACCACCAACGATCCGGAAAAACAGAAGCAGGAAGAATCCGGCGGCGTCACTGTTGATAACTCTTCCGCTGAGATGCACACAACCATCTATTCCATCAGCGAGTCGCCCAAAAATGGACAGATCATCTGGATCGGCACGGATGACGGCAATCTCCAGATCACCCGTGACGGCGGCAAGACGTGGACCAACGTGGTGGACAAAGTTCCCGGCCTTCCCAAGAACTCCTGGGTTTCAAGCGTGAAAGCCAGCTTGTTCCAGGAAGGCGCCGCCTACGCCACCTTCGATCGCCATACCTATGGCGACCTGAAGCCGTACGCTTACAAAACAACCGACTATGGCGCCACCTGGACAGCGCTTGCCCTGCAGGAAAGCGGCGCGCGCGGTTACGCCCACATCATCACCGAGGACACGGTTGATCCCAACCTTCTTTTCCTGGGCACGGAATTCGGTCTCTGGGTCTCCGTTGATGGCGGACAGCACTGGGCCCAATACAAGGGCAGCGGTTTCCCGGCGGTTGCCGTGCGGGACATTGTCATCCAGCCGCGCGAGTCTGATCTGGTGATGGCCACTCATGGCCGCGGCATCTGGATTATTGATGACATCTCATCTTTGCGTGCGCTCACGCCGGAACTGATGGCCCAGGATGCCGCCCTGCTGCCCTCCAAAGCTGTGGAGTACTTAAGCGCGGGCGGCGGATGGCCGGAGGGTGATGCAACATTTAACGGACCGAGCCGGAGCGATCAGGCCTTCATCACCTACTATCAAAAAGGCCGCCATATCTTTGGCGATCTAAAAATCGAGATCTTCGATTCCGCAGGCAAGCTGGTGGACACAATTGCCGGGACCAAGCATCGCGGCCTGAACCGCGCAACCTGGTCCATGGTGCTCAAGGCCCCGTTGGTGCCGCCCGCGGCCACCGCGGCCTTTGACGCCAGCACCGGCCCGCGCGTGCTACCCGGTACTTACACCGTAAAGTTGACCAAGGGCGAGCAGGTTTACACCGGCAAGATCGAGGTAGCGCTCGATCCTCGCGCCAAATTCACGGTGCAAGACCGCAAAGCGCAATACGACCTGGTCATGCAACTCTACAAAATGCTGGATCGCATGAGCTATGCCGTGGCTTCCATCACCGGCGTGCGTGAAGCCGCCCAAGACCGCGCAGCGAAATTGCCGCAGAATGACCCGTTGCGCAAGAAGCTCGAGCAACTGGCGCAGCAAGTCGATGATCTGCGTTCCAAGATCGTAGCCACCAAAGAAGGCGGCGCCGTGACCGGCGAGCAGCGCATCCGCGAGTACACCACAGAGGTATACGGCGACGTCAATGGCTATGAAGGCAAGCCGACAGACGAGGAGGTCGCCAGAACGGAAGGCCTTGATCGCGAGCTTGGCGACGTGATCAAAGATTACGACCAGCTCACTTCAAGCCAGCTCGCGGGAATCAACTCGGCGCTGGGCAGGAAGAAGCTGCCGCCAATCCAGCCGCTGAGCCAGCAGCAGTGGGACAAGGCGCACGCAGAGGGCGGCGGCCAGCAAGCTTCCGGGGTCATGAGACCCGCGTGGGAAAGAGATTAGAGCTTGTGACGCCGGCGGTCCGGGAGCCTTCCAAAATGCACACTGCATGGTTCAATTTTTGGAAAACCGCACGACATCTCCGCATCCCCGGATGTGATTGAAAATCAGCACATCTTTGTCGCGGGCGACTCAATTAGAGTCGCCTTTTTGTATAAATGCCACGATAGGCGTCGTTTATAGCGTTTTGTATCTTATTTGTTTTCAGTATTTTATGTACAAGCACAATATTAATATTGCGTTTATAGCATTTACAGGTAACAATTTTAAGAGATGTAGACATCCAAGAAGGATGGAGTTACGGCTCCCCTAGTGGGTGTAAACCGCAATCCACGAAAAGGAGGAATCCGGTTTATGTCTCAGGAGATCGAATTGACGTCGTCGCCACATGCCCAGGTTAATATCCCGCCGCAAGAACAGGAGGAGATCAGACAAATTTACGAGAAACTCCGACAGGCTGAAGCCAAACTTGTCGGACCCGATGGAAGAACGGAGTACCTGCCGAACAACATTTACTCGTTTCTGCTGCGACTTCTGGCCGATCTCAGGGCCGGAAATTCGGTCACCATCTTGCAGAGCAAGCACGAACTCACGACTGTCGAAGCCGCCAAAATTCTCGGCGTGTCCAGGCAGTATTTCGTTCAACTTCTCGAAAAAGGGGAAATTCCATTTCACAAGGCCGGAACGCATCGGCGCACGTACGTGCGCGATGTCCTTGCATACAAGGCCAAGCGTGATAATGCGCGGAGAACAACTCTCGATAATTTGGCGAAGCAGGAATTTGCAAAGGGAGATTACAGCAAGGTTCCTAATGATTTTCACACAGGAAAATGAATATTCCGCCGTGCTAGACGCCTGTGTTCTTGTGCCGATGGCGCTTTGCGATTTTCTGCTACGCCTCGCAGAAGAACCGGCGATGTATCGTCCGCTATGGAGTGACCAGATTCTAGGCGAAATGGCAACGGTGCTAAAAACTAAACTCGGCAGGACGGACGACGAAATAGAATGGCGGCTCAACCAGATGCGCGAAGCATTTCCGGAATCCATGGTGGTGGTTCCCTGTGAGCTTTTACAGGCCGTCGAATGTATCCCAGATAAAGACGATAGGCATGTATTAGCTGCTGCGATCATGGCCCGCGCAAATGCAATTGTTACGCAGAACACGAAACACTTTCCAAAAGAATGCTTGGACAAATTTGGGGTGATCTGCCAAACAGCGGATAAGTTTTTGGTTGACCAGTACCATCTTTGCGAACCATTGCTTTTGGACAAACTGGATGACCAAGCAGCCGGGATCGCACAGACGAGAGACTTTGTTGTTTCGGCCCTAAAGGGCACGGCCCCTGAATTTTGCAAACTTGTGGAGGTGCATAAGGGATAGAAAAAGTTGAAGCCGAAAAGAAGCTGATTGCAGAGAGTAGCTTGCCCTAAAGTTCCCGCTCGCCCTGGGGCGAGGGTGCCAAATTCGCACCTGTTTCCAGAATTACATCGGGAGGAAAGGGAGTCAATCAAGTGCTGTCACAATGCTGTCAGAGTGGCAGCACTTTTTTGAGGATTTGGCTGAAAACAGGCGATATTCAACTGGGCCGCTGAGCCGGGAGCGCATCCCTCCCGGTGATTTTCGACCCTGGTAATTTGGTAATTTAAAATCAAAACCCAGAGACGCAAGGGATGGCAAGGGCGGGTGTTGCGATGCTCAAGGCTTACATTGGCGAAAGCGGCATACACGCAAACAACTGCGAATTCTGCTGTGTAGGCGGGTATTTCGGGCGGGACACGGCGTGGGAACACTTTGAAGCTGCGTGGCGAAAGACGCTCGACCGCTACAAGATTGAAGAATTCCATGCAAGGCGATTCTGGCAGCGCGATCCAGCAGGCAATCGGGTCAAGCCGTATCAGGATTGGGAGGACGCCAAGGCCCAGGAATTTGAAGATCAATTGCTTGACATCGTTGTGAATAACCGCATCTTCCCGATCGGGGCAGGCATCGTTAAGAACGCCTGGGATGCCCTGTCTGATCAAGAGCGGACTTTTCTTACCGACGGACGATATGACGTGATGAGGAGAAAATGGGTGACAACAGGTCCTAAAACACGGCCCTACTTTCTCGGATTCCAATTTGCCGTCACTGGCCCTCTCCCCTATTGCCCGGCAGGCGAAAAGGTACATTTCGCTTTTGATCTGAATGATCAGGCGAGGGGTTACGCTCTCGATCTTTATGCCGTCCTGAAGAACGATTCCAATCTGTCCGTTCGAGACCGGATGGGTGAGCCCTCTTTTCCAACCAGCCTTGAAGCTGTTCAATTGCAAGCAGCGGACATGCTTGTTTATCAGATGTACCAATACGGGAAGTTGAGAATTGCCCAGGAAAATCCTCCAAAAAACCCTGGGCTTCGCCGGTTGATGACACGCCTCAGGGACGAGCACGATTGGCCGTTTTTTAACGCTTATGGATTGAGAGCAGCGTTAGACATCAACGGATTCGAAAAAACAAAAAGGTGCGGGGCGGCACGCAACGACAGTCAGGTGTAGCTGTCCGCCAGACCGGCTGCCAGGGTTTGCATTCAGCTACGGTTTTGAGGGGCGCTGCAAGCGGCGCGCCGGCACGGGACTTGACAGCACCATCGCTGGAGGCACAGTAACTTATGTTGCCTGCACTGCCGGTCATGGGCGTCGAGGTAATGATGTAATCCTGGGTCACTCCGTCCTTGTTGATGCCGACGATGCTGTACCGGTATTGGTCTTTGTCACACCATTGGCCGCTGGTTCCGGTGATGCATCCGAGCTCGCCATCAATCAGGCATGCATTCCTCTGGATGCCTTCGCCGGCACAGGACGGCGCTCCCGGACCCAGTGTTGCCAGGTCAGGAGCGTAGCCGGCTTTGGGATAGGTGGTTGAATAGGCGGCCTGGGCGTCAACCAGACTTCGCACCGTAGCTGCTGCCGCCTGGTTGGCTTCCGTTTTTGAGTGTTGCAGATTGGGAATGGCAATGATCAGAAGAAACGGCACCAACGCTATGCTGATGCATCCCAGAACCAGGCCTGCCCTGGCCATGCCTTCGCCGGTCAATGTTCCAGAGCTTTGTTTGATCTCAGCCAGCGAGAGACGCCCCAGGATGATGGCGGGAATTCCGGCAACAATGGAAAAAGGCAGCGCCAGGATGCCCAGAACCAGGCTGGGCAGCGCCTTGCTCTCAGGCTGCGGCTGAGAGCTGCCGGGAGCGCCGGGCGGTGCAGGCGATGGTGGATCCTGGCCCGCATTGCGCAGCACCTTGCCGCAGCCGGGACAGGAAGCCGCATCCTCGGTTATTTTGGACCCGCATTTGGTGCAGAACATAAGTCGCTACGACAAGAGTGTAGATCATAAGGGCCATGAACCGCTGCCCGGCATTGCCGCGATGTACGTAATCGGTTCATCAGGCCACCACCACCCCATCACGCAAAAATCGCGAGGGGACCCGGTCGCCGGATCATCGGGTCAGCGGAAGAAACCCCAATGCCTCGACGTGGTGAACGCCTGGTGGTTTCTTCGAATTCCAACCCGCTTACTTTTTATTTTCCTGGGTGCGTTTGCCCAGAGAGAGAGGCAGGCGCAGCCGCAGTACGCGCTCCCGGCTCAACTCTTCGTGCAGTGACAGCTCGCGCGCTTTCAGCAGGTCCTGCAGCCCGATCATTCCTACCAGGCGATTGCCGGAGCCGCGTTCCACCACAGGGAAGCGGGTCACGGACGAGGCGGCCATGCGGTTGACAACAATGCGGAGCGGTTCATCCGGATGGGCCACGAGCGGTTCTTTCTTGATAATTTCTGAGAGCCGCACGCTCCCGGCGTTGCCATTGCCCATCGCATTTTTCATTTTTTGCAGATCGCCGCGCGTGACCACGCCCACAACTGTCTTGTCGTCGTCGATCACCGGGTAAAGCCTTTGCCCGCGCGCCATTTCGTTGTGGCCCAGCGCGCGTTTGAGTTCCGCCAACGTGGTTTCCGCCGGGAGCGCCATGATGTTGGTGCGCATTACGTCCTCCACCGCCAGCGCCTCCAGCGGGTCCACCACATATTCACGCGTCAGATGGTGGCCCCTGCGGCTGATCTTTTCCGTGAGGATGGAGCGCTTGAGCGTAAGCACCGTAAATGCGTGGGCGCACACGCAGGCAATCAGCAGGGGAAGAATGGAGTGGTAATCACTGGTCAACTCGAAACAAAAGATCACTCCCGTGAGAGGCGAGCGCATGGTCCCGCCGAGAATGGCGCCCATGCCGACCAATTGCCAGAAGCCGGCGCCCTGGTTGGGCAGAAACAAGGACTCCAGCGCGCCCAGCGCGCCGCCCATCATGAGCAGTGGCGCCAGCACGCCGCCCGAGGTGCCCGAACCCAGAGAGATGCCCCACATGAGCGACTTCACTATCAGCACCCCCAGGATCAATCCCCTGGTGGCATCACCCCGGAGCAACTCGCCAATCACGTCATAGCCCACGCCCAGAGCGCGGGGATAGATCAGGCCGCCAACTCCGACAGACAGGGCTCCCAGCGCCGGCCACCACATCCAATGCAGCTTCTTGAGGTGGCCAAAAGCATCCTCGACACCATACACCAAGCCGGTCAGGCCGGCGGAGAGCGCGCCGGCCAGCAGTCCGGTGAGCAGGCATCCAAAAAGGATGGCCGGACTGAAGGCAACGGTGTGCGGAGGCACAGCAAAGAGCGGTCCCGGCCCCAGCAGGTGAATGCGCGCAGCCTCAGCCGTAATGCTGGCGAATACAACGGGAATAAAACTGCGCGGCTTCCACTCAAACAGGAGCAGCTCCACCGAAAGCAGGATGGCGGCGAAGGGCGCAGCGAAAGTTGCGGACATGCCGGCAGCGGCGCCCGCCACCAGCAGCGTCTTGCGTTCGGCGCCGGTAAGATGGAAGAACTGGGCGATCAGCGAACCAAACGCCCCACCCGTCATGATGATGGGCCCTTCCGCGCCAAACGGCCCGCCGGAACCGATGGCAATGGCCGCGGAAACTGGCTTCAAAATGGCAACTTTGGGCTCGACTTTGGCTCCGCGCAGGAGAATGGCCTCAATGGCTTCCGGAATGCCATGTCCGCGAATCCGGTCGGAGCCGTATCGCGCCATCAATCCCACAATGAGTCCCCCGATCACCGGAACCAGGATTACCCACGGGCCCAGATGGTGTCCCGCAGGCGAGACTAAAGCGGTCTGGGCACGACCGTAAAAAAATAAATTGGTAAAAAGACCAATGAGCCGGAGCAAGGCCAGCGCTACATAAGCACTAAGGACTCCGATCACGATTGCCAAACCGGAAATGGGAAGCACTCGCCAGGTGGTAGTGAAGTCGCCGAGGGCCGATGAGGGTGGAATGGAATGGTTGGGTTTAGTGTGAGGGGTGTGCTTACCAGATTGCTTCATCCTGTTTTCTTTTTTCCTTTTCCTGTCTTTCGGGAGCCGCCCAACCTGGTCTTCGTCCCATCTACATCCTGATAGATTAGATGCTGAATAGCTCGCGCCAGGATTGGCCCGGTGGCACGCAGTTCCTGCTTTCCCGCGCTGGCCAGCATGCGCAGGAAGCCGTCCCCTTCCGGGGTCACCAGCAGCTCGACTTGCCGGCGGTCGCTGCCCGAGCGCGAGCGCTGCAGCAGTCCCCGGCGCTCACACCGGTCCACCAGCTCAACCATGCTGTTGTGATTCAACTGCATGCGTTCAGCCAGCACGCCGATGGTGGGGCGCAATCCCCGTGGCAGTCCTTTAATAGCCAGAATTAACTGGTATTGTTGCGGGTTGTGACCCGCGCCACGGGCTTTTTCTTCCATAAAACGCAGGTATTTGCGGATCTGGTACCGAAACTCCGCAAGCGCCATGTATTCGGCATCGTTCAATGGTTTGGGCGGTTTTCCCTTTGACATTCTATCGCCTCGCGATATAATTTGTCTCATCTGCTAGATTCGAGCCTGGGCCCTTTGCAGGTCCGTTGTTCTCCCTGCAAAGGGCCTTCTTAGTTTGGGGCGGCTACTGAATTATGGGCCGGTTCTCCGGCCCGCGCACAGCCCTCATGGTAGCGCAGGCACGCAAACTGCATTTATGATCGCCTGTCCATTGACCATCATATAAGGAGCGCCCCTTGATTCCCCGCTATACCCGCCCGGAGATGGGCAGGATCTGGAGTGACGAAAACAAATTTCGCTGCTGGCTGGAGGTAGAGACCGCCGCCAGCCTTACCCTGGCTGAGGCTGGAATCGTGCCCCAGGAGGCCGCCCAGGCCATTGCCGAACGTGGCGGCTTCGACTTGAAGCGCATTCGGGAAATCGAGGCCGAGGTCAAACACGATGTAATCGCCTTCACGACATCCGTGGCGGAGAAAGTGGGTCCGCACGCCCGTTGGTTTCATTTCGGGCTGACCTCCAATGATGTGGTGGATACGGCCCAGGCGCTGCAAATCAAGGCCGCCTCGCAAATTATCCTGCGCGACCTGGAGAAGCTCCGCGATATTCTGCATCGCCGCGCCCACGAATTTAAGCGCGCGCCCATGATCGGACGCACGCATGGCATCCACGCCGAACCGATTACTTTCGGATTAAAGCTGGCGAACTGGTATGCGGAGGTCGTGCGTAACATCGGGCGCTTTGAGCGCGCGGCCGAGGAGATGCGGGTGGGCAAACTCTCCGGCGCAGTGGGCAATCTCGCCCATCTGGAGCCGGAGTTGGAAGAAAAAATCTGCCGCCGCCTGGGCCTTGAACCCACGGCCATCTCCTCCCAGGTGATCCAGCGCGATCGCCACGCTTACTATGTGGCGACCCTGGCGGTGATTACCGCTACGCTGGACAAAATCGCCACGGAAGTCCGCCATTTGCAGCGCACGGAGGTGCGCGAGGCGGAAGAATACTTCAGCGCGAAACAAAAAGGCTCTTCCGCCATGCCGCACAAGCGCAATCCAGTCAACAGTGAGCAGATCAGCGGTCTATCGCGCGTGGTGCGGGCCAACGCGCAGGCCGCTTTTGAGAATGTGGCGCTGTGGCATGAACGGGACATTTCGCATTCCTCAGTGGAGCGGGTGATCCTCCCGGATTCAACCATTCTGACCGACTATCTCCTGCAAAAGACAGCCAATCTGCTGGATACGCTGCTGGTGTATCCAAAGCGCATGCTTAAAAACCTGGAAAGCACCGGCGGGCTGGTCTTCAGCGGACAGCTTCTGCTCGATCTGGCCGAGCACGGCATGTCACGAGAAGCGGCATACCGCCTGGTGCAGGGACACGCCATGAGAGCGTGGAAACAAGAGCTGAATTTCCGCGGCCTGGTGATGAAAGACAAACGAATTACCAAACGGGTGCCGCGCAAGGAGATTGAACAGGCGTTCAACTTGAAACGCCAGTTGAGGAATGTGGACAAGATTTTTGCGCGCGTGTTTGCTTCCTTGGAGCCGCAACCAAAATCAAAAAGATCACCACGGAGACACAGCGCGGCAAGCCACAACCAAAACAAATCGGGAGCGCAGCCGCCCCCGGCTGCGTCTTTCGTTCGTACTCCCTCGAAAATCGTCGCGAAACAGAAAGAATTCAGCAAATAGTAATACGGAGGAAAAGGAATAGGGAAGAGAGAAAACAAACCCAATACTTCAGCCGCAGATTTTTGCAGATGGCCGCAGATCAACACCATTGGGCCGCGAATTAACTCGAAGAGACACGAATTTAAAAATTACAGCCGAAGAAAAAGGCGATTCTTATTCACCTTCCTGGCCGGTCCACGTGCGTTTCCCAGTGGCGCCACAGAGAGACGTCGCCGTAGCCAAGCTGGTTCCACCACAGGTCCAGCATATTCTGGTCCAGGCGCAGGATTCCTTCACGCGTTACTCCGGCGGGCGCCGGCACGAGATGGGCCAGACGATCATAAACAAGATCGCGGTCCAGCCCTGACACGCGGGAAAGCAGGTGCCAGAGCGAGAGAGCATCACGTTTGCGCGACTGCGCCAGCACCACCCCGAGCGCCGCTTTTTTTTCTTCTGCTGTGCTGTCGGCAGCATCCAGTTTGGAGAGCGCGGCGAGAAAATCTGCGGACGAATCCTCGAAGTAAGGAATGCCAGGCCCGGTGTTTCGTCTTGTGGGGCAGGCTGCTCCGGCGGGAATGAAAGATTCGTGGTCTGCGAGTTTGAACCCCACCCATCCCAGCGTGGTGTGCAGCAGGCCGTTGCCGGCATCATCCATGTGCAAGGTGTAGGCGCATCCCAGATCCACAGCCACAGCGGACGGTGTATCGATCACGAACTCACCGGCTGGGGCCCAGATGGATGCGTGAATGGTCCCACGTTCGAGAGACAGCCGCCGGACTCCGGATCCGTTCAGGCGCAAGCGCGTATCCGGATCCACGACGATCTCCCCGACTTCTTCAACTCTGATGTTGGCCTGCGACCGGCCATCGGTTTCCAGCATTTGGCCAAGGGCAAGTTTCCCCGTAGTCGTGTTCTCTCCGAGCGTGTGCGATCCAATCCGGGGCTCTCCCGATACGCGAGTTACCTCCCATCCGGCCTGTGATTTTGAATCCGTCCGGGAATAGAGCAGCAAGAATGCAACCGTTCCGGCCGCCAGCACACCTGCAGCTACGGCAAAACGAGGGAACCAACGGGTCTGCCAGAAGCGCGGACGCGCCGATCGCGGCCGCATGACTGTAATTTCAGGAAATGGCGAGGCCGGGCGATTATGGCGCAGCTTGCCCAGCGTTGTTTCCAGCTTCTGAATTTCAGGATCCGGTTCACCGGAACCATCCCACAAATAATCGTCTCTCATGAATCATTCCTCTACAGCTTTGGCCGGGGCGGACAATTTCTGGCGCAGTTGTTGCATGCCTCGGTGCAGATTGACGCGCACGGAGCCTGGAGTGAGTCCGGTGCGCTGGGCGATCTCCGGCCCCGTCATTCCTTCCACCAGACGAAGCAGCAGCGTCTCCCGGTAGGTTTCTGGAAGCGTGCGAATGATGCCCAGGATGGACGCTGCCTCGGCGTCCGGCGCGCCGCCCGTCATCCGTTCGCGGTCTTCACCATCAGGCAGATCCTCCGGCAGTTCGACTTCATCAACGCTTTGCCGGTGATAATCGTTGGCGCGGTTGCGCGCGATGGCCGCCAGCCATGCTCCAAAACGATTGCTGTCCCGGAGGCTCTGGAGCCGGGGAAGCGCGAGCAGAAAGACATCCTGAACCAGATCATCCACTTCATTCAAGGGAGCACGAGCCAGCAGGATGCCGTGCACCATTCGCGCGTAACGATGGTAGAGCCGTCCAAATGCGGCGCGGTCGCCCTGGCGCGCGGCCTCCACTAGCTGCGAATCCTCCGCAGCGTGAACGGCAGAGATGTCCGTCACGGCCTGATCTTCCAGGCTGGTGGCAAATAGTTCAACCTTGTTTCCCGGTATTGAGGCCATCTCATCCGGACCTCACCCTTGCAGATGATAGACGGAAAAAGCGGCTGAAGTGTTAACAAGGCAGCCGTTTATAGTAGGAAAACCAGGAACAATCGGGCCATCCGATCGTCGGTGCGTCAGGTCATCTAAAGAGAACAACCAATGCTTCGATGCACTATGCGCTTAAGAAAAACCAGTCTCACTTCATGGCTTCAAGCGCTTGGGCCATGTCGGCCCGCAGGTCATCGGGCGATTCCAGTCCCACATAAAGCCGCACAATTCTGGACCCATAAACAGGCCGGTTGGGAGAATTCATCTCGTAGGCCATGACGAGACTTGTCACTCCTCCCCAACTGTAGCCAATCTTGAATAATTGCAGAGCATTGACGAATCGCACCACTTGCTCCCTGGTGAACCTTTCCAAGAAGACTACGGAAAACAGTCCGGAAGAGCCGGTGAAATCACGCTTCCACAGATCGTGACCGGGGCACGATGGGAGGGCCGGATGCAAGACCAACTGTATCTCCGGACGCTGCTGGATCCACTGAGCCAGATCAAGGGCAGACTGTTCAATGGCGCGCAGACGGATGGCCAGGGTTTTCATTCCTCGCAACGCCAGGCTGCAATCATCAGGAGAAGGAGAGCAGCCCAGAACCTGATAGGTTTGGCCGAAACTTTCATACAGGGCCGGGTCGCGCACGGTAACTGACCCGAGAAGGAGATCACTGTGGCCGCCAACGTATTTGGTCAATGCCTGCATGGTAACGTCGATGCCGTGCGCAAAGGCATCAAAGTAAACCCCGCTTGACCAGGTATTGTCCATGACTACGAGCGCACCATGCCTGTGGACCTGCTCGGCAATTGCAGGCACGTCCTGAACTTCCATGGTGATTGATCCCGGGCTCTCGCACCAGACCACGCGCGTATTCAGCCGAAGTAAAGCAGAGATTCCCGGACCGATGGCCGGGGGATAGTAGCTGGCTTCTACCGAGAACCGGCGCAGGACGTCATTCGTAAATTTCCGATTCGGTCCGTAAATACTTTCCGGAAGCAGGACGTGATCGCCACTTTTAAGCAGCGAGAGATAAATCAGGGATATTGCGCCCTGGCCTCCAGCGGTGATGATGGTGCGGAAGCCTTTTTCGAGGTCGCAGATTCTGGCCGCCAGTTCCAGGGTTGTAGGCGTTCCGTAGAGACCGTAGGTATATCCGAACTCGTGCTGGTCCCACTCATCCGTGGCCGAGGCAACATCATGGAATACAACAGTTGAGCCTCGATAGACCGGAGTAACGAGAGAGCGAAAGCCCTCAGGAATCTCTCCCTTGAAGTGAATCAGCCCGGTTTTCCAGTCGTTGGGCATGCCAGCATTATCTAGCTATCCAGCAGCTCTTCTTCCTCGCGCCTGAGTCTTGCCACTTTGCGCATGAGCAGCAGCAGATAACCAATATAGATCACCCAGGCGGCAATATACGCGGCGTACAGGTAATGAACCGGGTTGAGGTTCTGGCGCACCTGGAAGAAAAATATGGCCGGGAAAGCCATGGAGATCATAACCCCGCGTGTGGCCCGCTCAATGTGGATCGCGGCGATCTGGCGGTCCGTCTTCTCCAGTTGATAGCGAAACCAGACGATCAGGCCGGCAAACGCCAGAAAGGCCAACATATTGATCATCAAGGCAAACTTCATTCGCGGATCCTCCAGAGTTATGGGCGGAGGATGGTGACCGCGGAAGCGGTTGGCCATGTAACTGAACGGGACATCCAGGAAAGCAAAGACTGCCAGGGCTGCGGCCAGCACGGAACTGGAGCCCGCCTCGGCAGAACGGCGCAGAACCAGGTAGCTGACATACAGCAGCCACAGGATCAGGAAAGTTGTGAGGCGCGGCTCCCAGGCCCACCAGGTGTTCCAGGCAACGCGGCCCCAGATGGGGCCGGTGATCAACACGACCGTGGAAAACACCAGCCCGACTTCAGCGGAGATAGCCGCCCACATATCTGCCTTGGCGCTGCGCTTCCACAAATAAAGAATGGAGGCGATAAAATTGATGAAGAAAAGAGTGTAGGCGCAGGTAGCAGCCGGCACGTGGTAATAGAAAATGCGCTGGACCTCACCCATGGTGCTTTCCGTGGGCGCAGGGGCATTCAGCATTCTTGACAGAGGCGTCCAATCCACAATGGTGAAGCCCTGAGGCCCACCCTCCGTGCCAATCACGGCGCCGTCATGAGGATGATCCAGCCGGGCGACGGTGACATGAGTGGCGTCCGGCACGGCAACGATGGTTTGCGTCTCCTGCACATGGGACTCCTCCGAATCAATCCGCGCCGGCTCCCCCGGCACAAAGTTCTCCGTAGACACAACCGGCAGGGTGACGGGTGAATCGCTAGCCTCTACCCTGACGAATGAGAAGGTGGTCTTGGATACGCCATTGGTCAATGCCAAATAAGTCCCGTAGGAGAGCAGGACGAGGACCAGGCCGACTAACAAGGGATAAAGTTTTGAATTCATTCCGCGTTTAGCACCGTTTCAAATAGCAGGAACGAGGCGGCCGTAAAGACCACGCAGTACACTGCCAGAAATTTTATGTGCGGCACCGGCGAGGCTTCACCTGTGAGCACGTCTTTGGTTGCTTCCACCATGGTAGCCACAGCCGGAATGGAGACCGGCAGAAGCAGGAGGGGCAACATCAGCTCCCGGTTGCGGGTCCGGATGGACATGGCGGCAAAGAAGGTGCCATTGATCACCAGCCCCCACGTACCCAGCAGCAGCACGAGCAGGAGCTGCCAGACTGGCCCCACTGAGCTGAGATTGTAGAACAGAACGAACAAAGGAACCATCAGGCATTCCAGCAGGGCGACAAAGATAAAATTGCCCAGACACTTGCCGAGAAAGAGCGCCTCAGGAGCTGAAGGAGAGATGCGGTAAGCGTCCAGCACGCCATTGCGCAACTCGCGCGCCCACGACTGGTTCAAAGCCACAATGGTTGAAAACAGAAAGGCCACCCAGAACAAACCGCCGGCCA
Organism: Candidatus Angelobacter sp.; assembly: GCA_036522115.1. Taxonomy (GTDB): domain Bacteria; phylum Acidobacteriota; class Terriglobia; order Terriglobales; family Acidobacteriaceae; genus Angelobacter. The sequence continues at coordinate 40,950 of DATDGL010000114.1, forward strand.
TGCGCCGCGACTCGTCCACGGTGGGCTCAAAAGAAAAGCTGAAGATCACCACGACGAGGACGGCGAAGAACAGCATGGAATTGAAAACGTCGCGGGAACGCCATTCCAACCGCAGATCTTTGGCGATATTGACGGCCGTCAATTTCAGGAGGGAGCTGCTCATGCTTTCACCTGCGACGCGGAACTGCGGCCCACCAGCGCGCCGGCGGAAAGAAACAGGAATTCATCCGCTATATCTGCCAGCAAGCCCAATTGATGAGTGATGAGCAGGATGGTGGTACCGGAGGCGCGCATCGCAGCCAGCAGATGGGCTATCTGTCCGGCGGATTCAGGATCGACGTTGGAAAAAGGCTCATCCAGCAATACCAACCGGGGCGAATGAAAGATGGCGCGAGCCAGGGAGAGCCGCTGACGCATACCCTGCGAATACTGCCCTACGCGCCGCGAGAGTTTTGGATTCAACCCCACTCGGGTCATCGCCTCTTCCAGCGGCGCATCGGATTCCATGCCGTAGAGATGGGCGAAAAATCTCAGGTTCTCCATGCCTGAGAGCTCATCGTAGACCAGCGGCGCGTGTGCCATGTAGCCGAGGCGAGCCGATTGCTCAGAGCCTTTCCGGCCAAAGATCTGCACGCTGCCATGCGTGGGCCGGCTCAGGCCGGCAACAATGCGCATGAGCGTAGATTTTCCCGCGCCATTTTCGCCGCGCAGCACATAGAAGCGCCCGGCCGCCAATTCCAGCGATACATCCCGGAGCACAGCGGTGCGGCCATAAATTTTGGAGACGTTCTGGACTTGGACGGGAAGAGCTTGCGTGCTCAGTGTGACCTCAATATTTCGAAGCGGGCGGCATGGCAGCGGCAGAGCCAGCCTGCTGGGGAGCATACTTGGAAGCACACTTGGCCTGAATCTCGCGCGCATGGAAGACGCCGTCTTTGCCCAGTTCGCCCAGAACCAGGGCCTGAGAATTGTCCTTGAAGGTGTCGGGCGGCGGTTCTGTGCCCTTGTAACTGACGCGCAGTTCAGAGCGGTCCTTGGTCTGCGGATCTATCTCCACCAGGGTGAAGTCGGCAAAGGTGCCAATCTGATGGATGGAGCCCGGCACAACGTTTCCGCCCACGCGCAGCCGCCTGGTATAGACATCGGAACTCTGGGCCACGGTCTGAGCCTTTACCTCTTTGATGGTGTAGTAGTAGCTCTTGCTCTCCTGGACGCCCATGTAGGCCAGACAGCCCAGAGATACCAGGATGATGGCAATGACAACACCGAAGCGGGCGAATTTGGCTTTTTCCATAGTCATAATCCGCTACTAAGGGTAATCATCCCGGTAGCCTGGGTCAAGTGATCTATATCACACATGTTGGATACATGTTGGCGGGCCAACATTAAGTGGAAATAAGCGGCGTATAATGAAGAGTTTCCCATCTTGAGGGTGGCTTCCAACATGAGCACAGGCAATGGCACGAACGGATCCAGACCCAACATCCGCGCAGAATGGATTGGCAGGCGGCGCGCCGAGGCATCCCGCACCGGTGACGACAATTTTTCCCAAATGCACTTTGCCCGCCAAGGGCTGGTCACAGAAGAAATGCTGTACGTGGCTGACCGGGAGAAGGTCTCTCCCCAGACCATCCGCGACGAGGTAGCCATTGGCCACATGATTATTCCGGCCAACATCAATCATCCGGAACTGGAGCCTATGTGCATTGGGGTGGAGTCGCTGTGCAAGGTGAATGCCAACATCGGTAATTCCGCCATTACTTCCAATGTGGATGAGGAGTTGCGGAAGCTCCACGCGGCCGTTCATTTTGGCGCGGATACGGTGATGGACCTCTCCACCGGCGGTGGCATCCATGAGATCCGCGAAGCCATTCTGCGTCATTCCCCGGTGCCCATTGGCACGGTGCCGATTTACGAAGCAGTATCGCGGGTGAAGCGCATTGAAGACTTGAACGCCGACCTGATGCTGGAGGTGATTGACGAGCAGGCACAGCAGGGCGTGGACTACATGACCATCCATGCCGGCGTGCTGGTGCAATATCTGCCGCTGATCTCCAAACGCATTACCGGGATTGTGAGCCGGGGCGGCGCCATCCTGGCGCAGTGGATGGCCCACCATCACAAACAGAATTTCCTGTACGAGCGCTTTGACGACATCACCAAAATCATGAAGAAGTATGACGTCTCCTACTCGCTGGGCGATGGGCTGCGTCCGGGATGCGTTGCCGATGCCAGCGATGAAGCGCAATTCTCAGAGCTCCGCACGCTGGGCGAGCTGACGAAAAAAGCGTGGGAGCACGACGTCCAGGTGATGATTGAAGGACCCGGCCACGTGCCGCTGGACAAGATCAAAGAGCAGGTGGACAAAGAAGTGGAGTGGTGCTACGGCGCTCCCTTCTACACTCTGGGGCCCCTGGTCACAGATATTGCTCCGGGATACGATCACATCACGTCCGCCATTGGCGCGGCGATGATTGGCTGGCACGGCGCCTCCATGCTCTGCTACGTGACCCCAAAAGAACATCTTGGCCTGCCGAACGAGAAGGACGTAAAAGACGGCATGATTGCCTACAAGATTGCCGCCCATGCCGCTGATGTGGCGCGGCATCGCCCGGGCGCGCGCGACCGCGACGATGCTCTCAGCTATGCCCGCTACACTTTTGACTGGGAGAAGCAGTTTGAGCTGTCACTCGACCCGGAGACAGCCCGTTCCATGCATGACGAGACCTTGTCCGACGATTACTACAAAGAGGCGAAATTCTGCTCCATGTGCGGCCCCAAATTCTGCTCCATGAACTACTCCCAGAAAGTGGACGAGTTCAATAAGCAGGTGTACGGAATCGAGAAAAAAGATTATTCAGGGCTGGTCGAGAGAATCACAGCCTCAAAATAACTGTAATCAACCAGACGCCGTCAAAAAGAGAATTGGGAGCGCAGCCGGCCCCCGGCTGCGTCTTCTAATTTAATATTTTGGGTTAGCCAAGGGCCAAAGACTAATGGGCAAAGGCCTTTTTTGACCTTGGCAATGTTCTTATTGGTCTGAATACCGCTTGATTCCCGTCTGTCGTTGCGCCGTCTGAGTTGGCGGCTTTCTGGGCGGGCCAAAGTGTCTTACCACAACGTCGTCATCTTCCGTTGATTTCTTCCGGAAGTGGCGCCACTCCGGGTTTGGCCGCGTTGCCCGTGCGGTCCGCACGACAGGCGGCGTGGATGCGGGTCGCGCAACGCGAATGATCTCCGGGAGCGATTTTCCTATTTTGGGGGCCACGGTTGCCGCTGGCGGAGCTTGCACGGCTGCCGGACCAAAGGGCATCTGCTCCTTGATGGAACTTCCTGTCAGCCTGGGAGAGAGCGGGGTACTGGCGTGGAAATTGGCCAGCAGGATGCCCACAGTAAAAAGTGCAGTCGCAGCAGCGGCGCCGGCAAAGACTCCACGTAGCCGGATTGGCGGACGCGCAGCTTTTATTTCACGCTGGCGAGCGGGTTGTTCCGCATCCTGGCGTTGCAGTTGCTGATGCTCTGCCTCTGCCGCCATTCGCAAGCGCTCAAGCGCCGCAACCTGCTCCCGTGCTTCCAGCCGTACGCGCTCCATCTCCACCAACTTTTGCGCCCGGGCGGTTTGCGCCTGGGCTGCACGCACTTTCACTCGCTCCTGATATTCGCGAGTGCGGCCGGCAACCGCTCTTCCTGCCGCCGAAGTTGTGCCCTTGAATTTCAGAACGGCGTTAGCCACAAGCGACCGCAGCCGGACGGCGCTGCTACGCAGCTTTGTCGCCAGCACAGCGGCAGCGGAAGCAATCTGGCGGCGCGACTGCCGCAGTCCTTCAGCAAAATTCACGGACCAGGGTTTACGCGGGACCTGCTCGCCGGAATCGTCCATTGCAGAGCTCAACACCGGCTCCGGATCCGGTGCCGCTGGGGCCTCGACCGGCTGATTCGGCGTCTGCATCTCGACAGGTTCAGGAAGAGACACTGGAACTTCTTCAACCATCATGCTCCTGGGCATCGGCGGCATAGCGCCAGGGAAGACCACAACGTCGGCTTGCAACTCTGCAGCGATAGCCGAGGCCCTGCCGAGGACCTGTTGCTGGTCGCAGATGGCAAACTCAATCTCCAGATCTGCGGTGGCAAGATTGCGCTGGTGGGGACTGGTTACCTCAACATCAAAGCCGAGTTGCTGAAGCTGCTCGCAAAGGCCGGTTACCTCGTCCGGGTGAAGAGTAAGAATGCGCGCCAAAACCATAGCGAACCACCTCCGGGATGGGAACTGTCATTTAAACGAGGGCCGACACTCGTGATCGAAGTGGCGTTTTAGTTAGACGCTGAAAGCGGGTGCCGGGCTGTATGGCCCCCAAAACCTTACCGCTGATGACATTGATTCGACTGACCTCCACTGACGCAGGAAGGCCTGCCAGGAGCCAAGGGCGAATGCTTTCATTTGAGTATTGACTACTTATAAGACTCCATCACCCCCGCTGCGCGATTCAGTTTCTCCGTGAGCATCTGCAGTTGTTGTGTGGTCAGGGCTGCATCTTTGGCGTCTATGGCCTCATTCACGCCGGGGATCACCACCGCCGCATAGCCGGTGTATTGGCCGGGAGCGTAGATGGCGTGCCGGAACCACGGCCGGTTCGGCAGGCCTTTTTCTATCAGCAAGGCCCGCTCGGTTGCGATCAACGTCTGGTTCAGGCGGGCAACATCCGCCGGCGGATTTTTCTGGACGGCCAGCAGTTTTGCTCCGGCTTCGGCAAAGTGTTTCGCTGCAGCTAAGGCAGCGGCAAAGTCGGGCGCATTGTGGTCCAGCATCTGGCGGGCCTTCAAATCCGCTTTCTCAATGTAGGCGGTGATTTCTTTTCCATAAAGCTCGTAGTCGTAGGGCAGAACATCGGCTGATCCCATATGCAGGGCTTCCACGCCAAAGATCCGCGCCATCTCCTGCTCGTAGACAAAAGTGGGATCACCGAATTTCTTGAACCAGGCAAAATCATCGAACGCGGAGTGATAGACGCCGTACGAGCCGCTGGAGGTCATGTCGGCAGACGGCACTCCCAGGTGCTGGATGAACACGCTGTAGTCGGATCCGCTGCCCAGATCGCCAACCGGGACGTCGCTATCCACTTTGGCGTTGGGTGAGCGATTCTGCTGGGCGCCGCCTGCGCGTTCATTTTGCCGAGCGCCAGATTCCTTCTGCCGCTGCTTCCACGCCTCATATACTGTTCCACCTTTGGGGCTGGGCACTTCTTTGGTGACTTCGCGCACAAAGCCTTTCAAGCTGGGCACGGCAGAGGCATTGAAATTCGGGCCGGTAACAGCAACATCAAGATTGAAATAGGCCACGGCGCTGCCCAGGTCGCGCTCATGCTCTTCTCCCCACTCGGTGCTGCCGATGAGCCCCTCCTCTTCCGCATCCCAACTGGCAAAGATGATGGTGCGGTCTGGCTTCCATCCCTGTTTCAGCAATTCTCCGATTCCGTGTACCGATTCCAGCATGGCTGCTGTGCCGCTGTTGGGATCCACCGCGCCATAGACCCAGGCATCGCGATGATTGCCTAAAACCACTAGTTGCCCGGGATTCTTGCTGCCGGGAATGCGGCCTATGACATCCCAGATGGGCCAGTACCGGTAGTCCTGCTTCAAATGCATCTTCACCCGCACCGGTCCCGGGCCAATGTGATAGGTGAAAGGCAGCGCGCCTTGCCATTCGCGCGGGGTCTCCGGACCGCCAAGGTTCTCCAGAATGGGCGCCACATCTCCGTACGAAAGCGGTGTCGTGGGAATCTTCGGCATGTCAGTGGCCTGTTCCGGGGAGATGCGCTGCGAGTCCGGCAAGGAAGGCACAGAGGCCACGCCCGGTGTTGTGGGATCACCGGGATACTTGAAGATGTATTGGATGGAGCCGCGTTGCACGCCGGTCTCCGGCCGCCACGGCCCTTTCGGATAAGCGTCACCTTTGAAGTAACCGTCGTCCCATGGGTCCGAGTAGATGATCACACCGGCGGCGCCGTGCTCTTCCGCAACAAAACTTTTCACTCCACGAAAATTTTCGCCATAGCGGACGAGCACGATCTTTCCTTTTACATCAATCTTCAACTCTTCCAGCTTTTTGAAATCTTCCGGACGGCCGTAGTTGGCATAAACCACGTCCGCTTCCGCGTCTCCCGAGGGTGATGATCCACTGAACCCCATCAGGATGCGCGGGTCATCCTGGTAAGGATCACCGGAGACATGCTCGCGCGTGGGCCCGCTCATCTTCACGTTCGGCGGCGCGGTCACGCTCACGCTGATCTCCGCCGGACGGTTCATCCAGACTTTGTATTCCACGATCTCCGTCTGCAAGCCCGCTTCTTTGAATTTTTGCGCCACATAGTCGGCGGTCTTGCGGTCTTCCGGCGATCCGGCCACGTGCGGCGCCGCAGTCAGGATTTTCAGATGTTCTTCCGCCCGCGCCGGGTCAGGCACAGCAATAAATTTCTGGTCCCATTGGCGCTGCTGGCTGAAGTCGCGAAATCCAAAAACCTGCGTTGTGGCGGGGCTGGCCGGCTTTTGCTGGCCAAAGCCGGAAAGCCCAAAAACTGAAAGCGCAAGAGCGAGTTGAGCGGTCTTCAAAATCTGGTCTCCTTGCCAGGATGGCTGGACTGAAAAGGTTACACCATGAGCGCGCGTTTGTTCGAATCGCGGCGAGAGGGTGGGCCTTGTGGTTGATCTTTCATTATTCAAGTTCTCGCATCTGGGCGGATGACCGATAATAACGTCATAATAGTAAGCGACTACCTTGGACAAGGATTTCCAGATCAATTCCCGTGCGGAGGTCGACGTCCCGATCCTGGACGATCCCACGCTCCCCCGCGCAGATGCGGTCGCCGGAGTGGCCCAGGGCGCGCTCACGGACGCGGCTGAAACCACTGTCATCGAGCTTCCACGGATTGCGCGAGCGTTGCGCAATCGCGACTTCCGTCTCTTCTGGGCCGGGAACTTTCTCTCCAACATCGGCACCTGGATGCAGAATGTGGCCCAGGGCTGGCTGGTGCTGCAACTCACCAATTCCGCCTTCTGGCTGGGAGTGATAGGGTTTTGCTCCACGATTCCTATCTTGTTGTTTGCCCTGATTGGCGGCGTGATTGCCGACCACGTGAACAAGCGCAAGCTGCTCATGGTGACGCAATCCGCCATGATGATTTTCGCCTTTGCTATGGCTGTGCTGGCTTACCTGGGCTTCATCAAAGTGTGGCACATCGCTCTGCTGGCTGCGGGCACCGGCATTGCCATGTCGCTCAACACGCCCAGCTATCAGGCGCTGGTGCCCCGCCTGGTGCCGCGCGTAGACCTCATCAACGCCATTGCGTTGAACTCGGCGCAGTTCAACATGTCGCGCGTGCTGGGGCCCACGCTGGGCGGCTTTGCCATGGCGGCAGTGGGGGTGGCGGGAAACTTTTTTCTGAATGGCTTGAGTTTTCTGGCAGTCATCATCGCCCTCACTCAAATTCGGTATAAGGAAAACGTGGCTCCGGGCGAAGGGCACTTGTGGCTCAAGATGAAGCAGGGGTTCGCCTACGTGTTTGCCCGCGAAGAGATGCTCTCTCTGGTGCTGCTGGTGAGCATCGCCAGCCTGCTCGTGCTTCCTTTCCTGGTTTTTGTTCCCTACTTTGCTCGTGACGTGCTCCACTCCGACGAACGCGGCCTGGGCATCCTGATGGCCTGTTCCGGGATCGGTTCGTTCTTTGGCGCGGGCACCATTGCCTATGTGGGTAAAGTCGCCCGCCGGGGCCGGCTTATTTTCGCAGCGGGCCTGGGATTTTTTGCCGCGATCATCGCTTTCACGTTCTCGCGGTCGTTCGCTCTTTCCGGCGCTTTGCTGATGTTGGCGGGTTATTGCATGATCCTGATGGTGGCCACCATCAATGCCGTGCTCCAACATTTGTCCGACGATCACATGCGCGGCCGCGTGATGAGCATTTACTCCACCGCATTCCTGGGGCTGCCGCCCATCGGCAGCCTCATTGCCGGATCGCTGGCGCGAGTGGTAAGCGCTCCGCATGCTATTGCGGGGATGGTGGCGGTGGCGTTTGTGGGTTCGATCGTGGTCTATGGGACCAGAAATGCTTTGCGACAACTGGACTGACGAGGCATTCAGAGTTTTGCAACCTCTCCCGCAGAGACTGCGTCACCCATCGCAACAAATATTGCAACCGACTTCTGGCGATATTCATCCGCTAGCGCGTGATCTCCCATTCCACGGCAGACAATTGCCAAGTGCTTGGAAGCTATCGCCGCATCTCGCACCTGACCAGCCGTCTCAAAGAACTCCCAAGCTCTTCCAAGAGAGGCAACTGCGGCGGGGTACTCTTTTGCTCCAAACGCAATTACGCCCAAAGCCTGTTCGTATTGTGCATTGTGATAGGGGATTGTCCGCGCTGCGACGAACCTGCTATCGCTGCTCAGGAGGAGGCGCGCCTGACTCCATTGCCCGGATTTGGCTAGGGCCAAGGTGCGTGTCCGCCACAGCTCTGCCGCTAGCTCCAAAGCCAAATCTCCAATTAACGGTTCAGCTTTGTCTACAAGCGCTAATGCCTCGCCAAATTCCCCAATCTCTTCTTTGTACCAAGCCCGTGTGAGCAAAAGAAGCACCCGTCGATTCCGCAAAACCAGGGGATCCTCTTGCATTTGCGGCATGGTTTCGGCTCTGTCCAGCAATTCAAATGTTTTATCTCTATTTCCTCTGGCCCACTCTAGGATCGCTCTCGAGTGCAGGGCATAAAGGGAAGCGGGCACCGCTCCCGACTGAGTCGATAGTTCGATCGCCTTTTGTGAAATCTTGTCTGCTTCCTGGATATCGCCAACTGCACGCAGAAAATAAGACAGTGATGAGTGCATATGTGCTTGAACCGAAAGGTCGGCGCTCCGCGACAACAATTCGACGGCTTCTCGCAGATACCGCACAGATTCTCGCGTGCGTCCCATTAAGTGCAGCAGCAAGGAATAGTCATGCAGAACAGCGCGTCGCCCCTCGACTCCGCATTCCTGGCTCAGCTCCAAAGCCTTCGCAAACCAAGCAGAAGCTTCGTCTACGCGACCCCGGTGTACCAAAGTATTGGCTAGAGTGGCCAAAGCCTTAACTGACTCATCGTGTTTGCCTTTTTCCTTGCAAATCTGTGAGAGCCGGATAAACGTCTCTATTGCCGCTGAAAAATCTTCTAGTTTCGCTTGACAGTAACTCAGTGACCGCAACGCTAAGAGCCAGACATCGATGGGCTCAGGCGGCGGCATCGCAGTTGCCCTCTTGTATGCTTTGATTGCTTCTTCATTCCTTCCGAGCCTCTGAGCGCAATATCCCAGCATGAAACCGGCGCTGGCCGTTCCAGGCGCGCTTCCGGCCGCCTCAAAGCGGCTCAACATATCGGCAAACAGCGTGGACGCCTCGTCAAACTTTCCTTCCTTGTAGAGCCTTGTAGCAAATCTCCATTTTCGACGGGAGACTTTCTTTTTTCTAGCTGAAAATACACTCAGTGGAAGGGAGCCCGATGCTGGAGGATGAAGGAAATCAATTAGCTTTGCGGCTCCCTCTGACATCAAGAAAAGTATGAGAGGCACGAGGATGCAGGTTATGAGTGCAACAACAATACGTTCTCCAGTCGCCTCAGTCATGAGCGGGCAAATACTACTTCCGCCGCAACACTTCTTTCACCGCTTTCACAATAAACGGCGCGGTCAATCCATATTTCTCCATCAACTGGTCCGGCGTGGCGGATTCGGCGTAGGTGTCCTGGATCCCCACAAATTCCATGGGCACAGGATGGGTCTTCGCAACAGCCCGCGCTACCTGCGAGCCTAAGCCGCCGTCCAGCAGATGCTCCTCCGCGGTCACAATCGCTCCGCACTCGCTGGCGGCCTTCGCGATGGCTGCATCGTCCACGGGCTTGATGGTGTGCATATCCAGCACGCGGGCGTGAATACCTTCATCGGCTAGCTGCGCCTGGGCCTGCAAGGCATAGCCCACTTCCATACCGCAGGCAATCATGGCGACATCGCGTCCGTCTCCGTGCTGCTTGGCTTTGCCGATTTCGAACGTGTCATCTGGCCCGTAGAGGATCGGCGCCTTCGGCCTGCCGGTGCGCATGTAGACCGGCCCTGCATGCTCGGCCATGCGATGCACCAAGGCCCGCGCGCAGAATTCATCCGAGGGGCATAGGACCACAAATCCGGCAAGCGCGCATGCCAGCGCATAATCTTCCACTGCCATCTGGCTGGGCCCATCTTCTCCGATGGAGATGCCGCCATGCGAGCCGACAAATTTGGCATTCACCTGCGGATAGGCAATGCACATGCGAAGCTGGTCGTAGCCCTTGTCGCAGAGAAAGACAGCAAACGACGAAGCAAACGGGAGTTTCCCGGCCAGGGCCAATCCTCCGGCGATGCCTACCATGTCCGCCTCGGCAATGCCGCAGGTAAAAAAGCGGTCAGGAAATTCTTTCTGAAATTTGGCGCTGAAGGTGGATTTTGCCAGGTCGGCATCCAGCGCCACCACGTTGGGGTTCTTGCGCCCCAGTTCAACCAGCGCCTGCCCGTAGGCTTCGCGCGTGGCCACGCCCATCTTGAATTCGAATTTAGGTTTAGTGATTGGGAGCGTTGTAGAGCTCAAATCGCCTCTCCTGCCTTGTTCTGATTCGCGTCCATTCGCGGCTAGTCTGGTTTATCTGCGCAATCTGCGGCTAAAGCAGCTTTCCTTTGTCCTCCAGTTCCTTCACCGCCGCAGCCACCTGGTCCGGCTTGGGCGCAATGCCGTGCCATTCTGGATTGTTCTCCATAAAGGACACGCCTTTGCCCTTGGTGGTGTGCGCCACAATGCATGTGGGCCGGTTGCCGGCTCCGGCGCGCGCTTCCTGCAGCGCGGCAATCACCTGCTCGAACTCGTGGCCGTCAATCTCAATCGCATGCCAGCCGAACGCCTCAAATTTTTCCCGCAGCGGCGAGACATCCAGGATGTCTTTGGTAAAGCCATCCAACTGCTGGCGGTTGCAATCCACAATCAGCGTCAGGTTGTCCAGCTTGTGATAGGGCGCGAACATCGCCGCCTCCCAGTTCTGCCCTTCCTGGATCTCGCCATCGCCCACCATGACAAATGTGTGCCAGTCCTTTTTGTCCATACGGGCGGCAAGCGCCATCCCGATCCCGATGGAGAGTCCCTGCCCCAGCGAGCCTGTATTGGCCTCCAGCACGGGAAGAAAGCGCTTGTCGGGGTGTCCTTGCAGCGGCGATCCCAACTTGCGCAGAGTGCCCAGAACCGAGTGGTCGATGGTTCCGCACTCCGCCAGCACCGCGTACAGCGCCGGGCATCCGTGACCTTTGGAAAGAATAAAGCGGTCGCGGTCCGGCCACTGCGGGTCGCGCGGATTGTGGCGCAACACATGGAGATAAAGGCCAACCAGCAACTCAACCTCTGACAGCGAGCCGCCGGGATGTCCGCTGCCCGCCGCCCCGATCATCTTCACGATCTCAATGCGCAGCCGGTTGGCCACGCGTTTCAATTCAGCAATGGACCCTGTTTTCACAGCCGGAGTGATGTCGGCGGTTGCGCTCATCGGGTGGAATGTTCTCCTGCGGCAGCGCGGGTCAACTTCGGGCGTGCCGGCTGAGGGGGTTTGTGCGGCTGCGTTTCAGCCCTGGCCGCATTTGATTTTTCTCGCGCCATTCGCGAAAGTTGTTTTCCCTGGGCGGTAGTCAGGTAACGCGCCAGAACCTTTGCCGCCTGCCCCAGCAGTGCCCGCTCCTGGCTGCTGAAAGCGTTCGCGCGGTCGCTCTCCACGTCGATCACGCCCAGGATGCGGGACCCGATTTTGAGGGGCAGAACGATTTCCGACTTGGTTTCCAGGAAGCACATGCTGTACGCGGGATCGAGTGAGACATCAGGAATCACTTTGGTGACGCCTGTCTTTCCCGCGGTACCCACATTGCCCGCACCCAAAGCGAAGCTGTGGCAAGGCGGAATAGGCCCGCGAAAACACTGGCGAATGACCTTATCTCCGGCAGCCAGGTAAATGCCGATCCAGAAATATCCCCGCCCCTGGTAAAGCTGCTCCACCACTTCTTCCAGCACGTTGCCGGCATCGGCCGAGGGCTTGAATACCAGCAGCGCTTTCAGAGATGTAAGCAGATCATGGGCAGGGCGATAGCGTTGGGTCACGAGAAATCCTGATACCAGATTTGGGCTTGTTTCAGTGTAACTTTGGCGCCGAGCAAGGGTCAACGCAATTAGAGTGCACTGGCAGTGGTGCAAGACTCACGCAGAGCTGGAAGGAACAATCCGCGGCTCTGGCAAAAGAATCTTTTGTTCCTGAATTACAAACCACAAATCAGAATTTACAAATCTGAATTTTCCCAATCTCTTCCCCAATTCGGATAGAATTCACGGCGTTGTGCTTTGTTCATTTCCCACGAAAGGAACGTTTATGAACCAGCAAGAGATTGTTCGCAGTTGGAAGGACGAGGAATTTCGTATGGGTTTGTCTGCCAGCCAACAGACGCTCCTTCCGGAAAATCCCGCAGGTACCCTCAAACTCAGCGAAGAGGACATATTGGGTGGCAGCTTGCCTGAGCCCATTACTCCCAGTCCGCTGTGCGTGACTGTTCCCACACCCTGTCCCGAGAGCTACGTCTGCCAGAACTAAACCGTTAGCCCAGCCGCTACCCCCATCACTACGAAGGGCGGTAACGGCGGACTACCAAATTACACTCTGTGCTGGATGGCGAACCGCCATCCAGCGCACCCGCGTTCCGATGGCAATTCTGTGAGGGACCACACAGCCCCCATCACAATGGAAACAAAGCAGGCTGACGAGGCATCCACCACCTCCTGGCTTTCTGCGCTCACCCTGGCGGAGCGCACCGCCGTTTTGCGAAGTCTGAACGGCGCTCCTGCCTGTTTTGACGCCGCGCAAGCCGCAAAACATCTGCGTCAATGGCGCGCGCAAGCGCCCTTTCAGCATGAAGAAAGTTTTGTCCAGCGCCTGCGAACTGATCAACTTACTCCGGAAGAGTTTGAGCGGGTGTTAAGTCTTGTCCCGCAAAAGATTGAGGGCGTTGTGGGCGGGCACGCAGAGTGGATTCAGGCGCTTGATTCCCTCTACGCGAGACCAAAACATCCTGACACATCCGAGGAAGAGAGCGAGGAGCAGATGGGGCGGCGCGGATTTCTCTTCCTGGCCGAACCCATTGCGCAACACTTTCTCTCCCAGTTTCGCCGGCATCTCTCCGCCCTTCATCTTCGCTATTCCACCGTCCCATTTGAAGATCAGATTTTTGAAGCCCAGTTGCTCGCGAGCCTGAATCTCTCCTTGCTGCGCATCCTCATTCGCACAGCGGTCCTGGAACTGAATGTGGCCCGAGTTCAGGGATTGCTGGCGGGTGAGACGCCGGACCAGCGGTTCATCAGCTATCTTCGCCATTTGCGGCGTCCGGGAGGCCGGCTCACGTTCTTCCAGGAGTACCCCGTCCTGGCTCGCGCCCTGAGGACGTGCGCCGCAAACTGGCTGCGCTTCAGCCGTGAGCTCTCGGAGCATCTCTGTGCGGATTGCGATCTCGTTTCCCGCACATTTCAGCATGATTTCAGCCGTGACAGGGTTTCCCATGTCCACATTGGCTCCGGCGATACCCATCGCCAGGGACGCTCCGTAACCATCTTCAAATTCATCTCCGGGCGGCAATTGGTCTATAAACCCCGCTCGCTTAGCTGTGACGTTCATTTCAATGAACTGTTGGCCTGGTGCAACGACAAAGGAATTTCTGTTCCCTTCCGCTGCACCACCAACCTCGATTGCCACGCCTACGGATGGACTGAATACATCGCCGCAGCGGAATGTGGATCAGAAGCTCAGGTGCGTCGCTTCTATCACTCCCTGGGGGCGAGCCTGGCCTTGCTCCATGCTTTGAATGCGGCTGACTTTCACTATGAGAATCTCATCGCTGCCGGAGAATACCCGGTCCTCATTGATCTGGAAGCCTTGTTTCATGCGCCGGCCAGGCAGATTGAACATGTCCCTGCCCTCGATTTCGTATACCGCGCCATACAACGAACAGTCCTGCGCACCGGACTGCTTCCCCATCGCATCTGGGTGGACAAAAAAACAGGGGTGGACCTCAGCGGCGTAGGCGGAGCCAGCGGGCAGATGACTCCGGATGAAGTTCTGGCGCGCGAAAACGATGGCACCGATGAGATGCGTTTTGTGCGCAAGCGCTTGCCCATGCCCGGCGCCAAAAACCGACCATCCTGCTTGGGACAGGAAGTTGACCCGGCAAATTATCAGGAGCATCTGGTCGCCGGATTTGAAGAGATGTACTCGTTGATGGTGGCCAACCGCCAGGAACTCCTCAGCCGTGAGGGTCCCCTGTGGAGTTTTGCCAATGACGAGATCAGGCTGGTTCCGCGCCCCACCCGCACCTACGCGCAGGTCCTCACGGAAAGCTATCATCCGAATGTTCTGCGCGACGCTCTGGATCGAGACCGGCTCCTGGACCGCTTGTGGATGGGGCTGGATCGCAAGCTGGCGCCTGAACCGCTCGTACCCGCAGAGCAGGAAGACCTCCGCTGCGGCGATATACCTTTGTTCGTGACCCGGCCCAATTCACGCCATCTCTGGTCCAGCACCGGCGCGCGGATTCCAAACTATATTGCCAAGCCCGTCATGCAGCTTGTGACCCGCTCCATTCGCGGGCTCTCGCAACAGGACCTCAAACGCCAGGTTGAGATCATACGCTGCTCTTTTGCCACTCTGAAGCAGCCGGAAGGCGCACTAAAGCCGCTGGTTCTGGAAAACAGCCATCCCCCCTCCGCGCTTCCGAAGGAGTTGGTCCGCGGCGCCAAAAAGATCGGCGATCTGCTGGTGGACTCGGCATTTGCCGGCGCCCAATACGCAACCTGGATCGTCGTTCAGCCCCTGGGTGAGTTATGGAATGTCTCCACCGCGCCCTATCAACTGTATAGTGGCCTTCCGGGAATCGCGCTCTTCCTTGCCTACCTTGGTGAATTGACCGGCCAACGCAAATACAGGGTCCTGGCAGAAAATGCCCTGATGACCTCCCTGGAAATTTTCCAGAACAACTATGACCGCTCCACCAGCAAGAAACTGGATGTAGGTGCTTTTGGCGGCTACAGCGGCCTGGTCTACTGCTTGTTGCATTGTGCTGCGCTGTGGAAAGAAGATGCGCTCTTGCAGCGGGCCCTTGAAATAACCGGCCTCCTGCTGCCGAATATCGATGAAGATGAAGTGCTGGACATCGTGGAAGGCAGCGCCGGACTGCTATGCACGCTCTCAGCGTTGTATAAAACCACATCGTCGGAACAGGTCAGGACGGCAGCCAGAAAGTGTGCTGATCACCTGGTCGCTCACGCCGTCGAAATGCCCCGTGGCGTCGCCTGGAAGACCCCAATCGCGGAAACACCCTTGACTGGGTTTGGCCATGGCGCAGCCGGCATCGCGCATGCGCTTCTGTCCTTTGCCGCCGTCCATCCGGATGGGCCGTATATCAGAATCGCGGAGCAGGCTTTTGAGTATGAGCGCAGCCAGCAAGTGGCCGAACTGGGCAACTGGCGCGATCTCCGCCAGCCCGCCGGTGACAGCGATCATTGCGCTGTTGCCTGGTGCCACGGTGCGCCCGGTATCGGCCTTTCCCGGCTGGCGGCCCTCCCCTGGATCAACTCCCGGACCTTGCAGGCGGAGATTGATATGGCTGTCTCGACCACTGTCCAGAACGGCCTGCGCCAGGATAACGGCCTCTGTCACGGCAACTTCGGCCTTTTAGGCTTCTTATTTGAAGCCGCCCTGCGCCAAAAGAAACCTGATCTGCAAGAACACGTCTGCCGCGCCTCCAGGCTTCTCATTCAGGCGGCGGACAAGCGCGGCTGGCTCTGTTCCACCCCCGGAAGCGTGGATACCCCAGGCTTGATGCTGGGACTCGCCGGCATTGGCCTCGCCCTCCTGCGCTTTGCCGCTCCTGAACGCGTCCCTTCCGTCCTCCTGCTGGAATCAGAAAGTGGAAGTGTCCCAGCAACAGTTGTTTCTTAGTTTTCCTGCCAGGCCCAACGCCCAGGAATGGCGATTGTGATAAGTTTGCTTTTGCTCGTGCTCTTGCCTTCGGCTTTGCTTTTGATTTTGACCTTGCTAACGATTAAATACTAAGTACTAATTACTTCTTCCATGTCCACAGTTCTTGTAGTTGACGATGAACGCGATATCCGTGAGTCGCTGCGCGGAATCCTGGAAGAAGAAGGTTACCGTGTGCTGCTGGCAGAAAGCGGCGAGGCCTGTCTGGAGCAACTGAAAAAGCGGGCTTGTGAGGTGGTCCTGCTGGATATATGGCTGCCCGGCATGGATGGCCTGGAAGTGCTGGAGCGCATCCGGCAGCTTTACGATGGCCCGGAGGTAATCATGATCTCCGGCCACGGCACCATTGAGACCGCTGTCCGCGCCACCAAGCTCGGCGCATTCGATTTCCTGGAGAAGCCGCTCTCGCTGGAAAAGACCCTCATCCTGATCAAGAACGCGCGGGACGCCCATCGCCTGCGCCGCGAGAATGCCGAATACAAAAAACAGGTCCACGTCAAAAGCGTGATCGTGGGCGAGAGCATTCCCATGAAGGCGCTGCGCCAGCAGATCGGCATCATGGCGCCCACCAATGGACGCGTGTTGATCTATGGCGAATCCGGCACCGGCAAAGAACTGGTCGCGCTGGCCATCCACGCTCACAGCCTGCGCATGGAAAACCTGTTCGTCGAGGTCAACTGCGCCGCCATCCCGGAGGACTGGATTGAAAGCGAGTTGTTTGGGCATCGCAAAGGCGCGCTGCCCGGCGCAGCCGGAGACAAAGAAGGAAAATTTGAGAAGGCGGATGGCGGCACCCTGTTTCTGGATGAAGTAGGAGACATGAGCCTGAAAACGCAATCCAAGGTGCTTCACGCTCTGGACGAACAGAAGTTTACCCGCGTAGGCGATGACGATCCCATCCAGGTGGACGCGCGCGTGATCGCCGCCACCAACAAAGATCTGGAGGATGAAATCTCGCGCGGCAATTTCCGCGAAGACCTGTTCTACCGCCTCAATGTGATTCCCTTTTACGTTCCCCCGTTGCGCGAGCGCAAGGAAGATATTCCGCTCCTGGCGCGCCATTTTCTCAAGGAGATTTCCGCCGCCTACAGCCGCCGGCCTAAAGAGATCACAGACGATTCCATTGACGTGCTCATGCGCTACTCCTGGCCGGGTAACGTGCGCGAGCTGCGCAACGTGATTGAGCGCGTGGTCATCATGAATCCCACCGTGCACAAGATTGAGCGTAAGCATCTGCCGCCGCTGGTCTACCGTGAAGCTGCGGGGCGCGCGGCAGCCGGGTTTTCCAGCCTGCACCAGGCCCGCGCCGCCTATGAGCGTGACTACATCCTGAAAAAACTGGACGAAAATCACGGCAACGTCACCCGCGCTGCCGAGGTGCTTGGCTTGGAACGCAGTCACCTGTATCGCAAGATGAAGACCCTGGGTATAGCAGTGAAAGAATAAACCGGGGGCCGGTGATTACTGCTCTACTTTGACCACCTTTGTGCGGGACGTGGTTTTGAGGCGGAAAATATCTTCAGGAATTTTCGCATCCAGCTTGAAGTTGGTGTAGTGAGAGAGCCAGGTATCTCCGCCAGGCTCCAGCACCTGCTGCTTGAGCGGGACATCCTGTTTGGGGTCGATCCACAGGATGAACCGGGAAAACATGTTGCGCACTTTTTCAGATTTTGAAACCATCTCCAGCTTTGCCACCCTGGTTCCGTCCACCGTTTCCCAACCGTCCATTTTTATGTCGAAGCTTTTCGGCAAGTCATGGCCGCGCGCTCCGAAGCCCAGGCCCAGAAACGCCTCTACGTCAGCTTTGTTCTCGGTTTTGTGCTCGGTAACCTGATCGATTTTTTTGTCGTACAAATCAAGCTTGCCATCCTTAAACAGGACCTGCTTGGCGCGAGGAGCAGCGATCTCAAACATGGCTTCCACATTTGTGCCGTTGCGCCGGAAATAGACCCGGCCCGTTTGTGTGTCGGTTTCGTCCATTACCTTCTGGTAGTTGTCCCATTGAAAGTCAGCCTGGGCAGACTTGAAAGTCTCGGCCCTCTTGTCCATTTGCGAAAGCACAGCTTCCAGTTCCATGCTGCTGCCGGTGGCAGGAGTGGAAGGATTTTGCCTGGCCCCGAACACCGGGGCAAGCAACAGAGACAGGATGGCTATGATTTTCATGGGCAATCTGATCTGTTCCTTACCGGGGCCCTTCCTTGCGGACCACAGCGCGATAGGCCACGATGTGTCCGGAGGAATCATTTATTCGCTCCAGCTTGGTGATGCTTACCCGGCCGGAGATGGGCTCGATCACCCGCAGCAGGTTGGTTCGAACCATGCCTTCGTCCTGGGCATCAATCACCGATGCATCCACGTTGTACTCAATCTGGTTTCCGTCCAAGGCAGTAAAGAATATCCCGGTCTGATGCGGCAGGTGCTCGGCTGGTTTGTCTTTGAAATTAACGAATTTCGGAGCGGCAAAAACAAAGATCAGGATCAGCGTGACCATCACATCGTAATGAAAGCTGCCGCGTTCATACGTCCAGAAAATATAGCCCTTAATGGTTCGCCACGCGCGAGACATATATCTTGTAGTCTAAATTACCGGTGCGGAGTCAGCAATCATGGGAATCGCCGCTCAAAACTTGTTCGTGATTCGCGTTCATTCGCGGCTCAAGGGTTTGGGGTTCCCGATCACGGAGATCACCCGATCTTCTTGATCCTGTCGGTGCACATATAAGGCCGCAGCGCCTCTGGAACCACGATGCTGCCATCGGCTTGCTGATAGTTTTCCAGGATTGCCAGCCACGTCCTTCCTACCGCAAGGCCGCTGCCGTTCAGGGTGTGGACGAACTCCGTCTTCTTGCTGCCCTCCGGACGCCAGCGAATGTTGGCGCGCCGCGCCTGGTAGGCTTCAAAGTTGGAGCAGGAAGAAATCTCGCGATAAAGTTGCTGTCCCGGCAGCCAGACTTCTAGATCATAAGTCTTGGCTGACGCAGCGCTCATGTCTCCGCTGCACAAAAGCATGACGCGGTAGTGCAGCCCGAGCTTCTGCAACACCCGCTCCGCATCCTGAGTGAGTTGTTCGTGCTGCTGGTAGGACTCCTGCGGCCGCGTGAACTTGACCAGTTCGACTTTCTGAAACTGGTGCTGGCGGATAACGCCGCGCACGTCCTTGCCATAAGACCCAGCCTCGCTGCGAAAACACGGCGTGTACGCGGTAAGCGAAATAGGAAGACGGGCGTTCTCAATCACCTCATCGCGGTAGAGATTGGTGACCGGAACTTCAGCAGTCGGGACCAGCCAGAAATCTTTCTGAAAGAGCATCATGCTCCACGGCACATCCGGCTTGATCGGACCAATCTCCTCGAGATTGTTGTTCACCAGGACCAGGTTTGCTTGACGTTTGCCGGATGGAATGGACTTGATGAGAAACCGGTCGCCGGGTGCTGCTCCCATCGTAAGCATCACCAACTCGCCGGCCTTCGGAGTATGGTGCGGGTTGGGCTCGAATCCGTCTGTTGGAACTCTGAACAGGTCCTGCTCAAACTTGGGAAGCTGGCCCGTGCCGTACATGGAACCAGAGTTCACCATGTAAGGCGGCAACACTTCCGTGTAGCCGTGCTCCCGCGTGTGCAGGTCAAGCATGAAGTTGGCCAGGGCTCGCTCCAGCTTGGCCCCCAGGCCCCAATAGACCGCAAACCGCGCGCCGGAGAGCTTCACCGCTCGCGCCATGTCCAGCACTCCAAGCTCCTGCCCCAACTCCCAGTGCGGTTTGGGAGTGAAGTCAAACTGCGGCGGCGTGCTCCAGCGACGCACTTCAACGTTCTCTTCCGCTGACTTTCCTACCGGCACGGAAGAATGGGGAATGTTGGGAATGCCCGCCAGGACGCTTCTTAGTTCCTGCTCTGCCTCGTTCGCCTGCTTCTCCAGCGTCTCGCCCTGCTCGCGCAACGCCTTGTTTTGCTCTACCTGGGTGGTGGCGTCCTGCCCTGATTTCTTGAGGCGGGCAATCTCCTCCGAGGCGCGGTTCCTCTGCGCCTTTAACGTCTCAGCCTGGGTAATCAGATTGCGGCGGCGCTCATCAATCGCCCGAAAATTTCCCAGCACCAGGGCGGGATCAAGGCCGCGATGACGCAGCATTTCCTCTACTTGGGGTAGATTTTCGCGGACATAAGATAGGTCAAGCATGGAAGCTTTTAATCTAACATGCCCACGGCGCGGCAAGCCGCAAAGAAAAATACCCTTGCCTGATGTCCGCTCAAACTTTCGTATTGCCCATACCCTTGTAGTAAACACGCCCAAAAGCCGGGCAGCGCTGTCCTGATCGTTTACACTAAAAACGAATTCGATGACCGCCACCACCTCTCGAAAACCGGACCTGAGCGTCAGTTTCGCCGGACTCACCTTCAAGAATCCGGTGCTTGCCGCTGCCGGCACCTTTGGTTATGGAGTTGAGTTTGAGGATATCGTCTCGCTGGAGAAGCTCGGCGGATTTGTCACCAAAGGCCTGTCGCGGGAGCCCATGGCCGGGAACCCGCCTCCGCGGCTGTTCGAAACCGCAGCCGGCATGCTGAACTCGATTGGGCTCCAAAACATCGGTGCGCTGGCCTTCCGCGAAGAAAAGTTGCCGAAACTGCAGCGCAAGAAAAACATCCTGGTAATCGCAAACGTCTTCGGCTACGCTCGCGAAGATTACGTCGAGGTCATCCGCATCCTGAACGATGCTGAAGGCATCGCGGCTTACGAGTTGAATGTCTCCTGCCCCAATACCAGGCACGGCGGCATCACCTTCGGGACCGACCGCGTGCTGCTGGAAGAACTGGTGGCCAGTTGTAAATCGGCCGCAAATCGGCCTCTGATCGTTAAGCTCTCTCCCAACGTAACCAGCATTCCCCGGATGGCCAAATCGGCGGAAGACGCCGGCGCTGACGCCATCTCTCTGGTCAATACCTTCGTCGCCATGGCTATCGATGCCGAAAGCCGCAAGCCACGCATCTCCAACATTACTGCCGGACTGAGCGGCCCGGCCATCAAGCCCATCGCCCTGCGCATGGTGTATGAGGCCTCACATACCGTGGAGATTCCCGTGATCGGCATCGGCGGCATCACCACCGCGGAAGATGCGATTGAATTCATGCTCGCAGGCGCGGCAGCCGTGGAAGTGGGAACCGCCAACTTCTGGGACCCGTGCGCCACAGAAAAAATCGTGGACGGCCTGGGCCGCTGGTGCGCAGACCATCGCGTAGCGAAGATTACTGACCTGATTGGGGCTTTGGAGACCGAGTGACAACTTGGATCGGGCAATCACCGCGATCTGAAGAGCAACTTCCAACCCCGTGTCATCCTGAGCGAGCCCGACCGACGTAAGGAGGAAGGGCGAGTCGAAGGACCCCGAGAATGCGGGTTCGAACCATGCCGCATCGGTAGGGCTAAGAGCCAAGAGCTCTATTTCAGCAATCTTTCCTGGATCCTGCGCGCATGGATTCTGGCTACATCTGCCACCACCACCGGGGCGGGTGTCGCTACCGCCACGATCAGCCAGACTACGCTGAAGAAGAGGAAGCCGGCCAGGGCGATCAACTCCAGCAGCAGCGCGTGGCGCGGGGAATAATGCCGCACGGCGCCGAAGGCCACCAGGAACATGATGGCGGAGATGCTGGCCACAATCATCAACACGATATCGATGGTGCGGTGCAGGATCTGGCGTGACTGGCAGTGAGCACACTCGGCCAGATGCTGGTCGTAGTCGCCGCGCATCTCCGGCGCCAGGCCGGAAATATCGTAGCGCCAACCGGCCAAAATGTTTCCGATCACCTTATCGGTGCAGATTGTGCTCATTTTGAAAAACCCGAGCCAGGGGCGATTGCGCCTATATTCTCACCCCACCTGCAAGGGTTGCAAGGGTTTATCTTGTTGGGCAATGGCCAGGGTGCTCGCCTGAAAAAGGTTGACCTTGCCGCTCAGGGCCTGGGTGGCCGTCTGGCGGGCCAGTTCCGGGTGGTTATTCTCCTCGGAAAGGTGCGCCAGCACGATAAAAACCGCGCCTCCGTCATATTCATCCGCGAGAAATTTGGCCAGATCAGAATTGGATAGGTGACCATCGCGGCTCCTGATGCGGTGTTTCACCATTTCCGGATAGCTGCCGTTGCGCAGCATCTCGATATCATGGTTGGATTCGATCATCAATCCGTCACAGCCGCGTAGCGCATAGGCCACATTCCTGGTTATGCACCCAAGATCAATGGCGATGCCCACCTTCATGCCTTCAGCGTTGAAAGTGAAACCGCATGGGTCGGCCGCATCGTGGCACGTGGTGAAGGGATTGACCGCGATGCCGCCGATGGAAAAACTCTGGCCGGCCTGGAAGGGTTCATGCCACTCGAGTTTGGCCGGCCGGCCTTCCGCGTCGCGCGTGGACCTGCGCCAGCTTTCATAGGTGGCCGCAGTCATGTAAACCGGAATCTTCAGCTTCCTGGAGAGGACCTGGGCCCCGGCCACATGATCGTTGTGCTCGTGAGAAATCACGATGGCCTTGAGTTGCCGCGGATCTTCACCTGCAGCCTTCATGCGCTTGAGGGTTTCACGGCAGGAAAGGCCCGCATCCACCAGGATGCTTCCGCAGGAACTGGAAAAAACCGTGCAGTTCCCCCGGCTCCCACTGGCCAAAACTGTCATGCGCACAGCCATCTTGTGCAGCATAGCGTAAATTTAGCGAAAGCGGGAGTGGAAAATGATGCTTTTGATTTTGATTTTACCCCGAAGCGAGGGGGTCCTTTTAGATCTCGTCATGGAAGAAAGTGTACGGCCCGCGCAGAAGTTTTACCAAGCCTCTTGCAAATGCGCTCCCCGTGACCGCGCAATACCGTTCAGAGAATTCGAACCTCCAACGAGCTTGGAAAATCAAGCCCCGCAGGGGCGGAACCTACTGAGCCCTGCGCGTAAGAAGCTGTGAATGGATTGAAATACGCGAACATACGTTCTGGCGTGAGCGGTGTTCTTACACCGCCAAGAGTGTGAGAACGCTCACAACCCAAAAATCAGCGGATTGCCCGCTAAAGCGGAGGATCTCGGCAGATCATGCG
>DATDGL010000115.1:0-5760 GCA_036522115.1 Candidatus Angelobacter sp.
GAGCCCACGCGAAAGTTGATCTGATCTTCCGAGCCGCCCGTATACCTGCCGATGATCGTGCTCCCATTCCTTAATTTCAATGTGTCTGACCATCCCAACGACGACAGGAAGCAAATACCAATAAGAATTATTCCGTACTGCAGTTTCTTCATCACCGCATTCCTCCCTGACTATAAATGTAGGAACTGATAAGTTTTGGATGCGCGAAAGACGTTATAGGATTTCCACACCTCGCCTTACCGCGTAGACCTGCTGCAAGAACTAACCCTGGTTTGAAGATCTTGTTGCTTTATAAGCCTCTACAATGATGTCGGAGTATCTTATGAACGATGTCGCCTCTCTTCGCCAGCACATGATCAATCTCCTGACCAAAGCCGAAGCGCATGTTGACGTGCGCAGCGAACTGAAAGACTTTCCGCGCAAGCTGCGCGGACGCAAGCCAGAGGGCGCTCCGCACACTCCGTGGCAATTGCTGGAGCACATGCGCATCGGGCAATGGGACATCCTGCGCTTCAGCCTGGATGCAAAGCACCAGTCGCCGAAATGGCCCGAGGGCTACTGGCCGGAGACGGAGGCGCCTCCAAGTGACAAGGCGTGGGAGAAAAGCGTGCGCCAGTTTTTGGCCGATCTGGATGCAATGTGCGAACTGGTTGGAGATGCCAAGCGTGACCTCCTGGCCCGCATCCCTCATGGCACAGGTCAGACATTGCTGCGTGAAGCCCTGCTGGCGGCTGACCACAATGCCTATCATCTGGGTCAGATCGTGATGGTGCGGCGCATTCTGGAAAAGCGGTAAGTTGGCTTTCGAGGATTTGGGATGTTTAGCGAAAGCGCAGCAAGATGGGAGAGGTGAAATGCTCCCCGGACTTCAATTGTCCCTGATCATCCACTTTGTTCCAACCAACGTTGGCAGAGACATAGAACCAACCGTTCCATTCGATCACATGGGTCGGATCTCCCAGGCGCTGGGTCGATTGCTCGATTACCTCGCTGGAAGTGATCTGTGTCTGCGCGGGGTTCAAGTGATAGCGCACAATCCGTTCCGGGTCAGTGCCATTCTGGATGCCAATGAACGAGTCTCCGGAAAGGTACAGCCCATCCAGGCCAGTCACCGCGATGTTTTCGGGATGGGGCAAGTAATTGAGCTGACCTGGTTGATTGGCAGCAGTCAGGTCCACTATCCCAATTCCCATCGAATAATCCGCCACAAACAGGCGCTTGCCATCACGCGCCAGCACGGGCGTTTGCGGCGAAAAGAAATCGCCGGCAATCTTCTCCAGCTTCGCTGTAGCCAGGCTGCCTTGTACTCGATATACGCCTCCACCAATGCTGTCGGTCACAAACACAGTCCCGTCCGCTGCGACGGACATATCGCCCAGCACTGCAGGCCGGCTGTCAGTCAAGTCAAATCGCCTTACTACCTTGCCACTCGCGCCATCAATGGCAAACAGTGAGGCCTTGCCTTCGTCATCTTTGGAGACGCCGGTAAATCCCGCCATGGCCGAGGCGGTCATCCACAGCAGCTTGCGAGATGCATCTGCGGAGACCGCCAGCACGGGCCAGCGCTTTGCTTGTTCTTCCAGCGGAATCTCTTTCAGAGCGCAGGGTCCGTCGCCGGACTTGGGTGGCATCACTCGGTATAGCGAGTGGTGCTGGATGCTGGAGACTACGAACGACTTTGCCGCCTGGTCGAATGTGAGATCTTCCGGCATCAAGTCCGGCAGCGGAAGCGCGCAGACCATTTCCGGCCTCTCGACCGTTTTGCTGTGCTCCGCCATTTCCCGTGTGACTGCCACAGAATCAAGCGTCTTTAGATCTTCATCCTTAGCAAGATCAAACCGCAGACCCATCGCGGTATATTTCTCCAGCCAGCGCAGGGCTTCGTCGGTATTTCCCAGCCGTGCCTCTACGGACGCCATGCGCAGGAAATAGCGCGGAGTGGGCGCAGGCATGGCTCGACCAATCTCGATCAGAGCTTCGCGCAGGCCCTTCCAGTCTTTCTGCTTGGCTAGCTCGCTCGCATGTTTATTAAGGTCCAGGAAATGGGCTCTGTCCAGGGAGGGGCAGGGTAGATAGGTGGCCAGAATTAAAAGCAACGCCAGGAAGCGATATTTCAATCGAAGATCCTCCGCTTTGCCTTTTACTTTGGACGTTCTGCCGCAGAAATTGAAAGCGCCGTGCAGGGCGGCGCTTTCATGGAATCGACTTGGTGCGGCTTTATTCGGCTCAGAATTCGCCATTGCACAGGTCACGATCACGATGCAGTCGGTCGCAACGCTGGTCATCGAACGAATCGAAAGGACGCATGAAGGGTGCCGATTCAAAGCGAATAAACGCGGGCGGTGCAATGTTGAGCGGTCCCAGCGTGGCAGCCTCCGCGTTGAGCGTGCTTGCGCTCAGGTCAGGCCATTTCCCCGTATCCAGACGCTGAATCAGGTTGCCTAGCGCTGTCACGGTCTCCGCCGGAGTAAAGCTGCAGTGTCCGGCGCGATGGACAAAGGTCTGGCGCAGCAATCGATGGTTGCCTGCCTCGTTCACCACGTCCTCGTATGCGCTTTCGTTCTGGTTGGACACCAAACCGTCGCCGGTGGTGTGCAGAGTCAGCACTGGAAAGTCGATGTCACCATTAAAGATGATGTTCTGCTCCAGGTATTCGACGGAAGCCGGATTGGCGGTGATTCGAGCAGCCTTGTTCAGCGTATCCAGGTCGGCATCCAGGTTCAGGCCGGCTGCCTTATACAGGCCGCGAACCTCTTCCCGATTCACGGAACGCGCGAATTGTTTTTCGTAATCCACGCCCGTGTTCCAGGATGGATTGCCGCCGGCGCGAAATTCGAGTTCGGCGCGTAGCGCGAAGATGAATGGAAAATCCACGTTGGCTGACCACAGGAACTGGTTAAGTTCCTGCGTGGCAAAATCATCTTCAGCAGGCTCCGGAGACGCGGGGTCGAACCATCCTGGCGTATCACCTAATGCCGATACCAGCGCCAGCCGGGCTCTGCCTTGCGGCGTGGCCTGAGCTGCCGCCAGAATGCTTTCGGCCAGACCAAGATTGGCGGGCGGATTAGTGATGTTGACGACCTGGAGAGGACTGCCGAATGCCAACAGGGTCTTGAATGCAAATGCCGCATCCAGCGCCTGGTTCCATGTAGCTAAGCCGCCGGATAGCACTCCGCACATGGGCAACGCGCCATCAAAGCGTTCCGGAAATCTCTGGATCAGGCCGGCGGTGATGATTCCACCCAGCGAGTGCCCCCAGGCGATAGTACGCGTCGGCGTACCCACCATAGCGTGAAAAGCCTCGAGGACGGCAATCTGATCGGGAAGGGCTTCCTGAATGGCCCAGCCAGTGTGGGCGTAAGAAGAACCAGCCAGGGCAAATCCATTGGCCAGCAGGAAGGCGCGAGTACCGGGATCACCCACGTCCTGCGCTGGATTGGGAGAGCCTGGCGTCACGTAACCGTGGCTATACAAAAGGAGGGTCCCATTCCAGGGTGAAGGTACTTCAATCAGGAAGGTGGCTCCGTCCGGCAAAGTTCCGGTGTGAGTGGTAACCGCGGCCAAAGCGCTCGCGGGAAAGACAAGGACCAGAAGCGTTACAACAGAGATCAGGCAAATATTTTTTGTAGGGCGCTGCATAGGGAAAATTCTCCTTGTTCGAAACATCTGTGGTTCAAGCATTGAGACTGCGAGCGGGGGAGCAGAGCCCGGGAAAATGCCAGGCTGGTTGAATGATTGCTCATTCATCAGGGGCCGCTCCGTCAAATGGGCTCGCAGCATTCTGGAAATAAGGGGACACAGCACAACAGCGTGGGCCCCTGATGGGGGCACATGCCTGGCCGCCTGTCAGTGGGAACCGAACGTAGCAGAGAGCATCCGAGAATCAAGCCCCATCTGACACGGGGCGGAATTATCCTTCAGTCGATAGACAATTGTCAAAGGGGAGTCTTATCCAATGCAAGATGAGCCTGGAGGAGAGGCTCGATTCCAATACAAGATGAGCCTGGAGTGTCATGCTGAGGATTGATTATCAGCATGCAAGCAGCCGAGAAATTGAGCCTGAAACAAATTGAGGCTTTTTTAGCATCCAGCGAAGGAATCCTCTTTGCCGGTGAGAAACCCAAGCAGGTTTACGGGTGGATCGAGCGTGTCCTGCGCCACCAACAGTACAGCCAGCAAGGTCGAGGCCCACGAGGATTGCTGCGCCGCTATATCGCCAAGATGACAGGCCTCAGTCGGGCGCAGTTGACGCGATTGATCCGACGTTACCTGGAGCAGGGAGAAATCGTTGTCCGCGACTACCAGCGACACCGGTTTGCCCAGCGCTATACCCGCGCCGATATCGAACTGTTGGCGGGTGTGGATGAGGCGCATGAGAACTTGAGTGGTCCGGCTACACGGCACATCCTACAACGCGAGTATGAGCAGTACGGCAAGGTTGAATTCCAGCGGCTGGCCTCGATCTCGGTGGCCCATCTGTACAATCTGCGGAAACACCAGCGCTATCGCGAACGGCGTTTGAACTACGTCAAAACCCGGCCTACAACGGTGTCCATTGGGGAGCGCCGGCGACCTGATCCACAAGGCCGACCCGGCTATTTGCGTGTGGATACAGTGCATCAGGGCGACCAGCAAGGAAGCAAAGGCGTTTATCACATCAATGCTGTCGATGAGGTGACGCAATGGCAGATCGTGGCCGCCACAGCGCGCATCAGTGAAGCCTGGCTGGAGCCGGTACTACAAGCCAGCCTACGGCAGTTTCCTTTCCGTATCCTGGGATTTCACAGCGATAACGGCAGTGAATTTATCAACACCATGGTGGCCGGCATGCTGAATAAATTGCTGATTGAGCAAACCAAAAGCCGCCCTCGGCACAGCAATGATAACGGCTTGGTGGAGACCAAGAATGGGGCGGTGATCCGCAAGCATCTGGGCTACGGCTACCTGGATGCAGCCCAGGCCGAACTCCTGCAAAGCTTCTATGTTGAACACTTCAATCCGTATCTGAACCTCCATCGTCCCTGTGCGCAGGCGGAGGTACATATCGACGAAAAAGGGCGCAAACACTGTACCTACCCGCGCTACCAGACCCCCCTGGAGACCTTGCTGGCCTTGCCCGATGCAGCTCAGTATCTCCGTCCGGGCATGAGCCTTGCCATCTTAAAACGCATGGCCGCTGCCGTGAGCGACACCGAGGCAGCACGCAGAATGCAAGCGGTCAAACAGAAGCTGTTTGCCAAGGTGCAAGCCGTCGGCTAAGAAAAAGAGGGCCGTGGAAATGACGGGTTGTGGAAAGCCAAAAACCGGCTTCCCCCAACCCTTGGAAATCGCTGCCGCGATTCCCACATTCCCACCGCCCCGGCTACTGCTATATTGGTCCCAGAAATCAACCCCGAAAGGAGCCTTCCTCAGCCCCTCGCTCTCAGGCCTCTCCAGGCTCATTCTTCGATTGGAAAAGACTGCTTGTGACCGGCGCCAGCTTCTCCACAAAGCCGGCATGTTGGATGCTGGCGATACGCAAGAAGATTCAACACAACAAGATGGACAATCCGGTTAAGCATGGCACGCCATCATAGCAAGAATCGGAGGCCGGTCCAGGAGGATTGGGCGGGAGGACGCCCGGCCAGATCGTAAATCAACCGCCTGTCCGGTTCGATCCCCGTCAACAGTGGTAGGATTTTTGTAAGTCGAGTTGAGGAGCCCTCAGCCCATGGTTCGGAACGATATCCTCCAGAAGTTCCCTGATTTATTCGGAAACAA
>DATDGL010000116.1:0-2079 GCA_036522115.1 Candidatus Angelobacter sp.
TCAGCAGGGATGGTAGTGGCGGCCCGAATGGCCTGTGCCGGAGTCATGCCGTATTTCACCATGAATCGAAATTCAACTGCCGGATCAATCCCCCAATCGAATCCTCCGACATCAGTGCCAAAGACGATTTTTACCCCGGCATTCAGGGCGCGATGAAAGGTTTCTTCGTGAATTTTAATCATGTCCAGCCAGACTTTGGCGCCGGCGGCCGCGCGTCCCTGGGCCACATATTCGCCTACATAGATGGTAGGAATGTAGTAGATGCCTTTCTGGACCATGGTTTTCAGGTCCGCATCGGTGATGTAATTGCCGTGTTCAATGGAATCAACCCCTGCTTCCACCGAGTTGTGTACACCGTTCAGCGCCATGGCGTGAGACGCCACCTTGTGGTGCTGGCGATGGGCCTCGTCCACAATAGCGCGCAACTCATCGAGGGTAAAAGTGGGAATATCATCCAGTACACCGTCCGGACGCACAAAGTAACTGCGGTCGGCATACACCTTGATCCAGTCAGCGCCGTAGCTGATTTGTTCGCGCACCGCTTTACGCCCATTGTCCGGCCCAT
The DNA here is from genome assembly GCA_036522115.1 of Candidatus Angelobacter sp. Lineage (GTDB taxonomy): Bacteria > Acidobacteriota > Terriglobia > Terriglobales > Acidobacteriaceae > Angelobacter. Next base: position 566 of record DATDGL010000116.1, read on the forward strand.
CCACCACCTGGACGCCATGGGGAACTGGAACCTCCGGAGCGTAGCCCAGCAGCGGATAAGCTCCGGTAACATCCATGGCGCGCGTGGCCACCTGCATCCTGGGGCCGGGAATGATGCCGCGATTGATGGCCTTCTTCAGGTCAACATCGGCGTAGCCCGCGCCTTCAGTTTCCACATCACGGATGGTCGTAAATCCATACTCCAGGGCCCGCTTCACTGAGCGCGTTGCCAGAATGGTACGGTAGGCAACCGATTGTTTCAGTAGCTGCTCATCGTAGTCCGCTGCCGTGATGTCGCCTTGCAGCAGCACATGCGTATGAGAATCAATCAAGCCTGGCAGGCACGTATGGTCGGAAAGATCGATCTCCTTGGCGTTTGAAGCCGGGGTCGAGTTCTCTCGCACCTCGCGGATGCGGTCGCCTTCCACGGTAATCAGGACGTTATGTTGCACTTTGCCATCCGCAGGCTGGATGAGCGAGCCGCAACGGACCATCTGGACGGCCGGTGTCCTCGCAGGTTGTTCCTGGCCTGGGGCGGCTGCAAGAAGCGCCACCAGCAGGATAAAGTTTCCAGCAGTTCGCATCGGTTCACCTCGCACGAAGCCGATAATCCTAGCAGAACGCGTATTTTCCCAGGATGTGCTTGTCACTGAGGTAGTGGGCTACTTTGGTTTCATTGTGACCATGCAGCTTCTCCTTGTCATTCTGAGCCGAAGCGTAGCGAAGGGGAAGAATCCCCACATAGCATCCAGGAATCAAGCAGCGTTCGACGTATTCATCCCTGAAAGTGCATACAGCTTGACTTTTTTGCCCACAAAATATCTTTGTTTGCGGCAAAGTGGCCCACTACCACAAATATTCACCGCTTTTTCTTAGTTGGGTAGTTTTCAATTCGCGTTCATTCGCGTTGATTCGCGGCCCAATGGTTTTATCTGCAACGATCTGCGGCTCATTAGTTGTGGCTTCGCCGCTGTGGTACTATGCCGAACACTGTTGGAGAATTTCCATGAGTGCAACTTTACGGCCCTTGACCACGGCAGAACTGTTGGACCGTACTTTCCATCTGTATCGCAATAACTTCCTATTGTTTGCGGGCATAGCGTCTGTCGCCGCCGTTGCCGTAGTTGCCGCTTTACTGCTCTTGACGGCGCTGGACATTTCTCCGCTCATGCGCGGCGCGGAGTTTAATCCCACGGTGACCATGGATCTGGCAATCTATCTCGGGGTCTTTGCACTCTTCTATATGCTGGGCGCATCCTTGGCAACGGGAGCTACCATCTATGCTGTTTCCAAGGTCCATCTTGGGCAAAGCGTAACCATCAGCGAGTCTTACAGAAACGTCTTTCCTCGGCTGGGGCGCATCATTCTCATAGCATTACAGATCTTGTTGCGGCTGATTGGAATGGCGGCCCTCTTGTACGCCGGTCTGCTTGTAGTTGTCTTTATATTGGCGCTCATCTTCGCTGGCGTCGGCGGACGGGGCCCTGTAATCCTGATCTATAGTGTTGGCTTTGC
>DATDGL010000117.1:0-46144 GCA_036522115.1 Candidatus Angelobacter sp.
GATTGGTTCACACTAACGGCATGGAGAATTTCTGGTCGCTCTTGAAGCGTGGTCTTCATGGCACTTACGTTTCTGTCGAACCGTTTCATCTTTTTCGCTACATTGACGAACAAGCGTTCCGGTATAACTTTCGCGGCAACAAAGAAAACCCAATCCACGACGGCGAACGGTTTGTCATGATGCTCTCGCAAGTTGCTGGCAAGCGCGTCATGTTCAAAGAGTTAACCGGGAAAACCAACCTTCCATCAGAGACTCCGTTCTAGTCTCAGATTCCAGCAACGAAGGAAACGAGGAAAGCGGGCGAAAGTTTAGCCCGCTTTCCTCGTAACACACTCACCAGGGAATTCAGCTTGTTTCTTCTTGCCGTCGCTTTCCCATTCCACGGTCAATTTGCAACTCTTGGCAATGACTATCAAATCAGGGCTGCCGCTGTTTAAGTGGACTGTATCTCCCACTTCAATTTGTGTTTCAAGTGCTGTACTCATTGTGGTAACCTTTCGTTACGTTATGACTCAATGGAAAGTAGGGGATATTGTTAAACTGAAGTCTGGCGGCCCCGCCATGACGGTGAGCGAGCTTGCTGATTCTCAGGTATGGTGCATGTGGTTTGAAGGAACCGAGCAAAAGCAAGCAATTTTCCCCGTGGACGCCTTGGAATCTGTTCGACGTTAAAACCCATGATTCCCCGCCAGTTCCCGCGATCTGCCGCGACTCCCCGCGAATTTGGGCATGGTTAGCCAAGTCAATTAGTGCCCGAGTTTTCCTTTGACCTTCAATGGGATGCGCGGAATGTACGGAATCTGCCCTCATTTTGGCAATCGTTTACTGAAAGGTAAATGACTGTTGGTTATACCCGTCGCTGGTGAAAGGTTTTGGTTGTTGGTTTTGGTTCTGAGCCAAGGGCCAAAAGCCAGGAGCCAAGGGCCTGTTCCCCCCCAATTGGCGTAGGTTGTAGCAACGTAGCACCCACTCGCAGGCTCCGTTCTATGCTCGGAGGCTGTCGAGCCTGCGAAAGCCGAAGGGTGTCCCGAACTGCCCCGGCGTGCCGTGGGCGGTGAAAGGTTTTGGTTGTTGGTTTTGGTCCAGGAGACAAGGGCCGGTTTTCCTCAACTGGCGTAGGTTGTAGCGACGTAGCACCCACTCGCAGCTTTTCCTTCGTGTCCTTTGTGGTTCAAAGGTTCTGTCAAGGCCGCTCCGTCACCGGTTTTCCTCCACCACCGGGCAGCGGCTGCTTTTGGCCTCCGCTCGCTTCCGCCTTGAAGAGTGTATCCAGGCTGGGATAGGCGTAGATGGTTGGCGCGCGGTTGGCCATCAGGCCTCCGGTATCGGCAGTAGGGCCGTAGTTGCTGTGGATGTCTCTCCCCAACATCCGCAGCATGGCCATCTGCTGGCCACGATGATGGGAAGTATGCGCGATGCGGCGCGTCATGACCCAGGCCCGTGAGCGGCTGGTATCAAAGAATGTGGTTTCTCCCTCGAACCAAGCCTCGTCTTTGGTTTGTAGCGCGGCCAGGCGTTTGCCGCTGTCTTCCGCATAGCGCTGCATGAAGCCCAGCCGTGTCTCCGGCGACGGAAGCGGCGGCGCGCCTACGTCGATCCCCAGCATGTTGCGGAACCATAGGTCCTCGCTTACGCACTGATGCACCATCTGTTCGTGTACACTGCGGCCGCGTCGATCAGTGGGGTTAGGTCGGAAGCGCAGATCCTCATCGCGAAACTCGCTCCACACACTGACCACTTTGATGCGCTCGGTTTCATAGGTTTGTACCAGGAAGCTGTATCTCATCTGAATACCTCGGACTGTCGCCGCTGATGCTGCTTTGTTCGGGGCGACAAGTATAACGCCGATGGACGCGATTCGACCTGCTTCCGCGTCTCGCGTATGCTTTTGCAATCCGGAGGATGAAATGAAATCTTGCGTTTTGCCGTCCTTGTTCTCTTCGCCGTCATCTTGAGTGCTGCAGCAATCAGCGCACCACCAAAAGCCGCGCCCCATGAAGCCGCCGTGCAACTAGCTCCGCTACCTACATCTATCGCCGGAAGCGTGGAATTCACTATGCATTTGAATGAAGGCAGCTTTCTCAGCGTTGCCGAGGCCATGCCTGAGGACAAGTATGGATTCATCCCGACCAATGGCGCATTCGGTGATGCTCGCAGCTTTGGCGAGCAGGTAAAGCATGTAGCCTGCGCCCAGTTTGCCTTCTTCAACGAATTCGAGGGCAAGAAGCCACCCGACGATTGTGAAAGAGGCGGCCACGATCCGGCGAAGACAAAGGCGGAGCTGATCAAGTACCTGAAGGATTCCTTCGACTACAGCAACCGCGTCCTGGCTACGCTGACAGAGAAAAACGCACTTGACCGCATCGAGGGCCGCTATGCTGGACCGAATACCAAATTGGGAATCTGCGTGGTTGCCGTCTGGCATATCGCGGACCACTATGGACAGCTTGTCGAATACCTGCGCATGAACGGCATTGTCCCGCCCATGACGCAGAAGTATGGGCTGAAGGTTCGGTGAAACCAAGCCACAGGCAACAGGCCATACGCCACAGGATAGGGAACAGGTGACAGGGAACAGCGCCGCCACCGGTAGACCCGGTCCCGCCCAGCGGGATGATACTGGCTGCTACTCGTAGCGTAGCGCGATAATCGGATCCACGCGCATGGCGCGGCGGGCGGGAATATAACATGCAGTCAGGGCCACAATCGTCAGCACAATGGCAACAGAAACAAACGTGAGGGGATCATTCGCGCCTACTCCGAATAGCAACGTATTCATCAGACGCGTGAGCGCCAGCGCTACGGCAAGGCCAAGCGCTACTCCCACCAGCGCAAGCCGAATTCCTTGTCCTACCACCATCCGCAACACGTCCGCGCGTTGTGCTCCCAGGGCGAGGCGGATGCCGATCTCGTGAGTGCGCAACGCCACAGCGTAGGACAGCACGCCGTAAATTCCGATCGCGGCCAGCAACAGGGCAAGCCCGCTGAACAGTCCAAGCAGGATGAGCGTAATTTGCCGGATTGAAACCGAATCTCTGACCAATTGCTTCATAGTGGCAATATCAGTGATGGGCTGGTTTTTATCGATGGAAGCAATCACATTGCGAATAGCGGACGTCAGGGTGGCCGGATCGTTTGCCGATTTTGTCAGCAACTCCATCTCGCTCTGCGGGAATTGCCGCAAGGGGAGGTAGATTTCAAGGCGCGCCGGATTCGCCAGGCCATAAAGTTTGGTGTCGCCCACCATTCCCACAATGGTGATCCACTTATTGTCCTTGCCGGGATGCCCCATCATGAATCGCTTGCCGATGGGATCTTCGTTCCCAAAATATCGTTTCGCCAGCATGCCATTGATCATGCCTGCCAGGGGCGCGTTCTCGTTGTCGGCATCGGTGAAGGTGCGGCCCCGCAGCAGCGTTATTCCCAGCGTGTTGACGTATCCGGGACTGACCATATGGACGTCCGGATGGGGAAAATTTCCCGGCTCGGGCAGAGTCATGTTTTCAATGGTGATGTCCGTGCGCGAGTGGTCGTCTGTGAGCGGGACCACAGTGCCCACGGCCACGTCTTCCACGCCGGGCAACGTTCGCACACGCTCCAAAGCCTGCTGCCAGAAATTAAGGACCTGGATATCTTTGGCGTATTGCGCCGTGCGCAGGTCCATGCGCATGGTCAGCACCTGCTCGGTCTGGAACCCTGGATCAACGGACAAGAGGCGGTACAGGCTCTTGATCATGAGCCCCGCGCCGGCCAGAAGAATCAGGGCCAGAGAAATTTCAGCGATGGCCAGCGCATCACGCAAGCGGCTCTGCGATGCGCCCGCGCTCACAGTCTTGCCACCATCTTTCAACTCCGCCTGAGGATCGCCTTTGGTCAATTGCATGGCCGGCGCCAGCCCGAAAATGAATGCGGATAGGACTACTACCACCGCCGCAAAAAGCAGAACCGCGCCGTTCATGTCAACGGTTGCGCCGGAAAGCATGTCCATGGAAATGAGCCGGGAAATTCCTTCAATGCCGCCCACGGCCAAACCGATGCCAAGGATTCCGCCCAGGCAGGCCAGCACAAAGCTCTCGGTGAGAATTTGACGGATCACGCGGCCCCGGCTGGCGCCCAAAGCGATGCGCACGGCAATTTCACGCGTGCGGGCCGCGCTGCGTACCAGAAACAGGTTGGCGACATTGGCGGACGCAATCAACAAAACGAACATCACAGCGCCAAAAAGAACCAGAATCGCCGGACGCATGTCGCCCACAAATGCATCCCGCAGTGGCTTGAGCGAAACCCCGAATTGGTTATTACTGAGTGGATATTCCTGCGCCAGCCGCGCGGCAATGCCTTCTATTTCTGCCCGGGCTTGTTGCCAGCCGGCATCAGGCGACATTCTGCCGATCACCAGCAGGTCGCCGCGGCTTCCGCGTTCATGCGCTGCAGAGTTGTTTGTTAACCACACTCCGATGGGCAACATCACGTCCAATTTTTCAACCGAGCGATAGTCTGGCGGCAGCACGCCGACAATGGTGAAGCTGCGATCATCCAGCGTGATCGTCCGGCCGATCGCATTGCGGTCTCCGCCCAGGTGCGACTGCCACAACCGGTAGCTCAGCAATACCACAGGCGGAGTGCCCGGTTTTTCTTCGGAGGAATCGAAGTCGCGTCCCAAAAACGGACGTACGCCCATCATGGAAAGGAAATTCGGCGAGACGGCATGGCCGGAAATGCTCTCCGGCTGGCTGACCCCTGCCAGATTGAACGCCACATCCTGCACCACTGATAGCTGCGAAAATGTGTGGCTCTGCGCCCTCCAATCCAGAAAATTGGGATATGAGACACTCACGGTGCCTACCATGGGCGTGGTTTCCTGCAGCACAACCAGGCGTGCCGGGTCTTTGTACGGCAAGGACCGCAACAAGACGCCGTACACCACGGAAAATATTGCAGTATTCGCGCCGATTCCCAGGGCCAGCGTCAGCACCGCGACGGAGGTGAAGCCCGGAGACTTGCGCAGCATGCGCAGGCCGTAGCGGACATCCTGAACGAATGTTTGCGAAAGGCGCGTGCCCAGCGCCTCGCGGCATTCTTCCTTGAACTTCTGGTAGCCGCCAAATTCGATGCGTGCCTGCCGCTCTGCTTCTTTGCGAGGAAGGCCGGAGCGCTCCAGATCGTCGGCGCGGTGCTGAATGTGCGCCCGAAGCTCCTCCTCCATCTCGCCTTCGATAGGGGAGCGGCGAAAGAGCGGAGATGCAAACGAACGAAGCCAAGCCATGAGTTTCATGCTTCCTCCGGATGCGCGCCCAGAGCAGCAGTCATGGCGGAGACCAGGCGGCCCCAGCTATCGGCCTCCTCGCGCAGGCGCTTGCGGCCTGAGGCCGTCAACTCGTAGAACTTGGCGCGGCGGTTGTTTTCGGATGTGCCCCAGCTCGCTTTGAGCAGCCCCTGGCGCACCAGGCGGAAGAGAGCAGGATAAAGCGCGCCTTGCTCGATGAGCAGTGCCCCGTGGGAAATCTGCTCGATGCGCAAAAGAACGCCATAACCGTGCAAAGGTCCAAGTGAGACCGCCTTCAAAATGAGGAGGTCCAGGGTGCCGGGAAGAATCTGGGCAGCGACAGTCATGCTGACTCCTAAGATATTTAGGAGGCTACTCGCTGTCTCCTAAGTTGTCAAGGAGAAGAGCAGTGCGTATTTCATTTGCTCAAAGAAACCGATCCGTCTGCGCTGGAGCCTGACGTCACGGTGGTGCGCTCGCTTGCCGATTTCCTCAACGGCGGTGATCCGGTGCTGGATGCAGCGCTGAAGAGCTACGCCGAGAGCGCAGTCCACAAAGCCCACTGATTGCTGCCCGGTACTTTACCGCAAAATAAAAGGGGACATGATGGTTGTCATGTCCCCCGAGGCTTGTACCCTCCCCCAGGTACTTGCCTAACGTGTTTTTTATAGAGGTGCGAATGGGGCGTTGGTGCAATTTGCCACCGTGCCCACGATGGGCGAAGGTGGCGCTGCAGCCGACTTCTGCCACCGGACCACGCCGTCGCTGCTGGAGCAATAATCCGTCTGGCCGGAAGTTGCTCCTTGTGGACTTGCGAAAATCACGAAATCAGTAAATGGAGCCGCCGCTCCTACTTGAGTGATGGCGTAGTTGTAGTTGTCTTTCAAGCAGAACGCGCCGCTCACGCCTGCTGCACAACCCAGTACGAAATCGATCATGCAGCCATTCACGGTGTCAGGATGCGGCGCCGCACAGGCGGCTGCACCGGGTCCAAGCTGGAACATGCTGCCTGCATAACCTGCCGACGGGAATGTTGTTGAAAAAGTTGTTTCCGCGCCAATGAGGGTGCGAACGTTGCCTGCTGCAGCGGCCTGGTTTGCTGCCTGCTTCGATCGCATCAGGTTGGGGATAGCAATGGCGGCAATGATCAATATGATGGCCACCACGATCAGCAATTCGATCAATGAAAAACCTTTCTGTTTACGCATTTAATCTCCTCTTCGAGTCCTGGCTTCTTTGGACTGGTGAGTCCCTACCACACACTTGCGGGTCTACTCCGCACTCTGTTAGCGGCAGTTTGACAGCCACTCCCGGGGCGCCTTCCATCCTCTAAAACCAGTTGAGTTAAACTCTTTAAAATCAGTCGATTGAAACCATTCCACGACTCAATCCAGAGGGAAAAATCACTGCATACTTAGACGATTCTAACGAAAACTGACACAAAGTGTCAGCCGCACTGACATAACGTGACTATAGTGTCAGAATCACGCCCACCGGCTCAACTCAGTTGTACCGTTTCTCCGAGCTGTTCGCCAATCAATCTGCCCACCAGTTCCTTCAGGCGCTCCCCCGTTTTCGCCAGGACAAAATCCTGCTTTTCCTGCGACCAATCCAGTTTGAAGCTGCTCACGAGCGCGGAGATCCAGATCTGCCGGACGGGAGCATTGGGGGTAATGACAAATTTCCCAGGGGGCTCATCAAAGCCGATGTGCAGCGCCCCGGCATTCTCCTCGACTTCCATTTCTACATCGTCTTCGGCGCGTATGAGGCTCTGTTTGAGGCTCTCAATGGCCGCGTCCGCCCGCTGGCGAAATTGAGTTTCATCCATATTTGGATTATAAACAGCCCGTGCGGCTTGCGTATCGCTGCAGACGCCCCGCTCACTGCCCGCTCATGGAGCGGAAATAGGTGTGGACCTGCTGTCCCGGACTGGTTTCAGAGTAAGCCAGAACCAGGCCGGTCTTTGATTCGAAGGTGCAGGCGAATTGCCATCCGGTAGCCGGGTTCTGATAGCTGATGGTGGTGGCATCCCATCGACTTGACCCGTAAGGATTGCATCAACTTCCTCCGGGATTTGCCTCGGCTTTCAGAAGGGGATGTCCTCATCCGTAATTCCGTGTTCCTGGGGCGCTTCGTCCGCGTGGGGTACACGCTGGTCCATGGCGACGGCGCTGCCGGCACTGCCGGAACCAGTGCTGCGGGAGCGGCCTTCGCCTTCGCCATCGCCCCCGCCTCCGCCTCGTCCACCCAGCAATACAAGATCATTGGCAACGATTTCAGTCCGGTACTTCTTCTCGCCGCTTTGTTTGTCTTCCCAGCTTGAAGTCTGGAGGCGCCCTTCAATGTAAATCTTGGAGCCCTTCTTCACGTACTCGCCCACAATCTCTGCCAGACGCTGCCAGGCGACAATGTTGTGCCATTCTGTGCGGTCCTGCCATTCGCCGCTTTTGTCTTTGTAGCGCTCGTTGGTGGCCAGGCTGAACTTGGCCACCGGAACTCCGCTCGTCGTGTATTTGATCTCCGGGTCTTTTCCCAGATTTCCAACCAGGATCACTTTATTTACGCTTTTTGCCATGAGAGTCTTGTTCCTTTGAAGGTGTTCGCCAATATACCAGCGCCCGCAAGTTTCTTAAAGTTCAATCAAGCATGGGCTCCATAAACTTGATAGAGCATTATATAGACCACCACCCCGGTGACAGACACATAGAGCCAGATGGGAAAGGTCCAGCGGGAGAGGCGGCGATGGCGTTCAAATTTACCCCGCAATCCATAAGTCAAAGACAGTACTACCAGCGGAACTACCAGGGCCGCCAGCACGGTGTGGGAAATCAAGATGGTGAAGTAGACAGGCCGCGCCCATCCTTCACCGGGGAAATGAACGGAGCCAACCTGCGCGTGATAGTACAGATAAGAAGCCAGGAAGAGGCTGGAGGTGGCCACCGCCGTAATCATGCAGGCACGGTGCAGCCGGACCTTTCTCTGCCGGATCAGCACCCGCCCCGTCGTCAGCAGCACGGCGCTCGCTCCATTCAGCCCGGCATTCACCGCAGGAAAGATGTTCAAGTCCATTTTTCCGCCTAGACGGTGGTGCGCCGCTGGTTCGCAACCGCAAAGCCGGCAAAAAATACCACCGCTGTGAACATGGCCAGCACTCCCACCGATGGCCAGAGTGGCAGGATCGTCGGCGGATGGGTAGCAGGAAACATCACTACCAGCAGCGCATTTACCCCATAGGTGAGCGGATTGATCTCCATGAGCCACTTGATCCATCCTGAAGCGCCACTTACCGGAAACATGGCGCCGGAGAGCAGCCACAGCGGAATCAGAAACAGGTTGATGACGGCGTGGAATCCCTGGGACGATTCCATCCTCCACGCGATGACGAATCCCAGGGCCGTGAGAGCGAAGGCCGTCAGGAACACCACCAGCAGGACGATCAGGAATTGTTCCATGCCGATCCTGATGCCAATGAAAGGAGCAAATACCAGGAACAAGAGTCCCTGAATGGTGGAGAGAGTAGTTCCACCCAGCACTTTGCCCAGCACAATGCTGGAGCGGTGTACCGGCGCCACCATGACCGAAAGCAGAAATCCTTCATTGCGGTCCTCGATCACCGACATCATGGTAAAGATGGAGGTGAACAGAACAATCATGATAAGAGCGCCGGGAAAAAAGTAGTTGAGATAATTTTCCTGGCCTGTGGCTTTTGTCTGAAGTGAGGTGCCGAAGCCCGCGCCAATGACCACCCAAAAGAGCAAGGGCGAAACAATCACTCCCGCCACCCGGGCCGGCTGCCGATAAAAGCGAACGATTTCACGCCACCACAGGGTGAAAGCCGGCAGGAGTGGATTCACCTTGATCACGCCTGTATCGGCCGGGATTGCGACTGCCTGCGCCATTAGTGTTCCCTCTCTTCTTCCGGCTCCTGGTCGGTCCAGAACCGGTGTCCCGTACGGTGGATAAAAATGTCCTCCAGGGTAGGTTTGCTCACAGAAATGGACTGGATCTCACCGGGAAAAGATTCAACCAAATCAGTGACGAACCTGTGGCCCTCTTTGCGTTCCATGCGGACTTTGCCGTCGAGCACGGAGGCGGCAATCTTGAATCGCTGCTCGATGCGGGCGGCCAGCGATGCCGGATCCGTTGCCTCCAGCAGAATTACGTCCCCGCCAATCTGGTTGCGCAGTTCCAGGGGCGTACCCAGGGCTACGATTTGTCCCTGGTTCAGGATGGCCAGGCGATCGCAACGCTCAGCCTCTTCCATGAGGTGAGTTGTGATGATCACAGATACGTTCTGCTGCAAGCGCAGCTCTTGCAGGTATTGCCACAGATCGCGGCGCGCTCCCGGATCAAGCCCTGTGGTTGGCTCATCCAGGAGCAGAATAGCAGGACGATGAATGAGTCCCTTGGCCAGTTCCACCCGGCGCTGCATCCCGCCTGAGAAAGTCTCAACTTTCTCCCTGGCCCGGTCCGCCAGGCCAACGCGTTGCAGCATTTCCTGGATTCGCTCCCGCAGACGGGCGCCGCTCAATCCGTAAAGGTGTCCCTGGTGCCACAGGTTCTCGGCGGCAGTCAACTTCACATCAATGCTCTGTGACTGGAATACCACGCCGATGTGGCTTCGCACCTGGCCGGGTTGCCGTGATGCATCCAATCCGGCAATCCATGCGCGGCCTCCCGTGGGCAGCATGAGCGTGGAAAGGATGCGGAAAAGAGTGGTTTTTCCGCTGCCGTTCGGGCCCAGCAGGCCGAAGATTTCTCCGGAAAGAACGTCAAAGGAGATGCCTTTCAGGGCCTCCCGCTTGCCATAGGTGTGCCGCAGTTCTTCGATGCGGATCATTGCATCGCGCCGGGGCCGGCTGTCATTCGCAGATACCGTGTTCTGAAGAGTTGTCACCATGGGTTTACCAGGAATCAATCATCATGAGGGCGAACAGCAGAGGAAGATAAGTTACTGAGGCCTGCAAAAGATGTCGAGCAAATTTCTTTGAGGCCGGAGCGGTTGTAGGCAGATTCGTGATAGCCAGGCGCAAATTGAACCAAAGAAAGACCAGCCCCAGCGCCAGCGCTCCACCCAGATAAAATCTGCCCGCCATGTGCAGCAGGGAAGGCAGCAGGCTCACTGGAATCAGCACCGATGAATAAGCCAGCATCTGCCGCACTACGCTGCGTCCTGCCTGGTCCACCACCGGCAGCATCTTAATTCCACCCGCAGCGTAATCTTCGCGGTAGAGCCAGGCGATGGCCTGAAAGTGGGGAAACTGCCAGACAAAAACAATGGTGAACAGCACGACTGCTTCGATCTCAACTTTGCCGCGGATGGCCGTCCAGCCCAGCAGAGGGGGCATGGCTCCGGGAAAGGCGCCGACAAGGGTTGAGATGGGTGAGACTTGTTTGAGCGGCGTGTAGAGCCCGAGATAAGCTACCACCGTTAAAATCGCCAGCACTCCGGTAAGCACATTGGTGGTGAAGGTGAGGTAGAGGGAGCCCGCTACTGCGCTGAGAATGCCAGCGGCGAAGCCCGTACCCAGGGTCATGCGCTGAGCGGGCAGAGGGCGGTTTCTGGTCCGCGCCATCTTTGCATCTACGCGGTGCTCCACCGCCTCATTCAGGGCGGCAGCCCCGGCGGAGGTCAGGCCAATTCCCACCAAGGCATGAAGCAGGGTGAGCGACAGGGAAGGCGTCCCGGACTTGGCAGCGGCGAGGAAACAGCCTGTCCACGTGGTCATCACCAGCAGGGATGTGACCCGAAGTTTGAAAAGCTGAGAAAAATCGGCAAACCTGGAATAGGTTCTCGCCGGCGCCTGAAGCGTAGCCTCAGCCTTCTCCTCAACCACATGCTGGGCAAGGCTGCTCATGCGCTCGCCACCTCTCGATTGCCATCAATGGAAAGCACCTGGGCCGGTTCACCGCTGTAACGGTAGGCCTGGATGGTAAGAATCACGGTCACAGCCAGCATCAGGGCGCCGGTCCCCATGTGGGCCACAGTTGTGGCCACCAGGTTTGCAGTGGGTTGCAGCTCATCGACTCCCAGAATCACGCGGGTCACATAAGCGGCAAAACCCAGCAGCAACTGAGCAATCAGCAATATCAGCAACATGATTGCCGGACGGCGCAGATGAGGGATTTTGGAATGTTTGCTGATGGCGCGCAAACTCACATACAGCACCAATCCGCTGACAAGCAGCGCATTGAGAATGTGTGGATACAGGAAAGCGTGAATGATCTTCTGCGCCGGCCACCGGTTTGCTGCCGCCGGCCCCCATTTGGTCCAGACATGGCGAAAAGCCGCACCCAGGATGAGCTGCAAATAGAGAAAGCCGATCAGCATCCAGCAATGGCGAAGCAACGGGCGGGCTTCTTTTTTTGTGATGCTCTCGTCCGGTTCAACCAACCAGCCGCGGCTGGTAAAAACAGCAATCGCCCCCAGGACGCAGAACATCGTCTGTCCTACCGCCGCATGCGCCGTGGAGATAGCAGGAGGCAGAAACTCGAGAACTGTGAGTCCCCCGAGGACTCCCTGAAATACCACTCCGGCCACTGCGCCTACCGTGAGCCAGCGCATCCAGCGGCGCTTGTCCACCAGCCACGTCCATACGGCGACGATAATTGTGAGCGAGCCAACCAACTCGGCTATCAACCGGTGGGTATGTTCGTACTTAATCCCACCCACCATGTGGGCCTTGAACCAGTGGCCGAAGCTGGTGGGCCAATCAGGCACCGCCAAGCCAGCATTGTTGCTGGTGACCAGGCCTCCGGCGATCACCAGCAGGAAAGCCAGGCAGGCCACCACAACCGTAAAGCGATGATGAAATGCGTTGTAAATGGAAGACTTCAGAGTTGCTCCAAATAATCCTGAATAAACTCTAATCCTGCCGGCCCAGGCCAAAACCCAGCTCTCGCCGAGTAAACGGCCCGTCAGCACGCGGCTTGACCGTCAGTGGGCAATGACTGGGGGGCAGGAACAGGTTATTTTAACATTCAGGATGGCTTTACTCACCGCGTCCTGGGTACGCCGGCACTATTTACTTTCACTGGAAAAAATGAAATTGGCAGTGGCGCTTTGCTTAGCGGCAACCGTGATTTTCGTGGTTTGCTCACCGTATTTTTCATGCACAGCGACCAGCGTGTATTCACCCGGGGGCAGGTCCTTGATCTGGAACGACCCATCCGGGGCGCTCACGGCGAAGTAAGGATGCGGAAGCACGTTTACGTACATCTTCATCCAGGGATGCTGGTTGCATTCCACCGGCATCATGAGCTCCGGATGCTGAAAGGTTTTTACGATTGGATCTCCTCTGGGGACCTGGCTCTCATTCCATGCAGTATTATTTTTGGGCATGGGGTGAATATTGTGCTCCGCGGTGTCTGTATTCAGGATCTTCAGCGGCTGACCCACCATGAGACCAAGAACATGAGGAGTGTAATGGCAGCCTCTCTGGTCCATCACCACCGGGTCACTGGGTGCTGCGAAGGTCCCGAGCCTGTCCGCATCCTTGACATAGATGAAGACGTTAGCGAGTTTGCCATTCTTGACCACAACCACATCAGGCGCCTGCGGGTTGGGAGGGCAGGCGGGATCGGAGCTCATATCCAGCATCGGCATCTTCGGCGCTGCGCCTTTGAATGAGATGACGCCGGAGACCGAGCCCGCAGTGCTCTTATCCACAACGACCGTTGGAGTCTGTGGACTCTGGGGTGCAGTCTTGCCAGATGACTCGGGCGGCTTCTGCGTCTGGTCACAACCTGCCAGGATGAGCGCACCAAGAACCAGGAAAATACAGACAATCTGTCTCATAATTCGTTACCGATCCAAGGGTCCAAATCGCCCGCCCGTTCTAAAAAATCGCCCAATCACGAGCTCACGCAACTCCTTCCGCTGATCCAGCGTGATGAGCTGATGACACGGCTTCCAGGTTCTCTAGGACCGCCCCGGTAAACTCGCTGGTGCTCGCGGTCCCGCCCACATCGCGCGTGATATGGAGCTTTTCTTTATAAGTCTTCTCCAGCGCCGCCTGAACTCTATCTGCCGCGTCAGTTTCCTTCAAATGACGCAACATGAGAATGGAGGATTGCAGGACCGCCGTGGGATTTGCCAGGTTTTTCCCGGCAATATCCGGCGCCGATCCGTGTACAGCCTCAAAAATCGCGCAACTATCTCCAAGGTTCGCGCCCGGAACCAGGCCTAACCCGCCGACAAAGGCGGCGCACAGGTCAGAGACGATGTCACCGTAAAGATTTTCCATCACCAGCACGTCGTATTGATAAGGATTGAGCACCAGTTGCATGCAGGTGTTATCAATGATGTGCTCGCCGTAGGTAATCTCCGGATATCCCTGGGCCACATCGCGGCAGCAGCGCAGAAAGAGGCCATCGCTCATCTTCATGATGTTGGCCTTGTGAATGGCGTGGATGCGCTTGCGCTTTTCCCGCCGCGCGTACTCGAAGGCGAACCGCGCAATTCGCGTGGAAGCTTTCTCCGTAATAATCTTCAGAGCTTCCACCACCCCTGGCACCACTTCATGCTCGATGCCGGAGTACTCGCCTTCCGTGTTTTCCCGGACAATCACCAGTTCAACGCTGGGATAGCGGGTGGGAAGGGAGGGGAGGTTATGAATGGGCCGGAAATTGGCGTACAGCTCAAACTTTTTGCGCAACGCCACGTTAATGCTGGCGAAGCCTCCGCCGATGGGCGTGGTGATGGGGCCCTTGAGCGCCACTCGAGTGCTTTCAATGGAGCGGATCAATTCCTTGGGCATGTATTCGCGGTACTTTTCAAAGGCGTCTGCCCCGGCCGGCACCGTCTCCCAGTCAATCTTTACACCCGCTGCTTCCAGAATGCGGACGACCGCGCCTGTGACCTCCGGGCCAATGCCGTCTCCCGGGATCAGCGTTACTTTATGTGCCATTGGACCTTCCAGATTATTTGGTTCCTGATTTCGCTTTTACCGGCTTGGGCTTCTCTTCTTTGGCCGTCACCAGGTGCTCCAGTGCAAAGCGGAACTCATCGACATCCTTGAAATCACGATAGACCGAGGCAAAACGAATGTAGGCGACCTTATCAATCTGCTTGAGGCGGTCCATGATGAGTTCACCGATTTCACTGGCGCTGCGTTCGCGCTCCGGCGAATCCACCACGAACTGCTCCACATCGTTTACGATCTGCTCCATCTTCCCCATGGAGATGGGCCGTTTTTCGCAGGCCCGCAGGACCCCCGCCAGCACCTTCTGCCGCTCAAACTTTTCCCGGCGCCCGTCTTTCTTCACAACCATGTAAGGAATTTCGTCGATGCGTTCGTAGGTGGTAAACCGCTTCTGACACTTGAGGCACTCACGCCGCCGCCGAATGGATTCGCCCTCTTTGCTTTCGCGCGAGTCCACCACTTTGTCATTCTCAAACCCGCAAAAAGGACATTTCATGGGAAGAACGGAGCAGTATTGCTGCGAAATATGACTGTTTTTGATTGTAACAAAACCGATCAGAGATGAGGATCCGGTGATCCGGTGATCGGGTGATCGGTCGAGCCGCCGATGGTGTGGTTTCAATCCTTGGCCGTTGCCCGATTGGCGATTACGTTGGCGGCGTGAGTCTTGGGCATCACTTCTGACATGCGGATGATTCGTAGAGCGAAAAGCTTTGTTCGATTCTTCAACTCCTGATGTTTGTCCAGACTCATAGTAGATCTACTCCGATCACTTGATCATCCGATCATCCGATCATCCGATTCCTCGACTTCTTCTTCGCTTTGTTCTTCGACCCGTCGAAGTGAAATACGCTCGCGATGCGCCAGGACCAGTCCTGCGGGTATGACGGACATAAAAGTCACCAGCCACAGCATCATTCCGCAACTGATGGACAGCTCGGCAGGCAGATAGAAGATCCCACTCAACACTCCAATCGTAGCCAGTTGTGAACCGCCGCCGACTACAGGCAATTGCAGCACGCCGCCCACTACGCTCGCCGCAGTGAGCAGCAGCACGTTGGCCAGGGTGATGTGTGTGTGATGGCGAATGTGATAAGCATTGGCGACCGCTGCGTAAGAGAGCCCGATCAACAGCCAGATCACTATCGACAGGCTGGCTAGCTGGGCAAATGATTTAAGGTCGTGGATAGTATTGAGTCCCTCGCCGAAGGCTTGCATTTTGCGTGAGACCACGGCGGCCGCGCGCTTGGAAATCGAACCCAGCAACCTGGCTGTGAACTGCGCAATGCGCTTAGGATTCTTGCGCACAGCGTAGGCAAAACTGGCGGCAGCGGCCACGCCCAGCAACAGGATTGCTCCCGAGAGCTGAAAATCAAAAAATGCCCTGGGTGAGTGCTGGAACCCAGGCAGCTTTTCCAGCTCAGACCGGGCAAAAAGGATGTTCAAGGCCATGATTAGCCCGAACGCCCCGGTATCGAAGATGCGCTCCACCGTCCACACCGCCACCTGGGAGGACATGCTCAAGTTGTGTTTGCGGGCAATCAGATACGGCCTGATGAATTCTCCAGGACGGCCGAGAAGCGCCAGGCCGGTAAAGCCGATCATGGTAGGCGCGATCAGTGTTGAAGCTTTGGCCTTACACACCGGGCGAAGGAGAATTTTCCAGCGCAACGCGCGGAGAAAATAATCTGCGTAGATAAGTCCGACGCCGCCGAGCAGGTAGAGAAGGTTGATACCTTCGGTGACGTCCCAGAACTTGTGCCAATCGAATTTACGCCAGGTCCTGATCTGGAAATACACCAGCGCAGCCAGCGCCACCAGCACCAGCGCTGAAATCAAGAGTTTTTTCTTCTTCATTTCCCGCGTTAGAGTGTAAAGCCTTTCTCAGGAAATTGCGCCCAAGATGAAGATAGAACCTAGTTCGTACCGCTGGTTGGTAGAGGCTTGGGGGCGCTGGCCTGCTGAACTTTCTTCTTTGCCGTAGTCTTGCTGACGACCGCAGCCTTCTGATTTGCAGCGGGGGGAAGGCCCTTTTTGGCCGAGACCTGCGCCCGGCCCGCATTTTGAGCGGCCTTCTTAGCATTGAAGTCACGAACAATGCGTGCAATGTAGGCGTGAGTCTCGCGGTATGGAGGAACGCCATGATACTGCTGCACCCGTTGCGGCCCGGCGTTATAAGCCGCCAGCGCCAGCACTGGATCGTCGTGATAGAGATCGAGAAGCTGGCTTAGGTATGTAGTGCCGGCCTCCACATTGGCCCTGGGATCGAAGGAGTTGCTTACGCCGAGTTGCGCTGCTGTCTCAGGCATGAGTTGCATCAAGCCCTGAGCGCCTTTGGATGAAACTGCCCGGGTCTTAAAATTGCTTTCGGCTTTGATCACACTGCTAACGAAATCAGGATCCAGTTGCCGCCGCTTGCTCGCCTCCCGCACCAACTCGTCCAGGTCAACTTTGCCGTTGCCGACGGTCTGCTGATTGGATAGATCACTAGTCGCGGCTTGCGGGGTGGCAGCAGGCGGAGTCTGCGCCGGCATCTCCGGCTGCGGCGGCGCCGGTGGGGTCTCTTCTGCTTCGAAGGAGCCTATTTGTTCAGTCAGGATGTCCACATAGCCATCTGCGGTGTAGAGGCGGGTGGTATTCCCCAATTGCTCTTTGCGAACGAACGAAATAGAGCGCCCATTACGCAGGACTGCAACCTCCGCTCCCAGAGCAGAAATCTGGGCAGCAAGGGCCAACAGCGCGATGATCAGAACTCTCGGGAATTTCACCAAAATAGGTACCCAGTTACCAGATTACCGCATTACTTGCTCTCTTCATTTAACCTCAACCGAGGGCTGAAAACCAGCCTGAAGTACCTCTTCCAGGGCGGCCCCTACTCCACTTTCGGCATTGCTGGCCGTAACCCGCCAGCCGTTCTGCTTCAGTTCTTCAGATGCATTCCCCATAATCACGGGAAGCCCAGCAAATTCAAGCATTTCCAGGTCATTGTAGTTATCGCCAATGGCCATGACCTGTTCCCGGGGAATACCGCGATATTCGGCCCACCGGCGCAGGGCGTGACCTTTGGTGCAATCCTGGTTCAGAATATCCAGGATGCACAGGTCGCGATAATCATATTGCGTCCGCAGCACCGTAACCTGGTTAATGAAATCAGCCTGGGCCAGACGCTGCTGGGCAGACTTCATCTGTCCTACCCCTCCGCAATACATCGCCTGAATCGGGTCCTCAGTCAGGGAGTCTTCGATGGGCGAGAGATAACGAATGTGATCTGCATTCTTTTCAATCCAGCGAGCGATGCTCCGGTGCAGCGTATGTTCCGGTTCCAGAACCAGCGCGCCCCGGCCCTCCCGGTCAAATGTCAGCACGGCGTTGCCTCGGAATTCCTCCATGTGCAGGATGAGCTTGCGCGCGGTGGTGGCCGGCAGGCGATCGGCGTAAAAAGTCTCCCCCGAACTGGAGCGGACCAGCGCCCCGTTGGAACTGATCAGCCACACCGGGATTCCCAGGTCGCGGACCACGGGAATTGCATAATCATGCCGCCGGCCAGTGGCCAGCATGATTTCGATTTCGGATTCATGCGCGGCATGCAACGCATCCAGATTGCGTTGCGAAATCCGGAGGTGTGGATCCAGAAGCGTGCCATCTATATCGATTGCCACCAGGCGGACAGGGGGTTTCACTGATCCAATTGTATCGTAAGGCCGTTATGCCGGCGATCATGGAGAATTCTGGTTTTGGTCATGACGATTGCAGCGTGGCTCTCCTGGAGAAATCTGAGCTAGTAGCAGCGTCTGGCAGCTTGTATACTGACTTCCAAATCATGCGTATCCTGCGAAATTTCACGTTTCTCTTTCTGCTGCTCCTTCCCGTTTCCGCTCTGTCCCAAAATGGGTCTGCCATACCCGCCGAAGCTGCCGGGGAACGGAGGGCCGCATCCAATTTAGAGGCAGCCAGGAAAAATCCGCTTGCCCTGCACGTCTTCCTGGCAAGGATGCCCAAGGGCGCCGATCTCCATAGTCATTTGAGCGGCGCAGTTTATGCGGAATCGTTTCTACGCGCGGCTGCGGAAGATAATCTATGCGTAGATCCAGCCTCGAACTCATTCAGCAAGCCCCAAGGGACGACGTCTGCCGCGCCGGGGACTCCTGTTTGTGGCGATGGGAAGGTTCCGGCAGCGCAGGTGTTCAAGAACCAGAAGCTCTACGATGCATTGGTGAACGCCTTTTCCATGCGCAGCTTTGTGCCGTCATCCGGAATCAGTGGCCACGACCATTTCTTTGATACCTTTGCCAAGTTTAGCGGCACCGATGTCAGCCATATCGGAGAGTGGCTGGATGAGGTAGCCACTCGCGCGGTTGCGCAAAATGAGCAGTACCTGGAGTTGATGGCCACGCCGACCGCCAACCGCTTGTACGCGATTATCCAGCAGTCGAGCTGGCACGATGATTTCAAGCAAATGCGCGATGAAATGCTCGCCGCCGGATTGCGTGACGACGTTCCTACTGCCAAAACCTATTGGGACCAGGCCGAGGCCGCTCGCGGGCAACGAGAACATTGCGGGCAGCCTGAGGAGGTTCCTGCATGCAAGGTTGAGACGCGCTACATCTACCAGGTTTCTCGCGGTAATCCCAAGCTCGCGGTTTTTGCCCAGGCATTACTGGGATTTGAAGTGGCTTCGGCTGACCCTCGCGTGGTCGGCATCAATTTTGTTCAGGCCGAAGATGGTTACACCTCCATGGCGGACTATGCCTTGCAGATGCGGATGGTGGGCTTTCTGCACGAAACCTATCCCAAGGTCCACATCAGCCTTCATGCCGGCGAGCTTGCTTCTGGATTAGTGCCGCCGGAGGGACTTTGCTGCCACATCCGGCTGGCAGTTGAGGTGGCGCACGCCGAACGCATTGGCCACGGGGTGGACGTAATGTATGAGAACCAGTCGCATGAGTTGCTGAAGGAAATGGCAGCCAAGCATGTGATGGTGGAGGTCAACCTCACCAGCAATGATGTGATCCTGGGCATCAGCGGCAAAGATCATCCGTTCCCCATTTATCGTGAATTTCACGTGCCGGTGGCGCTCTCCACGGATGATGAAGGCGTTTCCCGCATTGACCTCACCCATGAGTACGTCCGCGCCGTTCAAGAGTTTGGGTTGAGCTATGCCGATCTGAAACGTATGGTGCGCACCGGCCTGGAACACAGCTTTCTGCCCGGCCCCAGCCTATGGCGCGAGCAGGACATGTTTACCCATCTCGCCGTCGATTGCGCCTCAGAGCAGCCGGGTGCAGACAGACCATCTGCCCGCTGTGCCGGCTTCCTGAAATCCAGTGATAAGGCACGCCAGCAATGGGATCTTGAGCGCCGCTTCCGGATGTTCGAGAACCAAGAACAGTAGAATTTAGCCGATACACAATGAGGTTGACTTAGCTAAGCCCAGCTAATAAGATGGTTTCCATGTACACCATGCACAAGGCAAAGAGCATGCTGTCAAAATTGGTTAAGGAAGCCGCCAGCGGCAAGGAGGTCATTATCGCCCGCGGGGATGTTCCAGTCGCCAGGCTGGTGCCCATCAAAGTGCCGAAGCAACGCAAACCCGGCACTTTGAAAGGCAGATTGAAAGCCAAGCCCGGCGCCTTTGATCCTTTGAACACTCAGGAATTGCGTTTGTTCGGCATTGAATGATCCTTCTCGATACACACGCTCTGATCTGGTATCTGACCGATGATCCGCAATTACCACCGGAAATTAAAGGCCAGATCAGCTCTGCCCCACTGATCTATGTTTCTACCGTCGTGATTTGGGAAATCGCCATGAAAGGTTCCCTGGGAAAGCTTTCATTGGCCGGCAGGCCCATCAACTCCCGGAAAGCCGTGGATGAAATCATTGAGGAATGTGCTGCCCAGCAGTTTGAATTTCTCGCGGTCTCTGCTTCCCATGCGGCGGAAGCGCCCTTCCTGAAATCGGTCCACAAAGATCCATTTGATCGTCTGCTGGCAGCCCAGGCTGTTCAACAGGGATTATCTCTCGTGAGCGCTGACGCTGCGTTTGACGGTTTCAGTCCCCACCTCCGGCGACTCTGGCTTGACGCTTCAAGCCGCAAGAAAAAACCACGGAAGATGGCCCCGTAAACCGGCGGGAATCCATCCTCATCCCGAAATTTCCTAATAAGATTTTATGCTGTTTATAAACAGTCTTGTTATATACTGCATGGTGAAATTACATTTGAGGAGGAACCATGCAGGAGATCAACAGACAAATCGGCCAGCGGGTGCGTCGCCTGCGCCAGGAAAAGGGCTTCACCCAGGAAGGATTGGCGGAAACCACCGGGCTTCATCGGGCCCACGTGGGAGCGATTGAACGCGGAGAAGTCGACGTCAGCGTAGTGACTCTCCAAAGAATTGGCTATGGGCTGCACATGTCCGTGGCCGCGCTGCTGAAAGGCGTCGGGGTCAGCCGGAGGTGACCGCATTTGACGGCATGGTCCGCCCCTGCAATCATGTGGGTGCATGGCCGAGCGGAATCTGAGAATCGTAAGGTTCATTGGCGCTACGCCCAGCGTCGCCTACTGTGACGTGTGCAGGCTGACTTTCCGGACGCGGCAGGAATTCCTGCTGGATTCCGACAAAGCCAAGCAGCAACTCCAATCTGATTTCGAGAGCCATGAGTGCCGGCCGGAACCGGGCGCGGTCAATGATGCCCTGGAGCAGATCCGGTAGGGAGGGCTGTCCAGCTTGCTGGTTGCTTAGCGCTTGGATCCAGCCGCAGCAGCACCGGCTGCGGCGGCTTTTGGCGCCGCCTTGATGCGATCCAGATAGGTGCGAGCATCCTCCAGCAGTCCCTCAAAGCCGCGTGAGCTGTTCCAGGTTTTGAGAACATCGCTGATGCTGCACAGTCCAAGCATGCGGTAGCTCTCAGTCTGCGACTCATCAAACCACTGGTCGCCGGTGCTCTGGTGGGGGAAGTCGTCGTTGGCTGCTTTGTAGCCGGTCACGTCCGGAGGCTCGTTGCCCAGCACCGCCGGCTTGATGTAGATCAAGTAGCCGTTCTCCAGGGCGGGGTCAAGGTCTTTGTAGCAGATTTTGGCTATCGCGCAGCGGTTTTCGGGTGTTTGCAATGGCGCCAGGAACGGCTCCTCAAACCTGATGGTGATCTTCATGTCAATGCGGATCTTGCGCAACGCATTGCCCAGGTCCTCGTAGTTGAATTTGGGATCTGCGCCACCGTCCAGCACGAGGATGTAGCGGCAGCGGCGCCGCACCATTTCATAGAGCCCCAGATTTTCGAAATGTCCGCCGTCCGACAAGTAGACGTAAGGGCTGGAGTCGTTGGTGAGGCCGAAAGCCTCGCGCACAATGGAATCGAACGCCGATCGCGGGCCTTCATCCCTCCATTTCTTCTGCTTGGGATTTCCAAGCCATGCTCCCAGCCGGGCGTTAAACAGAGTCATGACAAAGGCCATGGTGGGCGAGGAGTGATATCCCATATTCGGGCTGGCGGCGGCGCCTGAGATAGCAACGGCCGTGCCCAGAGAGATGCTGCCTGCGTATTCATCGACGGGACGATAGGATTCGCCATACCCACAATGCAACGGTGAGACCGTAAAAGACTCGGCTTTGCGCTGCTGCCATGCCAGGCGTTCACCCGACACCAGGTTCAGGGTGATATTGACCAAATGAAAGGGTTTCAAGCTGGGGGTCAACTTCGACAGGACCAGGTTGTCATTGTCAGCGAATCCGGTGAATGGATTCGTATGGCTGTCTTTGTTGGAGGCACCCAGATAGGCGCGGATCAAACGGCTACGGTACATGGCCTGGAGAGAGAACTTGTTGATATTGATATAGCGGGCCATGATCCAGCTAAACGCCAGAAAGATCAGAGTAAGGATTACGGCGTCTTCAGTTCGAGTGTTTTCCAGAAATGCCTGATGGTCTCCCAAGCGGAGGCTGATTCCCTGATCATCCAACCGGGCCTGGACGCGTCCCGTCTGCCACAAAATCCAGTTTGTCAGCAGGGCCAAAGAAACCATGAACACCAGGATAAAAAGGGGAGCCGCCAGCTTACCCACAATCTCCAGAAGCTTTCCCTTCTTGCCATTCTGTTGTGCCGCGCCAGCTTCCCGGGTTTGCGTTCCGCTGTTGTGCCGGGCCTTGGTTTTGCTGCTCAGGCCGGCCAACGCTGCGAGACAGCCGCTCAGTCCGCCGGCAGCCGCCAGAGCGGAATCGGCCTCTTTACCAACGCCGATGGCCCAGATGGGCGCCTGCAGCACCAGGGCGCAAAAGCTTGCCCAGGTAACGATGGTAAGGAGCATCCAGGCGCCTGCGCGCGAAAGCCATTCGCGGTCTTCATCTGTCAACACAAAGCTGGTGAAACCCACAAACAGCGTCACGGCCAGCGCAAAAGCCAGCAGGAGCAATGGCAATGCAACAGTGACGTAAACGGACCAGCTCATGTCACTGAAATGCTGTGACAGCACCCATGCTGCCCCGGCAAGCGCTGAAGCAGTGAGCAGGAGCGCCACAGTAAGCCCCCCAATCGTTTTCCACTTCTTCCAGATTGCTTTATGAGAAAGAAGATAGGCCAGCCATCCGCTTGCGCCCGAAATGATCATTCCCCAAAACCATTGAGAGAAAGTAATGGTGGGAAGTTGGTGGGTGCGTGTGTCTCCTCCTGTAAACCAAGCCTCCATGGTCAACACGGCCACTGCGGCCAAGAACAGGGGAGCCAGACAGAACTTGAGAAAGTCCGGTTCAGTGTGGTCTTTATTGCCGACGGAGGGAAGATAGCGCAAGACATTGAAGATGCCGATGGCGAACAACAATCCGCTCACTAGAGCAAGAACATCGTACTGATCCAGAAAGTCAATGAACCGCACCACTCCAGGCCAATAGGCTTCTTTATAAATCTCACCCACCCGCGCAAATGACAAAACAATACGCGGTATCATCAGCCCAAACATCAATAGAGGGATGAAGACCAGCCAGTTCAGAAGCATGTTCCGGGCCACGGTTGCCACCAGCGTCCAGGTATCGGCAGAAAACACGCCCAGTTTTGGAGACAGATAGTTGTTGTATTCGCGCAAGTGCTGGATGGGATCAATTTGTCGCGGCGGTACAGGCGAAGCGGACGATTTCAGTTTGGGAATCACGTCCTTGAGCCCATTTAGCCTCTGCTTCCATGCGGTCAGCCAGCTCCCGATGTAACCTCCGCCGGAAACGGTGGACACGTAGTCAAGCTTTTCCAGAATGCCCAGATCGGCCAGGCCTTGCAGCGCGCCCAGAGCAAAGGTGGCGCTACGAATTCCTCCACCGGAAATGCATAGCGCGGTGCGGGCCGCGCGTCCGCTGCCAAGCGCAGCCTCCTCAGCGGCCTGCACCTGTTCAAACGTAAACGGAACTTTGTAGCCGTCAGGGACGGCCTGATTCGGACTGGAAGATGGCGGCGCAGAAACAGGGCTTTGTTCAGACATGGGGCAGACTATGTATCACAGATGGCGGGAAGTCAAGAGGTTAAGGGTAACAACCTATCTCGATAACTGATACAGCTACCAAATTGGGGCCGCGAGACTGTGGCCTTGTTTTTGACAGCTACCTGGCAGCGATCAGCAGGCTCGACAAGACCTTTTTCAAAACCTGCATAAACGTTTCATTCTGCTGCGGAGTGCCGATGGTGACGCGGATGGCATTGGGAATGCCCCATGGGGCAAGTGGGCGCACAATCACGCCCTCTTCCTGCATGCGTTTGCTTACCTCATTGGCGTCGCCTTTAATTTCGAAATAGATGAAATTGGTGGTGGTGGGAAGGGCGCGGATTTCCATCTCGGCAAAGCGTTCCATCAGCCATTCTGCGCCAACAGCGTTATTTTCCAGGGTTTGGCGCACGTGGTCTTTGTCCCGGATGGCCGCCACGCCGGCAGCTTCAGCGAGCGCCGAGACGGAGAACGAACTACGCACCCGCGCCAGATGTTGCAGCAGTTCCGGATGTCCGCAAGCATAGCCCAGGCGCACACCAGCCAGTCCATAGATCTTGGAGAATGTTCGCAGCACCACCAGATTGAGACGTCCGGCGCGCACATAGTCGAATGATCTGGACCAGTTGATGCCGCGGGCAGCGGCGAAATAGTCGGCAAAGTCGCTGTAAGCTTCATCCAGTATTACCAGCACGTGTTCCGGAACACGCCGCAGGAAGGCCTCTGTGGCCTCAGCATCGAACATGGTTCCGGTAGGGTTGTTGGGATTGGCCAGAATCACTAAGCGGGTTTTGTCCGTGATGGCGGAAGCAATGGCGTCCAGATCACAGCCATCATTCCTGGTTGGAAGCGTGATGTATTCGCCGCCGGCTGAACCAACAGCAATGGGATAGATGATAAAAGACCGTTCGCTGCTGATGCAGTGCAGCCCAGACCGCAGGAAAACGGAGGCGAGAAAATGCAGCAGAGGCGTAGACCCGTCTGCGATAAGTATTTGCCCAGGCTTCAGGTTATGTCGCGCGGCCAAAGCCAGGCGCAGTTCCGTGGCGTCCATGTCAGGATAAAGATTTACCTCGGCGGCAGCGCGCCGCATCGCCTCCAGAGCCAGCGGCGATGGTCCCAGCGGATTTTCATTGGAGGCCATCTTGATCATGGCGACTCCGGATTCGTGCTCCGCTTGCCGGATGAGTTTGCCCGGAACATAAAGCCCCAGCGCGCGGATGTGGTTGGGAATGAGGTCGAGAATGGACATTAGGCCAGGAAAGCCGGTGAGTTGGTAATCCGGTGATTGGGTAATTTAAAAATCAAAAGCTGAAGTCTCCATTCAGGGTGCTGCTCTTGGTCTAGTTTTGAACCCTGACGAAAAGGTTGATTTTAGTCCTTTCGGGACTTTCTTCGTCTCTCGTTGTTTCCTTTGCTGGTTCTGGCGGCATCTTTTCTTCGAAGAATCTGCGTGTCGTTATTCGATCGCCGCAGGCTTTCTACTTCTCGCGGTGTAAGCTCGCGGAACTGGCCAGGCTCGACGTCGAGTTGCAGAGGGCCGTAGCCGACGCGCCTGATTTTTTCCACATGATGCCCAATTTCTTCAAACATGCGGCGAATCTGACGATTGCGCCCCTCAATCAATGTGACTTCATACCAGGGATTGGCGGCGTCTTTGATGAGACGGACCTGCGCCGGCGCCGTATGTACAGCTTGCAGGCCGCGGCGTCCTGGATGTTCCGGCTTGCCGGAGGCTTGTCCTGGCCTGCTGGAGGCCGGTCTGGGCGTGCTGCGGAGCCGAATACCGCCGCGGAGCCTGGCTACATCTTCTTCACTGGCCCGGCCGCTGATTTTGACTACATATGTCTTGGGTACATGGGATGCGGCGCGAGTGAGCTTGTTGGCCAGTTCGCCATCATTGGTGAGCAGCAACAGACCTTCGCTGGCGTAGTCGAGACGGCCCACCGGATAAACGCGCGCGGGAACGTGATGCAGCAACGACATTACCGTAGGCCGTCCTTCAGGATCAGAGACCGTAGTGACATAACCGCGAGGCTTATTGAGCAGCAGGTAAGTGTGCCGCTCGACGACGCGCAGCAGCTTGCCGTCCACTTTGATGTGGTCGCGCTCTGGATCAGCCTTGCTACCCAATTCGCTGATGACCTGGCCGTTGACGGTGACTCGTCCTTGGGAAATCAGTGCTTCCGCGTTGCGCCGTGACGCGATTCCGGCAGCCGCGACAATTTTCTGGAGACGTTCCTGCGACATTCGATCAGCCGCCCTGACTTTCAGATGCTATCTGTCCGGTTGCCTCTTCATCACTTTTGGTATGTTCAGGATCAGTGGAGACCGTGGGCTCGGTTACATTCTCAGGGACCTCGGCCTTGTCTTCATGCATGGTTTCCACGCCTGCATCCTCGGGAACTTCGGGAACGCCGGTGGCATCGGGGATGGCGGCATCGCGTGCCGCAAACAAATCTCCCTGCTCGTCCCCGCCTGCCAGCTTTTCAAATTCTTCCACGCTGGGCAGTTCGTGCAGGTCTTTCAGGCCGAAGCGCATCAGGAAATCTTTGGTCGTCTTGTACAACATCGGGCGCCCAACTACAGCCTTGCGTCCGGCAGTGGTGATGAGCTTGCGATCAAACAGAGTGCCAATTACGCCGCTTGCATCAACACCACGGATCTCACTGATTTCCGGGATCGTGACCGGCTGCTTGTAGGCAATCACCGCCAGTGTCTCCAGGGCTTGTAAGGAGAGGCGAATCGGCGGCTTCTGACTCTTGGCGAACGCTCGCACCACATCATGGTGTTCCGGCTTGGTGGACATGCGGTATCCGCCCGCCACCTGGCGGATTTCAATTCCGTGGTTTTCGCCGGCGTAGTCCGCTGTGAGTTCCTCCAGGATGGGACGCAGCAAGGCGCGCAGCTCCGCCTTTTCGGACTTCTCCTGCACACGCTTGCCTTCCGCAGGCGCGGGCGGCGGCTCGGTTTGTGGCCCGGTTCCTTTCAGCGCCAGCAGGTCGTCCTTCAACAGCGCAACCAACTGGTCCACGCTGACAGGTTCTTCAGCCACATAGATTAAGGCTTCGAGTTTAGGTTTGATGGACATCAGCATTTAGTAGTTAGTATTTAGTAATTGGCCAAACCAAGGCATGCACCGTGGGCCTTTGCTAATTACTAACTGCTAATTACTAAGTACTGCTCTACCTCCAATCATCCTTCACTGCGGGCGCCTCGCCCATGATGGAATCAAACATCTCATGTTTCTTGATCAGGATTTCCCCAAAAACTTTGTCCTGGCGCAACAGGACAGCCTGTAAACGCACAAGTTCCAGCAGCGCCAGAAAGGCGCAGATCAAAGCATTGCGTGACTGGAGGTGCTGCAAGAGCCGCTTGAGCCGGATTGGGCGGTCCTCCATCAGCAATCGGCGGCGGAAGAGTTCAACCATCTGCGCCACGGTCACGGTCTCTTCATCCACTAGCAGGATCGGACGGTTTTTAGCGCGCTCCAGGATTTGCTGGAAGGTGCGCACCAAGTCCACTACGTCAGCCGCCAATTCCGGCTCCGCGCCTTCATCATCTTTGAATTCTTTGAGCGACGGATTGCTGACTACTGCTTCCTCAATCTGCTGTTTCTGCAAAAGCATCTGGGCGGCATTTTTGTATTTCTCATGCTCCAGCAGGCGCTGCACCAACTCATCGCGCGGATCTTCCTGCTGGTCGGCGGGCAGGTCGGGGTCCCGCGGCAACAGCATCTTGCTCTTGATGTGGATCAGCAGGGACGCCATGTAGATAAAGTCGGCCGCCACGTTTACGTCGAGCTGCTTCAGGTTCTCCACATAGGTCAGATATTGCGCCGTAATCTGAGCGATGGGAATATCGTAGATGTCGATGTCCTGCTTGCGGATCAAGTCCAGCAGCAGGTCGAGCGGGCCATCATAGACCTGGCCCACCGTAACCGCGAAAGGAAACTCACTCGGCCGCTGCTGATTAGGATTGGCGGATGTCATTGCTTAATCCAAGTCTGCGTAGTTCCCTTTGTATTGCTCGATCGGCAAATCACTTTTTTCCAGCGACAAGGAAATGCCGTTTGCCGCCTTCTTCACAGACAGTACGATGTTTCCGTCTTCGCGCTCAAACTGCTTCCAATGATCCTGCACTAGCTTGGGAGGCAGAATAAAGTCATGCAAGTACCGGTTCTCGTCCTGTGCAAGTAATACTAAGACATTCAGAGGCCTGTCGATTAAGCGGAATTTCCACATCCCGCCGCGCTCGGATGCAGTAGATACTCCTACCTTTCTGCCCCGGCGCGTGATAAACGTCCGCGGCCTGTCTTTCCTGAGCGAATGGATCTTAGAGACTCGTTCCAGCCACGGTGTTGCGCGGATCTCCCATTTTTCCTCATCGTTGGCTGCGCCGGCGATGGATTCCGGCACCCGCAGAGGCATGCCGGCAGTTTCGGCAGACATCAGGCTACCCACAGATCCCGCACGCAGCAGGCCAACTGACTCGCGCGCCGCAACCATGGTTTCCTCAGCGGCTTCGCGCGCCTTCCGGTCACCTGCCTGGATGATCTCTCTTACGCGATCAGGATGTTGGGCCAACTCAAGCCGGCGTTCGCGGATAGGCCCAAGATGTGCATTCACGCCCTTAAATGCGAGATTTTTACATTCCACACAGGTGATGCTCGCTTGCGTACAGCCTTCAGTGATGTAAGCCAGGGTCTTGGGCTCACTGAAAATCTGGTGCAGGTTGCCAACCGGACACTCCTTCGGACTTCCCCGGTCCGTCAACTTTGGCCGGTCGGTCACGCTATTTTTGATCTTCTCCGCGAGTTGCAATGCCTCTTCGCTGAGCAGAATCGAATTTCCGTAGGACTTGGACATCTTGCGCTTGTCCGTGCCCAGCAGCTTGGGAGAGGGAGTCAAAAGAACCTCAGGCTCAGGAAAAACCGGCTTGCTGTTCAAGGTGTAGAAATTGTTGAAGCGGCGGGCGACTTCGCGCGTCAGCTCAACGTGCGCTGCCTGGTCTTCACCCACGGGAACAAAATCCGGGCGGTAGACAAGAATGTCTGCCGACTGCAGCAATGGATATCCGAGAAATCCATACATGTGCAGATCTTTGTCCGGCATGTTCTGCTGTTGTTCTTTGTAGCTGGGGACGCGTTCCAGCCAGCCGAGAGGCGTGATCATGGAAAATAGCAGATGGAGTTCGGCGTGCTGCGGGACGTGAGACTGCACGAACATGACACACACTTCCGGATCGAGCCCGGCCGCCAAAAAGTCCAGAATCACCTCGATGGTATTGACACCGACCTGAGAAGTATCGTCATAGCCCGTGGTGAGCGCGTGCCAGTCAGCTACAAAGAAAAAACACCTGTGCGTGTGTTGGAGTTTCACCCAGTTCTGGAGCGCGCCCACGTAGTTGCCCAGGTGCAGCTTGCCGGTAGGGCGCATTCCGCTTAGACAGCGCGGTCGTGGTTTGTCAGTTTTTTCCACCATGAAGTTATGTTCAGGTGCGTCCGAGCAGTTTGGCCTTTCCGACCCGATGAACGGATGACCCGATTTTCCGATGTTATCACGCGTCAGTTATTTGGAGTCTGAGGTGCTTTTGCTTGAGGGCGCAATGGTCTTGACCTTGATCGGCTTCGCCGGAACTCCAGCCGAGATGGTGTAGGGCGGGACATCTTTGGTGGCCACGCCCATGGATCCCAGCATGCCATGCTCGTACACGCGCACGCCGCTCATCACGGTAGAGTGATATGTAATGCGCGCCTTGGGGCCAATTTCCGTTCGCGTGTTGGCGATGATCATGCCATCGTTCAGATCATGCTCGTGGGTGTAAACGTTGGCGTAGTCGGAGACGGAACTGCCGGCGTGAATAATGAGTTCACCGCGATCGTCCAGCAGCACATGTTTGTGGATCGTGCAGTTGTCCTCCACCGTCAGGTTGTACCCGAAGGAGATCTCCACGCCGTGAAAGATCTTTACGTTATTTCCCAGATATTTGAAGACATGTCTGGCCAGCATGGCCCGGACCCGGTATCCCAGCCAGTGATTCAGACCCGCAGGCGAGCGGTCAAACATCATCCAGAACCAGATCAAGGGCTTGCGTTCAGCATATTTTTGCGCATCCACATCGCCGTAGTATTCCGGCTCCAGGGTGGTATTGCGCGGATCAAAGTTATGGGCCAGGGTGTGTACACCCAGCGGAGCCTCAGGGCCAGGCTCGGCATAAGGACGTCCCAGATAAAGTTCATGCAAGGTGTTGCGTACCACGATGCTGCGGTGCTCCACATCACGATTGGAGAATTGCTGGTCCAGTTCCTCTATCCATTCCAGAAACTTCTTCTCAGCAGCCGTCGTGGGACGCATGTCGCGGTATTCGTAACGGGGCATTCAGGCCTCAATTTTCAAGAACGACCATGATACAACCTTCCGAGCCAAGGGGCTGAGGGCTTTGTATTGGATACCTTCAAAAGGAAAGGCAAAGCTGGAAGTAAGCGTCCTCTGAGCTTTCTACGAGGGACCCGAGGTAGACTCCCGGTTGCTGTTGCACTGGACGGGAAAGAATATTACCGTCTGAAAACGGCTTCGAGCGGTAACTTCCAGGCCTATTTGGCAGCCGCGTTTCTCCAGAATCTGTCTGGGGGTTGGGCCTTGCTTCCAGGGTTCAGAATATCCGGCCCAGAAATACGATTGCTGAGCAGCTTCCAAGTCCGCCGCCTTAATAATCTCAAACTCAGCCGCTTTGGCTGCGAGTTCGGAGACATTTCGGCGTGGATCTAAATGCGGCCCAAACGGTCCCAGTTGGTCGTGCTTCAGGTTTTCCATGAAAAACCACAATGGATAATGCAAATAAGGGTCAACCGCATACAGCGGAATATGGATGCCGTTGTGAGGCTCATGATCCAGGATCGCGAGCGTCAGGCTATCTGACGGAAGGTAGTGGTCATCCGAGTTGCGAGAGGCGATGGCAAATCCTGCCCAGATTCCAGCGGCGATCACAACGGCAGCGCGCAGCATCCAGCCACGCCGCCAAACCGAGTCGGCCAATACCATCACGAAGGGCCAGAGGGTAAAGATCAGATGGCGGTGCCCCCAGATGGATTGGGGAAGCCACTGGGATGCCAGAAATACCAGCGGTGCAGGCAGAATCCAAAGCCATACCAGCCACTGCATCCCAGGTTCGCGGTTACGGCGATAAGTGACCGCCAGGAGCGTAAGCACCACGGCGGCCGCTACCCTGGCATGTTTGGGATATTCAGCAAAGCCCGCAAGCTCGGAGAAAAACCAGGTCACATCACCGAGGTGCGGGCGCGGAAGCCATCCCAGATTCTGCTGGAGACCGCGGCCATGCAAGACCTGTCCGGCCGCCCATGCCCACGGTGCAAAAAGCACCGCTATGATGAGCATGGACGCGGCAAAGGCGCGGATGCCGCGGCGCAACCACATCAGGTAGACGAATTCCAGTCCGACAATCAGCCAGCCATAGTAATGGGTGTAAACCAGCAAGAGATTTACGAGGGTGAGCCAGGCCAGATTTCGCCGCGACGGCTGATCCAGGTAGCGTAGAAAATACCAGGCAGAAACCAGCGCGCCGAGCCCCAGAAGGCAGTACATCCGCGTCTCCTGGGCAAAGAAGATGGCGTAAGGATGGACGGCGGCGATTCCCAGGGCCAGATTGCGGGCCATGGGAGAAATCTCCAGACGGCGACAAAGCAGCAAGAACGGCGCCAGGCATAGTAGCGACACGGCAACAGGAAACAGGCGCAGCCACAAAAGCGACTCTCCTCCCAACCAGGTCCATACTTTGAGCAGCACGTAGAACAATGGGGGGTGAATGGCATCCTGAACGGCGCCGGCCATGAGCCCATGCCAGTCACTGCGGGCCAGCAGCAAACTGAAGATCTCATCTCCGTTCAGAGCTGGATAGGTCAACCGCCACAAGCGCATGGCGAGGAATACCGCCACCAATGAACAGCTCAATAACGTGGCCGGAGAAACGCGATGTCCCAATCGTTTCTCCGTAATGCCGAACTCATGCAGCGATTTATGGACCCCGGAAGCCATGGAAAAGGTTTTCGATTCAGACAGGCATTGAGTTTATCCGAATCCCGCAAAGCGGGTGATTGGGTCTACAATCGTCCAGGCCAGGTCGCGCCAGCCACAAGACCGGATGTGTTTCTTACTTCTGCGTCACTGTCAGCTTATGGTAGCCAATGGTGGCGGTGTCGATCTTGTCCGTAAGTTGAAATTCAGAATCCATGCCGACGTTGGGATACTTAGGCTTGAGGTATTTGTTGATGAAGAACTCCAGCGCCATGCGGGGGACATCCATTCCGTCAATGGAGACGGTTCGCGCGTGAACCCTGGCTTTGCCGCCGGTTGCGGCGGCATCTGCCTCGACGCGAACCGAGTGGGCGCCACTGAAAATTGAAAGCAGCGGGTTCGACGAACGCTGCCCGGCGCGTATTTCGTCGAAGTCAATGATCGCTACACCGGTCATCACCCCCGACTGGCCTTCAAAGGTGACCTTCCTCACTCCCTGAGGCAGCTTTACGCGGCCAGAAGCCATGTAGTCGTTAATCTCTTCCTCAGTCATAACCGTAGGCCTGGGGTCAGGGTGGCCCAGCTTGCCGTTCTGCTGGATGTGATCGAGCTTGCTTTGAAGGCTGGCTGCCAGGCGATGCTGCGAGCCCGACTGTTGAGCCAGGATGCAGGTGGTGATCAGAAGAATGAAAGCGATTTTAAAAAGCTTCATTGGTTGTGTACGGATACTTGCTGGGCGGTCAGCCTTTGCGCAGCAACGCTGGGTTTTTCCAACGTCCCGGTGATCTCCCATTGGGTAGCACTGTTGCTAACCTTGAGATTTGCCTGTTTGTCCGCCAGGGAGATAGTTCCGCTAATCTCATAGATGCGGTCCTCTGCTTTAAATTTGCTTGGCAGCAGCTCTAAAACCTCACGATTGATGTCACATTGCCCCTGAAGGTTTTGGAACCTTATGGGTTTTGATGACTGCAGGTTCAGGGCGCGGGAAACTCCGTTCATGACCGTGAATTCCGCATGGCCCCTGGCGCTGGCCAGCATCGCTGAGGCATCGGCGCCGGCCATATCGAGCGAATATTTCAGGTTGGTTTTACCGCTGATCCAGGACCCCAGCAGCGCCGAAGCAGGAAAGGGAACGCTGTCCGGCGAAACTGCCGTCAATATCCCCGTTCCGGAATAATTCGCCGGAGCGGTGCTCCAGTCGATCTTCCACTCGCCTTGCATGGATCCATCGGCGATTGCCGTATGGATATTGTTCACCACCAGTGAATGTTCGCCAACCTGCACGTGAGCAATAAATTTTTGCAAAGCAAGCTGCCCAACAGTAAGAGTTCCAAGCGAGAGCGAGCCGTCGGCACGGAAATCCGGGGCGCCGGCTCCGGGTGGCCCAAGAGGCAGCGTCCATCCTGTCCTCTCCATATCCAACAGCTCATAGACGTCCTCGGCGGCCAGAGCATCGGCACGAAGGTCAAATTGCGCCGCGCAGCCACTATCGGATGGGCAGTTCAATGGATTGCTGATGGAACCTGTGAGTTGCACCGGTGAATGCTCGAATTGAATGGCGGCAATCAGCACCGCCTCGGAGTCGCTGAAGTTCACGTCCGCAGTCTGAAGCAGCAGACGGTCCTTCAAGCCTGCGATCGTGGCAATCACATTTTGCAGATGGGCCGTACCGCTGACCTGGGTTGGCGCAAAGTTTGCCCATGGCCCATGAATGTCTAAATCCAGCGATGCCAGCCCGGCAGCGTTGCTGATTCGCGGACGGAAACCACTCACAGTGGCCAGGGCCAGGGCCCGCTCCAGAGGCGCGGTTCCGCTCAACGCGAGAACATAGCCATCTGACCTGAATGTCCCACGGGCCTGGAATGCAGCCCCATTTCCCATCTGAATTGAGAATGGATCAAATATCAATGACTGGGCTTCAATCGGGCCGCCCTTTTTCTGTGTCTTGTTGTCTATGTTTTTCTCTGTCCCCCGGCTTTTTTTGACGGGTGGCGAAGCTTCCTGGTTGTCATCGGATGGGCCGGACAGGTGGAAGCGAATACTGCCTACCTGGATGGGATCGGAAATCAGCGATGAACTCAAAGCAAAGGTAGAGGTGCTGCCCGTACCGTGCCAGTCTTGCGGAAGGCCGGCGCGGGAATGAAACGCGAAAGCCGCATCCAGTTGGCCGGTGGCGGTGAGATCCTCCGGCAGCGTGCGTTTGGCGAAGGTGGCGAACCTGGCTACTGCGGACATGGGCACCCGGTTTGCGACCAGGGACAGATCGTACTCGTTCGGCGTCATGGGAGGGAATCTTCCGCTCAGGCGGATGCCTCCGCTCTCCACCGGAGTGCTGCAATCGAAGTTGAGCTGGCCCTGGGTATATTGCCCCTGGCACCTGGTATTGATCTCGAACATTCCACGACGGCCAATATCGTAGCGGCGAAAATCCTGCAGATTGCCTTCGGCGGTCAAACGCAAATCCGCCAGCGCCCCGGCCAGCTCGCCTTTGATGTCCAGCGCGCCGCGCCATCCTTTGTCCTGGCCAACCGTTAATCTTGAAAGCTGCCCGAGTTGGCCTTCCTCCCATGAAAACTGCAGTTTCACCGGCGTCTGCCGGAGGTCCGCTGAACGCTTCAAATCTCCCTCAATCTTGATTTTACCGGTGTCACTGATTTCCATATCCGTGCGCACCGGATTTCCCTGAAGACGAAGATGCCACAGGTCCTCTGAGGCCAGCCAGAAAGCAAAGTCGGTATTGACTAGAGCGTAGGGTTTTTTCACAGGGCCAATCTTGACGTTGATTCGTCCTGCCTCGGCTTCGATGTAGGGAAACCGGGTGCGCTGCTCCGCCCGTTTTTTAACCGTGGGCGCGCTGGGGATCTGCTCCGCGCGCACCAGGAGCGACTCCACATTCCAATGGCCATTGAAGTAGACAAGATTCAGGCTGGGCGGAACTCGATCTGATTCATTGTGCAGCGTCAGATTGGCGATCTCCAGACGTCCCTGCCACAGCGAGGTAAGGCGGAGATCGGCCGTGACCTTGCCACAGAGCAGCAGCGGCTCGGCGCTGAAAGCCGGATCATCTCCGACTTCAAAATCGTATAGATCAAATCCCGGGCGCGGCAGAAGCCGGAAGCTGACCGACCCGATCTTAACCGGGCGTCCCAGGGCATTGCCGAGGGTGCCGGCAAGACGCGACTTAAAGCGCTTCCCATTGATATTGGGCGGAAGAAATATGCCGAGGAGCAGGGCCACGACGATACCAAGAATAGTCTTCTTCCGCGACGATACGGCCATTAACGCACCGGGTGGAACATGCGGCTCCAGCGGGTCTGGTCAAAGAAATGGACGATCACGTGAAACACAAAGGCAACGCGATCGCTCCATGCGGTGCGAGTGTATTGGTCTTCAGGAGTATCAAAAGACCAATAGATGAACAGCGGCGTGCCAATAAAATTTTCTTCGGGCACAAAGCCCCAGTAGCGGCTGTCAAAGCTGTTCTCGCGGTTGTCGCCCATGGCAAAATAATGCCCCTCGGGAACCACCAGGTCTCCCTGGCCGTCGAGGTTGGCAGAAAATTCCAGAGGCCACGTCGAAGGGCCGCCCTGGCCTGCCGGGCTGATTTTGGGAAAGTCGTCACGAAAAGTTTCAGTGTCGTTCTTTGCCGGATCGTGGTAAACAAAAGGCTCCTTCTGCGCCACGCCGTTTACAAAGAGAGTGCGGTGCTCAAGATGGATTTTGTCTCCTGGAACACCCACAATGCGTTTCACCAGGTGCAAGTCAAGCTGGGCGGGCGATATGAAGACAGCAACTTCTCCCCGGCGGATCTGCCGGTATGGCATGAGTGGCCCCAGGTACTTTGCCGGCGGCGCCGCGCTAAGCCGATCCACAAAAACATGGTCTCCCACCAATAACGTCTTTTCCATGGAACGCGATGGGATCTCAAATGCCTGGATGATGAAAGTAATAATGAAGAGACCGGAGACCAGGACCGCAGCGATGCCAAGAATGGTTTCGGACAAGGTCTCCTTCGGTTTGGGTGGTTTCTTTTCTGTTTTCTTGAAGAGCATTTTGTCCTGTAAGGATTGGTCGGATTCAACGCACAAGATGAAACATGCGGTCCCACCGCGCAAACTGCCACAGATGGGCCAGCAGTCGTCCTGAATGGACGAGTTTACCATTGTCGCCGTCCCCAGCGGTGTCCTGCCGCTCCCGCAGTGACAAATAAATCAACAGAGGACGCCCGACGATGTTGGCCCGTGGCACAAGTCCCCAATAGCGGCTATCCAGGCTGTGGTCC
This sequence comes from Candidatus Angelobacter sp., assembly GCA_036522115.1. Lineage (GTDB taxonomy): Bacteria > Acidobacteriota > Terriglobia > Terriglobales > Acidobacteriaceae > Angelobacter. The sequence continues at coordinate 35,969 of DATDGL010000117.1, forward strand.
CGGTTGTCGCCCATGACGAAGTATTCATCAGCCGGAACCACCAACTCTCCATCTTGCAGGCGCTGGCCCAATTCTGTGCGCCACTTTGTATCCACCTGGCCGGTAAGATCTATGCCTGAAGGAAAATTGTCGCGATAGAGATTCCGGTCTCCCGGCACATGTATGGCGTAGCGTTCCGGTATGGCTTCGTCATTCACGAACACGGTTTTGTCGCGCAGCAGAATGTGATCGCCCGGAAGCCCAATCACCCGCTTCACGAAGTGCTGGGAAGGATCGACAGGATAATGGAAGACTACGATGTCGCCTCGCTTCAGTTCCGAGTATGGCATCAACCAACCCGTGACCCCGCCCTGGCCGAAGTGGACTTTATCCACCAACAGGTAATCGCCGACCAGCAGGGTCTTTTCCATCGATTCAGACGGAATTTGAAACGCCTGCACGATGAAGGTGATGACAAATAACACAATCACGATGATCGAAAGCAAGGATTGAATGAGCGTTTCACCATTGCGAGGGGACGAGTGCTTTTCCGAGGGAGTGGAGGCGGCGGCTTCTTCGGGCACACCGGGGGCGCATTGCTGCTCTGCGGCCGTCGCCTGGGCCGGTTCCGCGACCTCCTGGCCGCCCGGTTCCGGGCTGCTCATTACTTTGTCTTCCGGCCCTGTCATGCGCTCCGATTCTCGTTCTGCGCGCGCAGGTGCTCAAGCGCCTGCTTCGCTGCCAACTGTTCTGCCTTCTTCTTGGTGGCCCCTTCCGCGCGGGCTGTATATTCCGGTTTGTTCTGTCCTTGCGGGTAAACCCGAGCTTCGACCGTGAAGGTCTTTTTGTGGTCAGGACCTTCTTCTTTCACCGTGACATAAACGGGCTGCAAACGCCCTCTGGACTGCAGCAACTCCTGCAGCGCCGATTTGTAGTCTGTCAGGCTGAAGTCGGCATCACTTTCGCCCGCAATGCGGTCCAACTCCGGCCCCAGAATCTGACGGATGATGAAAGCTCGTGCCGGCTCCAATCCCGCATCCACGTACATGGCGGCAATCACCGCTTCCAGGGAATCAGAAAGCAGCGTGGACTTTCCTCTGCCGCCACTGCGCTCCTCGCCCCGACCCAGCCGTAAATATCTTCCCAAATCCAATAAGGTCGCTACCTTCACTAGATGCCCGGCACTCACCAAGTGCGCTTTTAATTTCGAAAGCTGACCTTCGTGAAAAGCGGGGAAGCGCTCGAACAGGAGCTGGCTGGTGACCAGTCCCAGGACGGCATCGCCCAGAAACTCAAATTGCTCGTTGTCGAGCTTTTCATTCCCACTGGGCTCCTGGCCGCCGGCTTTCGACTCCTCGTGCGCATGCGAGCTGTGGGTGAGAGCGCGCTCCAGCAACTCCGGGCGTTCGAATTTGTGTCCCAGCGCGGCCTGCAGGGCCGCGAGGTCTGCTTGAATCATAAGTAAAGCCACACACTTATTGTGGCGGTTTGACTGACCCTCCTGGGGGTGAGGGTGCACCAGTCAGCTTTGCCAAACGTTCTCGTTCACCCTCAGCCAGCCGCCCCAGGTCAGGATTGGAACTGGTGTACTGCAAGGCCTGATTCACAGAGGCCAGCGCTTCCGCATATTTTCCCTGATGGTCCTGGGCAAGGGCCAGGTGATACCAGATATACGGGTCTGGCTGAGTTTTATTCAAATCGGCAGCAGCACGCAAGTCTTTTTCCGCTCCCGGATCGTTTCCGGCTTTCAGCTCCATGATGCCTAAAGCGGAGTGGGCCATGGATTGTAACGTGCCTTTGTAAGCCTCAATCTGTTCCGGAGAGGCGTTGGCAGGAGGAGTAAAGCTGGACTCAACAGTCTCCAGGGCGTGATTGGAGTTCTTTTTGATCTCTGCGATCTTCTGTTCACGATCCTGATCGGAGTCACTCAAACTGTCGGCCAGCACGGTTGCGGTAAGCACCAGCGCGATCGAATTGTCCGGATCAAGCGCCAGGACTTTTTCTCCCATGGCCAACATCTTGCCCGGATTATTTTCATTCTGATAATCGTGCATGGCCTTGGCATACAGATATTCACGTAATTCGCTCTGAGGATACTTGCCGGCAAAGCCAGTCGCAGCTTTTTCTGCGGCAGCCCCGCCCTTCAGGCCATAGGAGGAGTTGTAGTCCTTGTATTCCTGCTGGGTTTTGGCCTGGGGCGGACGCTTGCCCGCGGGTTGGGCCTGAGGCGCGCCCGTGGATGGCTGCTGCGCGATTGCCACAGCTCCCGTTAGCAGCACGATCATCAGGAATATGGGTAGCTTGTTCATGCAAATACCTTCCGGCCTAGTGAGGCCCCTTGGCCGGCTGCGGAGTTGGTGGCTGATACGGTCCAGCCAGGCCCTTTTCCGCTGCGCTCTTGGTGTCAGGGGTTGGATCTCCGGCCTGCAAAGCTGCGCGATAATGCGCTACCGCCTGCTCCCGGTTTTCCTGTATGTCAAAAATTCTGCCCAGATAGATATGACTCCAGGCAAGGGTCCGGGGATCGTGCGCGGCTTCAACCGAGCGCTCAAAGTAGGTGCGGGCGCCTTGCATGTCTCCTGAGAGCGTAGCCGCGCGGGCCAGTATGAAAAAAGCCCGTCCCTGATCTTCATTGCTTTTAGGATCTTTAACAGCCTGTAAGGCGAGCCTCTGAGCACCGGCAGGGTCGCCCCGGGAGAGCCTCTCCTCGGCATCGTCCAGGAGCCGTACTTCGTGCGAAGCCTGCTTCGAGGCCGTCACCACTTCAGGCGCAGCATGGGAAGAAAACACGATTTCAGAAGCATGTTTCTTTTCCTGGTCCAGGGAGATGTTGTAAAGAAGGTCTCCATAGGTGTCTTTCATGCCTGTGCTTTCTTTTTCAAAATTCACCAGGGCGCCGTAAAAATAGCGAGTGAGAATGAAGCCTTCATCCATGGAGCCTTGCACGGAGGCGGCCCTGGCGCTCTCATTCATCTTGCCTCCGGGGAGCATCCGGGCTTCAATCGCGCGAATCAGGCATTCGGTCAATAACAACGAAATGTCGTGCTTGAAAGAGTCGGCCATGGGGGCGGTTTGGACACTTTCCAGCAGAGGATCAAGCCGCTCCATAGCGCGTCCATGTTTCAATGCCAGGGGCTCCAAAACATAGTGCAGATAGGTATGCCGGATGTCTTGCAAATGCACCGATCCATCCTGCCCCGGTGAGACCACCAGAAAATAATTGTCACCGTAGTTGCGGGAGTTCACTTGCGTGGAGGCCAGCAAGGGCTCGAGATAAATCACAAACCTGCGTCCTACGTAGCCGCTGAATTGCAATTTTAGATAGAGGTCACTCTGCAGGATGGTGTTGGCGATTGGATCGTGAAAACGCTGGACCAGCGCGCCATATTCAGCCTGATGTTTCTGCCAGATGGCATGCAGACCTGCTACTCGATAAAAACTTTGGAGTAGTGGAACCAGCCCCAGAACGCGGGCGGCGTCCGGAGGCAGGTCGGCTTCCCGCAAGGCCGGTGTAAAGTCAGGAGGCCCGCCCAGATCCAGGGCCAGGGAGACATATTGAGCAAGATCAAAGCTTGGGTCGGGAGGCAGATGGTCCTGCTGAAACACACAAATTGCGTGCAGGGCTTGTGCAGCTTCCTGAGACCGGCGCGTGACGCCGATAACATCAGCACGCACGGCCAACCGTACAGGCTCCGCATTGTCTAGCCCGGCATCGTAACCGCAGGCGTTCAGGGCCGCTGCTACGCTGAAGATGGTTTCGTTCACCTCCAGTTGCGCCTTTGTCGTCTGCGCGGCAGTACTGACGGAAAAGAGCAGGATAGAAAGGAAAATGGCTGATAATTGGAGCTTGGGCTTCAGACTTCCTCCGAAAATCGTGGGGAAACTAGTTTACAGACCGCTCTCCCGGTTGGAGTTGCTGGTAGGCCTATTATATCCGCTAATCTCCATGAATCCAGCATCGAGCGAGCGCCCACGGCATCTCTGACGACAAGATGGAAATGCCCGCTCGAGAGAGCGGGCAAATTGGGTCTCAATTGATGCCGTTGCTGTTGTTTTTGATGTTGCTAATGAATTGCCAATTACTATGCTTTCACATTCACATGGGAGAAGCAGATGATCGCAGTGCCGGCTACCGGCTGTCCAAAGGCATAGGCCGGAGTGAAACTGGTGAAGAGCAGGGCGCGATTCAACTGCGAGCGGACCTCATCGTTGTCGGGCCCGGAAATAATGTCGTAGTTTTGCACTCGTCCGGTGGCATCCACATAAGCCTGGATGACTACCGGGGCTGCCAGATTCAAATCTGTATCGGCGACGGATGACATTGCCGACTGCGGCGGCTCGAGCCGCGCCGGACGATACAGGCTGGGCACGACGTCGTCAGCTCCAACCTGCGCCGGGACAAAAAACCCCGCGAGCGCGCCGAAAAAGATGATCGTGGTCAGGATTCCTGCGGTAGCAGGGAACATGAAGGCATTCATGATGTTCTCCAGACGCACCATGTAGCCTTGCAGAATATGCCGCCAGTCGCGTGACCGTTCACGGGAAATGGCCACACGAATCCTGAGCGAAAGATCGACCGGAGCCGATTTACGTCCCAGAGAAGTCACCAGCAAACGCGTGTTTTCCAGCTTGCGATATTCCAGCTTGCACTCAGCGCAGGAGCCGATGTGATCAGAAACAGCGTGCATTTCGACACCAGTGACGGCATTGTCCAGATGCAACACGAACAGCGGCCGTGCTTCAGTACATCTCATTGCTATACTGCCTCCACTTCAGCTTGATTCGGCGAGCATGGGGTAACCTTCCTGGTCTTGCCGGAAGGGTTGTGAAATTCTGCACCCAACTGCCGAACGAATACTTCCAGGCGCTTTTTCAGCGCTTCGCGTCCTCGAATAAGCCTTGATTTCACAGTGCCTAAAGAGACCTGTAGAACCTCGGCAATTTCTTCGTAAGAGAGACCTTCTATATCCCGCAGCAGGACCGTCGTACGAAAGGGTTCTGGAACCTGCAGCAACTCCTCTTCTACCCGGGCGCGTATCTCCTCGTGGGCCAGCAGTTCAAGCGGCGATTCTCCCTGATCGACCAACGTGTTCACCAGGCCGAAGGAGTTGCCGCTCACGTCCTCCTGGGCCTCGATTGGATTTTCCTTGCTCTTGTGGCGGAACCACCAGCGCCGCTGGTTGGACGCCTCATGAATGGCGATGCGGTACAGCCAGGTCTTCAGGCTAGACTCACCGTTGAACCGCCGTATGCCGCGGAAAACCTTGAGAAACACTTCTTGCGTGGTGTCAGCGGCATCTGCCGGATCATTCACAATCCGGTAGACCAGGCTGTAAATCGGCTGGTGATAATGCGCAATCAGCCAGTTGTAGGCTTCCTCCGATCCGGACTTTAGTTCCGCGACAATGGAGGCTTCCTCAGCCCTCACGGCTATTGCACTGGCGATATTACCCAACGTTGCTGCTCCCGCCATTTTCTTCATGGCGTCACCCCAACGGTATCAAGTTTTGGGCGCCGCTACAACTCGTTTCCAGGTACTGTCGTAACCCGAATTGAGGATTCGTTGACCAATCCCCTGGTGATATAGACTCCAGCACATAGAGGAAAGTTCCTGAAAAATAAAGATTTGGAGTTTCTAACACGCTGTTTCCTCAAGCGAAACCACCTGCGTGGCCAAGAGCCCCAACCCTCGCTTAAACCAGATAACCGGCAGCCCGCCGCGAATTGACCTATTGCGATTGGTTTGGAGTAGAAGGCGACGGCTTCTTCTTTTTCTTCGCCGTAACCGGCGTGCTGTCGTCGATCACAATCTTCTTGGGACCTTGCGTGGTTTGCGCCGGAGTAGTCTTGGCTGGGGTCGCCTTCTTAACCTGGGCCTCCAGCGCCGTAGCCGATTGATCGATGTAGTCGGAGAGTTTTTTTCGTGCCTGTTCGAGGCTGGAAGCATCGTTCAGCAGCGGGTCAGATTCATCCTTTTTACCATAAACGACGGCAGCCTCTGAGAGAGAGCTGAGGAACTCGTACACAACGGTCAGATTGTTGTAAAGCTTGAATGCTTTGGAAACGCTTCCTGGCGCCGCCTGGAGGTCGCTGATCAATGCCGGAACCGCCTGGGTAATGTTTCTCTGCAGCGATTCAGCTACACGCTGCATCTCCTGTTTCTCCGAGCCATCAGCCTTCCACTTATCAATGCGCAATTTTCCCAGGTCACCCGTGGTGGCGAGGGAGACCTGCTGCAAAGCCCTCACGATGGCACTTAAATTTGGATCGCTGGCCTGCGGAGCAGGCTGCGGCGGCCGGGCCGGCGCCGGTTGTCTCGCTGTCTGCGCTGCTAGATCGAGACTCAGGTACAACATTACGATTACTGCCAGGGCAGTCTTCATGTCTGGCTCCTGCCTTTACTAGATGAGAAAAGGCGGTACTCAGGTTACTTGGAAAATCCAAATGTCCATCAATTAAAATGTCCATCAATTAACTTAACGTCATTGTCGAAGGCGTCACCGGCCACGGCGTTCCTCCTCGCGGACTGATTGCCGAGCGCTGATTACTTAGGTTGCGGCACAATCCGTATGTAAGGCCGCGGTGACTTCCATCCCTGCGGGTAAGTCTTCTTTGCCTCATCATCCGAGACCGAACCGGAGATGATCACATCCTCGCCCTGCTTCCAATTGACCGGGGTGGAAACCTTGTGCTTTGCCGTCAGTTGCAGCGAATCAATCACGCGCAGCACTTCATCAAAGTTTCTGCCGGTGCTCATGGGATATGCGATGATGAGCTTCACCTTTTTGTCCGGACCAACCACAAAGACATTGCGGACAGTCGCGTTGTCGTTCGCAGTCCTGCCTTCGCACGTGCCCTGGATGCCGGCGGGAAGCATTCCATAAAGCCTGGAGACCTTCAGATCGGCGTCCCCGATCATGGGATAGTTGGGGGCGAATCCCTGGGTCTCTTTGATGTCGTTGGCCCAGCGCTTGTGATTGTCCACAGGATCAACGCTCAAGCCGATGATTTTTACGTTGCGCTGGTCAAAATCGGGCTTGAGCTTCGCCATGTAGCCGAGCTCCGTGGTACACACTGGCGTGAAATCCTTGGGGTGAGAGAACAAAACCGCCCATGAATCACCGATCCACTCATGGAATCGAATCCGGCCCTCTGTAGTTTCCACTTCGAAGTCAGGGGCCACATCGCCAATCTGCAGAGCCATTGCATTCCTCCGGACCAAATAAAATCTTCTTATTTCGATTCTATCGAGAAATCAGCCAGCGATGGTAGCGGTGCTGCCTCCGCCCTGCTACAAGCCGCGCCAATTTGAGGTTTTCGCAACCGAGTGCTGTGCCCAACAGGCCATCCACGGCACGGCACGCCGGACCTCCAGCAGGTTCCAGCTCAAAGGCAAAGTCAACCGCAGATGCTGAACCACGGAGGACGCAGAGGAGCACGGAGTAATTCTTCTGAAGGGCCAAAACCCTGCTACAAGCCACGCCAATTTGAGGTTTTCGCGAACCGAGTGCGGCGCCCAATAGGCCATCCACGGCACGGCACGCCGGACCTCCGGCAGGTTCCAACTCCAAGGCAAAGTCAACAGCAGATGCTGAACCACGGAGGACGCAGAGGAGCACGGAGTAATTCTTCTGAAGGGCCAAAACCCTGCTACAAGCTGCGCCAATTTGAGGTTTTCGCAACCGAGTGCCGTGCCGCAAAGGGCATGGAGGAAAGCGAGGACGAAGGAATGCCGGAGAATCAGGCGAATTCGGCGTTGAGTTGTTATCGTCAGTAGTAAGCCTTAGAGCAAAATGAGGCTGATTCGTCCTATTCCTCCACTTCCTCCACCGCATTGAAAACATTGGGCGTAAGTGGAGGACGAATGGGTGGAGGAAGTGAATTGATTCCTCCACCGCCAGCGTGGTTGGCCGAAAATACGGGATACATCTTTAATGCCGTTTGCCAGCCATCGCACACACCCTCTCCTGCGGCGCTACGATTTTCTTCGCGCAGCACTTCGGCGGTTAGCGAGGTCGAGACACCTCTCCCGTTGCGTCCGCGGATTCGCTATGCGCGGGCGCTGCTCCCAGCAAGCCGCGATTTCGGAAGAGGGATCCCTCCCGCTTCAGCGGGACCCTCAATATTCAGTTGTCAAAGATCAAATATTTCCGCTGTTGGCCCCTGGGGGCGCAGCCATCAAACCGAGTCATCCGGTGTGTCGGATCATCGGGTCATCTGAAGCCGTCCAATCCGAAGCGCCGCTTCTGACACCGTTCACAATTCCAGAATTACATCCTCACGATTGGGAGTCAATCAAGTGCTGTCACAATGCTGTCAGAGTGACAGCACTTTTTTTGTAAATATTTGAGCAGTATGGCTTTACAGACAATGATGCGAGCAATGCTCAGATTTAGCAGCACGCTGCCGAGTGACTGGCAGCGGTTAGCGGGCGTCATAAGGTGCGTCAGTATGACGGTTGATGGTGGATTTGGGGGCCAGTAGCGAAGGATGCGCTGGTTGCGGCCTTTCCAGTGGGAAAAGTCAGCTTCCAAGGCAACCGATGAAGCCGAAAATCTGTCAAACCGTGGCTGCGATCTCCGATTGCAAACCGTGGCAATGCTGTGTACGATGCTCCGCACAGTTGGTCCTCGACTCACAAACAAAACAGGAGGGTGAAATATGCGTTTAATTCGTTACCTGGCTTGGGTCTGGTTCATCATTATCGGTGCTCTGATTATCACGCCCCAGGGAATCTGGTGTATCAAGTGCGGAGTGGTAATCAACGCGCCCGGCTACATCGGTGATCCAGCCACAATGGTCGTAGCGATTGGGGCCATTGTTCTGGGGCTGGTCGGGCTTGTGACTGAAGGAGCGCGGGCCAGCGCCGCCCGAGGCGCAGCGGCTGGGTGACAGAGAACCTGGGGGAAGGGAACAGCGAACTGCGCAGCAGGGCAAAGGCAACAGGCCACAGCAGATGAAGAACTGTTCCCGGGGCGCGTAAAATAAAGCCATGCTTCGCGTTTACCTGGACAACAACGCCTCCACGCCGGTATTGCCTGAAGTGTTTGAGGCCATGCGGCCGTACTATCTGGAGCGTTTCGGGAACCCATCGTCCATTCATCACTACGGGCAGCATGCGCGGGCGGCGGTAGAGCGGGCGCGGGCCTCGATAGGAACGCTGCTGAACGCGCGTCCGGCGGAGATCATCTTTACCAGCGGCGGCACAGAGGCAGACAACCTGGGCATCTTCGGCCTGGTGAGGAGCGGCGACCACGTAATTACCTCCACCATCGAGCACAGCGCTGTCATGAACACCTGCAAGCGCCTGGAGCAGATGGGACTCGAAGTCACCTATGTTCCGGTGAATGGCCGCGGCGAGGTCGAGCCTGACGAAGTCCGCAAGGCCATCCGGCCCAACACGCGCCTGATCAGCATCATGATGGCCAATAACGAAACCGGCGTGGTCCAACCGGTGGAGGAGATTGGAAAGATCGCGCTGGAAGCAGACGTCTTCTTCCACACCGACGCGGTCCAGGCGGCGGGCAAGGTCCCGGTGGACGTGCAGAAGATCCGCTGCGATGCGCTTTCGATTTCAGGACACAAGATCCATGCGCCACAAGGCACGGGCGCTCTTTTCCTCAAGAAGGGCACATTGATCCAGCCGCTGCTCTACGGCGGCAACCACGAGCGCCAGCGGCGCGCCGGAACGGAAAACCTGCCGGGAATCGCCGGGCTGGGCGCGGCCGCGGAAATTTCCAAAAACCGGCTGGAGCACAACGGTCCGGCAGAGATGGCGGCGCTGCGTGATCGCCTGGAGAATTCCATTTTGGAATCAGTCGACGGCACAGGCGTAAATGGCATGGGAGCGCCACGCGTTCCCAACACCACCAGCATCTACTTTGATCACGTGGAAGGCGAGCCGATGGTGATTGCCCTCGACTTGAAAGGCCTGTCCGTCTCCACCGGCGCTGCATGCTCCTCCGGAGCGATTGAACCCTCCCACGTTTTGCTGGCCATGGGCCTATCGCAAGAGCGCGCACGCGGCAGCCTGCGCCTGAGCCTGGGTAAACAAACTACCAGCGATGAAATCGATTTTGCGATTCAAATCATTCCTGAGACGGTTGCGCGGTTGAGAGAGCTTTCGCCGGTGTACAAGAAGAGCACCGTTCTAACCAACTGAACTGCGTCCTTCCGCTTGTAAAAAGAGGCCTGCGA
>DATDGL010000118.1:0-6203 GCA_036522115.1 Candidatus Angelobacter sp.
GACTTGTAGACCTATGAGGTGTAGTTAAAAAAACAAACTCAACCCCAAAAGCTAAACACTCAAACCTCTACCGCTGAGGCCGCGGAGGAGCGCAGAGGAAACCTTTGCTAAAGGGTGCAACCCTGCTACAACCTACGCCAAATGCACAAAACCTAAGGGGACAGATCACAGGCCACAACCTTCGCCACCGGCTGCGAGGGGATTGAATAATCTATGACTCTCGGCAACAGCAACAGACTTGTAGACCTGTCCGGAAAAGAATAGGAGATCCCTTACTCGCTTTCCGGAATTCGGGAAAAAACTCAATGGATATAACCAGCATTTTCCCCTCAAAAGGGGCCAAATCCGGAAAATCACTGTGTTTGCCGCGCTGCCGCAAAGGTTATTGAAAACAAACCACTTCTTCGTTGCGGCAAGGCCTAAATCAACCTGTTCGCCGATCCGCAATCCGCAAGGACGGTTGAAAACAAAGGAGTTTTTCGTTGCGGATAGCGTTTTTGGCAAGCTATTTTCCAACCTTATACCGCAAAGGCTATTGAAAACAAACCATTTCTTCGTTGCGGATTGCGGATTGCTCCTTTCGAAATCTTGCCGCCCACGACACGCCGGGGGCAGGCTGAGAAACACTGATCTGACTGATAAAGCGTTCAAGAATCGACAACACTTGTCCTGAGGCGCTCGATCAGGGAATGAAGAGTTCAGGTTCTTCCGCTCGGCAGAAATACGCCTCTCGCCAGAATGACAGCCGGTGGTGCTGCGGTTCTCTTCGCGCAGCACTACGTTCATTCGCGGGCGCCTGAGACACGTCTCCCGCTGCGTCCACTGCCAGCAAAAAGGAAGAAGGTTTTAGTTTCTTCCTCAGCGACACTGCACGCCTCGTCAGAATGACTGCCGCGTCACCCGCGATTTCTTCAGCGCGGATGCAGCTTCTATTAAGTTTTCAAAGACCAATTCGGGAACAAGTTCCCGCTCGCCCTGAGGCGAGGGTACACACATCGCTACTCGCTCCGCTCAGGTCTTTTCGGTGCGCTCACCCTGATGAAAGTACAGGGTTGAGGCCCGCGATCTGCCACGGCAGATCGCTAGACGCTGATGCGGCGCGACTGCACCGCTACCGCAGTAGCAGTGAGCACCTGTTTCCAGAATTACACCCATATCAGAGGGAGTCAATCAAGTGCTGTCACAATGCTGTCAGAGTGACAGCACTTTTTTGCAAAAAAGCCTTATTTTTTGCGTTTTTGTGTAGAGCGTGGCGCCCGTTTCCTAAGAGATTTTTGGCTGGGAAGGAATGTGCGTGGTTTCCCGATTTCGACGGCTTTCGTGCCCTGAAAAGCGTCTATACTACCCGATTGGATGGAGGGACAGATGGGAGTTTCAAACCTGATCGGATTAAACGCGAACGCGGACGTAACGGCGAGTCCTCCGGTAGTCGAGACCAGAGGCTGGCTCGAAATCGAGGCGGCGTCTGGCGGGGCAATACCTTCTTCTCCTGACAGCGAGGACGACGACGTTGACGGATGCGACGTCCAGGTTGAAATGCCGACGTCAGATGAAGATCTCCCTGCAGCCGAAGGAGGCGTAGCCTGATATGCCATTTTCATTGACCTGGTTACCTCAAGTATTGAAGGACAGCGGCCTGAAAGTCGCCCTCACGGATGGCTGGGAGAACCGTGGACACGGCGACATGGGCAAAATAGCGGGCGTGATATGCCACCACACGGCAACGCCTGGTAGAAGCGCGAACATGCCCACTCTGAACACTCTCATCAAGGGACGCGAGGACCTCTCCGGGCCTCTGGCTCAGCTTGGCCTTGGCCGGGACGGCACCTACTATGTGGTCGCTGCCGGGAGGTGTAATCACGCAGGGATAGGCGCGTGGAAAGGCGTGACGACCGGCAACTCCAGTTTCATAGGCATTGAGGCGGAGAATACCGGGCTAGCGGACGATTCGCCCTGGCCAGCATCGCAAATCGATGCCTACCAGCGTGGTGTAGCGGCTATTTTGGCCCACATTGGACAAACCGCTGACTTTTGCGCCGGACACAAGGAATGGGCTTTGCCTGTCGGCCGCAAAAACGATCCCAGCTTCCCCATGAATCCGTTCCGCTCGGCCGTAGCCGCGATCCTGAACGGTACAGCTCCTGCCCCGACACTGATCCCGCCGGTTGAGCCTCCGGCGCAGCCGGGGGCGTCCGCTGGCCGCTCCACGCTGCGTCGTCCCGCGACGGGTGACCAGGTGAAGCAGGTGCAGACAGAACTCGGCGTCGATGCCGATGGCAACTTCGGACCAAAAACAGAGGCCGCAGTACGCGCGTTCCAACGGAACCATGGCCTTGTCCCCGATGGTATCGTTGGACCAAAAACATGGACGGCGCTGGATGGCAATTAGGAATTGGCAGTCAGCAGAAGGCATAGAGTTGGTTGCCCGAATCACCACGCTGGCTGTGCGCCGAACCTCCTGGGGTCGGGACCAGGAGGTCGGAGGTTCAAATCCTCTCTCCTCGACCAATAGGAAACGAGCTTTGCTTTCAAGTATTTGCAACGATACCCATCTAGCGTTTAGAACTGTTTGGCGGATCGCTGCTTTTCAGATGGATTCTTGTCAAGTTTCGGCAGTCCAATCAGAAACAAACCTGAAAGAATGGATGAGAGAGCAGGATGAAAAGAATCATATTGGCGACTGGACCGAGCAGACAGGAATGCCCCCAGCGAATAGACTGCTGAGCGCACGAGAATAATCGTAAAGACAGTATATGGAACACACGAAAAACCTCGCCCGTGTATGCAGGCTATACCGGAGAAGGTGAGCAAGGGATTATCGCGACTGAAAAACAAGATAAAGCCACACAAAAACCACAAAAGGGCCGGTATCCATACCCATTGTGCTGAACGGGTCCTCCATTTTCGTTGAACGGAGACCCCAAGCAATGCGGCAAAGACGATGCTGCCAATCCATTCTGTCAGAACGATTGAAACCCTCGAATGCGTAAACAGCTTTACCAGCGGTGAGCTTAGGGTCTTGAGAATGCCAACTCCAATGACCGCGCCGAGAATATTCGCAAGAAGGCCAGCGCAGCCGCGCAAGATTCGAGTAAAGCCGAGTCGTGCCCTTTTCGTCTGGTGCGAGGTACCGCTGTTTATCGGAGCGGCTTCAAGAGCAGGGTCATCCCCCGCTGTCTTGCGAATCGCAGCCACTCGGTCATAAATCTCTGCTGCTTCCGGTGTAAGGTCAGCCCTTCTTAACAGGGAGAACTCCTAGGCGGACATAGTTAGATAGTCCCTTTCGAGTCTTCCCAGATCCATCTCAAACGTCAAGTAGCCTCCCCCTGACGGCTTCCTGCGAGGAAAGGAGTCAACAGCATCCTATCCGCTGCCGTTTATCAGTCGTAGCAGTGGCCGAGAGCCAAGCTCCACGAGTTTAGAGCAAGAAATCGGTTACTCACAGCAAAAAGTTCTAAAATCGTCCGGCAGGGCCGTCATTTGTTCTTATGCTTCCCATTGACTGGTGTTGGCTGTAATCAAAGAGGATGCTTCTCTTAAAGAGCGGACGGCTGGCAAGCTTTCTACAGTATGATCTCTGAGGATATTAGCGTTAATGCATGTCTCTATGAGAAAACAGGGCAAGTACACCCAGGTTTTTGACGAATTGGTGCGCTACGTTGGGGAATTTGATTCTGGCTTCCCACGTCGCATCCGCACGGCGAACCGGGGGAGCATCGAGACGCTGCAGGGGCTGGCAGCGCCGAACGTCCTTCCTGAAGTCTACGTTGCCTTTCTCGAGCGCATGGGCGCCGATCACGGCGGTTTGAACATCGCGATTGAAGGCACAACCAACATTGACGATATGATTCAAAGCTACTGGCTGGCAAGGCAAAATATGGCTTTCGCAAAGGGATGTTCTCTGCTTACAGATATTATTAGCGACAATACCCTGGGGCTCTATCAACCAGCGCCTGAATCCGAGCCAGAGGTTGTGGTGATGGGGCATGATTTGGCGGGTACAATGGACCGGCGTCTCCCCTACGCCGAATCGCTACCTAAACTTCTCTTTCGTGGGACATTCAACAAATACCAGCGGCGGACTTTTCAAAAAAGCACAGCATATACCAGTCCAGACTCTTCAGGTTGGAATCGCAGCCACGTGCCGGAATTGGAGAAACTTGCCGCCGAGCTGGGATTTTCCCGGCAATGGTTTTCCGATGCTTTTCAGTACTGTGGCAAGCGCGGCATGGACGCAACATTGTCTATGGAACAGTTTCCAGAGCGGGGCGTTACCCTGGTTATTTCAGCATCGTGTCCCGAGGAGATCGTTCGGCTTGCGAAGCCCTTTCAAGCCTCGGTCCCAGGATTGGAATTCTCCCAATGGAGCAGAAAGCGGGAAGAACAGCAACAAAGCAAACCGTGAACGCTTTGCTCCTCCCGTGGTGCGCCCGAAGCCATTTTTGGCAAGCGACGTAGCTTGGCTATTCATCACAATCAGAAGTTCTAAAATCGTCCGCTAGGGCCGCCCAATAAAATTGATCCTTGTTTTCAGAAATTTGCGGGCATACCCATCCTGCAGTTTAGAACCGCTAGAACTTTACTTTTACGAAGCTTCCGTAATCACTTTGCTTACCCACGCCCCACGGGACTGTGCGACAGGATAAAGCGACAGCCAATAAGGCCGACTTACAGGGGTTTCTAATCTGCGCTTATTGGCGAAAATCTGCGGCTATGAGTTGTGGCTCTGGGTTCTCTGTAGTTGGATCTTTCCCGCGCAGCGAGCGCTGCACCAGCACGCCGCCGCACAAAAGTCCCATCACGAGGCTCCAGATGCCTAGGGGCCATGGCTAGGGCCGACCAATGTTTCAGTGGCAATTTGTAAGCGGGTGGTGCGGCGAGGTGGAAGAGGTTATTGCAGCCCCTGACACAACTTCCACCTCTGCACTGCTGCATTGCTTATTTCACTTCAATGATTCTCGATTCGCTCACGTTGTGGCCGGTTGTATCCCAGACTTTCACTACGATGTCGTGTGTACCTGGCGCCAGCGAAAACAGTTTGTTTACCTCAGTAGCAGTTGGGTCATTAAATTCCAGCTTATTGTCAATGTAGACCTGGATGGCCGTGACCGGCTGCGGCGAATAGGAGTTGGCAAAGATCTGCACCGGTGAACTCAGGGTGGCATTCTGAGCCGGCAGGCAGACATTCACGGACAACGCTGTGGAAGATGATGAAGGGCAAGTTTCGCCGGGCGCTCCGCTAAAGATCGTAACTTCCCGATTCGAGCGGAAGCTGGCTCCAGTGGAGTCGAACCCCTTCACCACCAAAAGATGATTGCCCGTAGGCAAACTGAAGGATTGATTGATGGACGAAGCAGCAAAGCTGCCCTGCTTCACATTGTCAATAAAGACGTCGATATCGGTCACGCCCCTACTGTCATTGCCTTCGGCGATCACGTGCAGAGGCAAATTGGAGAATGTGGCGTCCTGCGGCTGACAGACCGTTATGGATTCATTGGCCGTGTTCTTTTGACACTCAGCCCGTGGGGTGGCATTCAGCAGGACTTCCACCGAGTTGTCTGTAGTTCGGACAGCGGCGAAATCGATTTTGCCATCGCGATTAAAATCACCTGCCACCAGCGCCTGCATGTCATTCTGGTTTTCATACACGAACTTGATGGGCGTCGAGCTGCACGTTCCGTCGGGATTGCACAACCAGACATAGACGCCGTTCTGATCTCTGGGATTGCTCGCGGTACTGGTATTGTCGAGCCCCACGATGTCATTGATGCCGTCGCCATTTACGTCCGCTGTAAAAAGGCCGCCCGGAGCGTTATAGGCGCTGATGTTGGTGTCATTGCCGCCCGAGGGCACCGGCGACTGCTGGTTGAAGCTTTCCGAGGGCTGGCCAAAATAGACGGTTACTCCGCCGGTTATGGTTCCGGGGCCATCGAACCCGGAAAGCATTATGTCCGTGAAACCGTCCTGGTTTACGTCGCCTGTGTTCATATCCACGTTTTGCAGGGTGATATTGAGTACTATGGTATCGAAATTAAAATCGCCATGGCCAAATAGAGCCCAGATGCGGATTCCAGCCGAAGGCGATCACCATTCCTGGGTGATTCCAATCATGATTCCAGTCTGATTCCGATCAGTGTTCCTGTGTGAAAGCGATCACGGTTCCTGCGCGAAGCCGATCACTAATCGGGCATCTCCGGAACGGT
>DATDGL010000119.1:0-8002 GCA_036522115.1 Candidatus Angelobacter sp.
CGCTTCGGCTCAGAGGCTGTGACTTTTTGGGTTTTCGCTAAAAAGCCATGCTGAAAACAAAGTACTTGCACGGCAAAAATTCGCGATTTTTTAAAAAAGTCACATCCTCTCAGAATGACAAGGAGAAGCTGCATGGTCACCATAAAGCCAAAGTAGCCCACTACCTACTTGCACAATGAGACACCATCTTTCCTGAATCGATACAGCTAAGGATTCACTTCCAGGGCGGACATCCTCGATTACGCCGCGAATTCTTCGTCGACTTCCTTATCGCTCTGTTGAGTGGCGGCGGGAACCACAGGCGCACGATCTGAAACCATAGCAAGCGCGGCCAGTTTTTCCGCCAAATCCCGGGTGAGCGAACCCGGTGCGAAGCGCCAGCCCCAGTTGCCGTCCGAGCGCGAAGGAGTGTTCATGCGAGAATCGCTGCCCAGGCCTAAGACATCCTGGAGCGGGACAATCGCCATCCTGGCCACGGAAGTAAAGGCTGCGCGAATGAAGGCCCAGTGGATCCCGTCTTTGGCGTCACCAATATAGGCGGCGGCATCACGTTTTTCATCCCCACTGGCCAAAGACTTCCACCAGCCCACGGTTGTATCGTTATCGTGTGTTCCGGTGTAGACCACGCAATTAGGCGGGAAACTGTGGGGCAAATAAATGCGGGCCCCGGGATCGCCAAACCCAAATTGCAACACCTTCATTCCGGGAATGCCCAGGCGGTCGCGCAGCGCATAAACCTCAGGCGTGATCATCCCCAGATCTTCGGCGATAAATGGCAGATCGCCCAGGCGCTCGCGCAACACGTTGAACAGGCCGTCCCTGGGGCCTGCAACCCAGCGGCCCTTGACGGCTGTAGGCTCTGATGCAGGAATCTCCCAAAAGCTTTCAAAACCGCGGAAGTGGTCCAGCCGCAGCATGTCAAAACTCCGGAGGGCCCAGGACATGCGCTGCAGCCACCATTGATAACCGGTCGCCTCGCACACGTCCCAGCGATAGAGTGGATTGCCCCAGCGCTGTCCGCTGGCGCTGAATGCGTCCGGTGGAACGCCGGCCACAACAGCCGGCAGCAAAGCATCATCCAGGTAGAACAACTCCGGATGCCGCCAGACATCGGCGCTATCGTAGTTCACGAAGATAGCCACATCGCCGATGATCTTGATTCCCCGCCGGAGGCCATAGCGCCGCAGCGCGCGCCATTGCTCGAAGAAGGCAAACTGCATCGCCCGTTCTACTTCCAGTTGGCGCTGATATTTCAAACCAAATTCATGCAGGCCCTGCGCTTCGCGGCGGGCGAGCTGCTTCGGCCAGGTGCTCCAGGATGCACCCTGGTAGACCTGCCGCATCACCTCGAACAGCACAAAATCATCCAGCCACCAGGAATTCTCCCGCTTGAAATTCTCATAACTCCGGCGGTCGCTTTTGCCGCTTTCAAGAAAACGCTGCGCCGCTTCCCGCAGCAAAGGCAGCTTGGCGGCCTTGACTGCATTAAAATCAATTCTTTGTGAACGCGTGGAAGACTGCTGCAGACGGTTTTTTTCGATCCATCCGCGCTCTGCCAGCCGCTCCAGATTAATGAGCAGCGGATTTCCGGCAAAGGCTGAAATGGAGGAATAAGGAGAGTTGCCGAGCCCCGGAGGCGAAAGTGGGAGTATCTGCCAAAGACCCTGTTTGCCATCCGCAAGAAAATCGAGAAAGGCATAGGCTTCCGGCCCAAAATCACCGACGCCTCCATTCGACGGCAGCGAGGTTGGATGCAACAGAATTCCGGAAGAACGCATAGGGAAAACAGTAATTAGTAGTTAGTAGTTAGCAAAGGCAAAAGCAAAAGGCAAGAACTGTTTAACCACAAAAGACACGAAGGAAACCCTGGAGTTTGGCAGTAAGCTTCTTCGGCTCTTCAGATTCTCAATTACGAAATCACCCAATTACCAGATTTTTCCTTAGCTTCTACCGTTCTTCAAAAGACCTTCCAGGACGTTCTCATTGGTCTTTACCTTGCCTTCTTTTTTCAGGCGTTCATCCAGATTGTTGATGAACAGCTCTGTGGCTTCCTGGACCTTTTCTTGCGTGAGCTGGTCAATCAATGCGTCTTTGGCTTTGGCGAACTCATCGCCGGTGAGCGAAGGTTCCTGGCGCTCTGTGATCGCCAGCACCACGCCCTTGCGACCCAGGCTTAAAGGACCGCTGATGTCGCCCGGCTTCATGCTGAAGGCAACGCCGGCCTGACCACTCAGAGCTCCAATGTCAGGCACCTGGGAACTGCGATCCACAAGCTCACTGCTCTTCACCGTGGCGCCCGTTTCTTTGGCCGCCTTGCGCAGATCATGGATAGAGCGCGCGCGATCGGAGAGTTCCACCACTTTCCGGCTCAGCAACGAGCTGGACCTTTCGGCCTTAAAGTCAGCGGACACGCGGTCCTTGACGGCTTCAAAAGGCGGCGTGGCAGGCGGAATGATCTTCATCACTTGAAAAACCGCGAAACCCTGCGGAGTCCGTACGGACTGCACCCCGGCTTTTTCATCGGTGCTGAAAATAGTGCTCATCACTTCCGGAGCATTACCCACTCCTGCCAGCGCATCGGTGCGCGCAACAGGGCTGGTAGTGAGCACCAGTGATCCGTACCTGGCAGCCGCCTGTTCCAGTCCCTGCTTGCGCGCGTCATCGGCCGCGGTGTTGGCTGTCTTGTCAAGCCACGCCGCGGCTTTTTGCTGTTTCAGGATTGATTCAATGCTGTCCTTTACCTCAGCCAGAGACTGCTTGTGAGCAGTTTCATTCTCTTCGGTTTGGACAATGTGGAAGCTGTCACCGGTGGATACCACGCCGCTGGTCTGCCCCTTATTCATGGAGAAAGCTGCGCTCTCAAATGCCGGCGCGGTCTGGCCCTTGATGATCCAGCCCATCTCTCCGCCGTTCTCTTTAGAACCAGGATCCTCTGAATTCTTCCTGGCCAACTCGGCGAAATCAACGCCAGCCTTCACCTGCTTGAGCAGATCAGCCGCCTTGGCCTGGGCTGCATCAACGGCTTTCTGGTCAACCTTGCCGTCCGCTCCAGGGCTTGGGAGGTTGATCTGTATCTGCCGGATCTTTACCCGGTCCGGCACGCGATATTCCTCATCGTGGAGGCGGTAATACTGCTCCAGGTCCGTAGGGCTCACGATTATTTTGCTCTGCGCCAGTTGGTCCGTGAGCAGGAAATAACGCACCTGCCGCTTTTCCGGGATGGAGTTCTGGTAGCGCGACTGATTGGCGTCGAAGTAGGCCTTGAGCTCAGCATCTGTGGGCTTGATTTGCTTCTCAAGGTCATCCAGATTGAGCACGGCATAGTCAAATTTTACCTTGGTGTTCTGGTCTTTATAGGCGCGTTCGACCTCCGCGGGTGTAACCGTAACGCCCGCGGTCACGGAGGTGATGACTTTCCTCCTTTGCAGATCAAACCGGAACTGGCGCTCAAATTCGTCCACCGGCAAGCCAAACTCAAGGCGCACAATCTGCTCGTATTTGTCCTGGCCAATCCATTGGCCCTTGGGAAAGAACATTTCCGCGAACTGGCCGGCATGCAGCGCATCCGTCACTTCTTTGTCAGAGACTTCCAGTCCCATCCGCTCGGCCTCAAAGCGGAGTTCCTCATCGGCAATCAATTGCGGGATGGCCCGCCGAATCATGGGCGGCCGCATGGCATCGCCGAAATTCTGGCCCTGGCGCGATGCCTGCTGCATCAACAGATCAACATACTTCTGGATGTCCTGAGTGCTGATTTCCACTCCGCCCACCTTGGCCACGACTCCTTCTTGGGTAACGCCGGCGCTGCCCATGAAGCCGGGAATGAGGTAGGTAACCATGGACCCGCACAAAATCACCAGCAGTCCGGCGAGCAAATATTTTGTGGCCTTATTGCCACTCTGCAAAAACTTAATCATGTAGGGAAAACTCCAGGGAACGACTTTCCTCACTCCATTATATAGAACGCCTGTTTTATAATCCCCGGCTTACAACTTAACTGAGGTAACTCCAACATGAACCGCTGCTGCCTGGCTCTCCTGCTGATCCTGGGTCTTCTACTCGGACATGGCCTGGGACAATCCGCTCCCTGCACCGTCACCGACCACTCCGAGTACAGCAAGAAAATCAAGGACGCCACCACCGAATCCTTCTTCAGCACGGAGTTGGTGGACCATCTTCCTTTGAGCTCATGCGTGCCCGCTCCAGACGCATTTCTCCACCATATTATTGGCGCGCCTGATGTCCTGGATTACACCAAAGACATTAATGCCTACATGCGCCTGCTGGCCGGCAAGACCCCCCGAGTGAAGGTATTCAGTATTGGCACGTCAGAAGAAGGCCGCGAAATGCTGGCGGTTTTTGTGAGCGATGAAGAAAACCTGGCCAAACTGGATCGCTACAAGGAAATTACCGCCAGGCTCGCCGATCCCCGCGGCCTGGGCGAAGCCGATGCGCAGACGCTGATCAGCGAAGGCAAGCCGATCTACTGGGCGGATGGCAGCATCCACTCGCCCGAAACCGGCGCGCCGGAGATGCTCATGGAACTCGCCTACCGCCTGGCGGTGGAGGACACGCCGTTTATCCAGAAGATCCGCAAGGATTCCATCGTCATGATCACTCCCATCGTGGAGGTAGACGGCCACGATCGCGAGGTAGACATCTACCTGCACCACAAAAAGCATCCGGACGATCCGCCCTATCCGCTGATCTGGTGGGGACACTATGTGGCCCACGACAACAATCGCGACAACCTGGGCGTGAGCCTTGCGCTTTCGCGCAACATGCTCAAGACCTTCCTGGAATGGCACCCGACGGTCATGCACGATCTGCACGAATCTGTCCCGTATCTCTACATCATGACCGGCACCGGGCCGTACAACGCCTGGCTGGATCCAATCGTCATCAGCGAGTGGCAGCAGATGGCCTACTACGAGATTGAAGAGATGACCAAGCGCGGCGTGATCGGCGTGTGGACCCACGGGTTTTACGATGGCTGGGCGCCCAACTACCTGCTCTCCATTGCCAACAATCACAACTCCATCGGCAGGTTCTATGAAACCTTCGGCAACGGCGGCGCGGACACCCGCGTGCGGACCCTGCCGCCTTCATCCACCAACCGTGAATGGTTCCGGCCCAATCCGCCGCTGCCCAAGGTGAAGTGGTCGGCCCGGGACAACATTAATATGCAGGAGAGCGCCATTCTCTTCGGCATGAACAATGTGGCCGTCAACGGCCGGGAATTCCTGAATAACTTTTACCTGAAGAGCAAGCGCGCCACGCAAAAGGCCCGCACAGAAGGGCCGGCTGCCTGGGTCTTCCCTGCTGACGATCCACGTCCGGCAGAACAGGCCGCATTCCTGAACATTCTTGAGCTGCAGGGAGTGGAGGTGCAACGGCTGGACAAAGAGATTCGCGTTCCCGGGGTTCCGGAACGCGAGGCTCCGGCTGCTGGAAGAAGATCGCCAGCAACAAAGTCCGACAAGCCTGCGGAAGCACCAGAGGACAAGAAACCGCATGAAACTGTGGTTCCTGCCGGCAGCTACATCATCCGCATGGACCAACCCTATAGCCGCCTGGCAGACATGGTGCTGGACACGCAGTATTACAGCTCCCGCGATCCCCGCTCCTATGACGATACGGGATGGACACTTGGCGCTCTCAGAAACATCAAGACCGTTCGCGTCACTGACGCCTCCGTGCTCGATGCGCCCATGAAGAAGGTGGGCAAGGTTGAAGCCCACGGTGGAGTGACCGGCCAGGGAAAGATCTATCTCATCGATCACAACACGGACAACACTTTGGCGACCCTGCGTTTCCGGCTGGCCCAGACCTCCATGGACGCTGCAGAGGAACCCTTCGAGGCCGATGGAATCAAATTCAAAGCCGGCACATTTGTCATTCGCAGCGCAGACCGAGATCAACTGGACCGCGCCGCGAAAGAACTAGGCATCAACATACATGCTACGAGCGCCAGCTTGAGCGTGCCTGCGCATCCCCTGGCCGCGCCGCGCGTGGCCATTGTTCACAACTGGCAAAATACCCAGAACGATGGCTGGTTCCGCGTTGCCTTTGAGGAACTCAAAGTTCCTTACACCTACATTGCCGACACCAGGCTGCGCGAGAGTGCAGATCTCAAGTCGCAATTCGATGTGATCATCCTGCCTCCCATGGGTGGCGGCGGAGCTGCCGGGCTGAGCGGCATGATTCGTGGACTGCCGATGCGCGGCAACCCCATGCCGTGGAAAAACACGGCAGAGACTCCCAACCTGGTAGCGCCCGGCCTGGACAGCACAGACGATATTCGCGGCGGTCTCGGCTACTCCGGACTGGCCCATCTGGAACAGTTCGTCCGTGACGGAGGGTTGCTGATGGCCGTCCAGACCAGCGCGTCGCTGCCGGTGGTTGCCGGCATGACGGACATGGTGAATGTGACCGATCCCCGCGCCATGCAGGCCCCCGGCAGCGTCCTGCTCTCCAGCGTTGATGACAGGAGGAGTCCAATCGCTTATGGCTACGACGATCAACTTTACGTTTATTTCCGCCAGGGACCGGTGATCTCGATTACCGGTCTGGGCGGCGGCCCAGGCGGCGGTGGGCCGGGCGGAGGCCCTGGAGGTGAAGATTCAGCCCGCTCCAGTGGACGCGGCTCTGCTGCCGACCCTGACGTGATTCAGGGCCGAAACTATATCGCTCCGGAGAAACCGGTAAAGCGCAGTCCGCGCGAACAGGAACTCTACATTCCGGAAGACCTGCGCGAAGTAGCCCGCTGGGCGCTTCCTCCGCGTAGCCAGCAGCCCCGAGTTGTGCTGCGCTTTGCCCCGGACAAAGAACTGCTGTTCAGCGGCATGATTACCGGCGGAAACGAGATCGCAGAAAAGCCGGCCGTGGTGGACGTCCCCCATGGCAAAGGCCATGTAGTCTTGTTCGCCATCAATCCCATGTGGCGCAACCAAACCATGGGCAGCTTCTTCCTGGTGTTCAACGCCATCATGAACTACGACCACCTGGACGCCGGCCGAAGCACGGCGCCAGCAGCGGCAGCTACGCAGGCGGTGGGGGAAAGCGAAGACGAGGAATAGGGTTGTTCCTCAGCCGACGCGGAGTGCTGCAATTTACCTATCTGTATGAGACCGCGCATTACCTGGGATAGTGCGGCCTGAATTGGAATGTCAGCATGCTATTTATTGTGCCCCGTTCATTATCATGGGAAGTCTTAAAAGATTATCCTTGATCAATTTTATTGTATTGGGTTCAAGTTTTCGGCTTACAGAATACGCTTTCCATTCAGCCACACCGTCATAGGTACAGTGTCGTATAAAGTTCAATATGCTCTCTTCTTTAGTCAGCTGTGCCCAATGGGGATGCGCCAGATTTATGATGACGATCACAGCAGTTTCAGATTCAGTTGACTCGATCAAAAGATAAGGGTCGTTTGGCGATAGATCCTTGACCAAATACAGAGACACCATAAGTCTATTGATCTTTGCTTTCAAGTCCGGAGTAAACTTCCGCACTATTGCGTCTTTTAAGGTTTCGTTTGACTTTTTTATTAGATTTTCACTAGGCACTTCATAGGTTCGCAGAAAACTTTGAATAGAAGGAGACCGAACCTCGGCTTCCAATCGTGTAATTGCGGCTTCCCGGTGAACATCTGTCAGATGCTCAGGTATTTCATTCAAGCCCTTACGATATGTCAGCGCAAGCTGACGCAAGTCCTTTAGCTCACGCTTCAACCGCACTTCAAGCTTTTCTTGATCGGAATCATCAAATAAGATTTGGTCCTTTGTATGACTCACCTCGAACCCTTTAAAATAAAGCTCGCCAATCAACCTCTGATTCACCAAGTCGTTTGAACCGCCCTCTTGCATTCCGTAAAGCGTCTCTGGACGGTAAGAGTCTGGCCATCCCGTAATTACTCGATCAGATTGGATTATGGAAAATCCGGCCTCTTTCCTGCTACCTTTGGCAAGTACACCAGCCCACCCCCAAACGTTCTTTGTGC
>DATDGL010000120.1:0-7356 GCA_036522115.1 Candidatus Angelobacter sp.
CAGGCGGCTGCCGGGGCTGCCGAATGGATTGGCCACGAATCGCTCGGCTGTCAGGCCGGGGCGGTTCAGGTAGCCCCGTGCCAGACCGCTACCGCCGATGTAAAGCTCCCCGGCAATCCCAACCGGTACCGGCTGCAGGTATGCGTCCAGCACGTAGGCTTGCAAATCGGGGATGCAACGGCCAATTGGCCTGCCGGCTCTTGCGCAAAAGAGATCAGGAGACAAAGCAAGGTGTGTTACGTGTACGGTTGTCTCCGTAATGCCGTACATATTGACCAAGCTCGGGCTGCCTTGATGGCGTTCATACCAATCACCCAGACTGGCCGGATCCAAAGCCTCACCTCCAAAGATGACAAGGCGCAATTGAAGCGCTTGGCCGAGGTCCGGCCTTTCACGATCGGACTGTATCAACTGATAAAAGGACGACGGAGTCTGGTTGAGAACAGTAACACCTTCTTGTACCAACAGACGTAGGAGCTCTACGGGTGAACGGCTGACGGAATAAGGGACCACCACCAAGCGTCCGCCATGAAGCAAGGGACCCCACAACTCCCAGACTGAGAAATCGAACGCATAGGAATGAAACAGGGTCCATACATCTCCCGGACCAAATTCAAACCACTGGTTCGTGGATCCGAATAACCGGATTACATTCTGGTGAGGGATCAATACGCCTTTCGGTGCACCGGTAGAACCGGACGTATAAATGACGTAGGCAGGGTGCAGCGGTTCCAGCGGCTGAAGACGTTCGCTGTTGTCGGGATTGGTCGATTCGACTCCAGACAATTCGTCACTCAGGGTTGCACTGTCCAGAAGCATCAATGAAGCTTGACGGGGGAGACGCTCTGCCACATCTTTGATGGCAAGAATCAGTGAGGGTCGGGCATCCTCGATCATGAAAGCCAGGCGATCGGGCGGATAGTCAGGATCCAAGGGCAAATAGGCCGCGCCTGACTTGAGCACCGCCAAGATCGCCACGACCATTACCGCGGAGCGCGGCAAGGCGATCGCCACAATCTGTTCCGGACCGATGCCGCCCGTAATCAGCTTCCTCGCCAGCTGATTCGCCTGCGCGTTAAGCTCGCCATAGGTCAGCACAGCCCCTTGAAATGACAAAGCGACGGCATTCCGCATTTTCCCAGCCTGCTGCTCGAACATTTGTGTCAGAGTTGCAACGGCTACCGGCTGACCTTGGGCGTTCCAGTCGTTGACGATTCGGGTCTGCTCTTGCGGACTGAGCAGATTGATTTGTCCGATAGACTGGTCTTGGTTCAGTAGAAGCGCCTTCAAAACGTATTTCAAACGCAGGGCTATTGATTCCACCGTAGTACGATCAAAAAGGTCGAGTGCAAACAGGACTTTCCCATCAAGCCTGAGGGGGCCGTTATCAACGTCGCGACGTTCAGTGAAGACAAAGTTCAAATCCAGTCTGGGCATTCTGAAGCCGGCCTGCTGAGGCAACCGCGCCGTTCCGCCGGAATCCGCAGTCTTGTTTGACCGGCTGTGCAAGGCGATGCCGACCTGGAATAGAGGATGATAGGAGGCAGAACGCTCAGGACTGAAGATATCGACTAGGTCATTGAACGCCACGTCCTGATGTTGGAAAGCCCCGGCGACCGCTCCACGTACCCTGCCGATCAATTGGCGGAAACTGGGATTGCCGGAGAGGTTGGTTCTGACAACTATCATATTGACGACGAACGGAAACGAATCGTCGGTGGTTTCGCCAGCGCAATCGGTAATGGGGCTGCCCAGTGGGATATCCGTACCCGCCCCTAGCTTGCAAAGCAGAACCGCAAGCCCGGCATGAAGCAACATGAAAAGATTGACGCCCGAGTCGTCGGTCAAACCAAGCAGGTCCGCATATGTAGCCGCGTCGATGTCACAGTCGACTGAGCCTTCGTTCAGACCGGCGTGTGCGGCTCTCGGCCGATCGAAAGGCAGGCGGATCTGGTCTGGCAAACCGGCGAGAGCCTGCTTCCAGTAGGCGATCCGGCTGGGGCTGTGCCCATCCGGATCGAGTGGCTCAATCGACTGCTCAAGCGCGACGCGATCGGCGGATTCCGGCATTGGCAATGCTCCACCCTTCAAGCTTTCAGATGAGGACCCAACTTCACGATGCATAGAATCCTTCCGGATTGGATTTGGGCAATTTAGTTACCGAAATGGGCTTCCCAGCAACCAATTCAGGACAAGCAGTCGGGTGTGGTTGGACAGTAGGGCGTTGTGCGACTGCCGCGGCAAGAACCAGAATGGGGAACACAAAAGACAACACCAAACTCCAGCATCTGCTAATAATACGTTAGTTTTTTCCCCTATTTCCGTAACGAAATGAGAAAAAATCGCTCTTCCTATAAATTTTTGACACTCCGCGCCATCGATAGTCCAGTTCACATTCCACGATATGCGCGCAATGAATTCATCCCTGAATCTTTCGGCGATTCGTTGGCTACGTATTCCTCCGTTCAATACCTCTGCCACATGGCGAAGGCAAGCTGGGTTGCGCCTTTGCCGGACTCCCCCCAGTTCACGCCATCCGGATCGTATTCGATCAGATGATAAAGCTTGAGAAAGTGCACGCGGCCACTCCCGGCAAGATATTGGAAGCCCTCAACCCAAACTCTGGAAGCTCCGCGAGGTGACCGTTGAACGTCGATCTCAACCTGACCGTAAACCAAAAGCCGTACCGGATGCCCGATTATCCCGGAGAAACGCCGCTCATCGATTTTCTCGGAGGGGATCTGGGGCTGACGGGCATGAAGTTCTGCTGCGGCATCGGCGTCTGCCGGGCCTGCACCGTGGTCTTGCATCGGACGCCGGAATCGACGCCCGTTCCCATTCTCGCCTGTTCCACTTCGGTTTCCCAGGTGAACGGGCAATCGGTCACCACCGTGAAGGGCCTAGCGAGCCCTTCCGGAACCTGGCCCCGTTGCAGCAGGCCTTCCTGGATGAGTTTGCCTTTCAGTGCGGCTATTGCACGCCCGGATTCCTGATGGGGCTCACGCTATGGTCGAGCGTTTGCGAACTTCTCCCGTTTCGCCAGGCCATGTGGACCAGGTGATCCTGGAAAACTGCGGGCAACACATCTGCCGCTGCACCGGCTATGTGCTCTATCTCCGGGCGATCCGCAAGGTGGTCTTGAATACTCCCGGACTGACCCAGTGAAAGGAACTCGGACTACGCGATCGTCCGAGTCTCGACGGTTCTTCCACTGAGTCGCGCACTGCAATCAGTTAGCCGTCGAGAGCGGTCTATAATAAGGTGCGCTATTTGCGGCCGAGTGCATCAGCTTGGAGGTGCGATGCGAACGATGAACAGCAACCTTGGGGCGCAGGTCGGCAGGTTGGGAAACACACGTCGGAAGTCCTGGTTTGGGCGTGCCGACTCAGGATAAGGGAACCGCGCTGGTGGTTCCCGACATGGAAGCAATCATTGGTGGCAGACTCTTTTCGGAGACAATGAAGCACTCAGCTATCACAGTCGAAACACCGGATCCGCAATTCGATCTCCGGACGGGATCGCCTTACGCAACTCTCGTGAATAACCAGAGACGCTTTGCTGCCGATGTGGGAAACTACTTTGGAGTTAGTGCGGAGGGTGTGATTCCTACATCCGGCGCTACCGGCGCAATCGAAGCGATACGGAACCACATCTTTCGTCTTGTGCTCCAACCCAATCCCGTTCTCTTGACTGTATCTCCTGGCTACTGGCGAGCAAGAGAATTATTTCACGGGTTCGGCTTCAAAATAGCAGTCGTTGAAACAATACAAAATGGTTTTGATATCGACGAAGCCACTCTGATACGACGCGCAACCGAACTGCAACCCGCAGTTGTCTATTTAAGCCTTCCCAATAACCCAACCGGCGCAATTTTCGATGCTGCCTTACTCATGGCCGGTATTCCGGAACGAACAGCAGTCATTTTGGATTTCACCCTTCCTGGTCGGCAATTGGACACTCGCGGACTGGTGAATCATCTCTATCGCCAGTTCCAGGGCCGAGGCAAACTGTTTTTTGTTGGCTCGACCTCAAAATCCCACAGCACAGCGGAGTATAGGATCGGCTGGGCAATTTGTGCCAACTCCAAAGATGCGGAATTGTTCAGACAAGAAAATCGGAACGTAGTCTCCTCGGTATCGGTGGAAGAGGCTGCGGGACGGTTGAACCATGAGTCCCCGGTAAAAGCCAGGATTGAGAAATCCTTCTGCATGCTTAGGGAAAGAGCAGGAGCGGCTTTCCAACTGGTTGAGCCGGCACGACGGGTCGAATCCAGCTATACGCTGATTCGCTTTTCCGGTGACGCCGGAATCTTGCGAAACGCTCTCGCGCAACATCGAATTGCCGTGATGTGGGGAACGGAGTTCGGGTTACCGGAAGACTTTATCAGATTGGAAGTCTCTGAACCGGAAAGTGTCCAGGCGTTGATTTCCGTTCTCCAAGCCACTCTAGGGGAGAGGCAGTCGGCGAATCACAGACTGAACACAGCCTGGAAAACTCGGTAGCCCAGAGTACGAAAAACGTATAAAGCCCTTGAAATAGTCCAGCTTAGAATGATAGCCGGGGACGGTTTTGTTCAGCACTACACAACCCTTTGGTATTCCCTGCAGGCGGCATTCTCTTGAATCCTCGAGTAGAGATAAGCGCCTCCGTACGAAAGACTTAGGCTGGTTGTGGCCACGCCCATCAAGTGAGGTCGGGCACTTTAACGTGCTCCGCCCTGGTCTGGGCGTGAAGGCTGGAAACGCTCAAATGAGCAGGAAAAGCGGCCGGAATTTTTTGAACATGGAAACCTCCCGGTAGTTAGCAATTGGCAAACAATTGGCCAAAGCAAGGTCCCTCCGATCTGCTCGCACCGCGCGAGCAGACGGGATGACGAACCATTTTTTTGTCTAATAGCTGGTAGGTCACACACTATTCACTCCGATGAAATTGGCGGTGGGTCGCCTCGTTAGCTCACTGCGATCGAAAAAGACTCCACAAGCGGAGATTGGATGCCCCCAATCATCCGCTCCCGTTCTTGGCCAACCTGTCCCGGCTAGCTGTGCGGGAGGCGTGTTATGCCAGAGCAAGAGACGATAAAGACCAACAGGAGCGGTGGCAGACACGATTCCTGCATTTCTAATTGCGGTGCACCGGATGGCACACGCAACTTCTTGCTATTCAGTTGAAGTGGGCGGGAGTCACGCTACTGCTACAGGAAATCCAAGTCAAGAGAAAACATGTGTTGGAATTGTTAAATCTTCAATAGCGCTCCCATTCTGGGTCATAGTGAAAATTTATTAAAACTTCCTAATAAAGACGCGCCAGTTAGTGATTATAAAAATCAAAAGACCGTGGAGAGCTGCACCGCTGAGCAAGTTTCAACTCCTGACCTTTGGGATTGAATTGAATGTTGTGGCATTCTTTTCGGCCCGAGAAGCGGTCACTTTAATACGCGCGTCTAGGTTGAGCCTGCCAGCGAACTGAATCAGTTTAGTGATACTGACTTTGGAAATCTTTCCCTTGAGAAGATTGCTCACGTCCGGTTGATGAGCCTTTAACCTAGTCACGAGATAGGATTGGCTGAACCCTCGTTGCTCGATATGCTTCATCAACGCCTGCCAGATGTCCGTCTTGATCTTGCCTTCCAGAGTTTCCGCAGGAGAAAAACCCAGATCATCGAAGATATCTCCCTTCGTAATGTGGCCGGGCTTATTGTTTTGGCTTGCGTTTTTCATTTTCTGCTCCTCTTGAATCCGCTGTTTAACCGCCGACAAACGACTCCTCGCTCTGTTCAAGTCCTTGCGCTCGGTCTTGGCCGTGTCCTTCTCGAAAACAATCCAAGACGTAGATCACGTCTCCCACTCGCTTGAGATACACCATCCTGTACCAAGTGTTTTCGTCCGAGTCCTTCAACTCGAACACGCCCTGACCGATGGACCGCATTGGACGGACATTCAGTGTCGCAGACCGTCCGTACTGCATCTCGCGCAACGAATTGCCGAAGTCCCATCTAATCGCCTTTGGCCATGATTTAAGAACTTCCCACGAATCGCCTTCCCATGAGACTGATGCAATCCGGGTTGTTTCAGGCAAGCCACCGTTTTCAGTATATAGTATTTTTACTATATTTTCAACCAAAAAATGCCGTGAACCTAGACCCACATAGCGAGGAAGCCTGGAGCTGTAGGATCAAGCTCCGCGCAGTATCACCGAATTGGGGACAACAGAGACTTGCTGGTTCGGCACATTAGGCCATGTTCACGGGTACTGGGGGAATGCGGCGGGCCGCAGCGGACGGCAGGTCTGCTAAGTTGTTGATTTTAGGGTGGACCTGGTCGGGATCGAACCGACGACCTTCCCGGCAGGCCGGGACGCGCTCAGTCCCGCAGTTTTGGAGTGTTTATCAATTCTTGTATCGAACGATTTGATTTCCAACTCTTTAGCTGCCGTTCTCGCTTGCGCGCCTTAGCAAGTGTATCGAATTGCTCCCGGTAAACGAGAATCCATGGCCCCCGGCCGCGTGTAGAGATGGTTTGTCCGCGCTGATGATCGGCAAGTCTTGCCAGAGGGTCCTCTGCAGAACCAATGTAGAACTTTCCCGTACTTTGACTTTGCAGGATGTAAACGAAGTGCATTAGGTTGGTGGACCTGGTCGGGATCGAACCGACGACCTTCCCGGCAAGCCGGGACGCGCTCAATTCTCCAACTTTGAGGCTCGTATTAGCTCTTCGATGGAGCGATGGGACTTCCAGCTCTTCAACTGTCGTTCTCGCCGTCGCGCCTTGGACAATGTATCGAACTCCTCCTGATATACCAAAGCCCAGGGACCTCGGCCGCGCGTTGAGGTCGTTTGTCCACGCTGATGATCCGCAAGTCGATTGAGCGGCTCCTCTGCAGAACCAATGTAGAACTTTCCCGTACTTTGACTTTGCAGGATGTAAACGAAGTGCATTAGGTTGGTGGACCTGGTCGGGATCGAACCGACGACCTCTTCCATGCCATGGAAGCGCGCTCCCATCTGCGCCACAGGCCCACAAAAGCGTTGTTTTCTATTTTCGCTTAGCCTGCCGCAATCGTCAAATGAACCTTCATGCACCGAATAGACCAAAATACTTTCCCTGGCATAAGACAAGGATGCTGCTGCGAAGATGGTAAAAGTGAAGTGGTAATAACCACTTGTACGTTTTAGGACATGACCACTCTTGGCGAATTCAACCTCGGTGCGGGACGCAGGCCTAGGAGTCTGTCGGGAATAGAAGCAAACTTACCGTCGCGATTTGTCGAGGCACATTGATCGGGTGGAGATTTGGAAAAGATCAATTCGCCCCGGTTAGGCTCATACTCGTCAAGCGCTCAGTGCAGCCGCGAGAAAAC
>DATDGL010000121.1:0-9801 GCA_036522115.1 Candidatus Angelobacter sp.
GTTTTCTCGCGGCTGCACTGAGCGCTTGACGAGTATGAGCCTAACCGGGGCGAATTGATCTTTTCCAAATCTCCACCCGATCAATGTGCCTCGACAAATCGCGACGGTAAGTTTGCTTCTATTCCCGACAGACTCCTAGGATGACCTTTTCCCATTGATGAAGTGGTACGGTGGCCATGGTCCGCTCATCACCACCTCCACCCCAGGTAGGTGACGGGTGGCCATCTGGTAGCGGTTCTGGTACTTCTGCACCTGTTTGTTATCGATGAGATGAGCAATATCCACGAGCATCCCGCCGGAATCGACTTTGCGGCAGCAGACGTCCTGGTCCAGTGGGTCGAAGATCTTATGGACCTGGACGGACAGGGCGCGGGCCTTGGTTTGTCGTTCGCGATGGCGGGCCGCCTTTTCCCGCAGCTTGCTCAAATATTCGCTACCCACGGTGGAGGGCAGTTCAATCTCCTCCAGCGCTTCGCGCAACGAGCCATCACGGATCAGCAGCTTGAGATGCATTTCTGCTTTGCCCTTCAGCTTGCTCACGCCTTCCAGAAAGGCCTTCCGGTTGAGCCGCACGGCGCGCCGCAAGGCATCGTCCGTATCAAATACCGTGCCAAAGCGAAAGGGCAAGACCGTGGTGCGCTTAAAGCACTCGCTCACCACATGCGCGTGTTGCAGAAGGGCTGTCTGCCCCAACTCGCCCACCGGAATGTATTCGCTGACAATCACGGCAAACTCGCCGCTGGGATAGCCAAAAGTTTGCGCATCCCCTATACCTTTTAGATTTTCTACCGGGAAGGGCCGACGAGCGCGGGTGCCGTTCTGAAAAGCTTGCTGCTCAGTAATGCAGTATGCGTACCATGCCATGGGAGCATCTCCTGGTTGGAATACGTTTGGGCCGGTATCAATTTTCTAAAGGGCGAATTTACTGAAGAGAAATGATGAGTCGCGCTTTAAAACCATCATTAGCCGGCGGGTTTTCCGGCGCATTTCCATCGTATTCCGAGTGGGTAATAAATGCAACAAGTATGGTACTTCCCGTTAAAGATTTCTCAGATCTCACCCGTCAACACCCGTGAATGGTAAAGTTGAGTCACTCACTCCACCCAGGCTCAAATACCATGTAAGTCTATATATTTCATTATTTTACATGCATTTTGGAGATGCTTTTATAGTTCCGGGTAAATTTCCCTTCGGGGCGATCGCTGGAAGGGTTGCGCCCGGAAGGCGTGGCCCATTGGCCCTTGAAACCTGGGAAATGACCAACTCCTTCAGTGTTTACCCCATGCAGAAAACCCGCATCTCATACACAGATGATGGACTCGTAACCCGAATCGCGTCCTCAAGGACCACAGGAACACTCCCCATGCTGGCTTCGCAGGCGCCAAATCCCGCTTCTTCGTCACCAGAACGCTTTGTAGTCGAAGTCTTTTCCGAACTCAATCAGCAGACCGTACAGGGACGGTGGCAGCATCTGAATGTGATTCTCAGGCTCAGCATGCTCACCGGCATACACATGCAACTTGAGGCCACTCTGAACCTGATGTGTGACATGGCTGGCGAAATCTCCACCTTTGACCGCACCCTGATTTACTTCTGGAATGAGGGCAATGAACAGGCGGAACTCCGAATCGCCCGCGGTTTTGACAAGCCGACAAGAGAGCTGGAAGGCCAGCCTAACGGCAACATCTTTCATTTCTGGGCAATCAAGTATGCGCGTCCGTTGCTGGTGGTCGGGGGACATCAGCCACAGGCGGATGAGCTTCTGGATTCCTTGGGCTCCGGTGCGGCGCTGATCATCCCACTGTTTGTCCGCAATCGCGCGATGGGATCATTGCAACTCTTCTGCCTCGCCAACGATGGGTTCAACGCGCAGGATGCCCAACTCCTGTGGATCCTGTCTCTGGTCGCCGAGAATCTTCTCACCCGCGAACATGCCAATGAGGGGCTGCTGCGATTTGCCTTTACCGATTATCTGACCGGGTTGCGGACCCGTGGCTATTTCGAGCAGCAGTTGGAATTGGAGTTCAAGAGGGCTGAACGAAAACGGCAGAAATTCTCCCTGCTGATGATTGATATTGATCACTTCAAGCAGTTGAATGACACGTTTGGCCACCACGTGGGCGACCAGGTGCTGAGTGAGATCGGCGCCATCTTGATGAAAGATCTGCGTGAAGTAGATACCGCGGCCCGCTACGGCGGCGAGGAGTTTGTCATGATTCTGCCGGAAACCACAGAAGCCGGCGCCGTCTATGTGGCTCAGCGTGCGCGCCGGGCCGTCGAGCAGGCCCAATTTCTTTCTGACTGTCCTCAGGCAATCCAGCATCTTACAATCAGCATAGGTGTCGCTGTGTTTGACCGGGATGCGCAGTTCAAGCGTGATCTGATTGAATTTGCCGATGCCGCTCTCTACGCGGCCAAGCACGCAGGGCGGAATCGGGTTATGTGTTATTCCGAAGTAAACGGCCGGCAAAAAGTCTCCTAGGTGCATGAGCTTCATTTTTTTGACCAATACACCGTCGCCGAATCGCGTCTGGCGGCAGGAGTCTGGACCGCACTCGCAACCGCCAGGGCAGCATGCAGTCAAGCCCAAAGGCTGGCGGGTGATCCACGCCTGCGAATATGCCCGGGACGTTCTGCCTCTGGTGGAAGGCCAGGTTGCCGCCGGGATGCGGCCCTACATCGTCACGCCCCGGGGCGCGGGCATCGCCGAATTCTACCTGGCCAAAAAAGATCTGGAACAGGAGGAAACGCTCTCCTTGCTTCGCGCCTGGCAGGATGTGCGCAACTGGCGAAAATCGCTGCTGGAGTGTGATCCGGAAAACAGCTCTGACCTGGTCCACACGCATTCGTTCGCATCCGGAATGGCCGGCGTCCGCAATTTGCCCTGCGTGGTGTATGACCTCAACGGCTGTATTGAAGAGCTGGCGCTTTCCGCCGGACAATGCGACCGCGGCAGTTGGATGGGACGCTCCTTCCGCGTGGCCGAGCAATTCATCCTTTCCCGCGCTGAAGCCATCATTGTCCATTCGATGAGCATGAAAAACGCGGTTGAAGAACGCGGCGCTCCTCGTGAAAACGTGTTTGTCATTCCTGGTCCCGTTCCCGCAGACGCTCACCAACTGAGCCATGCTGGAAAAGAGTTCTTGCAAGAACGTTTTGAGGTTGATAGCTCCGTAGTTGTCTACTTCGCGCCGCAACCCGGCGGCCGTCAAGAAGGAGATCTTTCTCCGGCAACCCTGTTGGCGCTGGAAGCATTTGCGCTCGCCAGAATCGAGGTCAATCCGTCTCGATTGCTGATTTCCGCTTCGCCTCAGGATTTTCCGGCCATTCAAGACCACGCTCAGCGGTTGGGTATTGCAGGTGAAGTTCTTTGCGTGGAAGCGGACTCGGCCCCGGCTGCAATGTCTGCGGCTGACGTTGTGATTGCCGGCGGAGAGCCGCCGGTGGACCAGGTCCAGGCCCGCCAGCCAAACCAATTCTGTCTGCAAGCGCTGATGCTGGCCAGACCGCTACTGGCTGCAGATGTACCCGGCAATCGCGACGTTTCCCCCGACGGGCGCGGCTGCCTGTGGTTCAAAGATGGCGATGCCCGCGAACTTGGCTACCGCATGGCGTTTCTGGGACGCGACCCTGGCTTCCGCGCCACGCTCGCCGCTTCCGGCCACGCCCATATTCTGGAAACGCGTAACAGCACCGCCATCGGACGCCAATATGATGCCGCTTACCGCCATGCCATTAAACAAAAACGCTCTGGCGGCCCTGGACAAAAGATCACAAATCTGTTGCCCATTACCTCTGCCGTCTGAACAAAGCTTATATCCAGCTTTATCAATATCCTTCGGGGATTGTGATATTGATTGTCCTCAAAGGCCGGCCCAGGTTTTTTGCGGTCTCCCAATTCGAATCTAATCGAACTCCTCCTTGGGCGCCGTTTGTCGCTCGCCTACGCGTCCCATTGCAATGTCTGCGCGGAAATAATTCTCACTCTTCATGGGACATCCGGCGAGGCGGCGCAGCATGGCAATCTGCCCGACGTGCGTCAACGAATCCGCAACCCCGCCTTGAAAAATCTGTTCCGCAGGGTACGCAATCGGCGCGTCGCTGGCCAGATAATCATCCAAGGCCTGCAAAGTTTTGAAAAAGCGCTTTACCTCCTGCGGCCAGGGAAGCGGTTCGGAATTGTGCCACTCCTGCTTCCCTTTGAGACAAGATAAACCCCAGTCATAGAGATCGCCGATATGGGCCAGAATCTGCGCCGGCGTCCGGGGTTTATCGCCAATCTTGAACTCAGCAAAACTCTCAGGCGCGCCGCGCACCGCTTTGCCCCCGCGATACGCTACCGTGGCCACGGCATGACGCAAAAGTTGACGGCTGGTTGTGGTCTTGGTTGCTGTTGATTCCATGGTTTGCCCCCTGCAATTTTTGTATCGCACCCGGCAACGCCGGGTCAAACCAAAGCGTTAGCTCATTTTGCTCATGGATTTCGCCAGCTCAGAGGAGGTCTTTCGCAGTCGTTGCGACAGTACCAGCGCCAGTGATTTGTAGAACCGCGCTTCCAGATGAGGATAGCTGCTGAAGATGGCGCTGACTTCCGGCAAATCCAGAGCTTCCACTTCAGTCTCCGGATCCGCCGCAATCACTGATGCGCTGGAAACATTGTTTTCCACAAACGCCATTTCTCCGCAGATGTCCCCCGGCGCCAGCCGCGCAATGACCATACCCCGGCTCACCTCTACTGTGGCGCTGCCTTTTTGCAGGATAAATAAGGCCGTGGGGCGGGTGTTGATGGGGATGATGAGTCCTCCCGCCTTGAACATCAGCCGCCGGGATTTCGATCGCAGCAGGGCCCAATCATTGGGCGTCAGATACTTTAGGCGCATTTGCCAGCAGATACTACCATGCTGAGGGAATAGGGAACAGGTTGACAGGGAACAGCCTGCCATGTGCTTTGCGAGCGTGATCTTCCGTCCTTCCTTATTCCCTGGTGACTGCTCGCTCAGAATCCACACTGAGGTGCTGGGATTTCTGCAGATGAACCGATGCCCCGACGCACCCGATTGCGTCCGCGGCCAGTTAGCAACAGTCGCTAAGCTGTTCAACCCGGCCAGCCGATGGTCAGCCGGTGGGGGTGCTATTCCCTGTTCCCTGGTCGTATATTTATACTTTTCAGCACTAGATCTTCTGGATTGAAAAAGCGGTGAAACTGCGCCCAACCCGGACAAAGTTTTTGCTCAGCGCCGGCCTCTTCCTGACGCTTATGTCCGCGCTCCGTGGGCCCAGTGCGGCTGGCCGTCTGTTCACAGCCCAGCAAAACACCGCGACGCAGGCAAAGCCTTCCACTCCCGCTCAGCCTGCTGCTGCCGATCCCACAACCGGGGTTGAGGTGACTGCCCAGGCGCTTCCGCCCAGCAAGTTCTGCGCCCTCGGCCCCAGGGCGTATGTCGTCTATGTCCCCATGGACATAACTGTTGCCAACGGCAGGCGCACGCCCATCATCCTTTCCCAGTATTTTCATATCCAGAGAGTGCTTGTAGGAAAAACGACCAATGATGTCCAGGCGAAAAAATATGAGTTGGCAACGCCGGTGCGAACTTTTCGCAGCTTTGGCCGGGGCGTAACCTTCGGCCCGCAACCGACTGACGACAGTTGGGTGGTGCTCAAGCACAATCAAACCTATGAATTCACCGCGGTGGAGGGCATTCCGGTTAGAAACAATTCGGCAGACGAAGTTCCCGGCACTGTTTACCCGGGCGACCTGGCTTTCAGCATCGAACTCCAAACCTGGCCCTTTTCCCGTGATCCCTCTGCTCTGCAAAAAGACTGGACGCGCTTTGGCGACATTATTACCGCTCCCGTGATCAGCTACCCCACTCTCATCAAGCTCCCCGCGAATCCAGTCACGGAGAAATGCGGGCTGCCAGCGCCACAGTAATCGGGTCACCGGTTCATACTTTGGCTTTATGGTGACCACGCAACTTCTCCTTGTCATTCTGTTCCTGGTCATTCGTCAATCTGGCCTTTGTGTTCTCGCCTCTCCGCATGCTCCACCATCTCCTCCACCGCCTTGGCCAATCGCCGCGCGCGTGACTCCGGATTGCGATAATAAAAAATACCCATCAGGTGAGACCGCCTGTGGGTCCGCGACATCAGTTTCCAACCGGCCCGCGCTTTTGTATTGCGCTGCAGCGCCGCCAGGATCAGCGGCGGCAACTCGTGCTCTGCCTCCATTGTTTCCAGCATCCGCTCCGCAATCTGTTCGGCGCGGCGTCGGCGCGTTTCAGCCTGTTTTCCCTCTTCCACCCAAAGCGCAATGTAGCGCCTGGTGGAGAAGTTCAAAGACTCATAAAACTTCTGCAACTGTTTCGACTGCCTGAACATGCGCTGCAACTCCGCCGATGGCTTGATCTCGCGCGGCACGACATCCGGCTCCAGGCGGAATCGGACCTTGGCTCCCGGCGCAACCTTGCCCCCAGCCTGCATTTTCTTATTGACCATCAGCACATGCGTGCCTTTGCCGGTGGGAAATAAAGCGCTGCGAAAGGCAAACCCGTTGATCTCGCCTTTCACCCGAAGCTGCCCACGCTTGCCCCAAAGCTTGGCCGCATCAAAAGGAATCCGGATGATGACCCAGTTCAGGCGGTCGCCACTGCGCTCCAGCACGCCTTCGAACGTTTTTGCCTTGGAACCAGGCACTGTCATGAGTCCAGTTTAGTGGGTTTGGCGGCAAAATGAAGGACGCGGCTCGCTCTAAATTGACGGCCCTCTCAAGTCCGGAGTAGGATTTTGCCGAAGCCAACACCTACTCAAAAAGGGAGAATATTTCATGAAACGGATTTCAGTTTGCGTTCTTTGTGTCCTGATGTTCTCTGCCGTGTTCGCGCTCCCGCAAAACCCGCCGGAAGCGCCAAAAGTTGGCCCCGAGCAAAAGAACCTGGGCTACTTTGCCGGGAACTGGAAGCTCACCGGAGAGTTGAAGCCGGGTCCCATGGGGCCGGGAGGAAAGTTCACCGCCACCGAACATAACGAGTGGCTTGCAGGGGGCTTCTATCTCATTTCGCACTCTCAGGGGACCAGTTCCGTGGGCCATGAAATCACCCTGGCTATTTTCGGTTACGACTCCCAGAAGAAGGTCTATACCTACGACGCATACAACAATTCGGGTGAGGCTGAGCACGCCACCGGCGCCTTCGATGGCAAAGTATGGACCTGGAGCAGCTCGTTTTCCGTGGGCGACAAGACCATGCAGACCCGCTTTATGGTGACCGAAGGTTCCGCGACTTCCTATGCGTTCAAGTTCGAAATGTCAGAAGATGGCAATAACTGGGCGACTGTGATGGAAGGCAAAAGCACCAAAGCTGCCGGAACGGGAGCTGCCACAAAGAAAGAGTAAGTGCTCTTCGCTCAAAAACAGCTTCACCATTGTTACAGAAACTCTTTGCGGGGCACGGCGTCAGACCGTGCCCGTCAAAGATGCTTGCGTAGTTCCAGAGTCAGACCGGAGTTAGCGCCGAAAGGATTGACCCTGGGGACTTCGCGCAAGCCACTCAGGAAACGCGTGGGATCTTTCTTGGCGCCGATCCGCTTGCTGGATTCAGGCTTCGGATGATCTGAGTGTCTCCCGCGCGCGACCACCACTTCATATCCTGCCCCGACCTGCGCCAGCAGGCACAAGGCACGCATGTAGTATTTGTTGAATTCATCCCAGGCAAAAGTTTGGACAGCATTCCTGGGACTGCCCGCCTGAAAATAGCCGGGCACATTCAGAGATTCCTCCAGCGTGTCAGGATTTCCGGTTGCAAATTCCTTTTGCAGCAGCAGGGGATACTCTTTATGGCCGGATCTGGCGAAGTGTTTGCTGTAATACAGCTTGTTATGTTCCACAGCCCAGTACAGCTCCTCAATCATCAAGCGGCGAACGTCGTCCACAAGCTCGTCATTCAGATGCCGTAGTTCATAGCGTAGTTTCAGCATGGGAAGAGAATCAGAACACCTTGCACAATTGAACCTGGCACAGTACCGCTCGCTCAAGAAAACAAAACGGGAGCGCAGCCGCCCCCGGCTGCGTCTTCAAACGTTGGCAAGCCCTCTGGTTTTGTGTGGACACAAAGGATGGGCTTCGTGTAATTATTGGTTTCAAGTACGACCCAAAGATCACCTGGGAGCGACCTCTAGTGCCAAAAATTGATATTGACCGTCTTTCAGAAGAAGAGCTCATAGACCTGAATCACAGAATCATTTCCCGTTTGCGGTTTCTCCGCGACATGAGATCGCACGCGGCCATGGTGAACTTCCGCATCGGGGAAAAAGTGCGCTTTCATCCGCCCGGCCACCCGGAGATCATCGGCACGCTCACACGGTATAACAAGAAGAGCGTAAGTGTGATCGCGGAGAATGGCCAGCGGTGGAACGTTCACCCGAACCTGCTGTCCAGGGTGGCAGCGGACCAGCCTGCCCGCAAAGATGCGAACGCTCAGGAAGGCTCACTCATTCAATTCCCGCTGCTGGGGGCCAAGCCTGGTTCGTGATTGTCTAGAGTAGAACCGCGTCGGCCACTGAGAAGAGTTCTTGACCAAGGCTGTTCAACCACGTACCCTTTTCATATGGACTACGAAGGACGGATTACCATAGAACCCGGCAAACGTGGCGGCAAGCCGTGTATTCGAGGCCTCCGAATCACCGTGTCTGAGGTTCTTGAGTATCTGGCCTCGGGCATGTCTCAGGAGGAGATCGTCAACGACTTCCCTGATCTAACCATTGAAGATATCAGAGCCTGCCTGTCCTTCGCCGCGGACCGCGAACGCAAGCTTTTCACAGTTCCCGCTTGAAATTGCTTTTCGATCAGAACCTCTCTTATCTTATAAGCTTGTACGAGCCTTGGCACAGGAGTTTCCTGGCTCCACGCACGTTCGAGATAGGGGTTTGCAAAATAAGAGCTACGGCTTGACCGGCGGTTCGATCCGGTCATGAAACCGGGTAAACAGCTTTTGGGCTGCTTCCACCAGGTGCGTCTCTTCAGCTTTGTGCCGGACGGCAAATTTCGGTTCTTCCCTGCCGATCCACATCGGCTTTTTGTTTTTGTCATAGACGGTCAAGGTGATTACGTCCACTGTGGGCTTGGGAGTGGAAGACTGATCTTTTTGATTGCCACTATAAAGGCCACCCTTGCTGCCTCCGGATTCCTTGTCGTCTTTCTTCTCCGAACCGTCATCCGGCGACTGGATTTCAATGACCAGGTCCGCATTGTCCGGGGAGTCCACAAGAAGGTAGTGCCCCCAGCTTTCAAAATTGCGACTGATTACATTGAAAGGCACATCGTTGCCGCCGGCATTCTTCAGATACACATTCCTGGCCGCCGCCATGCGGTCATAGTGCGCTGCAGCGCCGGGGTTCGTGGGCTGCTGTGCAGGCGGTGAGGGCTGTTGCGCTCCGGCCGTTGCGCAACTAACAGCCATTGAACCGAAAAGCGCCAGCATGATCCGGACTATTCGCGGCGACGCATGTTTCATGAATGTGCTCCCTAAAAAACTGTGGTCTCTTGAGCCAACTCTAGCAGACCTGATCCCAGGCCGCAAAGCTCAAGCAGGTTGCGAACTCAATTCTTCACGGTGAGAGTCAACGCAGAAGAGGAGCGCCGGAAGCGCGGAATTACTGAGCCCACCGCGTGAGAAGCTGTGAATGGATTGAAATACGCGAACATACGTTCTGGCGTGAGCGGTGTTCTTACACCGCCAAGAGTGTGAGAACGCTCACAACCCAAAAATCAGCGGATTGCCCGCTAAAGCGGAGGATCTCGGCAGATCA
>DATDGL010000122.1:0-20136 GCA_036522115.1 Candidatus Angelobacter sp.
ACCCATGGTTCACCTCGCGCCTACGAAAGCAGGGTATGGGAGTAGTATGAAACTAGTTATATCGCTAGTCAACAACTTTTTTAAATTCATTCACAGCTTCGTAAGCGCTGGGAAAAAGAGAAGATAGAAATGAGCCCCGGACGGGCGGCACAGATCCAGATGTTGACTAAAAGGATTCAACGGACACCTTAAGTGAACGGTATCGTGGCGAAGGCCGCAAATGAGCAGGAACATGGGAGAAAACGGCGGTGTCAGTAGTAAATACGAGAGACGGAGAAAGTGATGAGATCGCTCAGGTTTCATATTGCTGGGTGCTGGGTGCCCCGTCCTACCCGGTTTTGGTAGGGTGGGGCTTTTGCAATCGCGTCGGCAAAGATAAAAGATACTCCAGATAAAGCAAACTTACGGGCTGAACGTGGCCTGCAACCTGACACCCGGCGCCTCC
The DNA here is from genome assembly GCA_036522115.1 of Candidatus Angelobacter sp. Taxonomy (GTDB): domain Bacteria; phylum Acidobacteriota; class Terriglobia; order Terriglobales; family Acidobacteriaceae; genus Angelobacter. Next base: position 446 of record DATDGL010000122.1, read on the forward strand.
CAGGCGGAGGGCGCCGGGTGATCAGGTAAAATCCTCCGCGTAGCGCTTTCGCAGGCCCGGAGGAACATATGGCCCAACAACGGCCCCCCAGTCTGATGGTGTCATTGGTTTTGTTCGTCGTCGGCGCAATTCTGGCCTGCTACGTGTTGCGCGCGAATGGTTTGAGTTCGGGCATTGCTTTGCAACAGACATGGTCCGGCCTTTCCATGGGCATGAGAGCACTCGCTGTGGCCGGCCTTATTGCCAGCGCCTACGGCCTGGGAGCAGTCATCAGCAACCTGACGCGCAAGAAGAACGAATCTCGCTGAATTTACCTGTACGCGTGGTTGCTGGTATTGCTTTTCGCATCGGCAGCTTTGGCATTTTGATTTTCAAATCGCCAATTTACCCAATTACCAACTGTGGATTGATTCCATACTTCACCTCCAGGAATCTTTGCAGTTTCGTCGGCAGCACCGTGCTCAGTTCCTGCCAAGTCAGCACTTTGCAGCGCGTCCTGAGCTCCGCATGGCGCACGCAACGCATGATCGCGTGCCAGGCTTCCATCAGATCAGGCCGCCTGGCGTCTGCAATCACGCAGAAGCTCAATTCAGACGCATGTGCGGCCAGCACATTTCGTATGAGTTGATACGACTCGTATTGCTCGCCGGAGCGCGGAAGCTCCTTCACGTCAAAGACTATCTCCAGGTCACGGTAGGATTCCACCCCAGAGCGGTTCTTCTTTTGAAAGTCAGGTTCCGTTAATTTGGCTTCCACCAGAAGACAACCCAGTTTCATGTCTATCTCTGTCCGGTCGCTCCGCCCGTGCAGCAGCGGCACGCGCGCCTTATATCCAAACTGCGGGATATCTGTGATTTCCGTTCCCAGAATGGATGCGACGCTCAGCCTGCGACAGACTCCTGGACAGCAAAAGATGTTCATCAACAGCGCGTCCGAACTGGTTGAGGAATCCAGTTCCCGCCATCTGCGGTCAGCCGCGGGAAGGGCCCGGCGCGCACCGGTGTGGACCTTTGCCAGCCTCTTGTTCCACTCCACTCTCTTCAGGATTTCCCGGTAGCTGGAGGCGATGAAATTTCCGTGACGCTCGCCATCCGCCTCAGGCGCGTAGACAATCACCCGCATTTCGCCGTAGCTTTCCACATGGTTCGACTTGCTCTCCCTGGCGAAAACGGCATTCCTCGCGCACAACTCGGAGCGTAGCCGGCTGCTATAGCCTGTGAGTGTTGCCGCCATTTCAGATGCTCAGTTTACCCCAGTTCGTCCAGCTCGTAATGATGAGCGTACAATCCCGTCACCCCGCCCTTGGCGGCCGGATCGCGTGTGGCGTAATCACGAAGCAGTTGATGTTGTTTCCTGATATTCCTTGGATTTTCAGCAAAAAGTGCTGTCAGAGTGACAGCATTGTGACAGCACTTGATTGACTCTCGCCGCTCCGGCTGTAATGCTGGTTACAGGCGTACGAAATACGCCGATCGCCCTCGGGCGACCGGGATCGCTGGTCCCGGCAATGGTCTTTGACAACTGAATATAAAGAGTGGAGCGCAGCCGCCCTCGGCTGCGGCCCTTAGGCGCCGCCACAGCCCGACGCAACGGGAGACGTGTGTACCGGCGCTCGCGATACAAACGCAGTGCTGCGCGAAGAAAACCGCAGCGCACCCGGCTTGTCATTTTGAGTCGAGACCGAGGTTCGTCCGCGGAACTAAACTCTGGTCCTTCCTTGGCGTCGTGCTCCCGCGACCGTCGCATTTGCGAAAGGAGGTTGTGTCGCCATGGGGTGGGAGGTCAGGGCGAAACACGTAGCGATAACATCCGCAACGAATATCTGCTTAGTTTTCAATGGCTTTTGCGGGATCAGGGGCCGCAAGAGCCTGCGCAGGATTCGATCCGCAACGAAAAAGTCTTTTGTTTTCAACAGCCTTTGCGGCTTGCGGATGGAAAAAAATCCGGTTTCCGGCTATCCGCAACGAAAAAGTGCTTTGTTTTCAATAACCTTCGCGGCAGCGCGGCAAAACTAGTGATTTTTCAATTTCCAGCATTTTCGCGCAGTTTGAGCGCGAAATCGCACCGCTAAAGGTGCAGTTGTATTCCGGTTTTTGAAAATGCGGTGATTGCCTTCAAAACGTTTGGAGCATTCCGGTGGACCGGAGGTGGCAAGGCCAAGGTGTAGGAAAGGCGCTCTTGAAGGATGCTATGTTGCGAACCTTGCAGGCTGCCGGCATTGCCGGCATTCGCGCCTTTGCGGTCCACGCAAAGGATGCGGAAGCCGTGAGCTTCTATCAGAAATTCAACTTCATCCCGTCCCCGGTCGATCCCATGCATCTCTTTGTCCTGCTTAAGGATGTTCGGCGGTTCATTTCCTCGCCGGAATGATTTTGAGGGGAGGCTGCCTCTCTGGAGAATTCTTATCTTTTCGCCGTCAAAGCTTCGTACAATTCCGGCAGCCGCATGGCGTCCTCGGCTGAATCGGCAAAACGGGCGCGCTCGTAATACTCGGTGAAGACCACTACGTCCCTCTGTACTTGAGGATCGTCGATTACGGACGCAAATTCCGCCGGTGTTTGTGCCGGCGTCTTGCGGATGCCTTTGCGCGCCATGGCCTTTAACATCCGCGCATACCACAAACTTGCGGATGTCCGTGGCGCCTGCTCAGGATTTTTGAGGAACCGGACGCGCCGGAATGCTCGCCAGGCGCGCGGCATGAACGGCAAGGCAAGGATCATGAGCCCCAGAGTGCAGATCGCGATCATCTTGCCCGAGTTGAGCGCCCCGCTCAGGTTCCTGACCCAGGCCAGAATCTGCCAATATTTCCGCTTATACCAGGAGCGCACCTTGCTATGCGCATTGCTGGCCCCCGCGCTGATCTCGGCGCTCAACCGCATCTGGTGGCCGAAATCATAATTGATGACCCACTCGCGCCACATCTCGTGCAGCGCATCCATGTACATTGCCAGGCGCGACCATGTGTCATTGCCCTCCGCCGGGACAGACGGAGTGGGATCGAACGTCACCCAGCCATATTCCGGAAAAAATGCCTCCACCCAGGAATGCGCATCGCGCCCGCGGATGATATAGGTGTGGTTCAGGTCATTGTATTCGCCGCCGCGGAAGCCGTTCACCACGCGCGACGGTATGTTGAGCGTTCGCAACATAATTGCCATCGAGGAGGCAAAGTATTCGCAGTGGCCTTTCCTGCGCTCGAAGAGAAAATTGGCCAGCGGATCAGCTTCCGCCCCCGGCAAATTCAGCGTGTAGCCCAGGTTTTCGCGCAGATACTTTTCTATGGCCTTGGCCCGCGCGTAATTGGAGCCGGCAGAGGCGGTAATGGTCCTGGCCAGCGACGGAATGCGCCGGTCCATTTGCTCCGGAAGTCCTAAGTAAAATGCGCTGATTTCCGGAGCGTAGTAGCTGGAGTTGGAGTTCTGGATGATCGGCTCCGGATCATTGGTATTCGCTTCTCCCTCGTAGACATCAATCGTTCTCCCGCCATCGCTCTTGGTGACTGCGCCGCCGCTGGAGATGGCCACTTCATAGTAGGGCCCGCTCACCCGCAGCGGAGTGGACGCCAGGAAAAAGATATAGCTGCCCACCGGCTCCATGATGACGCGATATCCAAAGGTTGATCCGTGTGCGGTGGAATAGAGCGGCGCGTTGCCCACGTGCAATGGCCAGAGGTCAAGCCCCGCGCCGTGCAGGGGTTCGAGTGTTGCCGCGTCGTGCGGCGGGTTGGACCAGCGGTGCCCGTCGAAATTCGCCAGCGCCACGCCGCGCCACTTTGCGTCAGCGGGAAAGATGCCGTGCAGTACCTGTACGTGCATCACTGCTGCGTTCGACTGCTGGATCCTGCCGATGCCGCCAAGGTTCACGGTATCACTGAAGCCGGAGACAAAATCAGTCTGGCTTCCCAGGCTTTGCAGGTAGCCCCCCATATTCATGCGCGGCAGGACGAAAAAAATCACCACCGCAACCGCCAGCGTAAACGCTGCCAGCAACCCGGCCACGCCATAGAGTGAGCGGCTGAACTTGTTTTCATTCTGCGGCGAGACCGCGATCACCCGGAACTCCCGCTCCGAACGGCGCATCTCCATGCTCACAAACGTAGACATGGCCGTGAGCATGAACAGGCAGAACGTCAGCAGGAAGACCGTGTCCACCGTGAGCACGGCCGCGGCCAGCACCATGAGGAATGAGAGCACCGCCAGGTACATGAGATCGCGATCGCGCTGCACGGAAAAAATCTTGATGACCATGATGAACAACACCATGTGTACCGTGGCGCTTACAAAACTCTCGGAAAGCAGGAAATAGTCGAGAAGGTAGAAGAGGAAATAGAAAAGCGTGAGATAGGTGGTCCAGCGCTCCGCAATAGCGAACGTGGTCCCTTTGTAGAGCTGATATCCGCGCAGCAGCAGCGCAAAACCGACCAACCCAAGGGAAAACACATCCAGCTTGCCGGTGCCCGCCAGCGCGCAAAATCCCATGACCACCAGCAGGTAAAGAGAGCCCTGGAAAAACCTCTCGGCGGAGCTCGGTTGTGGCCCGGCCCCTTGTGCTATGGAAGACACGTTCTCTATTGTGCTTGAATTCAGGCCGGGATTGAAGGTGTTTTTAGTACTCAGAAGGCTAGGGCCGGAAGGATGTTAGAATCGAGGATGCCGGGTCCCGCGCAACGCAATCCCGCCAATCCCGCCAGGTCCGGAAGGAAGCAACGGTAACGGGCTAGTGCGTGTGCAGCGGGGTGCCCGGTCTTTTTTCTTGATGCGAACGATTCCGGGGATTTTACTTTCGTTTCAGTGCAGCCAGTATAGATGCTCGGGTAGTGGGCTACTTTGGCTTTATGGTGACCATGCAGCTTCTCCTTGTCATTCTGAGCCGAAGCGTAGCGCAGGGAAAGAATCCCACAACCGCATCCAGGAATCAAGCAGCATTCGACGTATTCATCTCACTCCCTGAAGTGCATGCGGTTTGACTTTTGCCCACAAAATATCTTTAGTTTGCGGTCAAAGGTGCCCGCTACCCAGATTGCCCATTGCTTTAAAAAAATAAGACCCGATCAGCCGTCAATCGGGTCCAATCCACGCAACTGGGGAAAAGAAGTTGGAATCAGGCGGATGAAGTTTGCAATCTAGAAACGTTCTCAGCCTGGGGGCCTTTCTGCCCCTGCACAATTTCGAACTCAACATCATCGCCTTCCTGGAGGCTTTTGTAGCCTTCCGATTGGATGGCACTGTAGTGGACGAACACATCAGGGCCGTCATCGCGGCCGATAAAGCCGAAGCCCTTTGCGTTGTTGAACCATTTTACTTTACCTTTAATTCGGGACACGTTCCTTGCTCCACGGACCGGAACACCACAAACTGCGTGCCCGGGCCTTTCTTTTGACATTCTATGGGATTCTGCCACTGCTTGAGGGAGGGACGCAGATACCAGAAGTAATTTTACTCCTATCCCCTGCATCTTTGAACCCGCTAGTTTGGCTGTAAATCCATTTTCCCGCGATTTGCAGCTATTGTCAACTTGATAAATAGGAGAAAGCTGCGCCAGAGTTGCGGAAACGCCATATATATCGTAGCACGATATGCTTACAGGACGCGGATTTCTCGCGCCCGGCGCGGCAGCGTTTTCTCCAGCCAAAAGAGAGAGGCCAGGGTCTTGCCATCGATGATCTTGCCCGAAAATGCCATTTTGAACACCTGCTGCACGGGAAAGAAGCGGACGGTAATTCGTTCATCATCTTCCGGCCGGGCCTTGCCTCGGAAGAGCTTCCGCGCCAGAAACACGTGCATCAACTCGTCGAGAAAACCGGGGCTGGGGTAAAACTTAAGCGCGCTTTGCCATTGGGCGGCAGTAAATCCTGTTTCTTCCAGCAGCTCCCGTTTGGCCGCGGTCAGGTCATCTTCCCCCGGATCGATCCGTCCGGCGGGCAGCTCCCAAAGACGGGCATCGACCGAGTAGCGATACTGCCGCTCCAGGAGTAAGAGCGGCGAGCGGCTGGCGCCGCTGTCATCGAGCGCCAGGATGACAATGGAACCCGGATGACGCACAACCTCGCGCCGCACTTTCACGCCGCCGGGCTCTTCCACATCGTCTGCATCCACATGAAACACGCGGCCGCGAAAAACGGTCTGGGAAGATACGATTCGAGCCAGTGACTTGGAGGTTGGTTTTTTCGCCATGAAAACAATATATACAGGGCGGAAGAAGCACTTAGCAATTAGCAGCAATCTGTTCACTTAACGAGGACGCGAAAAAAAGTTTCGTCATCCCGAGGGTTTACTCACGCGTCAGCGGGGGTAAATCGGAGGGACCTTGCGTTCAGCCGTCAACTCAAAAGGTTCCGAAATCTCCTAAGTGAACAGTATTGCCAATTAGCAGTTAGCATCCAGCCAAGGAAACATACTCGTAGATTCGGGCGAGGAATCGGCTCCGCCCCGCTGATTGCTGATTGCTGAGTGCTGAGTTATCCTCGCGTTTGTGGCTGGGAGCAAACACAACACGCCGAGCGTGGCCCTGGTTGGATCGGGGAACCTGGCTCATACTCTGGGTCCGTCTCTGATGGAGGCGGGCTACCGAATCGACGCCGTGGTCAGCCGTTCCTTGTCCCGATCACGAAAACGGGCAGCCCTGCTGGCGAAACGATTGAGCAGCAAGGTCATCGATTTGGAAGATTTTCAACCATCTTCAGGCATTATCTGGATCTGCCATACCGACGATGCCCTGGTAGAAACCGCCCGCGCGCTGGCAAAACATGGGAAGTGGAAGGGCAGGATTGTTCTGCATTCGAGCGGAGCGCGGACCAGCGATGTTCTGGCGCCACTTCGGCGCGCCGGGGCCTATACCGCTTCCCTGCATCCCATGATGACCTTCGTGCCGGATACGGAACCCTCTATGGAAAAAGTGCCGTTTGCCGTGGAAGGCGACCGTAGGGCGATTACAGCCTCCAAGAAGATTGTGAAGGACCTGAAAGGTCACATCTTTCAAATCAGGAAACAAGCTAAGGTGCTGTATCACGTTCTTGGCTCGTTTTTATCTCCCATGGTGGTTGCGACCTTGGTCACCGGAGAGCGGGTGGGAAAAGCGGCAGGCCTCTCTCCAAAGCACATAGCCAAACTCATGACCCGCATCCTGGAGCAAACTACTTACAACTATGTCCGGTGGGGACCGGCCTCAGCCTTCAGCGGCCCCATCAAGCGCGGCGATGTGGATACGGTCCGTCAGCATTTGCGCGAACTCAAGCGGCTGCCGGAAGCCGGCGATGTGTATCGCGCGCTGGCACGATCGGCGTTGATGGATTTGCCGGCTGGCAATAAAGAAAAGCTGAGCAAGCTGGTGAGGTAAACGGAACCCTTACCACTGATGACGCTGATCGAACTGATCTTCACTGATCCCAAAACAACTTAAGCCCGTTCGATCGCCATGGCAACGGAGTTGCCGCCGCCCAGGCACAGTGCCGCGATTCCCCGCTTGCCGTTGCGGCGGATGAGCTCATACATTAGCGTGACCAGGATGCGCGTGCCGCTGGCGCCAATCGGATGGCCCAGTGCGACTGCGCCGCCATTCACATTGACGCGCTCGGGATCGATTCCGAGTTCATGGATCACGGCCACGGATTGCACGGAAAATGCTTCGTTGATCTCATAGAGGTCTACCTCATTGGGCTTCCATCCGGTCTTGGCCCAGATTTTGCGGATGCCCTCCACCGGCGCCATCATCACCCACGCCGGATCAATGCCGCTGGTGGCCTGCGCCACAATGCGCGCCAACGGTTCCACTCCCAACTGCTTGGCTTTCTCGCGGCTTGTCACCACGGTGGCGGCCGCGCCGTCATTCATGGTGGAGGCATTCCCGGCGGTCACCGTGCCATCTTTTTTGAAAGCCGGTTTCAGATTGCGCAGGAGGTCGGCGGAGGTGTCCTCGCGCGGTCCTTCATCTTTTTCGAACACCACCGGCGCCTCGCCCTTCTTTTTTGCGGGCAGCTCCACCGGAACAATCTGGCTCTTGAAGCGGCACTCTTTCCAGGCCTGCACTGCTTTGCGATGCGAATTGGCGGCGTATTCATCCTGCTGCTCGCGCGTGATCTTATATTTGTCCGCCACATTTTCCCCGGTCATGCCCATGTGGTAATTGTTGTAGATGTCCCACAATCCGTCGTTCACCACGGAATCGATGATCTGGGAATTGCCCAAACGGTATCCTTTGCGCGCCTGCGGCAGCAGGTAAGGAGCGTTGGTCATGGACTCCATGCCGCCGGCAACCACAACTTCCGCGTTGCCGGTCTGGATGGCCTGAGCAGCCAACGCCACAGACTTTAATCCTGAGCCGCAGACTTTGTTGATGGTCATTGCGCCCACCGTGGGAGGAAGTCCGCCATTCAAAGCCGCCTGCCGCGCCGGATTCTGGCCGAGGCCGGCAGCGACGACCAGGCCCATAATGCATTCATCCACCTGCTCCGGGGCCACCCTGGCCCGCTTTACTGCTTCACGGACGGCAATGGAGCCGAGTTGCGGAGCGGACAACGGTTCCAGTGCTCCCTGAAATTTTCCTATTGCCGTGCGTACACCGCTCACAATCACTACGTCTGCCATCACCAGCTCCTTGTGCGATTTCAAACCTTTCATTATAAGATGAGATCTGGCGCTCATGGATTCTGAATCTCCATCAACCTTGAAACCTCAGCAGGACGCCGCCACCCCAACCGTTCCTTCCGAACGCAAGCTCATTGCTCCTGTGTGGCACACGGTGGTGCTGATCGCCTTTGTCCTTGTGCTCTCGTTTGGCGGGTCTCCGAAGGTGCCCGCTAACAGCATTTTAAATAGCCGTATTTTTGTGTACAGCTCAACCGCCGTAGTGGAATTGGTCCTGGTTCTGCTGGTGTGGTTCGGAATCAGCCGCAAGGGCGTTGCCATGCGGGAGTTGATCGGAGGCCGCTGGAAATCACCGGAAGATTTGCTGATGGATGTTGGCATCGGGGTTGGGTTCTGGGTGGGTTCTGCTGTGGTGCTTTTGCCGTTGAAGATGGCCCTTGGCCTGGTCAATTTTCACAATCCTGGGGCAAGCCTCCGGCAGATGAAAGAAGCGGTAGGGCCGATGATTCCCGGAACCGGGCTTGAGCTTGGATTATTTCTCTGCCTTACCGTGGTGGCCGGATTGTTCGAGGAAATTGTTTTTCGCGGCTACCTGATGAAACAGTTCGGCGCCCTTTCGGGAAACATTTACGCCGGAGTGTTCGTCTCCGGCATTTTGTTTGGCGGGGCCCATGGTTACCAAGGTGTACGCCAGATGGCAGTGATTGCGGCATTAGGTGTTCTCTTCGGCTTGCTTGCAGTGTGGCGCAAGAGCCTGCGTCCGGGAATGATTGCGCACGCATGGACAGACGCCATCTCCGGCATCCTTCTCTTTTTCTCTTGACCTTCGGCGGCTTCTTCTGTTCCATTTCGCGCAAACCAGAGACTCCGGCGAGTGCTGCCATCCCAAATGACATCAATTTTTTTCTTGACTTCAATTTTCAATAACTCTATACAATCATAAGCCGCGATTTTTTCTGAGATCGCGCATCCATGAAAAATGGAAAAGGGAGAATAGAAACCATGGCAGCAAAAAAGAAAGCAGCTAAGAAGAAAAAGAAAAAGTAACATTCTTCAAACGAATAAGCCGAGAGGGGAACGGGCAACGTTCCCCTCTCGGCTTTTTGGGCTGAGCATTTGTTTTTGAGTTTGTCCCGAGCGCAGCGGTCTTCACCGCGACCCGCTGGTGCCCAGTGACTTTCTTTGGTCAATGAACAGCTCCGCCTGTCCCACGCCTTCGCCGGCAAGGCTCTCCACCCGCAACTCAACCTTGGTGAGCAGCCGGGTGCCCTCTTCGATTTTGCTGGAGGCATTGCGGATGTGCTGGCCGATGGTCTCGTAAGCTTTTCCGAATTTTTCCAGTTCAATTCGCAATGACTCGATCTCGCGCACAATGGTGTCCGCCCGCTGGCCCACCTGCATTCCCTTGATCCCCACCATAATGGTTTGCAGGTAAGCATAAAAAGAGTTGGGCGAGACCGGCACCACGCGCTTTTCCAGGCAGTAGCGGTAAAGCTGGAAGCCATCGTCATCGCGGATGATGGTTTCGTAATAGACGTTTTCCGCCGGGACATACATCAGCGCGAAAGGCAGGGTGCCCTCTGCCGGCCGGATATACCGGGTGGCAATCTCGTCCACGCGTCGGCGCACGTCGCGAAGGAAATCCCGCCGCCAGGTTTTCTTTTCGTCTTCTGTGCCGGCCTCGGCGATGCGCCGGAAATTCTCCAGGGGAAACTTGGAATCCACGGCCACATTGCCCGGAGGCAGAAGGAGCAAGGCATCAACGATTTCACCGGAGGAGAAGCGGTGCTGAAGGATGAACTGCTGGCGGGCGAAGACCAGACCCAGTAAGGTTTCAAGCTGCTCCTCGCCAAAATTCCCTCGCATCTTGGGCGCGCGCAGGACGTGCTCGATGGCAGCCACGGAGCGGGAGAGGTCTGAGAGTTGGCGCGCCTGCTGCGTCATCTCGCCAATCTGGTTCTGCAATCCGGCAAAGGTGTGTTGTACAGCGGCAATGCGCTCGCCCACGGCGTTGCTGCTGGCATTCATCACCAGGGCGCTTTGGTTCACCTGCTCGGTCACCTGCTGGTTGATGGAATCGAGCCGGGCGCCAAGCTGGGAGGCGACTTCCACCAGCGATTGCTGCACGTGAGAGGTCACAAGCTGCATCTGCGAGGAGAACGCGCTGGAAATGTTCTGGACAGATCGTTCGCTGCTGGCGCGGAGCGCCTGGACGTCTGCCTGAAACTGCGCCACCGCTGGATCTTCGCTTTGGTTCTTTCTGCGCAGCAAAAGCAGTACGGCCAGCACAGCCGCCACTCCGACCGCGATGCCGAGAGCCATGCTCATGCCTCGACTCCGGCGATGAGGGCCTTGAGTGGAACCAGGGCCCGTTGTTCGGTTGCCGGGCAGAGCCGGGTGAAACTACACCAGCGGCAATGCATTCCCGGTTTTGGATCAAATTGATGGGCGGAAATTCCCTCAGCGGTATCTTCAATTTTTCGCCGCGCCCTTTCCAACTGCGCGGGCGTGCGGCCGGTGATCACCTCTTCATTGCCGCGAACATTGAGCAGCACCAGTTCGCGCGGCGCATATTTCAGCTCCGCTGCGCCCATGGCATAGATGGAAAGCTGGAGACTGTCATCGGCATCTTTCTGGTCCCAGGGCACCCCGGTCTTGTAGTCAATGACGCGGACGCGGTTGCCGTCCATGCGGTCGATTCTGTCAATGCGCCCTACCACTCTCAGCTTGCCCATCTGGAATTCGAAACGGGCCTCCGCCGCAATTACCTCCATACTGCCGCGGGGACGTGAATCCACCAGCATCTGCAAATACTTAGCGCCCTGTTCTTCATACAATTGCCGTTGCACGGCGTCTTCAATCACTCCCTTGGCAAATTCACGCTTGAAGGCGGCGATCACCTCCGCAGCGCTCTGTTCGGGGGCGTGGGGCGATGGATCATAGTAGTTCTTTAAGACCGTGTGTACGGCATTGCCAAACTGCATGGCTGCGGAGGCGTCACCGGGAATCTGCCAGTCGCGCTGAAGTTTGAACTTAAGCGGACAGGTGGCATAACTTTCTATGGAGTTCGCGCTCAGGGCAAGCTCCGTCGTGGGGAATGCCGGTGGCAGAAGCAGCCACGCGCCAACCGCAGAAACCTGCGAAAAAGGGTCCGCAGCGATGGACGAAGATTGGATGTTGCGTTTTCGCAGGCTCGGGCCCAGAGCTCGGTTTTGCAGTAATGGCCGTAGAAATCCGGGTGGCGACGGGTCCTGCCCTCGGCCGGGCCTTGAGCACAAATTCAACCAGTCGCGCGCTCGCGTTATGGCTACATAGAAAAGCCGGCGCTCCTCCTGCTCGTTGATTTCTTTGCTGTCTCCCATGGCGATGGAGCGGCGCAATTGTGGAGGAAATTCAAACAACGATTCTCGATACTGCGAAGGGAACGAAGGCGAAATCACCCGCAGCAGCCACGCGTGCGTAAACTCGAGTCCCTTGGCGCCGTGAATGGTCATGAGCTGCACGGCGTCGGGATTGTCCATGGCTGCCTGCTGTAGCTGCTCTTCCGTAAGCAGGGGGACTAGGCCTCCGGCCTCTTCAAACAACTCTGCATATTCCAGGAACGCAGACAGGGATTTTTCCCGAATGTAGGGCTTCTGCTCCCATTCGGCCACAAAGCGCAAGAATGCTTTGAGCGCCGGATCTTCCTGCGGAAGATTGAACGTGCATGCCAGGTAATCCAAAATTGCCGCCACGCCGGTCTGTTGTTGCGTGATGAAAGTCCGGGCAGACTCAACCGAGGCTATTACCTGGCTTCCGCCTTCCAGAGTGGACAACACGCTTCTGAAGGTGCTCTTGGTGGCCGCTCCGGAGAGTTTTTGCCGCAACTCGGGCGCGGCAATGGCAAACTGAGGGAAGGCGCACATGCGAAAAAGGCTCTCGGCATCGCCGTCATTGGCGATGGCGCGCGCCACGGCCAGCGCATCGCGGACCACCGCCGTATCCAGGACATCCATGGCCTTTACCAGGAACGGAATGTCCCTGGCCGCCAGCTCTTGCATCAATTTTTCCCGGTTGGCGTGAGAGCGATACAGGACGGCCATGGAGTATGGCTCGCGGCCTCTCCGGTTTTTCTGCAGTTGCACGATCTGTTCGGCTATATCACAGGCTTCCTGCGTGTCAGAGCCGCTGATTGAAACCTCGACCGGCTCATCAAAGACCAGGCGGCCCGCTTCCTGGTCGCGCAAGTCGCGGCCTGACCGGAGTGGAACGCGGCGAAGATTTGGGGCCGAGCTCACCGGCGCAACACCCGGATTTTCATGGATGGCGGCAAAGGCGACCCGCAGGATGCTTCCCCGCGAGCGCTGGTTCTCCTCCAGGGTTACGGCTTGGGCGTGCGGAAAGCGATTCAGAAACTCTTCAAAAGCCGCGCTGGATGCTCCGCGAAAACGATAAATGGCCTGGTCAGGATCGCCGACCGCGAAGATGTTCTGCTCATCGCCCGCCAGCAGTTGGGCCAGGATGATGTTACTGGAATTGCAGTCCTGAAATTCGTCAACCAGGATGAACCGCGCCCTGCGGCGTTCCCGCGCCAGCAATTGCGGATCGGCCTCCAGCAACTGGACCGCCTTGCTGATCTGCATCCCGAAGGTGCCCAGGTTGTCTTCCTGCAGCAGCCGCATAGCATTGGAATACACGCGCGCAATCTCCCGCCAGCGGTTGAGGATCTCTTGTGCGCCGACTTTGTCCACCTCTTTGGATCGGCAGTTGCGCGGAAGGTCCGGGCCCGGACCAAGCGACTCCACGAAACGCTGGAATCCTTCCGGCCCAACCAGCTCTTCGTGGCAGCGGTCAAAGAAATTGCGCAGATCGTAGAGGAATTCGCCCACATCCGCGGGCTTGATGAAGCGCTCCAGTTGCAGTTGGTCAATCTTCTGGCGCAGGAATACGTAGACGTCTTCCGGAATCAGCACATGAAAGTCTTTGCCGTTCCGTTTGAGAATTCCCTGGCAATAGGCGTTAAAGGTTGAGGCGGAAATTGCCGTCTTCCGGCCCAGGCGTTTCTCCACCCGCTCTTTCATCTCCCCGGCTGCATTGTCAGTGAAGGTGATGGCCAGAATTTCGTCCGGAGCGGCGTGCTTGTTCTCAATGATACGTGCAATGCGTTCCACCAGTACGGACGTCTTGCCTGTCCCGGCGCCGGCCAGCACCAGCAGAGGTCCGTGAATGTGGTCGATTGCCTGCTCTTGCTTCGGATTTGGAGTGAAGGTCTTTGCCACAAACGCCAACCGCGATGCCTTCTCTGCATTATGCGAAAAAAAGGCGAACAGTGCAATGTGGAAAAAGTTCTTCGCGCAAATTGTTATCGCTTTTTCTTGTTGTGTAGTTTTTTAAAATTCGCGTTGTTCCGCCGTGGCGGATTCGCGGCCCAAAGGTTTTATCTGCGTGCATCTACGGAAATCTGCCGCTAATTGTGGCTCCAGGGTGGGGCATTACTCAAGTTCTGCCATGGCAACCGCCGCCGCCGCAATCGCTGCCGTCTCCGCGCGCAGAATCGTGCCGCCCAGCGATGCTGTCTTCCACCCGTTCTGGCGGAACAATTCGATCTCTTCCGGAATCCAGCCGCCTTCAGGACCGAGGGCCAGCCATAGCGGAGGCTTGCATTCCCGAAGTGTCCCTTTCAGGGAAGAATCCTCCTCTCCTTCATCGAGTACGATGCCGCACCCCTTGGTTGTGGTTATGGCCTCCTTCAGTTTGACCGGAGAGACAATTTCCAGTGGCTCTGTGCGCCGCGATTGTTGTGCAGCTTCCAGCGCGATCTTGCGCCAGCGTTCCACTCGTTTTTCAGCCGCCTTGGCTAAATGCGCCTCCGTGCGCCGCGAGATGACCGGGAAAATCCTGGCCACGCCCAACTCGGTCAACTTTTCAATGGCCCACTCCAGGCGATCAAATTTGTAGATGGATAGCAAAACAGAAATTTCCGGCAGGGGGGAAGGTTGAATCGTGGCGCCCAGCTCGAACTCAACCTGGTCGGTTGAAACCGTCGTCACTGTTCCCTCTCGAACCACGCCTTCTACCGCGATATCGAATTTTTGTCCGGGCTTCGCCCGAAGGACGCGTGTGAGATGCTCTGCATTGTTGTCGGTAAGCCATGCGCGATTCCCCGCAACGCGGTCAGCAATCCACCGGCGGCGAGTCATACCCGCGACAGCATCAGGTAAGAACCGATCGCCAGGCCAAGATAAAGAATCCCCAGCAGACGGTTCTGGAATGTTAACGACTCCAGGCTTGGAAATTGTGCCTGAAAGAAAAACTCGGCCGCGCTGAGCAAAGAGAAGATGATGGCAATCTGAATCCAGACTTGATGGCCCCAGCGGGTGAAGTACACTGCCCCGAAGGCCGCCACCACCACAAAGATGATCAGGCTCAGTTGGCGGGACCGGGTGACAGATTTGCGTTCCCGCAGCTTGGCCTGTTGCAACTCCGCAAAGCGGCGCGAGAGCAGCACCCGTGGCAGACCCGCTATGCCTGCCACAATGATTACGAACCAGATATAGAGATGGCCGAACTTAGCCAAAGATTTCTTTCACTTTCTCAAACAGGCTGCGCGGTTCCGGTTGGTTTTCTACCGCAGACGTTCCCCCCAACTCGGTCAGCAGTTCACGCTGCCGCTTGGTGAGCTTGCCCGGGGTCTGCACCCTCGCTTGGACGTGCAAATCGCCTTTGCCGCCGCCACGGAGGGATGCCACTCCTTTTCCGCGTATGCGCAGGATGGTTCCGGATTGTGTGCCTTCAGGAATCTTGAGTTTGTATTCACCATCCAATGTGGGAATCATGATCTCTGCGCCCAGCGCCGCTTGGCTGAAGGAGATGGGTACGGAACAAAAAAGGTCCTTGCCCTCACGCTCAAAGAACGCATGTGGCTTTACGTGCAGAACCACGTAAAGATCGCCCGCCGGGCCTCCACTCCCGCCTGCATTGCCTTGCTCCTGATATCTCATGCGGGTGCCGTCCTCAACCCCGGGAGGCACGCTGACCTCCACTCCGCGCTCGCGCGCCTGTCGCCCCTCGCCTTTGCACTTGGTGCAGGGATCGGCGATCACCCGCCCCATTCCATGGCAGGTTGGGCAAGTACGGGTCATGCTGAAGAAACCCTGTTGATAGCGAACTTGACCCCGCCCGGCGCAAGTGGAGCAGGTTGCGGGCCCCTTTCCCGGAGCGGACCCTGATCCCCGGCACTGATCGCAACTTTCATGGCGCCGCACCCGGACTTCAGCCTTCTTGCCGAATGCGGCTTCTTCGAAGGTCAGCGTCAGGTCCGCCCGCGCATCTTCACCCTTCTGGGCGCGGTTGCGGCGTCCGCCACCCACGTTCACGCCAAAAAAGTCGCTGAAGATATCGCCAAAGACGTCGCTGAAATCACTGAACGTGGAGGGATCAAATCCGCCAAAGCCTCCATTCCCCAGGCCCGCATGCCCAAATTGATCGTAGCGGGAGCGCTTCTCGCTGTCGATCAGTACGCTGTAGGCTTCGCTCGCCTCCTTGAATTTGTCCTCGGCCTGGGGATTCCCGGGATTCCGGTCAGGGTGAAACTGCATGGCCAGTTTGCGGTAAGAGCTCTTGATCTCCTGCTCGCTGGCGGTGCGGGTGACGCCTAGCACTTCGTAATAATCGCGTTTTTCCTGCGTGGCCAAAAGCGGACCTCAACTGGATGATTTGTTGTTCTTTGCCACTCGCACCATGGCCGGGCGGAGCAGCCGCTCTTTAATCTTATATCCGGGCTGCAGCTCTTCGATCACGTGATTGTCCTGAACGTCATTGCTCTCTACCATTTCAATGGCTTCGTGCCATCGTGGATCAAACGGCTGTCCCTGCGCCGGCACTCGCTGCACGCCGATCTTTTGCAGCGCTTCCTGAAGCTGCTTCTGGATCAGCTCCACGCCCTTCTTGAACTCCTGCGGGTTGGCGTCCGCGTTCTTCAGCGCCAGCGAGAGAGAATCCGTTACCGGAAGCAGCACACGCACGGCGTCGGTAACGGCGTAGTCGCGAAACTCCGCATTCTCTCTGGCCGCGCGTTTGCGGGCATTGTCAAACTCTGCTTGGAGTCGCGCCAGGCGATCCAGCAAGTTGTCGCGCTCAGCCCGCAACTTGTTCAAATCCTCTGTTGCTTTCGCAGGCTCGGCCGCCGGTGTCGCAGGTGGCTCCTGGCCCGCTTGGGCGCCCGTTGCTTTCTCTTCGAAGCCGTCCCTCAAATCTGCCGGCGGCAGTTCCGGTTCTGGGTTCTGTTGGGACTGCTCTTCTATGCCAATATCAGATTGTCCGTTTGACTTGCTCATTTTTGTATCTGGTCCCGATTTTTTAATTGGAATTTTCACGCAGTCTCATTCAGCAGCTTATCGAAGAGCTGCGCGATGTAAGAAACCGCAGTGATGGTGTGCTGATAGTCCATGCGCGTAGGGCCGATCACGGCCAGCGATCCACGCATTTCGCCTCCCACCATGGCGGGAGCGCCAATCAGCACAAAATTGCGCATCTCCGGCAAGGTCTTTTCCAGGCCGATCACAACCCGTACTGATTCCTGCCGCGTATCCAGGTACGCGGAGAGTAGTTCCGCCACCCGTTGCTTCTCTTCCAGGGTTTTCAGTAGTTCGTGCAGCCGCTCCCGGTCCTGCTCATTCACCACCAGGTTGGCCACGCCTTCCACGTAGATGCTCTTGGCCGGTTCCTCGTCTGCCAGCGCGCCGCTCCTGTAGAGCTGCTCCAGGCTCTGCATGAGCCGGTCGTACTCGCTGCGTTCACGTTCAATTCTGCGCCCCAGCTCCGCCTTGATGGAGTCGATGGTCCAGCCGCTGAAGTTCTCGTTGATGTACCGGCTGGCGGTATCCAGGTCAGTCTGGGTCAAATCATTTTCCAGCCGCATCATGCGATCGTGGACTACACCGGATTTGGTCACCACTACAGCCAAAACCTTGTTCGCGCCCTGGCGGGAAAAATAAACGTGCTCCAAAGCATTTCTCGGTCCCGTGCTGGCAATGGCTACCCCGACGCAACTGGAAACCAGTGAAAGCACATGGGAGGTCTTTTCCAGAAAGTCTTGTACGCCCACCACCCCGCCAAGATTTTCAGAAATCAAGCTCTGGTCGGTTGACGAAAGGACGGCTTTCCCGGAAATCTGGTCAACATAATACCGATAGGCCTGTGCCGTAGGCAGGCGTCCAGCCGAGGTGTGCGGCTGCTCAAGGAACCCGGCATCCACCAGGTCCGCCATCACGTTGCGGATGGTGGCCGGACTCAGGCCATCCTTATTTAAGCGAGACAGAGTACGAGAGCCGACCGGTTCACCGGTGGAAATATACGTCTCAATGATGGCAGTCAGGATCTCTCGCTCCCGCGGCCCGAATTGTCCCCCCGGATTGGGCATAACAATCTACTTCTAAGTGCTTTAGATGCAATTGATTAGATAGAAGATTCAATCTCCCGTGCAGCTCGATTGTAGAAATATTAGTGAGTTATTGTCAAGGGTTGGCAGACGGAGGGTAAGAGTGCTAAGCCTCGAGAACAGAATTCTCGTGGTCGCCTGCAAACGGGCCTGAGTACCGCCCTACTGAATCTGGATCACGTTGTCCGTCTGCGTCCCTTTGACCTCTTCCACCCGCGCAATAACCCGTTTGGCAAACTCGTAGAATGACTTGGCGCGAGGCGAGTTTTCTCCTTCCAGCACCGTGGGCTTGCCGCTGTCGCCGCCCTTGCGGATGTCGGGATCAAGCTCAATCGAGCCAAGGAATGGGACGCCAAACTGCTGCGCGGTCCGCGAAACTCCGCCTTTCGAAAAGATATCAATTTCATGATGGCAGTAAGGGCAGACAAGGTGGCTCATGTTTTCCACCAGCCCCAGAATGTCAACCCGCGCGGTGCGGAACATCTCAATTGCCTTGCGGCCATCCTGCAAAGAAACATCAGACGGTGTGGAAACCACGACCGCGCCGGTCAGCGGGACAGTCTGGAACAGTGATATCACCACGTCCCCAGTCCCGGGAGGAAGATCGACCACCAGATAATCCAGTTCTCCCCACTCCACCTGTTGCAGGAACTGGCGGACGATTGAGTGCAGCATGGGGCCGCGCCAAACCAGTGGTTTATCGCCAGGGTTGAGAAAACCTACGGAGATCACTTTGACGCCAAAATTCTGCAATGGCTCGATGCGATTCTCCCCCAGAACACGCGGCTGCGCGCTGGTATTCATCATGAGTGGAACGTTGGGGCCATAGACGTCACCGTCCAGCAACCCGGTGCGATAGCCCATTTTGGCCAGTGCTACGGCCAGGTTCACGGCGACTGTGGTCTTTCCTACGCCGCCTTTGCCTGATCCGATAGCCACAATGTTGTTGACGCCGGGCAGCGGGGTAGGCCCCTGTTGCTGCGGCGCTCCATGTGGATGTCCGTGAGCCAATGTGTGCCCCTGTCACTTCAATTATAGAGAAATAGCGTTGCCGAACGGTGGGACAGGAAAGATTAACAGATCGGGGGGTCGGTGAGTCGGCTCGTCCGTGGATTGATTCGCTTCACCCGCTTTCGCTATCCCGATATTCCCATGTCCTGGCGCGCCGTTCTCCTTCGTTCTCTTTCCCCCTTCCGCGATTCGCGCCTGTGGCCGGCATCTTCGTAGCGTCGCTTCTCTTCCGGCATTTCAGGCACGACCTGTGGAACAGCGTGATGGTGTCCCTTGCCGTCCACCGCGACAAACGTGAGATAGGCAGAGGCCACGTGCCGGGTGGTGCCGGCAATGTAGTTCTCCACCCAGCATTTCACTCCGACCTCCATGGAACTGTGAAAAGCGCGATTGACTGAAGATTTTAGAATGAGCAAATCCCCAATATGGACCGGTGAAAGGAAATCAATGTGATCCATGGAGGCGGTCACCACGTAGCTGCGCGAGTGACGGTGCGCTGCCAGGGCGCCGGCTATGTCGATCAGGTGCATGAGGCGTCCGCCGAGCAGGTTGCCCAGCGGGTTGGCATCGTTGGGCAGTACCACTTCCGCCATTTCGGATTGCGAATCCTTGACCGGTCGCGGCGGGTGATGGTGCTCATTGCCGCCATGTGCCTGCATATCCATCATTTCAATTTTTGA
>DATDGL010000123.1:0-13879 GCA_036522115.1 Candidatus Angelobacter sp.
GTTTTCTCGCGGCTGCACTGAGCGCTTGACGAGTATGAGCCTAACCGGGGCGAATTGATCTTTTCCAAATCTCCACCCGATCAATGTGCCTCGACAAATCGCGACGGTAAGTTTGCTTCTATTCCCGACAGACTCCTAGGAGATTGTTTGGTAATAAAAATCCCGTAAGGACGTTAAAAATCTCTCATGCGATTGCCCTGCTCTTGCGGGGCTGTCGCAGCCGTGACCCGCATTTAAAATGAAACTGTGGAAAAGTATTTGCGGCAAAAGCTTCGAAAGGGAGTATTCGGGAACGTTCCGGCGTTTCGCTCGGCCGCCATGGGCAAGATCCGTGGGAAAGGCAACCGCACGACTGAGGTGCGTCTGAGACTTGGGTTGGTTCGAACGGCCATCTCGGGTTGGTGTTTGCATCCTGAGCTACCGGGCCGTCCCGATTTTTTCTTTTGGAACCAAAAGGTTGCGGTTTTTGTGGATGGTTGCTTTTGGCATGGATGTCCGCGTTGCGGACACATTCCGCGGACGAATCGTGCGTTCTGGAGAGCGAAGATTGAGAGAAACCAAAACCGGGGCAGACGGTGGGACAGGCTCTTGAACAGACGAGGAATCTCAGTTTTACATATATGGGAATGTGATCTTAAGGATAATTTGCATTTAATAGTAGAAAAGATAAGTAAACTGCTAGATAGTCGAGGACGCTGATTGCCCTTAAACGAGAAGACTAAGACGGCAATTCGGGATTACTTGAATAGGGAACTGAGCAGGTTTGTTGAGGAGAACCGTTCTTCCGCTAGAGAAAAGCCATTTCACGCACGTTTGATGCCCATCCTTTCGCAAGTCCGCTTTTCGGAGCGCTCCTTTTCGACTCGGTCAGGGAGTTGGTTTCAGCAGATTGCGAAGCTGATTGCGGCCCAATTTCATGCTGAGGCCCATATGAATTTCGTTGTCAAAGGACGCGTTCAGGCGGCCGCAGTAGCGCATATCGACGCTATAACCGACGCAATGGATTTCGGCCAGCCAAGACGCAAGCCTAATCGCGAGCAGGACACTAGGGAAGTAACGATGGTCCAGTCTGCTGGGGGAAGCGACAGAGCGGTTCGGAGTGATCTGTTTGTACTTCGTCATGACAAGTCCGAAATGTATTTTGAGATGAAGACGCCGGAACCAAACAAAGGCCAGTGTAAGAAGATGAAACAAGACATTCTTCTGATAACTGCCCTTCGCATGGGACATCCGGCGGAGGCGTTTGCAGCGGCCGCTTATAATCCTTTCGGTGACGGCAAACCCTACACTCATGGTTATGCCCTCCAGTTTTTGGAGGTCGGCAAGGACCTGCTGGTTGGACGCGATTTCTGGAGCCTACTAGGAGATAAGGCGACCTATGACGAACTGTTAAAAATCTCGTCCGAGGTTGGTGAGAGTATTAAACAGATCCTTGAGAAGGGTTAAACGAACAGTTTCCTTTGGGCCGAATCTAGAGAAGCACGCCAAGAGTGATGGTCTGTTCCGATGTAGCGGCTGAATCTCTGCGAAAATTGAGTTTGGCCAAGTTCCCCCTGATCAAATCGAATTATGTGCTTGCCGATAGCCTCTCCAAATAGAGGTGGAACGGCATTTCCAATTTGTTTGTATTTGTCGTCTGTGTTGCCGGCGAAGGCATAGTCTTCTGGAAATGTTTGAATAGCGGCATATTCTCGAACGGACAAGGGGCGGTGTTCTTTGGGGTGACAGAGGGCGGTTGCGGGCATGGTGGGGCACGTCACAAGAGTGGGCGCTGGCTTATCCCAGGCCAGACGGCGGTAGAAGCCTGTCTTACCGCCATTTGCGTACCAACTCTCACCCATTGCAGTGCGGCGGACATCGGGAGGTAAATCCCTCCAGTTTTGCCCTGCTTTCAACATTTTAAAGTACTTTAGACGCTTTTCTGGGAATCTTCCGCACTCGCCCGGATTCTTTTGATATGTCTGTATGGTCTGTCGAACAGTACGCCACGGCTGGAGGTTGCTGGTAGCCTGCTCGGCATGGGTCGCTGAAATGAATGGAACTGCAGCCCCGTCGCGCGATGCAAAAAAAATCAGACGCTCTCTGATTTGCGGCACTCCATAGTTTGCGGAGTTATACAGGGTAAAGGTTGTTGCGTATCCTCCCGCCTCCAGAAGGTTCAAAACATGAAGTAGTGCGCCGCCCGGTTGTTCCTCTTGGCTTAGAGGCGCGTGGCCCGATCCACGCAGGACATGTGGGCGGTGTCGAAGCGGCGCCGAAAGTAGACCTCTCACGTTCTCGAAAATTGCATATTTCGGTTGTAGGTCAAGAATAAGATTGATGAAGTGTAGAAAGACATTTCCACGGTCGTCATTGAGGCCGAGCCTCCTTCCTGCTGTCGAGAATGCTTGGCAGGGAGGACCGCCGACAATTGCAAAGAGATCGCCTCTCTGAATTCCCAAATCTCGGCACAAGAGCGTCGTATTTAGGCGCCGGATGTCGAAATCGTAAAGGCGCAGACGTGGACGGTTGGTGCGGATTGTTTCGCAGATTTTTGGAGCAAATTCGTTAACCGCCAAGGCAACGAGTCCGGCACGCTCAAGTCCTATATCAAGTCCAAGAGCCCCGCTGAAAAAGCTTAGATAGGTCCTGCTTTCGCTATGCACGCGACGAATTTAACAGAAAATCTCATGGCGAACAATAGACGAAGAATAAAATTCCTGTGGATATCTGGCCGTAAATTTGGCCCTGTATCGCGGTACATCAGGACTGCAATCAGCGGTCATCGTCTATCTGCCGTTCAATGTTTCAATGTCGTTATCAGTGTCATCAGTGAAAATCAGTGGTGGGGTAAAATCTTTTCGCTCATGTCCACCATTCGACCCACGGTTGACCGCCAATAGTTTCTAGAAAAATCAAAACCAAAAGCAAAGCCCTTTAACCATAGAGAATGCAGAGAGAATCAGCTTATGACGAACAATTTCTCGATGGCTTTGACTGTGTAGAAGAGACGATTGGGCTGAGTGGGCAACGGAACGAAGTCATGATGCAGGTAGAAGTTCCGGGCGTTCTCATCCTTCGCGTCCACCACAATCATCGCGGACGCAATCTCACGAGTGCTCGCAAGAACGCGGCGGAAAGCATCCAGGAGCAGGAGTTCGCCAATCCCCTGGCCTCGGAAGTTCGTGTTTACCGCGAGCCGTCCTAGAAGCGTGGCCGGAACCTTGGGATATCGGGACAACTTCTTGGCGACATTTTCGGGCAAGTCCGGCAAATTCACGACGTGGGCGGACAACGTGCAGTAACCCGCGATTGTTTCTCCGTCGGGCGTCAAAACGAATACCGCAGCGACTCGTTTACTGATATCCTGGGCCGCCTGTCTCTGCAAATAACGGTCGAGCGCTTGTACTCCACATGAAAAGGCATTCCGCTGGTGGCGGTTGCCAAGTGGTTCAATTCGATATTCGATTACACTTCGTCTTTGATTCACCAAGCTTTCACACGCTGGCGATAGCGGCGAACTGCGGCCCTCATGCGCTGGCTCGGAGCCGGGGGATGCAGCAACGCCTCCACTACAACCTCCCGGTCACGGCCGGTCAGGTTCCAGACCTCATGTTGCTGAATGGTGTGGATAGCGGCATCGTCAGCGCTTGAGACCATAAAGTCGGAGATGGAGGTGCCCTTCAAGCTGGCTGCGTACTCGATCCGCCACTTTTGTTCCTGGTTAAGGCGCGCCTCAATGCGTTCAACTTTACGGAGCCGTTTTGGCTGCTTTTTCAGCGCAACAGGCATGAGCTTCTCCAACCAATTCATTGTACGGTAGAACACCGTACATTGCAATCGGCGGGGGAGGAGGCTTGGAGGAGGCCAAAGAGCAGACAACCAGGAGCCCGGTGCTCCTCTGCCGACGGGCCTATACGGTAGAATCTTTTTGGCCATGTCCACGATGCGATCCACAGTTGACCGCCAATCGAGCCTCTATCAATCCAACTACGCGGCCATGCAGGCGGCGGTAGAGCGCTTAAGAAATGAACTCAGGCGCTCGACCGAAGGCGGCGGAGAGAAGTACGTCAAGCGGCACCTGGAACGGGGCAAGCTGCTGCCGCGCCAGCGCGTGGAAATGCTGCTCGATGAAGGTTCGTACTTTCTGGAGATCGCGCCGCTGGCGGGCATCGGGATGGAAAACGAGTCGCCGGGCGCGGGCGTGATTGGCGGCGTAGGTTTGGTCTGCGGGCGCGAGTGCCTGATCACCGCCAATGAAGCCACGCTCAAGGGCGGCGCCACCAGCGAGGCCGGATTGTGGAAGAATGGCCGCCTGGCGGACATTGCGCGCCAGAATCACCTTCCCAGTATTTTGCTGGTGGAATCCGCCGGAGCGGACCTGCCGGTGCAGAGCAAGATTTTTGTGGCCGGAGGTCGCGGCTTTCGCGAGATCACGCGGCGCTCCAAAGAACGCATTCCCACCGTAGCCGTGGTTTTTGGCAGCTCCACGGCCGGAGGCGCTTACCTGCCCGGCATGTCCGATTACGTGATCATGGTGAAGAAGCAGGCGCAGGTTTTTCTGGCCGGGCCGCCGCTGGTGAAGATGGCCACGGGCGAGGTCTCGGACGAGGAGTCGCTGGGCGGCGCGGAGATGCACTCGCGAACTTCCGGACTATCGGATTACCTGGCGGAAGACGAACTGGATGCACTGCGGACGGCGCGCGAAGTTGTGAGCCACTTCAACACCGTGAAGCCGGCGGTTCCAAACCTGCGTCCGGTGCGGGAGCCAGCCTATGATCCGGACGAACTGCTGGGCATTGCTTCGGCGGACGTGCGCGTACCGTTTGAAATTCGCGACGTGATTGCTCGCATTGTGGATGGCAGCGATTTTGCCGAGTTCAAGCCGGAGTATGGCACAACGCTGGTGACGGGCTTTGCCCACGTCCACGGATTTCCGCTGGGCATTCTGGGGAACAACGGCGTGCTGATGTCGGACTCCTCAGGCAAGGGCGCGCAGTTTATCCAGCTCTGCAACCAGCAGAATATTCCCCTGCTTTTCCTGCAAAACATTACCGGCTTCATGGTGGGCCGGACCTATGAAGAAGAAGGCATCATCCGCAATGGGGCCAAGCTGATCAACGCTGTCTCCAACTCGACGGTGCCGGCCATCACCATTATGGTGGGCGGATCGTACGGAGCGGGAAATTACGCGATGTGCGGGCGTGCCTATGAGCCGCGCTTTCTGTTTACCTGGCCGAACCATCGGATTGCGGTGATGGGAGCGCAGCAACTTTCAGGAGTCATGGACATTATTAAGCGCGAGGCGGCGATGAAGGCTGGCCAGCCGGTGGATGAAGCCAAACTGGAAATGGGAAGAAAGATGCTGGAAGCGCAGATCCAGCACGAGTCAGACTGCTACTTTGCCACGGCGAGATTGTGGGATGACGGAATTATTGATCCGCGGGATACGAGGACGGCGGTGGCGATCGCGCTGTCAGCGGCGTATAACGCGCCGGTTTCTGGCACCATGGAGTTTGGGGTGTTCAGACATTAATTATCTGCGTGCGATGCCGAGATGGGAGAGAAGTTGGTAATTGGGCAACTTGGTAAGTTGCTAATTGAAACTCAACAGCAAAAGCAGGACCATTTACCGCAGAGTACGCAGAGGACGCAAAGGAAAGGAAGAATTATCAAAATTGCCATAAATGCCAAAAGTGCCAAAAGTGAAAATCAAAAGACCTACCGCCGATGACACTGATTTTGCTAAAGGCCAAGGGCTGGAGCCAGAAGCCAGGAGCTAGAAGCAATACTGTTCACTTAGGAGATTTCGAAACCTTTTGAGTTAACGGCTGAACGCAAGGTCCCTCCGATTTACCCCCGCTAACGCGTGGGTAAGCCCTCGGGATGACGAACTTTTTTTTCGCGTCCTCGTTAAGTGAACAGTATTGGAGCTAGAAGCTAGAAGCTGAGCCGATGATTTTCCGGCGAATCTTAATTGCCAACCGTGGCGAAATTGCTCTCCGCACCATGCGGACTTGCCGCGCTATGGGCATTGAGAGTGTTGCGGTCTATTCGGAGTTTGATCGCCTTGCGCTGCATGTGCGCATGGCGGAGCAGGCTGTGCCTATTGGAGGCCCAGCGCCTGCGGATTCGTATCTCAACATTCAGGCAATCCTGGCGGCGGCGAAGCGTACGCATGCAGACGCCATCCATCCCGGTTACGGTTTTCTGGCGGAGAATCCGGAACTGGCGGCGGCTTGTGAAAATGCGGGAATCGTGTTCATCGGGCCGCGCTCCAGCGTGATCCGCGCCATGGGGTCGAAGGTGGAAGCGCGCAAGCTGGCGCAGGAGGCGGGATTGCAGGTGGTCCCCAGCGTCCACGGCATGCCCCACGGCGCGCCGGGGCAGGCGGGCCAGGCCACCGAAGGAGATTTTGCGAAAGTCGGGTTTCCGCTGCTGATCAAAGCCTCGGCGGGAGGCGGCGGGCGGGGGATGCGGATTGTCCGCAACATGAACGAGTTTCAGGAGGCGGTCACGAGCGCGCGCAGCGAAGCCGAACGCGCCTTCGGCGATGGCACGCTGCTGATTGAAAAATATGTTGAAAGAGCGCGGCACATTGAAATCCAGATTTTTGGCGACCACCACGGCAATCTGATGCACCTGAACGAGCGCGACTGCTCTGTCCAGCGGCGGTATCAGAAGATCATTGAAGAGAGTCCTTCACCGGCAGTCATGCCGGAATTGCGCGAGAAGATGGGCGAGGCGGCGCTGGCCCTGGCGCGGAAGCTGGGGTACACCAGCGCGGGGACGGTGGAGTTTCTGCTATCTCCATCAGGCGAGTTCTATTTTATTGAGGTGAACACGCGCATTCAGGTGGAGCATCCGGTAACGGAGATGGTCACCGGCCTGGACCTGGTGAGGATGCAGATTGAGATTGCCCAGGGGCAGTCTTTACCGGCGCAGCGGCTGCGGCTGAGCGGACATGCGATTGAAGCCCGGCTCTATGCCGAGGACCCGACGAACGGGTTCCTGCCTTCCACCGGCACGCTGCATGTTTGGGAGCAGCCACAGGGGATGGAGGGCGTCCGCGTAGATAGCGGCGTGGAGGCGGGGACAGAGATTGGCGTCTACTATGATCCGCTGCTGGCCAAGATCATTGCTCACGGAGCAGACCGCGAGACTGCAATCCGCAAGCTGGTGTATGCGCTGAAGCATTGCGCGGCGCAAGGGATTGAGGCAAATCGTGAATTCTTGATTGATGTGCTGGAGCACGAAGAGTTTCGTTCGGGGCGTGCGCACACAGGATTCCAGCTACAGCCGCAGAGGCATTCGGAACATGACGAGGTTTTTGCTGCGGTGGCGCGGGCCTATATTGAGAATGCGGAGCGCGCAGAGCGGACGATACTGCCGTCGGCGCCAATTCACTATCGCAACAATCCTTATCCGAGTCCACCGATGAGAGTTGAGATCCATGGACGAGAACATCGAATTCCCGCTCCGCAGCCGGGGGCGGCTGCGCTCCACTCCCAAACCTTGAAGGTCACAGATAACTTCGTCGAAGCGATCATTGACGAGGTTCGCCATCAGTTTCACATCAAGAGCGCAGCCGAGGGCGGCTGCGGTCCTAATTCTTCTTCCACACAGATCTTATATATTCGATCGAGTTTGGGGCAGAGGACGGTGGTGCGCCTGCCGCGGTATCCTCGCCGGGCGGGAGCGGGAGAGCGGCAGACGGCGAATTCGCCCATGCCGGGGCAGGTATTGCGCATCCTGGTCAGCGAGGGTCAGCAGGTCAAACTGGGTGATGCATTAATTGCGCTGGAAGCCATGAAAATGGAGCAAACTATTAAGGCCGCCATGGATGGCGTGGTGGGGGCCATTCTGGTCAAACCGGGCCAGACTGTGGCGCCGGGGCAAAAGCTGGTAGAAATCCAATCGGAGAATTCCAATGAGCACGCAGACGGTTCCGCAACAGCAAGCAGTTGAGTTTCCTTATTTTACGGAGGAGCACGAGATGATCCGGCAGACGGTGACGCGCTTCTGCAAAGCCGAGATTGCGCCGTTTGCAGCCGAGTGGGACGACGAAGGCATCTTCCCGCGCGAGCTGTTCAAGAAGGCCGGTGATCTGGGAATATTCGGCATCCGCATTGATCCCAAGTGGGGTGGGAGCGGCCAGGACTGGTGGGCGACGGCGGCCTACGTCGAGGCGCTGAGTGCTTCTGACAGCGGCAGCATCAACATGGCGTTCCTGGTGCAGTCGGATATGACCATCCCAGTCATTCAGGAGCTGGGAACGGAGGCGCAGAAGCAGGAATTCCTGCCGCGGGCGGTGCGGGGCGAATGGATTGGGGCGCTGGGCATCAGCGAGCCGGGCGGCGGGTCAGACGTGGCGGCCATCAAGACGCGGGCGCGGATTGAGGGCGATGAACTGGTCATCTCGGGGCAGAAATTATGGATTACCAATGGCACGCGCGCCGATTTCATTGTGCTGGCGGTGCGTACCGGTGGCGAAGGCTACAAAGGTGTTTCGCTGGTATTGTTTCCGACGGCGACCAAAGGCTTCTCCGTAGGCAAGAAGCTCAAGAAGATCGGCAACCTGGCCTCAGACACGGCGGAACTGTTCTTTGATGAGTGCCGCGTGCCGGCGCGCTACATCCTGGGCGAGAAAGACAGAGGTTTTTACTACATTATGGAGAATTTTCAAGGTGAAAGGCTGGTTGCGTCCCTGGGTGCGTTGGCAGCCATGGATAAAGGGCTGCGCTATGCCATCGATTACGGCCATGAGCGCAAGGCATTCGGGTCGCCGATTGGGAGATTCCAGGTTTGGCGGCACCGCTTTGCCGAACACCTGACAGCGGTTGAAGCCGGACGTTGGCTCGCTTACCACGCTTTAGACATGGTCAACCGGGGAAGGCGCGCAGTGAAGGAAATTACCATGGCCAAGCTGTACACCACGGAACTGTCGCAGAAAGTAGCCTATGACTGCATGCAGATCTTTGGTGGATTTGCTTATACGACGGAGTATCCGCTGGGAAGGATGTGGCGGGACCTGCGGCTGAACACAATTGGAGCGGGGGCCTCGGAAATCATGAAAGAAATAATCGCCAAAGAAGAAAAATTGTGAGTTCCGTTCACCGCGCATGCACCGAAAAGTTGGCAAGCGGGCAACTTACCCAATTTGCCCAATTGTGAAAGTGCCGACAACAGTTAGTACCAGATACGCCGTGAGCTGCTGATGAATGACATAAACAACAACTTGATTCATCGCTGGAACGTCGGCGATGCGTTGCGGAGAAGCGCGGCGCGGTCGCCGCAGATGCGCGCCATCCACTTCCAGGGACGCGAACTTACGTACGCAGAATTTGATGCGCTGGCCAACCGCGTGGCGCGGCTGCTGATGGCGAACGGCATCAAACGCGGCGACCAGGTGGCCATCTTTGCCGCCAACTCGCCGGAGTATGCGGCTGCGTTCTTTGGCTGTGCCCGCATCGGCGCGGTGCTGGCGCCGATCAATCTGTTGTTTACGGCGGAGGATGTGGAGTACGTCCTGGAAAAAACCCGGTCCAAGGCGCTGTTGGTTGACCCGATGTTTCTGCCCAAAGTAAATAAAAGCCCTGCCATCCAGTTTCTTCTGGATGAGCAGTTCCGGCAAATGCTGGCGGCGCAGGATGGCGGCGCGGTGGAGCAGTATGTGGGGAGTGACGATTCGCTGTTGATCATTTTTACCAGCGGCACCACGGCCAAGCCGAAAGGCGTGGTGCTCACTCATCTGAACTGGTATGCCTACCTGCTGGCCAGCGCGGCTGATTATGGTCTGGACCGCACTCTGCACTACCTGCTGGCGCTGCCTATGTTTCATGTGGCCGGACTGGCGATGACGTTTTCATGTTTTGCCGCCGGATGCTCCAGCGTGATTATTCCCCTGCCTAAGCCGGAGCCGATCCTGCAAACGCTGGCGGTACACCGAGTGAACACGCTCTCGCTGCCGGCAACGGTTTGGGTGGGACTGTTGCAAGCTCCGGGGATCGAGAAGGCTGATCTTTCCTGTCTGAGGCGCGTGTTCGTGTTCCAGTATCTGCCTACACCTGTTTTTCAACGCTGGCGGGAGATGGCGCCACAGGCCGAGTGGCATAACTGCTGGGGACAGACAGAGTCCACGGCGCTTGGCTCTTCCACACCGGCGGCAGAGCTTGGCCAGTTGCTTTGCGCGCCTGATCCTATTGGCGTGCAGCACCTGACGGTAGAGTTGCGCATTGTGGATGAAGAGATGAAGGACGTGGATCCTGGGAAACCCGGCGAGATTGTTTTGCGCGGCCCCAGCCTCACGCCAGGATACTTCGAAGACGCAGAGGCCAATGCGGCGCTGTTTCGCGGAGGCTGGCACCACACGGGAGACGTGGCCAGCCGCGACGAGCGAGGCTGGCTCTACTTCCTGGATCGCAAGAAAGACATGATCAAGACAGGCGGCGAGAACGTGGCCAGCCAGGAAGTGGAAGAGGCCATAGCGCAGCATCCTGCGGTGGCGGAGGTGGCGGTGGTGGGACTGCCTGATCCGTATTGGATCGAGAAAGTTGTGGCCTGTGTTGTGCCGGTGCCGGGAGCGATAGTCACAGCAGACGAACTGGTTACGTTTGCACGCTCGCGCCTGGCAGGTTTCAAAGTGCCCAAGCAGATCCATGTGATGACGGAGCTGCCCAAAAATCCCACAGGAAAGGTGCTGAAACGGACGTTGAGACAACAACTGAATGGAAGCGAGTCATGAGTAGTCAGTAATGAATTGGCAAAACCAAAGGCAAGACCAAAACCTTAACTTTACCGCTGATGGCACTGATCAAAGTGATTTCCACTGATAGAACCAATTACAACTAATCATGGCTGAAGTTATCCGCATTGCTAATGGGTCGGCGTTCTGGGGAGACGCGCCGGAGGCGCCGATGCAGTTGCTCCAGAGCGGACCGCTGGACTATCTCACGCTGGATTACCTGGCGGAGATCACCATGTCCATTTTGCAGAAGCAGCGGGCGCGTGATCCGCGGGCAGGGTTCGCCCATGATTTTCCCGGACTGGTCAAGCGGGCCGCGAAGCACATTGTGGAGCGCGGGGTGAAGATGGTCGCTAATGCTGGTGGAATCAATCCTGAAGGATGCGGGCAGGCAGTAGCGGCTGTGCTGCAAGCTGCCGGCCATGGCGGGCGAGTGAAGATCGGCGTGGTTACCGGCGACGACATCATGCTTCGACTGGATGAATTTCTGGATCGCGGGACCGAACTCAGGAACCTGGATACAGGCGAGCCGTTGACGACGATCCGGCCTCGGGTGCAGAGCGCGAATGTTTATTTTGGAGCGTTCCCCATAGCGGAAGCGCTAGGCCAGGGAGCGGCTGTGGTGATAACCGGGCGCTGCAATGATGCGGCGCTGGCGCTTGGCCCCATGGTGCGCCAGTTTGGCTGGAAGGCAGAGGATTGGGACCGGCTGTCCGCAGGCACCATCGCCGGACACACGATTGAATGCGGCGCGCAGTGTACCGGTGGAAATTCGCAGGTGGACTGGGAGAGAATAGCGGACTACGCGGGAATCGGTTATCCCATCATCGAGGCGGAGGCTGATGGGACATTTGTGATTACCAAGCATCCCGGAACCGGTGGATGCGTGAGCGTGGCCGGGGTGACGGAGCAGCTTCTATACGAAATTGGCGATCCGGCCAGCTACATCACGCCGGACTGCATTGCAGATTTCACCACGATTCAGCTTGAGCAGCAGGGAGCGGACCGTGTGCGCTTTTCCGGCATCAAGGGACGGCCGGCGACTGAGTCTTATAAAGTTTCCATCAGCTATTCTGCGGGATACAAAGCGGTGGGCACGTTGGTTTATTCGTGGCCGGATGCTTATAAGAAGGCCAAAGCGGCAGACCATATTCTGCGCCAGAGATTTGCGAGGCTGGGCCTGAAGCTGGATGCAGTGCATTCGGATTTTGTGGGTGTAAACGCGTGCCATGGAGAGATGGCGGGGGAGCCGCCGCCGGACATTGCGGAGGTGGGGCTGCGGCTGGCAGTGCGCAGTGAAGACAAAATTGCAGTCGAGCGGTTCACGCGTGAACTGGCGCCAATTGCGCTGAATGGGCCGCCGTCTGTGACCGGATTGGGGTCAGGCAGACCCAAGGCGGAGGAGATTATTGCCTATTGGCCAGCACTTCTGCCTAAGACCGCGGTTTTGCCACGGGTTGCGATGATCGAGGCATGAGAAGATTGCCATAATCGCCGGAATTGCCAAAATTGAAAGGCTAAGAACGCCAACAGTGATTAGCAGTGATCGACGCTGATGAAGAAAATTCAATTAAAAGAAATTGCGCATGCGCGGTCTGGTGACAAAGGCGACAACGCCAATATTGGGTTGATTGCGCTTAAGCCTGAGTATTATCCGGTTCTTGTCCGCGAAGTGACGGCGGAGCGGGTGAAGCAGCATTTTGCGGGTATTTGTCTGGGAGAGGTGGAGCGCTATGAGATTCCCAACCTGCAGGCGCTGAATTTTGTGCTGCACCAGGCCCTAGATGGTGGAGGTACTCTCTCCTTGAGAACGGATTCGCAGGGGAAGACTCATGGAGCGGCGTTGTTGAAACTAGTGATTAGTATTTAGAGCTTAGTGATTAGTATTTAGCAACGGCAACGGCAACACCAAAAGCAAAAGCAACGGCAAAATCATTCACCGCAAAGTTCGCAAAGGGCGCAAAGTAGGAGAAGCACGCATGATTCGTCTCAAACATAGATCCATCGTTTTATTTGTCCTGCTTCTATCGATCTGCGGGCTTGGCCAGGCGGTAAAGCAGTCTGCGCCGCAGACGGAGGTGAAGGCGCGGCGAGTGGTGATGTGGAAGGCCTCCTCTCCTACTGCGACGGTGTATCTGCTGGGGTCGATTCACCTGGGTGAAAAGGACATCTATCCGTTACCGGATGTGGTGGAGTCGGCGTTCCGGGCTTCCAAGGTATTGGCGGTTGAGATCAACATCAAAAAGATAGACCAGATGGCAGCCGTGAAAATGATGCAGCAATTCGGTTTTTATCCGGCTGGAGACAGCCTGGCCAAACATTTGCCCAAGGATGTTTCTGACGCGCTGGACAGTTTTTGCAGCAAGAACGGCATGCCAAGAGCCATGCTGGAGATGTTTAAACCGTGGGCAGTGGCAATCACCATTGAGTTAATTGCCTTGCAGAGTGCGGGCCAGGACCCGAATCTTGGGATTGACGTCCATTTTCTGAACGAGAGCAAGGAACCGCAAAAGATTGATGAACTGGAAACGGCTGACTTTCAGATGCGCGCTCTGTCTTCCGGCAGTGAGGCGGAACAACAGGAGATATTGGCCGATGTGCTGAAGGAAATGGCCAACCCCCAAGTGCACATCCAGGAGATGGAGGACACGTTTCTGAGCGGTGATCCGGAGAAGATTGAGAAGTTCACGGAAAAACACAATACGCCCAGGTCCTTTTATAAAAGAGTGCTGGATGATCGCAATGGTCCCATGGCCGAGCATATTGAAGGCTACCTCAAGGGTAAAGACCAGTGCTTTGTGGTGGTGGGAGTTGCTCACCTGGTGGGTGAGAAGGGAATCGTGAAGCTGTTACAACAGAAAAATTACAAGGTGGAGCTGATCACGGCAGAGCTGAAATAATCTGCGCCGAATCGACGTTTTCCGTCAACCGGCGCATTTGAGGTCTCTACGTTGTTGTTATTCCAAGAAACCGCCGAATGTTGAATGAAAGCCTTAGAATTTCCAGTTCAAGCCAAAGTTAACGAGGTTAGCGGTTGTTTGCCACTACTGATTTTCATGCAGGCTAGCCCCAATACTGTTCACTTAGGAGATTTCGGAACCTTTTGAGTTAACGGCTGAACGCAAGGTCCCTCCGATTTACCCCCGCTAACGCGTG
>DATDGL010000124.1:0-28020 GCA_036522115.1 Candidatus Angelobacter sp.
ATAGGCGCAACGTCAACGCATGAGCTTTGGTCCAGACTTCCAAGTCTCTGTAGTTTCGCAATGTTGCGATCCCCCTTTCATTAGCAGCTAAAAGCCAAGAGCCAACAGCCAAGAGCCCTGCCGTCCCGCTAAAACGTTTTCACGTAATTCTTTCCCGGCATCTGCCTCACTTGCCCGTTCATTTCCAACTCGAAGAGAACGGTGAAAATCTCAGACGACGAGAGCTGTGATTCCAGTTTTTCAATGATCTCGTCAATGTGCGTTGACTCGTGTTCCTTCAAAATGCGGAGCACTTTTTTTTCTCCGGGCGAGAGCTTCGGCTCTACAAACAAGTTGCCGGCCTCGGGGCTATTGTCTGATGCGGCTACCTGCCGTTCGGATTCAAGCTGAAGCTTTATGTCTGCCGGCAGCTCTTCCCAAACATCCTCCCATGTAGCCGTGAGCTTGGCGCCCTGCTTGATCAAGGTGTTCGGCCCCCAGGAGTTTCGTGAACTCACATTGCCGGGCACGGCAAACAGTTCACGGCTCTGCTCCAGGGCGCAACGCGCGGTAATTCGCGTGCCGCTGTACTCACCCGCTTCGACGACCAGCACGCCCAGAGCAATCCCGCTGATGATGCGGTTGCGGACAGGGAAATTCTGCGGCGCGGGAAAGCTGCCCAAAGCAAACTCGCTGACCAACGCTCCTGCGGAAGACAATATTGCATCGGCAATTTTCTTGTTTTCTTTGGGATAAATCTCGTCCACCCCGGTCCCGAAGACGGCCACCGTCTTGCCGCCCTTAATTGCTCCGCGATGGGCGGCAGTATCTACACCCCGCGCCATACCGCTGAAGATAATCAACCCGCGAGCCGCGAGGTCACATGCCAAACGCTCTGCCATTCCTATGCCGTAAGGCGTGGGATGGCGTGTACCTACAATCGCAATTCCCGGGCGCGAGAGGGCCTCGACATTGCCACGCACGTACAGCACCAGCGGCGGATCATAAATCTCGCTCAACCGGACGGGCCATTGCGCGTCCTCTCTGGCGAGGATGGCCGTTTTTGCGATGGCGGCTTTGGCCAACTCTTCACCGGCAAGCTCCAGCGATTTGCCGGTGACAATCGCTTGTGCTGAGTGCGCATAGAGGCCCAGCGCTTCCAACTCCGTCAGGGGCGCATGAAAGACACCCTGCGGATCCTTGAAGTGCTCCACCAGCTTGCGACCGCGGGTGGGGCCAAGTCCTGGAGTGACGGACAAAGCGAGCCAATAAATTGTGTTGGAACTTCCCGGACTCGCTGTCACCATGAAGATTATGCCCTGACGAAATAGACTGCGCGGACTCTACACGGGTCTTGAAACAGATGTCAATTGACTTTGGATGATTTCACCACAGTTGCTCGCCGCGTTGTCGAACAGGCAATCGGCGAGCATCTGGACGGCTCGCCATTGCCAAACCCTAACGCTGGCAAGAATCCGGCTGCGGTTGCGCTGGGCAAAGCTGGGAGGTGCAAAAGGCGGGAAAGCCAGAGCAGCTAAATTGTCTCTCCGCCAAACGCAAAGCGATCGCCCAAAAAGCTGCAAAAACTAGGTGGACTCGCCAGGCTCTGGCTTGACCAGCACCGCCACTTCTGGAATCGTCTGCTGCGACTCTATTTCCCTTATTATTGGCGCTTCCGAGATGAGAACAAGGCCAAAGCCGGTAAGCCACTGAAAATTTTTTCGATTGTTTGATACCAGCGGTATCGAATGACGCACGGCACAGGCCGCAATCCAGAGATCGTTATCAGCAACTACCTTGCGCGTGTCCAGCAGTTTTGACTTCAATTCCCCGTATGTTTCACACACTTTGCGATCATAAGGGACTATGAGCACTGAGCGGAGCTTCTTGTTTAAGGAAGCCACTTTCGCGGCATCCCACTTTTTCTTGTATGATCCGAATAAAAGCTCCCCGACCGTGACAAAAGACACGGCAACAATTTTCCCTTGTACGTGCGGGCGATAGGGCTTTGCTCTCTCGCTATCCGATTTCATCAGATACGAAAACACGTCTGTATCCAGCAAAACAGATCGCGCATGAGAGGCTTGTGTGTCTCTTGGGTTATTGTCTTGCGCCGTAGATGTCCTCCACAAACTCATCTACATCCTGATCGGCGGGAATTCCTCCAGCCAGAGCATGGGCATCCCTGAGCGGCTTTATTCTTTGCGCTTTTGCCAATTCTTCTATGGATGATTCAGCGAAGAAATTATCAGCTCCCAAATCAAGAGAGTGCAGCAGATTTATGCTCTGGATGTGGAATTTTTCAATCCTGTCAGTATAAGGCTGAAGTGACGCCTCACCGGTAGCTCGTACGGGCTGACGCATCATTTTGTATATTTCATTTTCTTTTTCAGCATCGAATGTACACGTTATGGAAACTCCGACAGGCGGGTCGATGCGACATACCTTTTTATCTCCCGGCTTGAAATCAGCCATGTCAAGGATGCCATCCACATGGGCAATAATTTTGCGGGGCGAACTCAAACACGAAGCAGCCCGTTCCCGCACTGCCTTTGTTACCGGCGCTGTGAGCTTTCTGCCGTGGCCATTCTTGGGCGTGATCCATTCAATTTTAGAAATTCCCTTTGGCTGCACCACGCTTCCCAATTCATAAATGCTAACCAATACTCCGGGATCGATCAGTTCTTTATTCCCATTGCCCAAAGAACGGATTTTTGTTCCGACCTCGCTGATTACCTGACGACCAAAATCCCCGACCTCTTCAGGAAAGTTAAAATCCATCTGCGGTTTCGATAGGGCAAATTGAAGAGTGGTGCAATTAGCTTTAATTCCGACCAGTTCTAATGTGCATTCCTGCTTAATGACCTGTGCGATTGGGCCGGGGTGAATTGTTTTTCTGTCTTTCAATACCTCGGCTTGCTTGTTGACTGCGTTTTGCGCCTCCCCGCACAACCTGATAAGATCAGGAACCGATATTCGCCCACGGCGCACACCGGGGCCGGTAATCCTTAATTGCAATATAGGCGGCTCGTTTCTCTTTTTCTTCACCACGCCCCTTAGCTTTCCAGCCACAAGAATACACCCTTTTGGCCCCTATCTCCAGGAGGAGCATTCAGTAAGTCAAATAAACCGAACAAATATAAAAGCCTATTGACAATGCATAGCCGGCCAAGCATAACCCCCTGTGGAAATCAGACAGACCCATTACCTGGATTTTGGCCTTTTGAATAACCCGAGCAACCCATCCAGGGCCGGCGCGCTCATCCCATGAGCGCGATCATTCAAAATGCCAGAAACTAAAGATCACGAGAGGCAGAACGCAACGATGGTTTTTCCCTCAGCTCCGGTCGTCTCTTCTAATTCGCCCAGAAGTTTTCCCTCCACATTCTCAGGATCCACCTGCATTTCACAGGCGGCAATCTCTTCCGGGCCGGCGCCCTGAAAGCACAGTTCACACACGCCCAATCCATCTTCAGGGCCGGAACGTACAGGAGGGCCAAAGACTCGACAAGTCAAAGGACGCCATGCATAAAGCTCACAAGCCCCGGTCTCGGGATCGAGCACCGGGCAGGGCTCGTCATTGGCAAAGTCCAGAAAACGGTTTTCGGATTCCTGGTCCTCGGCCAACACCCCGGTGGCTGGATCGCCGGGAAAATCAGCAGAGATTCGAGCAACGGAGTTCCGCGCGCGCTCACGAATATGCGACGCCCTCCCGGGATCGTGACTTTCCAATTCTGCCAGTCCATGCCGCAGCCGCGCAGCGTCAAGCTGGTTGATGGCGAATGCTCCCACGCAGCACTGCGAACACCCTTTGCGGCAGGCCAGCCAGGGACCGCTGCGGCGCGTGGCATCAGCCAACGCCGCATCCACGATCTGTATCAATTCGCGGTCTCGCGCAGGCAACACAAACTCAAATCTACCACGCAGAGAGGGCAGAAAGGCCAAGAGCCGGTTTTCCCGGCGCGCAGCGATATAATCAAAATCGAGAGGTCTCTTAAGCGAGTGTTGTTTTCTCTTCCTGCTGGAGTCGGGCTTGACAAAGATTTTGCTTGCTTTCTACTGGCGATTACATGGACGAGATCAAGGAAAACCTCAAGCAACTGCGTAAGACCCAGGCCCGTGTCGCCTTTCGCAGTCTCCAAGACGCCATCACAGAACATGTTGAAGACATAAATAGGCGCTTCCATGCAAGACTTGCCGTTCGACAAACGCAAGCCGCATTTGAGGTGCACGAGCTGGAGAGAGTCGATGTGCTTCTTCGTGTCAGCCTCACGAAAGAAGACAACATTCACTACACTCAGTTTGTAAAGCGACACAATGAAATGCAATCGGGCGTGATATACGTCCGTGCCTCCCAGGATGGAGTTCCCACCATTTTGTTTTCGGACTTCCCGCGTCCCAACGTGGAGGTGACCTATCGAGAGGCCTCGCAACGCTTGCTGAATCCTTCTTTCTAGCAGGTACTCCCGCCCGCGATATACGGACCGCCGTCACGGCCGCGTGAGTTCGTGGGGCCTGCTTTCCCTACCTTGGAGCAAAAAAGAAGAACCGCAGGGACCGCGACCTGTGGGCACCCCGGTCACTGCTTGGTTGGAACGAATACGAGAGAATTTGTGATCGCGTGAACCGAGAGCGCGATTCGGTTTTGTACTCCCACTTTACGCATCAATTTTGCTACATGCGCTTTGACTGTGCGCTCGGTGATCCCCAAGGGAGCACCGATTTCCTTGTTGGATCGGCCCGCGACCAGCATTTCCAAAACCTCTTTTTCGCGGTGCGTAAAACAGACCCGGCCAGCAGGGAAGATACGTCCGGGTGAGTCGCTCACGCGTTCAACGAATAGAGAGAGCACTCGCCGCGGCGCCCACACCGAACCGTGGCTTACCACGCGGAACGCCTGCGCGAATTCAGTTGGGTCTGCGGCTTCGTCGATGTAGCCCTTGGCTCCGGAAGCAATGGCCTTGAGGATGCTTTCTTCCTCCATTCCAGCCCCCATCACGATGATGCGCAAGCCGGGACGCGCCGCCTTCAGAGTGGCCACTACCTCGAACAAGTTTGAGCCGATATGGTTCCCCAGGAGCACAAGATCGATGTTCTGCAGGGCGCCGGCTTCGGACAAAGAGGTGGAACTCAGCTCGAAATCCGGCTCTGAACCCAGGCAAGTACGCAATCCGATGAACCGTAGAGGGTCACTCTCGATCACAGCAACCCGGACAGGCTGTATTTTAAGAGAAGAGGCCCTCATAACGCTCCTTATATTCGAGATTCTGCGCTTTGCAGCCATCGCTTTGCAAGACTGCTCCGTCCGTTTGTAATTCTTTCATAGGTGCGTGGGGCAGCGCTTCGGTACGAAAGGCCATGTTGGCCTGCATACAAGTTGGTATCAGAGTGATGACTCATAGTAAACAACCAACGGTCTGATGCCCGCATAAGATCTGGATAAATTAATCGCCGAAACGAAAGTGGCCGTCCCGCAAGATCGTGCGCAGAACGAGATCGAAACGCTGACTTCGGCAGCGGGGGTGCGGATGGCAGATGGTGAGAAGTACCCAGGATGAAAATCGTACTCGACTACTCGCAAGCAGCAGATAGGGTTAGAATGGGGTGCCGTTTTCGATGTCAAAAAGGAAGGCCGTGTTTAAGTCAGAGAGTTCGCGGGTTCACAATCTGCGTTCGCTCTTCAGCATGTTTTCCAGCGATCTTGCCATTGACCTAGGCACAGCCAACACGCTGGTCTACGCCAAAGGAAAAGGCATTGTGGTGAACGAGCCTTCCATTGTGGCCATCAACAAAAACACGGGAGAAGTTGAAGCGGTGGGCAAAGAAGCGAAAGAGATGCTGGGCCGAACGCCCGGCCATATTGTGGCCATCAGGCCCATGAAAGATGGGGTAATCGCCGATTTCAAGGTCACAGAAAAAATGCTGAATTATTTCATTCAGAAGGCGCACAACCGCAAGGTGCTGGTGCATCCACGGATTGTGATTGGAGTGCCGTCTGAGATTACGCAGGTAGAAAAGCGCGCTGTCATGGACTCAGCGTATCGCGCCAAGGCCAGCGAGGTACACTTGGTGGAGCAGGCCATGGCCGCAGCCATCGGCGCCGGACTGCCAATCACCGAACCCGGCGGCAACATGGTGGTGGACATTGGCGGCGGCACTGCGGATATCGCGGTGATTTCCCTGAGCGGCATTGTTTACTCCCGTTCGGTGCGCATGGCCGGCAATCAGATGGATGAAGCCATCATGAATTATCTGAAGCGCAAATACAATCTTCTGATTGGGGAGCGCACGGCGGAGCAGATCAAAATTGAAATCGGTTCTGCCTATCCGCTGGCCAAGCCGCTGACCATGGAAATCAAGGGTCGCAACCTGATTGAGGGCATGCCCAAGACCATTACCATTGACGACAGCGAAATCCGGGAAGCGCTGAGCGAATGCATCAGCACCATCATGAACGCCATTCGCGTGGCGCTGGAACGCACGCCGCCGGAGTTGAGCGCCGATATCAGCGATCACGGAATCGTCCTGACCGGCGGAGGGGCGTTGCTGAAGAACCTGGACAAACGCATCCGCGAAGAGACTGGGTTGCCGGTTTCTATTGCCGATGATCCTCTGGCCAGCGTGGTGCTGGGCACGGGAAAACTGCTCACTGACTTCAAACTTTTACGGAAGATTTCAATCGAATAAGAAATGCTTTTGCGGGTTATTGATTGCGTGCTAAAGCACAGCTTCTCTGAATTCGTCTTGATAGACTTTATCTATCCTCCCAGTAAAGTCCCCGATGACTCCCCTGATCCAACCCTCAAAATGCTGGTGGTTTGCTTCAGAGGATGATGCATGTGTTTGATTTCACTTGCCCAACAGACTCGAAAGGAACCATCACAGTAAAATTTGTCGCGAAAAATTAAGATGCGTCGCCCCTGGTTTCCCGGTCGCCTCAGCCAGAGGCCGACAGCTTCTTATGTCATAATCGTTTGTTTTGCCCTTTGCTGAACAGGGCATCCGATAGCAGGGAGGCCTCTTGGATTTCCAGCTTACTGACGAACAAATGCAACTTAGGAAGTCGATCCGCGAGTTCGCCGAGCGCGAAATTGCTCCACACGTCATGGAATGGGATGAAGCCTGCCACTATCCGCTGAAAATCATCAAAGAGCTGGGCCGCATGGGCGCCATGGGCATTCTCTTCCCGGCAGAGTACGGCGGCGCCGGCCTGGGCTATGTGGAATACGTAATTGCCATGGAGGAACTGTCCCGCGTGGACGGTTCCGTAGGCATCACCGTGGCCGCACATAATTCGCTTTGCACCAATCATATTTTTGAGCATGGAAACGAAGAACAGAAGCGTAAGTATGTCCCTAAGCTGGCTACGGGAGAGTTCATCGGGGCCTGGGGGCTGACAGAGCCGGGCTCGGGTTCAGATGCCGGCGGCGCGCGGATGAGCGCCACACGCAAAGACGGCGGGTGGGTATTGAATGGCACCAAAACGTTTATTACCAACGGCCACCACGCGGACGTGATCGTGGTGATTGCGGTCACCGACAAGACCGCGCACACCCACGGGCTCTCCGCCTTCGTGCTGGAAAAGGGGACCAGGGGTTTCCGCCCCGGCAAGAAAGAAAATAAGCTGGGCCTGCGCGCCAGCGACACCTCAGAACTGATCTTTGAGGATTGCCGGCTGCCAAAAGAAGCGCTGCTGGGCAAGGAAGGCGACGGCTTTGTGGATTCCATGCGCGTGCTCGA
Organism: Candidatus Angelobacter sp.; assembly: GCA_036522115.1. GTDB lineage: Bacteria > Acidobacteriota > Terriglobia > Terriglobales > Acidobacteriaceae > Angelobacter. Next base: position 7,720 of record DATDGL010000124.1, read on the forward strand.
TGGAGGACGCATTTCCATCGCGGCACTGGGTTTAGGCATGGCGCAAGGCGCGTATGACGCCGCGCTGAAATACTCCAAGCAGCGCAAGCAATTTGGCAAGAGCATCAGTGATTTTCAGGCCATACAATGGAAGCTGGCGGACATGGCCACGGAGATTGATGCGGCCCGGCTCTTGACCATGCGTGCAGCCAGCATGAAAGATGCCGGCCACAAGACCACTCTTGAATCCTCCATGGCCAAGCTCTATGCCGGGGAAGTAGCTGTGAAATGCGCCAATGAGTGCGTCCAGATTCATGGCGGCTACGGATTTATCAAGGATTATCCTGCTGAAAAGTTTTATCGGGACGTGAAACTGTGCACCATTGGCGAAGGCACCAGCGAGATCCAGCGGCTCGTGATCGCCAGGCAGATTTTGAAAGACTGAGTGCATCGGGACATCGGGGCAGCGGAAGGGCCGCGTCATCTACGCAACGAGGGACCTTGAGCGTAACCACCGAATCTTCAATTCAGAATTGGGTAGAGCAGTTGCGCGGCGGCGACCCGCGAGCGCTGGCGCGCGCCATTACCGCCATTGAGAACGGTTCGGCTGAATCAGGAGCGCTGCTGCGCCAGCTTTTTCCATGCACCGGCAAAGCGCAGGTGATCGGGATTACGGGAGCGCCGGGCGCCGGCAAAAGCACGCTGGTGGACCATCTGGCGCGTGAGTATCGCAAGCAGGAGCGCACCGTGGGCGTGGTAGCGGTGGATCCCACCAGCCCTTTCAGCGGCGGCGCGATCCTGGGCGACCGGATTCGCATGCTGGCCCATCACGCCGATTCAGGAATGTTTATTCGCAGCATGGCCACCCGCGGATTCCTCGGCGGCCTGGCCCGCGCAACAACGGACGTGGTCACTGCTATCGATGCCAGCGGGAAAGACGTCATTTTGATTGAGACCGTGGGCGTGGGCCAGGATGAGGTGGAGGTGGTCCGGTTGGCGGATGTCACGGTGCTGATCCTGGTACCCGGCATGGGAGACGATGTGCAGAGCATCAAGGCGGGTATCATGGAGATTGCGGATATTTTTGTCATCAACAAAAGCGACCGCGAAGGCGCCGATCGCGTGGAGCGAGAGATACGCGCGATGCAGAGCCTGGCCATGCGCAAAGATCATTGGACTCCGCCAATCGTGAAAACCATTGCGACGGAAGGAAAAGGCATTCCCGAGTTGGCCGCAGCCGTTGCCGGTTACGAAGATTTTTTGCAGCAACACGACCTTCTGCTCAAGAAGAAAATCAGCAACTGGCGGGAACGGCTGATAGAAATGTTGCGCGACTCCCTGCTCGACCGCCTTTTGCACGAAAGCCTCTCCCCGGACGAGCTGTCCCGCCTGGCGGCCGAGGTGGCCGAGCATCATCGCGATCCGTATTCGCTGGTGGAAGAAATTGTCGGCAAGTTTGCAGCATGCGATTCATGATTTTTTGCCCTTCGTTCGCGCTCATGGGCGGTGAATTCGCGGCTTAAAGGTTTTGCCGTTACTTTTTAGAGGCATCCAGGAGCCAGCAGCTTTGTTCAGCATTGACCATCTCGGCATTGCCGTGAAATCCCTGGCAGAAGCCCGGAAGTTTTACGAGAACCTGGGACTGCCCATGGCGTCAGAAGAAGTGGTGGCGCATGAAAAAGTACGAGTGGGAATGGTTCCCGTGGGTGAAAGCCGCATTGAATTACTGGAAGCCACGGGTCCGGATTCGGTGATCGCCAAATTCCTGGCCAAACGGGGCGAAGGGCTGCACCACGTGGCCCTGCACGTCCCTGATCTGGCCCAAGCCGTTGAGACCCTGAAGGCGTCCGGCACGCGGTTCGTCTCGGAGGAAATCAAGATTGGGGCCGGCGGCCACCGGTATGTATTCGTGCATCCCCGGAGTGCGGGCGGAGTCTTAGTGGAACTAGTGCAGGAAGCTTCAAAAGGCGCCTGAGCCGGTCCGCGCCATGTCGCCAGGGTAAGAACCTGGTAATTGGGTAATTTGGCAATTGAATCAATTTGAACGCTGAAGATTTTCAATTCCCCAATTACCAAATTACCCAATGCTCTTCCTCTCCATAGACACTTCCGGCAAGTCCGGCGGCATAACTCTCGCGGAAGGCGGCGCCAATTCCTTTCGGATCATCGAATCCGCTCCTATTGCTGGAGGAACTTTCTCAGCCCAGCTTGTTCCGACACTGGCATCTCTGCTGGGAAAACACGGATTCTCGGCAAGAGATCTCAAGGGTCTTGTTGCCATTTCCGGCCCGGGGTCCTTTACCGGATTGCGCGTGGGCCTGAGCGCCATCAAAGGATTGGCTGAGGCGCTTCAACGCCCGATCGCAACCGTATCAGGATTGGAAGCTTTGGCTATCTGCTCCGGACAGCAAGGGAAAGTGATTGCGGTTTTGGATGCCGGCCGCGAGGAGATTTTTTTCGGTCTCTATGATGTCACCGCCGGGCATGCCTCCGCGCTCGCTGAACAATTGCTGTCTGGTCCGGAGTTGGCCAGCGCGATCCAAGATGCCAATGTTGACCAGGTCGTCACCAGCGATCCGACCGTTGCCGAGCTTGTTCGTTCTGCCGGCTTGTCCGTCCTCCAGGCGGAACGGCCCGGAAGCGAAGCCGCAGCGCAGATCGGATTGCAAAAGTTGCTCGCAGGCGAGACCGTAAGCGTGGAAGCCCTGGATGCAAACTACATCCGCCGTTCTGACGCGGAAATATTCTCCAAGCCCAAACCCTGAAATCATTTTCCCTGAGGTTTCGCTTGTTGGTTCATTCGCGTTGGCCTGTTCGCTGGGGCGGATTCGCGGCTAAAATCTTTTCTTGCCAGCTATGCTCCGCGTACGCAGCGCGACGCCCGCCGATTTTTCCCGCATGATGGAAATCGCCCGGCACGCCGTCACCGCCGCCCAGTGGACACAGCGCCACTATGAACAAGCGTTCTCTTCCGGCGGCACGATCATGGTGATTGAAGAGAATTCCACGGTGTTGGGATTTATCATCGGACGCGGCGCCGACGGCGAATGGGAAATTGAAAATATCGCTGTCACCGGTGCTGCCCGCCGACGGGGCCTGGGCTCGCGCCTGCTGGGTGAATTCTTGCACCATATTCGCGACATTGGAGCTGCTGAGGTCTTCCTGGAAGTGCGCGAATCCAACCTGGCCGCGCGCAAACTCTATGAGAAATGGGCCTTTATTGAAGCGGGCCGGCGGAACTCTTACTATCAGGACCCTTCAGAGGATGCCCTGGTGCTTAAATTTTATTTTTCTGGCCAGAGCTGAAATTTGGTTGAACCGGGAGGGGCCATGTGCTAGCTTTCTCTCAGGAACAAAAGCAGGAGGTTTTTCCGGATGGTAGATTCCGTTCGTGAACAGCTTCTTGCCAGCCACGATGAATTTCGCAGGCTGGCTCAGGAACACGCCCGATACTCTCAACGCTTGGATCTTCTCATTGAAAAACGGTATTTGAATGAAGACGAAAAGGTGGAAGAGGTGCGCCTGAAGAAGCTCAAACTGCGTATCAAAGATCAGATGGAGTCCATCGCGCAGCAGCATTTTCGTGATAAGACCCACGTAGCCTAGAACCGCTGATCATTCGTTCTCCACCTGAGTTTCCTCGAACTCGGGAAGGAAGAGTTTTATCCCTTCACGCCGATAGCGTAATTCTTCAGATCATTCCCTGGCCAATGGAACTCACGGATTGCGTGTGCATTCGTCATCCAGGGAAACAATTCTTCCATCTACTAACGCTAAACTGTTTTGGATCATGGATTCGAACTGGAGATGAGTTCCAGGGACTAACCAGAGATTTTCTTGTTGGGAACAACGACTTCTCCGCTGCCTTTGCACTTGCGGCATCGAGAGCCGTCCCGGTTGCGTCCGGAGCCGAGACACTTCGGGCACTTCCTGGCCTTTATGACCGTCATCCAAGATTTCCTTTAGGAGTAAGGGAGAGGAGTATAACACTCCGGGTCAAAACTCATCCAGAAATGTCAGTTTCCACGGAAATTGCAAACCAGGGACTCACCGCACGGAAGGAACCGATTTAACTCTAGGCAGCGTCATCATCATCCTCGTCGCGGAGTTCTTGGCCTTTGTCCCCGAGCATTGCCTGGTCCGCCAGGCGCAGATAGTGGGTAATGCTTGCACGCGTCTCCGCATCCTCCTGGGCAAGAGCAGGTCCAGGCGGTTGCGGATTGCGTTCTTTAGCAGAAAGGAGTTTCGGCCACGAAAATGATCGGAGACGCATGGCGCCCTGCTTCCGTGGTCGGCCATTACCACTGATATCGTTCGATGAAGATCAGGTCTCGAGAGTTGCAGCCCGTTCACATTCCCGCAGCCAAGGGCCGGCCGGGGTCCGTGTACTCTTCCAGAAAGGCATGCACATGGAAGGGAAGAACCTGGCCGTTCACGATGGGCCGAACGAGTTGAAAACGGACTTCGTCTTTGCAATGCTTGCAGCGCGGGAAACGCGTGTCCGTCAGCAATGCCGCCTCGTGCATCAAGCGGTGGGAGCTGTGTTCGACGCAATAAACGCCGCTCATTGGCACAACATCGCCGGGAATAAAATCCATTTCCAACTCCTCTGGAGACTGGCGTGGCTTGCCAGAATTTTTCCCCACCCGCGAGGACGGTTTAAATTATGATGACTCCCTTGGAATTTGTAAATAATCCCTGAAGCCTTAGCACTGAAGGGTTACAGCCCGCCTTAAGCCAGACCCAGGACTTCGCCCTGAGAGCGGCACGCCCCCAATCATGAGATGCCCTGAAAGAGATCCGAGATGGTTACTTGCAGGGGCCTGGCAATGGCCAACAGCGTGGCCAGAGTAGCATTGGCCTCGCCCCGTTCAATCTTTCCCAGATGATGAGCATGGATTCCGCAGCGCCTGGCCAGGGTTTCCTGGGACCAGCCCTTCGCATTGCGTAATTTGTAGATTCTTCTTCCCAACTTGTCCTGATGGGCCCCATTACCGGTGCTGCCGGACGCTCGTTTTGCCATCTGAAAACTCTCCCCGCATGTAATATATTGCGCTACGATTTATCGTAGCATATTATACGATGCGATAAGCAGATGGCCCAATTCCTATACAATCATGGGTTCCATCATCATCCGTTCTCTGATCTTGGGTTGGCATGCGGTCAGAGAGACGACAGTCCCATGGCGTCAAAAATCGAGCCGAGAATCCTGGATGCCGCAGTTGCCCTGTTTGCCGATTACGGCTATTTCGGCGTTACCACGCGCGACATTGCGCGCAAGGCCAAGGTAACGGAAGGGTCCATCTACCGCCTGTTCCGCAGCAAAGACCAGCTATTTGAGAGCTCGTTGAAGAGGGTGGTGGGCCATCTGCTGGATCCCGCCCAGTTCCTGCTCTTGCTCTTTGAAAACCGGCAGAAACAGGGTTTTCCCTCAGCCCTGGCAGCCTGTGTGCGGCAATGGTATTCGTCGCTGACGCAGCAGTCGGCGCGGCTCCTGGTTCATGCCGTTCTTTCACGCAATGACAAATGGCGGGAGACGGCCCATGCGCCCCTGGAAAAGATGATCGCGATTCTGGCCGGAACCATGGAGCGTGAAACCAGCAAGGGCCACCTGAGCAAGTTGAACGCGAATATCGTAGCCAAGTCTCTGATTCTCGCCCTTTTTCAATCCAAGATTACCTCGCCCGGATCGAAATCAACCAGGGAAGAAAGCGAACAAGTGGAAGGCATGCTGCAATACTGGCTCAATGGACTGGCAGGAGTGATGGGCCATTAGCCATTGGCATATCACATTAAGTTGCCGATCTCGTCCGAGTGCTCTTCTCCGTAAACGGACGCCAGGGCAGCGGCGGCTTCTTTGACCCGCTGGTAGGCGTGCAGCAGGTCTACGCTTCCGGGGGTCCGCAGATCGGCCACGCTGGCCAGCGGCAGCACAGGCCATTTCTCAAATTGCACCACGCTCCATATCCACGTCTTCACCAGGGCGACCCGTGCCGCCACCAGGAAGGTAACGGCCTCGCGGTGCAGCAAGAGCATCTTTTGCCGGGTTTCTTCGTCGTATTCCAGGTGATGGCGCACCATGTCCTGCCACTCGGTCTCGCCCCATTGATAGACAATGGTGACGTTGTGATGAAGGCTGCGCAGGTACTCACGGGCCAGGTCCAGGCGGCAGCGCAGGGCGCGGCGCGAATTGCCGAACGCCAGGGCCTCCCGCTCCTCGGCTGCGTCGAACAGCTTTTTCACCGCTTCATGATTGATTTGGCGCAGAAATTCGGGCACGTCGTCCCAGGTGCGCTTGGTGAACTGGGAAAGCCGACGGAGCAGGCAATACAGGGCCATCAGCCCAATCGCTTCGGCCAGCATCAGCAGCAGCACAGCTTCCTTGCCCATTTTGGGAACGCCCTTGCCCCGAGGGTTCTATGTATGCCATGGATGGGCGGGGCGCAAAACCAGAACTTGTTTTTTGTTACGAATCCCGAAAATACAACGGTTATGGCAAGACTGTATTAAACTGGCTAAGCGAAGGCTTGGCGGCGCAGGCCCACCGCTTTCTCGATCTTCCGCAAGATCTCGCGCGAGCGCCGCACCACCGCCAGCATTTCGTCTAAATCCATCTGGCCGCGAGGCTGGTTTTGCGGCGGAAGAAGGAATGCGTGCAGCCAGATCAGCGTGGCCAGCGCATAGGCAATGGGTGGGCCGTAGCGAAAGAAGGTCTCATAGGTGCTGCCACCCTCAAATCGCAGCAGATCGGCGAGCATAGTGACACAGGCTGACATCCCAAAACCGGTGAGAATCCCAAATTCATATTTTCTCCACGCTACCGGGAACACCAGCGTCAGAGCTACCACCAGCAGCAGGATCGTTCCTTCAAGCGCATGAACTCCCAGGTCAAACCAATAGATCGCGCTCATCCAGCGCCCCACCATGCTGACGCCGAGCGGGTGACGGGCCGTCTCCCACATCGAGATGCTCAAAATAAACACAACGGTGCTGGGCAGGAGGAAACGGAACCACTGGTACATTGCATATGGCAACGCAAATAACCGATGAAATACCTCACGCAGCACCAACATCGCCAGGATGCCGTAGACGGCCTCGCTAACCCAATAAAACCAGAAAAACAAGAAGGGCCGGCCAACGATCGCCTCCGGCAGTAATCCGAAAGTTATGGAATAGAGCACGTAAATAAAAAAGAATACAAATTCGCGGTGGAGTTTCCGGCGAAAAAGGATAATGATGACAGCCAGCAGGATTGCAGGCGGCGCAAAACTCAAGATCAAATCAATAACAAACATTTTGTGGATGGCCAGCTTATACCAGCCATCCACACGGAACAAAATGTTTTCAACTGCAGATAATCCCCGGTTGGCAAAATGGCGGACGGGGAATCCCTCCGTCTGCCAGCACTGGAGTTAAACCGCCCGCCACCAGCATCAGGGCGGCCACAATGATGCGAATCACAGTCTTTTTCATAGTATTTGCTCCTTCAGTTTCAGATTTGTCTGCCTCGCCATACAAAACGCGACAGCGAAAGGAAGCATACCCCCAGCCGGGCCAAACCGGACGGTTTTAAGCGTTCTATCGCACTTACCGAAAATGCCTTCAGGGAGCACTGGCTGATAGCTGGAACCGCGAGATTTCCTCGATCCGCTAAAATCATGTTCATGAAACCGCCAAGCACATCCAATGGGGAGATCATGCAGGTGGCCACATTCGATGGAGAACTTCTCCGGGACATTCCACCAGGCACCTGGGTTGCGATCTCGGCAGCGCAAGACCGCGTAGCTGGAACCGGAGCGACCATCGACGAAGCGCTTGCCAGCGCCCGGGAACACGGCGAGACAGAGCCATCCATCTTGCGTGTGCCCCTCAACTCTAACCTGATCCTTTGAAATTGTGCCGATGATGACAGCCACCAGGATTGCGGGCGGGGCAAAACTCAAGATCAAATCACTAACAAGCATTTTGTGGATGGCCAGCTTATACCAGCCATCCACACGGAACAAAATGTTTTCAACTGCAGATAATCCCTGGTTGGCAAAATGGCGGACGGGGATTGCCGCCGTCTGCCAGCACTGGAGTTAAACCGCCAGCCACCAGCATCAGGGTGGCCACAATGATGCGAATCACAGTCTTTTTCATAGTATTTGCTCCTTCAGTTTCAGCTTTGCCTGCCTCGCCATACAAAGCGCAGCCGCGAAAAGAAGCATACCCCCTGCCGGGTCAAACCGGGACGGTTTTAAGCGTTCTCTCGCACTTACCGAAAATGCCTTCAGGGCGAACTGGGCTGGATCACTGGGAGCCGTCTGATTTTTCGACCTGCTAAAATGATGCTCATGTTACCGTTAAGCACATCCAACGAGGGCGTTTTCCGGATAACCAGATTCGACGGAGAACTTCTCCGAGACATTCCACCCGGCACTTGGGTTGCGATTTCCGCGGCGCAGGACCGCGTCGCCGGTATGGGAGCAACCATAGACGAAGCGCTTGCGCAGGCGAGAGAAAATGGTGAGACAGAACCATCCATCCTGCGTGTTCCCGTCGACTCTAACCTGATTCTTTGGAACTGTGCCGCGCTATAGCGTTCCCTACACCTTCGTTCCAAAAGGCAAGACTCCGGCCTTCCCAACTCGCACTAGCACGCCAAGACCTATGCTGCGGGTGAAATTGCAGTCGCACACGAACATTTGGACCGCTGAGGCAATTGTGGACTCGGGAGCTGATGATTGCGTCTTCCCGGCCAGCTTTGCTTCGCACCTGGGGTTGGACATTGCTAATAATACCCGGACATTCATATTCGGCGGGGCTGGATCTAAAAATCAAACTGCGTACTTTTTTGACCTCAACGTGACCTTCGAGGATTTCGTGAGCTTTAAGATTTCCATAGGTTTTACCCCGGCACTGGAACATGTAGGAATAGGATTGTTGGGACAAAATGGGTTCTTTGAAAACTTTACTGTCTCATTCGATCTGTCAAACCGGCTTTTTTCTCTGGAACCAAAGAATCCTGATGTGACTTAGGTCGTTCCCACCTTCGGCAAAGGCTACCCCATGAACAGCTATAATCTGTTCAATGGTCCGTGACGGCATTTATTACGCCTTGGGGATGCTGCTGGTTGCCGCTTTTTTATTTTGGCTGGCGACCCCGATTTTTGCGGCCATCGCCCTGGTCTTTGCGGCCTTTTTTCTCTGGTTCTTTCGCGATCCGGAGCGTTCCATTCCTTCCGCTCCCGGCCTGATCGTTTCGCCTGCTGACGGCAAGGTAACGGACATCAGCGCCACCCAGTTCCAGGGCCAGCCCTGCACCCGAATCAGCATTTTCCTGAATGTCTTTAACGTCCATGTGAACCGCTCCCCCATCAGCGGCGTGATTCGGGAGGTGGCTTACAAGCCGGGAGAGTTCGGCAATGCCATGGGTGCTGTCTCGGCGGAGGCCAACGAACAAAATATCGTCACCCTGGAAGGCGAAGGGATGATTGTGGTCTTCAAGCAGATTGCGGGATTGCTGGCACGACGCATTGTGTTCACCAGGAAGGCCGGCGACAGTCTGCTGCGGGGCGAACGCGTCGGCATGATCAAGTTCGGGTCGCGCACCGACATAATTTTTCCCGCAGGGGCGGAAGTCAGGATCCATGTAGGAGATCACGTGAAGGGCGGGGCCTCCATTCTGGCCCAGTTGCCCATGCCTAAGCTTTCACCCTTGCCCAACCGGGAGTATTCAGGGGTGGCCCCATGAACCTGGAACCGCGTCGCCGCTGGGAAGACGTGCAGGACCAGCGCAAAGGCCGTCTGCGCAAAGGGATGTATTTGCTGCCATCGCTTTTCACCGCCGCCAATATCGGCGCGGGATATTACGCGATTGTGCAGACGCTGCTGGGAAGCCAATCGCTTTCGCAGCAGGTACAGGGAATTCAACCTGAGTACTGGCATTTTGATTTCGCCGCCAAAGCCATTGGCGTAGCGGTGGTGGCGGACGGCCTCGACGGAAGGATCGCGCGCATGACCAATACGGCCAGCGATTTTGGCCGGGAGCTGGACTCGCTGGCAGACGTGATCACTTTCGGCGTTGCTCCGGCCGTGCTGGCCTGGGTCTGGGGTTTCCGCATGCTTCCGGTTTTTCACATTCCCTCCTACTTAGGCTCCCCGGATGACCTGCACACTCGTTTTATCCAATTGGGATTGATTGCCAGCTTTATCTTTTTGGTTGCCGGGGCCAGCCGCCTGGCCCGCTTCAATATCCAAATGAATCCCCAGCCTTCCAATCCGGGACGTCCGGGAAGGAAGTATTTTGTGGGCATGCCCATTCCCGCCGGGGCAGGCGTAATTGCGGCGGTGGTCCATTTCGGGCGCGGCCAGCCGCTTTCTTCGTGGTGGCTGGCGCCGGTGTGGCTGGCCGTTCTGGTGGTAGTGGGATTCCTCATGGTCAGCACCTGGCGCTTTCCCAGCTTCAAAGAATTGCACCTTCGCAGCCGCCATCCATTCCAGACGCTGGTGCTGATTTGTGGCGCCGGGGCGCTGATCTGGTTCTATTCTGAATATGTGTTGTTTATGATTGCCCTGGCCTACATGCTGAGCGGAGTGTTCACCCGCTTCGCCTGGGTGGTGCGCCGTCGCCGGACCCAACGTACCTACGAGGAAGCGCCGCAATCGCGATGAAGACAGAAAACCAGAAATGGGGAGGCCTGTTTCGTGTCGCCATTGTGGGCGCCGCGACGTTGAAAGGCAAAGAACTCAAGGACGTCCTGGAGGAGCGGAATTTTCCCGCTATGGACATCAAGCTGCTCGATGACGACGAATCACTGGGCCAGCTTGAGAGCGTGCAGGAGGAAGCGTCCTTTGTCCAGCCGGTGACGGCGGACAAACTGGAGCACGTGGACTTCACTTTCTTTGCCTCCGATGAGGGTTTTACCCACAGCCACTGGAAGATGGCAAAGGACGCCGGCAGCGCCATCGTAGACCTCTCCTATGCGCTGGAACGCGACGTGAATGCGCCCGTCCGCGCTCCGTGGATCGAGAAGGAGTTGGGGCAGCACATGCAGATGGGGCTGGAATCAACGGTGATTGCTGTTGCCGACCCTGCCGCCACCGTGCTGGCCCTGCTGGCCCTGCGCGCGCAAAAGGCCGGACCGGTCCACAGCATTGCTGCTACCGTGCTGCAACCGGTCTCCGAGCAAGGGCGGCCCGGCATGGACGAGTTGCACGAACAAACCGTAAAGCTCCTCTCCTTCCAGCAAATGCCCACTGAGGTCTTTGATTCCCAGGTGGCTTTCAACATGATCGGGCGCTACGGACAAGCTTCCTCGCGCACCCTGGAGTTCGTTGAGCGCCGCATCGGCATCCATCTGAAGCGCCTGTTAGGAGGGCGGGCTCCAGTCCCTGCGTTGATGCTCCTGCAAGCGCCGGTCTTCCACGCGCACACATTTTCCATTTACATTGAGCTGGAAAAGAACATCTCCCTGGGCGATTTTGCCCAGGCCATTGCCGGCGATCATGTGGAGATTGGCCGCACGGCAGAGGATTCGCCCAGCAACGTGAACGTGGCCGGCAAGGACGAGATTCTGGTCGCCATCCGCCGCGATGCAGCGCATGAAAATGGATTCTGGCTCTGGGCTGCCGTGGACAACCTGCGGCTCACCGCCATTACCGCCGTGGAGTGCGCCACAATTCTGGCAGCAGTCCGGCCGCACGGGAAAGTGCAATAATTGCCAAAATTGCCATGACCGCCAAAATTGCCATCCCTGCTGGGGAACCAACGGGCCGGAGAGTCCGTCTACCGGATGCCCGCAGAGAATCGGCCATAAATCTGCGTTCCCCCATTCCTGTTGACTCGCGTTCACCTGTCCCGGCGTGCCGTGGCTTCGCGGCCCAAACGGCTTTTCAAATCTTGGCAATTCTGGCAATTCTGGCAATGCCTCTGGGTTGTGGCTACCACGCTGCCGGTCATTCCAGCCGTCTGCCGGAAAGCGTTCGCGTAATCGCCATACCGGGTTTCATCAACAAGACCCAGACCTATCGCATTGAACAGATTCTCACTCGCGAGGTAGTGCGTGAATTCGTGGGCCGTACGGGATATCAGGTCTTAAATGGCAATTCGGATTCCGCCGATGCCACGCTCAAGGGGACCGTTGTCTCCACCGTCGCGGCCCCGCTCACCTACGACGCGCAGACCGGCAGGGCCTCCAGCGAAGTAGTGACCATCACCATGAAAGTGTCGCTGGTGGACCGCTCCGGGCGCGTGCTGTTTGAAAATCAGAATTTCACCTTTCGCGATGTCTACCAGGTATCGCGGGAGATTGCCAGCTTTTTTGACGAGGAAACTCCCGCCTTGCAGCGCATGTCTCGTGATTTCGCCCGCACCTTGGTCAGCGACATCATGGAGGGCTACTGATGCCCGGACGCAGCTTTGCTCCCTCAGAGCGCTTTGTCTCTGAAGTAACGGGCGGCAAGTTGCGCCCTGCGTATGTGTTCATTGGGGATGAGGCATTTTTCCGCGACCATTGCCGCCAGGCCTTGCTCCAACATCTTGTTCCTCCGGACCTGCGCGATTTCAGCCTGCATGATCTGGACCTGGCCGAGGTAAGGGTGGCGGAGGTCCTGGACCGCGCCCGCACGCCATCTCTCATGGCCCCGTTCCAGGTGTTCTTTGTCCGTGGCGTCAAGAACCTCTATGGCCGTGGATCGCACGAAGAAGAATTCAACGCCATCGAAGCCTATGTGAAAGGCCCAAATCCGGCGGCAGTCCTGATTTTTGTCGCTGACCACATCAGCATTCCCGCCGATGTGCGGCGCATGGAGATGACCGACCGCGACCGCTATGAACGCATCCGCGACACCCTGGGCGAGTACTGCGGGATCGTCGAGCTGGGCCGCGTGGATGAGAGCGACGGGCTGCGCTGGGTGCTGGAAAAAACCCAGAAGGAAGGCGTCAAGATTGAACCCGACGCCGCCCGCGAGTTGGTTGACGCCCTGGGCGCAGACATGATGCTGGTCAGCCGCGAACTGGAGAAGCTGGTCCTGTTTGTAGGCGAGAAAAAACGCATCACCCTGGGCGACGTGGAAACCATGGTGCTGGCCGCCAAGCAGCGCTCGCTCTACGAACTCACGGACGCTATCTCGGCCAAAGACAAGACCCGCGCGCTGAAGGTGCTGGAAGCCATGCTCTCCGCCGGTCAAGGCGAGGAGGCCGCCACCGGCCACCTCTACATGCTGGCCCGCACCTTTCGCCAGATGCTGATCATTCTGGAAAAAAACGTCCGCGATACGCGGACCATTTGGCAGGCGCTCTGGCAGGGATTTCGCGTTCCACCGTTTGCCGCTGAGGACATCATTCGTCAGGCCCGCCGCTACAAGTCCCGGCGAGAACTCACGCGCGCGCTCAAATTCATTGCCCGCGCAGACATGGCATTGCGCTCCAACCCTCCCGGCAAGCGCATTGTCCTGGAACAGTTGGTCCTGCAACTCGCCGAAGAGTCAAAGGCGGGCGCCACAGAGTGGCAGCAGGTAAGCCTTACCCCTGACTAGGCCAGTCAGCTTGCCGTTTTGTCAGTTCCTTTTGTAGCTGTAGGCCAGCCGGCGGCGCTTTACTTCATTCTTGCGCTCAGCCGGGACTTGTATCTTGCGGCGGTATTCTTGTGGATCACGCCTTGTTTTACGGCTTTGTCAATCAGGGAAACCGTTTCCCCAAATAACGCCTGGCTCTGGCCGGAGTCGCCCGGCTGAGTGGCAGCGCGGAATTTCCGCAAGGCAGTACGGAAGCGGGATTTATTATTGCGGTTCTGGTTGGTGCGCTTTTCAGTCTGGCGGGCGCGCTTCAGCGCCGAAAAATGATTTGCCATTTTTGCTTGTTTGTCCTTAAGGAAATTCTTCGAAAAGTTGCCGAAGTGTTTATTTTACCGGCATTTAGCGTGTTCCGTCAATGGAGTTGAAAGCTCGGGGGTGGGCCATTTTCAATTTCCACAGGGTATAATATTCGCAGGGTTCTTTTTCCGTTGCGGAAACTGCAACGGCTTTCGCGGTTCCATCTTCAGAGGCGCATCTATGGCCTGTTCAACGACCCTCAGAGCGTTCTGGAAGTCATCGCCGCTGCTTGAGCGTTTGTGCAAATGTCTGGTATATACTAAATCTAATACCATAACATATGGGATTTTTTTAATTGACATGGAGTCCTGTGTGTGATAACCAACGTGCCCAAGGGTCACGCTACGAAGGTAACGTGACGTCCGGAACGTTCATTCAATGGGGATCTGCGGGCATTATACAAGGGAGAAGACTCAGGAGCTGCCATGGCAAGGACGCGTCGAATATCGCCTAAAATCGATATCCGGATTTCCCTCAGCAAAGGACAAGATGGGTATATAGTGGCGGAATGTCTCGATATACCAGGCTGCATATCGCAGGGTGAGACTGAAGCGGAAGCAGTGGACAACCTGCACGATGTAATAAGCACGACATTTGCCATGATCGTAAGAGACTGGATGAAAAAAGCCAACACTGATGGCGTGTACACGTCTCCGATCAACGCAAAGCACAAGGAAGTAAAAGTAACCTTTGTGCGGATGCGTAAGACAGCGTAGCAAACGGGCGGGGATGAAAGCGCCCATAGATGTCAATCACAGACCTTCCCCTTGATAAGGGCAGCCGCATCTACAAAGTGTTTGAACGCTTGGGCCTTCTTTCCGAGGGACTGAGCGAGAAAAATCACTACATACTGACCGACCCGAATACGCCGTATTTGTACCTCTCTATCCCAAACCATCGAAAAGTAGACAGGAATACACTGCGGGCAGAAATCAGAAAATGGGCGAGAGCTAATAACATTCAAAATGGGGATCAGAGATTTTGCGAGGCTTACGACCAGTTGTACGGAACGGGCGAGAAACCTAAGGCTGAAGTACACGAAATGGAACAATGTTCGATGTGTCGCGAGATTATTAAGCCAGAGGATGAGACAGTCATTTATCCAGAGTGCAGCGGTGTAAAAGTTCACAAAACCTGCCATGAAAAAAATATTGGGTCTGCTCCAGCAGCAAGCAGTTAAAAACCCGCCATTTCTGGCGGGTCGCTAATCCCTTAAAATAGGACTCAATCACTGCTTGAAAGCTGGCTTGTCCGGATTCAAGTGATGTTCCCAATTGATGCGGGTTTTCCCATAACGAAAGGAATCCTCATCTTCGATTGCGTGCATTTTGTCTACTACATCGTGAGAGATGAGCGCCTGTAACTCTCGGATGAGACCTTGAAACACTCGCATTTTGCCGATGGGCATAAGCCCTGCCTGCTCCAATCGCCATACATGGCGGGATGCAGCAGCAAGGGAACGGTTAACGCGACTGAGAGCGTCATAGGTTAGGACTTTTCGACTAACACGATGTGTGCAGCCATTGTTCCTCCAATCAGGAATGGTGGTTAGGGCAACGTTCGTGCAGACACACGGGCGTTGCCCGTTCACACCTTAAATCAGCTACCCTGTGGAAATTGAAAATGGCCCACTACCGGGTGCTTAACCGTTTTGGGGAAAACTTGCTGAGAACCAACTTTCGGCCCCAAGAGAGCTCAAAGTTTTCTATAACTTACGTGCCAGTCCCCCTCTCGTTTTCGGCTCTTTCCACAAATCTGTTAAGCACCCAAAGCTCCTTGCCTGGTCCTCGCTGCCAAGCGCAGGGTGGCGAAAAGACTCTCCCATGACCTGTGCCCCGATTTGCCGGGCCAAGGGCCAAAGGCGGGTTCTGTGCATCTAATCCACTGAGCGGATGGAGGTCGTCCATTAGACTTGTTGACTTCAGCCCATCAGGCGGGTACTCTTTTCTCTGGATGGTACTGCTTCCACGCTCTTGTGGGCCGGCAACACCGCTGCTCAATCCCCAACAACTATTCTGTGCCTCAACCACGTGCAATCAGGTGTTTGTGTGCGCAAAATGAAGGAGCAGGAGTTCTGCCGCCGGAGAGCGCCCAGGGGTCAACTTTGCCGTTGCGGTTGTAGCTGCTTTTGCTGTTGCAGCCCGCTCTCGGCGCAGCGGCCCCGGCTGATTGCTGTTTTTTTATGAAAAAAACCATCGAAATCGTTCCTGACATCGAGGACCTTTTTGGAACTCGCGATGAAAACCTCCGGATGATGGAGGAAGGCCTGAGTGTCGCTATTGAGCTGAAAGCCGAGGCGGTGCAGATTGAGGGCGCGGCCCGCGATGTGGCCCGGGCCGAACAGATCTTCGCCGACTTCGATTACCTGGTGCGCAACGGACATGATTTTAAGAATGGCGATCTGGCGGCCATGCTGAAAGTTGTGACTCAGGACGAATCCGCGACTCTGCGCGGGCTGGCCGAGGCCGGCAAGCAGCGTTCCTTCGGCAAGCGCCAGGTCCAGCCCAAGAGCATGAACCAGCGCCGCTATCTGGACGCCATTGAGAAGCACGACATGGTCTTCGCCGTGGGTCCGGCGGGCACGGGAAAAACCTACCTGGCCGTGGCCATGGCGGTCTCTGCCTTGAATAACAAGAAGGTCAGCCGCATTGTCCTGGCGCGCCCCGCAGTGGAAGCAGGAGAGCGGCTCGGCTTTCTGCCCGGAACTCTTCAGGAAAAAGTGGACCCCTACCTTCGTCCCCTGTACGACGCGCTTTATGAGCTGATGGAACAGGACCGCGTAGACCGCTGCCTGGAAAAAAATGTGATCGAGATCGCGCCCATTGCCTTCATGCGTGGCCGCACCCTGAATGAATCTTTCGTGATTCTGGACGAGGCGCAGAATACGACTTCCGAACAGATGAAGATGTTCGTCACCCGCCTTGGCTTCAATTCCAAGGCCGTGATTACCGGCGACATCACGCAGATTGACCTGCCCAATGCGCGCAAAAGCGGCCTGCTGGAAGCCATTGAGGTGCTCAAAAATGTGGAAGGCATCTCCTTCAACTACTTTTCTGAGGAAGATGTGGTGCGCCACAACCTGGTGACCCGGATTGTCCGCGCCTACGATGAAAGGTCCAAGAGCCAGCAGATGTCGCTGGAACTGGCCAAGCAGCCGCGCGAGGAAGGGCCGCAAGAGGAAGCTCTGCAACAATGAGGGCATTGCATCCTCGATTTGTAATTTTTGATTTCGAAATTCAGTGACGCCGGGCAGGAATAAAACAAATCTGAAATTTCAAATCAAAAATCACAAATCCGGAAGCATGCTCATCATCGACCCGCCGCTCGCAGATATGACCGCCTCTTCGCTGGCCCGGTTCGTCCGAAAAGCGCAGAGGCTTGCCGGCGTCGCGGGTGAGGTAGATGTGCTGATTACCGGCAATCGCCAGGTGCGGGAGTTGAACCGTCGTTTCCGTAAATATGACAAGCCGACTGACGTGCTCTCATTTCCGCGGACCGAGGGCGGTGGTGGAGATATCGCCATCTCGGCGCCCATCGCTGCCCTCAATGCCGCTCGCTTTGGCCATTCCACAGCCGACGAACTGAAAATACTCATTCTTCATGGCCTGCTGCACCTGGCAGGCTATGACCATGAACGCGACAACGGACGCATGGCGGCGGAAGAAAGCCGCCTGCGCGCCAGGCTGCGCTTGCCGGGCGCGCTGATCGAAAGATCGAACCCATGACTCAATTCGCCATTTACGCCGTCATCGTGTTGCTCTGCGGCTTGCTTGTGCTCGCCTCTTACGTGGAGCGTCTCTACACTGAGAGCGGTAAATTCCTGACCCGCGAATTTCAGGAAAATATTGAGGCCTTTGAACGGCTGGTTGAACCACGATTAAGCTCCGCCAGCACGCGCTCCGCTCTGGCCTTCGGCCTGATGGTGCAGCTCTGCACCGCGGCCATCTCCCTCCTCATTGCCTATCTGGTTTTCTCCGACAAGAAGTGGACCGTGCCGGAAATCATACAGGCGGTGGTGGCCATCATCATCGTGGTCCTCGCCTGCAACCGCTTGCTGCCCTATGTGCTGTTCACGCGCACGCGCGGCCAGTGGTTGGTCCGCTTTACGCCGCTCTTGAAGACCCTGATCTACCTCATGATTCCCATCACCCTGGCCCTGGGTTTCAGCCTGTCTGTGGCTGCGCTGGCCAAGCCGCACGAACCGGAAGAGCATGAGCATCCTTCAGAAGCGGTGGACGCGCTGATCGAAGCCGGACGGGAAGAGGGGATCCTGGAAGAGAGCGATCGCGCCCTGATCCAGTCTGTGGTCGAGTTTGGCGACAAAACCGTACGCGAGGTCATGACCCCTCGCCCGGAAATCTTCGCTGTTCCCGCGGACACCACCATCGAAAAATTTGCCGCCATGCTGCGGGGGAAACCCTTTTCCAGGGTACCTATCTATGTCGGCCACATTGATCAGATCCAGGGCATGGTGTTGTCCCACGACCTGATTGCCATCCCCCCAGGCGAGGCGCGCACGGCTACGGTTGGCAAGCTCATGCGGCCGGTCGCCTATGTTCCTGAGACCAAGAAGACTGCCGATCTCTTGCGTGAAATGCAGCGCGACAACATCCACATGGCCGTGGTAATCGATGAATATGGGTCGATGGCCGGCCTTGTGACCATGGAAGACCTGCTGGAAGAAATCGTTGGCGAAATCCGGGACGAGCATGAGCAATCAACAGATATCGTGCCCGAAAGCGACAACACTTATGTGGTGCGTGGCAACGTTGATATTGACCGGCTCCACGAGCTGTTTGACGTGCGCCTCGATGCCCGCGAGGCAACCACCATTGGCGGCCTGGTCAGCGCGATTATTGGACGCATTCCCAAACCAGGCGAGGTCATTGAAGAAGAGGGCCTGCGCTTTGAGGTGATGGAATCCACGGACCGCCGTGTAGACAAGGTGCGCGTGGGCCGCTCGCGCTCCCAGTCTCCAGCCCGGCAGATGCCGGCGTGACAGCTCTGGTTTGCCCTTCTGTTCTGTTGTTTTATCTCGGTAGTGGGCTACTTTGGCTTTATGGTGACCATGCAGCTTCTCCTTGTCATTCTGAGCCGAAGCGTAGCGCAGGGGAAGAATCCCACAACCGCATCCAGGAATCAAGCAGCATTCGACGCATTCATCTCACTCCCTGAAAGTGCGTGCGGTTTGACTCTTTGCCCACAAAATATCTTTGTTTGCGGTCAAAGGTGCCCACTACCTTTCTCTCCTTTCCTTTGCCTCTTTTGCGTCCTTTGCGGTAAAAAGGTTTTCGTGGTTTCAGGTTTCGTCTCCATTATTGGCGCGCCGAACGCCGGCAAAAGCACCTTGTTGAATGCTTTGGTGGGCGAAAAACTCGCCATCGTCACCTCCAAGCCCCAGACCACTCGCACCCGCATTCAGGGCATCCTCAATTTGAAGGCTGCCAGGAAACGTTCTGCCGCGCAGATTATCTTCATTGACACGCCGGGCGTTCACCGGCCTGACAGCCGTCTGAATCGGAAGATGCTCCAGGAAATCCATGAAGCCCTGGAGGGCCGCGATGTGATTCTCCTGATCGTGGACGCCTCCGAAAAATCCGGCCCCGCGAACCAGCAGGCGTTGGAACTGGTAAAGCAGTATGTAGCTGATGGGGAACAAGCTAAATCGGACAGCACTTCTTCCTCTTCCCTGTCCCCTGTATTTCTCCTGCTGAACAAGATCGACAAAGTCCCCAGGCAAAATCTGCTTCCCCTGATCGAGCGTTGGAGCCGGTTGCACCAATTTCAGGAAATCATTCCCATCTCCGCCAGGACCGGAGAAGGCCTGGACGTGCTGCTGGAGAAGACCGTCCGCGCCCTGCCGGAAGGCCCGCGTTATTTTCCCGGGGACCAGCTTACGGACCAGCCGGAACGCTTCCTGGCTGCGGAGATCATCCGCGAAAAAATCCTGGAGAAAACCGGCAAGGAAGTTCCATACGCCATTGCCGTGATGCTCGACGCCTATGAGGAACTGGAAAAACTGGTGCGCATCGCAGCAACGATTTATTGCGAGCGCGAAGGACAAAAGGGCATCCTGATCGGCAAACGCGGCGAGCGCCTGAAGGAAATAGGCACCGCCGCCCGGCTGGAACTCGAACGCCTTCTGGGCAAAAAGCTTTTCCTTGAACTGCACGTCAAGGTCAACCCGGACTGGCGCCAATCAGAATCCTTCCTGCAAGATTTAACCTGGAGAAAGTGAACCCGCGCTTGGTGTTTCCTTATTCGAGTGGCAATCAGTGGCCTTATGGATTGCGCTCTCGGCAGGGTGTAATTAAAAGTCAGAGTCACTATTTGCGAAGGGCCCCCCAACATGGTTCGTCATCCCGAGGCTTTACCCACGCGCCAGCGGGGGTAAAGCGGAGGGACCTTGCGGTTCCATCGTTTAACTCAAAAGGTCCCGAAACCGCTTAAGTAAACAGCATGGGT
>DATDGL010000125.1:0-14197 GCA_036522115.1 Candidatus Angelobacter sp.
CAATTCATCGGACGCTACCTGCAATGCTCCGAGCACCAGCGTACTGTCCTGGCTCTCTGGGTGCTACACACGCACTGCTCCACCGCCGCCCAGGTCACACCCTATCTTGCCATCCAATCCGCACAGAAGCAGTCCGGCAAGACCCTCTGCCTCAAACTACTTAGTCTGCTCTGCGATTTTCCTGCACTGACTGCCGGCTTCACCGCCAATGCGCTCACCCGCCGCATCGATGGTCTCATCTCCACCGTCCTCCTCGACGAATGCCAGGCCACCTTCGGCACCCGTTCGCGCAGCAAGGGTCCCGCCCTGCGCGCCATCCTCGCCAGCGGCTATCATTGCGGCCTCGGCTACACCGACGCCACCCATGAGCGCAATGCCTTCTGCCCCAAAGCCTTTGCTGGAATGGGTCAGATCCCTGAAGCTCTCGCCGACCGCTCCATCTCTATCATTCTTGAACCGCTGGAAGCACCCTCGACTGTGAAAGCAAGAGTTCAGCGATTTGATCTGCGCCGGGCCGTCAGAGAAGCCAAGCCCTTGCAAGAGCAGCTACGCGACTGGGCAGAAGACAATCTGCCGTATCTGGAAGAGAAGCCGGTCTACTCCGAGGAGGATTTTCCTCCCAACCTCTCCTCGCGCCGCCGCGATATGAGCGAGCCTCTGCTCCAACTCGCCGACTTCATCGGCGGCCTCTGGCCCACCCGCATCCGCGAAGCCCTGGACAGCATCTTTGAATCGGAAACTGCCTTCGAGCTTCGGCAGAGCCGCCAGCTTCTCGCCGACATCCGCGATTGCTTCGCCCACAGCGGCTATCCCGAGCGCCTCTCTACCGCCGCCTTGCTGGACTGGATGCACCCCCTTCCAACCCGCCCTTGGGATGTCGAGGGTCCCATTACCGCCCGAACTTTTGCCCGTTTGCTCCTGGCTTTCGACATTCATCCCCGCGTACAGCGCATCGGATCAGCCAATCCCAGCCGCGGTTATCAGCTCCAGGATTTCATCGAGCCTTGGCAAATCCACCTCGGATTCACCGCTCCTGATGGCGACAGCAGATCTGGTTTTGTTTCCTCCGTTGAACCGATGACCCAAGCCTGTCCTCGAGGTGAGCTTGCGCAGCCGAAGGAACCCGATGACCCGGGGTCCCCAGTGCGCCCGGTGTTGACGTGCTGGGGTGGTGGTGACCCGGGGTCCCCAGTGCGCTCGGTGTTGGCGTGCTGGGGTGGTGGTGACCCGGGGTCCCCAGTGCGCCCGGTGTTGGCGTGCTGGGGTGGTGGTGACCCGATTTTCCAGGTTTCATCTGACTCTGTTATCTCTCACCTGTGCCCTCTGCCATCCCTTCGTTCCGACTCAATTTCTTCAGGTGGCCCATCGTCCCCGGTTTTGTCTGACTCTATTCCCTGTCCCCTATTCCCCGCACCCTGGTCTAATGTTACGGATCGCAGCCACTTAGAAATCGCCGCTAAAGACGCGGTTTGTAACCCGGTTACGGATTCTGGCGCAATTTCTAATCCGTCAGTGGTCCATACCTGGAACTCGAATGGCGATCGCAGGATGGCCTCCGTTTAGATCACGTCTGAGTTGGTCACCAGAAACACCTCGACAAACCTGCTCAGTATCCTCAGTGTCCTCGATTTTTCTCCGCGGCCTCTGTGGTGAGGTTTCGATTTTGCTTTTTGATTTTTGTTTTCCTTCCCAATTCTCCTCCGTGGGCCTCCGTGGCTCAGCGTCTCCGTGGTGGGTGTTGCGTCCTTCGCGCTCTTTGCGGTGAAAATATCTTTGGCTAGATTAGAATTAAGATTAGTCATTCGCAGCCGTCTTTAATGTTTTGGGAGCAATTATTGGTTTCCTCCACGACAGAAGCCGTCCGCACCGAATCCCTGGTCCGTCATTACACACTCGGCCACTCCGTCATTCGGGCTGTCGATGGGGTTTCACTTTCCGTCAAAAAAGGCGAATTTGCGGCCCTGCTCGGGGCTTCCGGGTCGGGCAAGTCTACGCTGATGAACCTGCTTGCCGGCCTGGATCACCCTACTTCCGGCTCTATTACCGTCGAGGGCCAAAACCTGGCCACTCTCCAGCCGAACCAACTGGCGCAGTATCGGCGGCATACCGTGGGCATGGTTTTTCAGTCATTCAATCTGGTCCCCACCATGACGCTCATGGAAAACGTTGAACTGCCCATGCGGTTTGCCGAAGTTGAGCGCCGGGAGCGGGATGCTCGTGTCCAGGAGGCGCTCAGCCAGGTTGGGCTGAGTGGGCGGCTGGAGCACCGTCCCAGCGAGATGTCTGGCGGAGAGCAACAGCGGGCGGCGCTGGCGCGGGCACTCGTGAATCGCCCTAAGCTCCTGCTGGCCGACGAGCCTACCGGCAACCTGGACAGCAAGACTGGCACGGAAATCCTGGACTTGATTCGCAAGCTCAACCAGACGCTGGGCATGACCGTCATCATGGTCACCCACGAGCGCGCTCTGGCTGACCGATATGCTGACCGCCTGATCTTTCTCGGCGATGGCAAGCTGATCAATGAGACTGTTAACGTGGCGGGAGGTGCCCGGTGAAGACTTACGATCTGGTCGAGCTTGCCGGACGAAATCTGCGCGAAGCCAAACTTCGCAACTCGTTGACTACACTGGGAATCGGCGTAGGCGTAGCTTCGCTGGTGGCGATGGTTTCCCTGGGCGTCGGCTTGCAAAGACTGGCCACCAAGGAGCTTGGTAGCTCCGGCTTATTTGATTCTATTGTCGTCACTTCGCGCCAGGACTTTCGTGGTGAGCGCCGTCCTCAGGTAGATACCAGCAATGCCAAGTCGTTGGACGACGCTGTGCGCCAGAGCCTTACCCAGATTCCTAACGTCATTGAGGTGAATCCGGACATCCGTGTCCTAGGCGAATATCGTTTTGCTGCGCCCGGCAAGCCGGAAGAGACGCACTTTGCCATGACTGCGGCCGTGCCCGCCTCTTCACGCAAGAGTGAGGCCTTTGACGATTTCCAGGGCAAGTTCTTCTCCGGCAGTAATGTTCCCGAGGTCATCATCACATACGATTTTGGCCGCGACCTACTCGGTCTCCCTGAATCGCAGCAGCGCGACCAGAAGCTGACTCCGGACCAGGCCCAGCAACTCCTCGGACGCGAGATCACTCTGCGCTACGCAGAGCGGGAGGCAAGTGGAGTTGCTCCGGTCCCGCAGTCGCAAGACCAGACCAATTTCAGTGTCGTACGCAAAGAGCAGAAACTCCAGATCGTCGGAATCGTGGCCACGGAGCCTTACGGTGCCATGCGCGGCAACAGAGGTCGGGTATTCCTTCCCATGGAATTTGCCGAGTCGCTCAATATGATCCAGCCTGCGGATCTGCGCCAGGTCATGCGGCCTGGCCACGGCAAGACGTATATCG
This sequence comes from Candidatus Angelobacter sp., assembly GCA_036522115.1. Taxonomy (GTDB): domain Bacteria; phylum Acidobacteriota; class Terriglobia; order Terriglobales; family Acidobacteriaceae; genus Angelobacter. Next base: position 3,390 of record DATDGL010000125.1, read on the forward strand.
GATTGATCGTGCGCGTAGCCAGGAGTAGTCAGGTGCTGGCCGTCGAAGATGCCATCAAGAAGGAAGGATTTAATACCTTCTCCATCCTCGATGCGTCTTCGAACATTGCCCGGTTCTTCAAAGTCCTCGATATCTTTCTGGGAATTTTCGGCAGTCTCGCCCTGGCAGTAGCCTGCTTAGGCATCATCAACACGCTCATCATGGCAGTGCTGGAGCGCCGACGCGAGATCGGGATCATGAAGGCCATAGGCGCCAGCAACGGCGACGTGAAGAGCATCTTTTTTTATGAGGCTGGCGTAATGGGCCTGCTGGGCGGAAGCCTGGGAGTGGCAATGGGTTGGACCATCGGCAAGATCATTAACTTTGGCGCCAATGTTTACCTGCAGGGACAGCAGCTCCGGCCGGAAAGTTTCTGGTATGTACCCTGGTGGCTGGTAGCTTTGGCCGTTGTTATTTCGATTATTGTCAGCCTGATTGCTGGTCTCTACCCGGCAGCGCACGCCGCGAAACTCGATCCGGTACAGGCATTGCGACACGAATGAAGAGAACAGCAATCAGCAGTCGGCAATTACCAATTAGTGGACGTAGAAGAAAACAAATGTGGAGCGCAGCCGCCCCCGGCTGCGTCTTCTCTCTGATGCGAAAATTTATCGTTCCGCTCTTCTTATTCCTGGTAGGAATCCCCGCTTTCGCCGCGGGACGCGTGGAGTGTGGTTCGATCAAAAGCAAATACATGCCCGACTCTGTCGCGTACTGCGCCCTCCTGCCGCCGAGTTATGACTCGCAGCCGGCGAAGAAATTTCCCGTGCTGTATTTCCTGCATGGACTAGGCGGAGACCAGAGCTTTCTGGTTGTCGGCGGCGGATGGAACCTCATCGAAGACGCCCAGGAGCAGAAGCAGATTAATGAATTCGTGGTCATCACTCCGCAGGCCGACAGCAGTTTCTATATCAACTCCAAAGATGGCAGGGTTCGCTACGACGATTTTTTTATCCACGACTTCATACCCCAGATTGAAAAGCATTTCCGCTTGCTCGGCACCCGTGCCAGTCGCGCCATCGGCGGCGTTTCCATGGGAGGCTATGGCGCGCTGCGTTTTGCCTTCAAGTATCCGCAGATGTTTGTGGCAGTAGTGGCCCATATGCCGGCGCTGCTGCAGGAGCTACCCCAAGGCTCCGGCCAGGCTGGGTTGACGCCTTATCTTGGCACCGCGTTTGGGCGTCCCATGGATGAAGCTTACTGGAAAGCCAATACGCCTTTTGTATTTGCCAGGACTGCAAGCCTGCTGGGCCTGAAAATCTACTTTGACTGCGGAGACCAGGATGATTTTGGTTTCGACGCCGGCACAAGAGCCCTGGATAAGCTGCTTACCGCGCGTCACATTCCGCATACCGAACACATCTATCCCGGCCGCCATAGCTGGCAGTTTGTCGCCGCCCATCTGGACGATTCCCTCAAAGTCGTGTCGGGCAGCTTCAAGCAAGGAAATGGCAAATAGCGGTCGTTTGCGTACTTCGCTTCCATTGCGGTTGAAACTCAGGAAGCTTGAAGAAGCGAATGAAAGATCGCTTCCACTTTGGCCCACACCGCTGAGCCAGGGTCCACAATCTGATAGTGATCTGCGCCGGGAAGCGTGACCAGCTCTACATTCTCACCGGATTTCTTCTTTGTCTCGGCGTAGCGTTTGCTGATCTCATAGGGAACGTCGTCATCCGCAGTTCCGTGGATCAGCTTTTGCACTGCCTGGGGAATGGCGCAGTCTGCAGGAGAAGCTTCGTGGTAATGGTCCGGCACCTCGCTGGGCGAGCCGCCCAGAAACTCTGAAACAGCGTCGTTGCTCAAATGCAGCTCCCAGCCCCGGCGCAGATCGAGCACTCCGGCCAGCGAAAACGCCCGGATGACACTCTTCTCGAAGGCAGCCAGGCATAGCGCAAGCTGTCCTCCTGCGGAATGGCCGGCCACGCACACTCGCTTCAGATCCAGGTTCGCCGCATGGGTTTGCAATGAGTGGTAGGCGGCGCGCACGTCTTCAAAGGTCCCCGGCCATCCACCGCCTGGATTACCCACTCGCCGGTACTCCACATTCCACGTGGCTATGCCGGCTTTGGCCAGCGCTGCACAGAGATGTCCTGCATAGGAGAGATCGTATTTGGCCCGCCAGTAGCCGCCATGAATAAAAAAGACCACAGAATGCGGCCCTTTTCCGGCAGGCATGCGGATGTCTACAAATTGATTCGGATCGGCACCGTATGCCAAACGCCGGTCGGCATCAGGCGGCTTCTTGTTCAGGATGGATTCATCCACGACAGAAGTATAAAAGAACGGTTGCTGATGCGGAAAATTCAGTTTGGCTGAATCTCCTACTTCTTTTTATGAAACTTACTGAATGCGGATGAAGCTACCAGAAGTGCTCCTTCATCGCTGTTAATTAGGTCCAATTCCAAACGGCGCTATGAACGTAGCCGTCAAGCAAGCAGGTTACTTGGAAACTCCGTGACTGCCTCCTGCACCACCGCCGCCACTGGATCCTCCTCCGCCTGAAGAAGCCGAAGGGCTTCCTCCACTGTATCCGCCGCCTCCCCCTCCGCCACTATATCCTCCACCGCTGTGGCCACCACCACTGTATCCACTAGATCCACTGGAACCACCGCCGCTGTTTCCTCCGCTATGTCCCCCGCTGTAGCTGGATGATGCCGACGATGATGAACCTCCGCCACCCCACCCTGAGCCGGAGTTCTGGCTGTGCACCCACTGATTGTGGACAGCGATGGTTGAGACCGTAGCCGAGTGCGACCCGGAATCGTGGTTCGGGTGAGATGGACCTACCGTAGCTACATGGCCGCCTCCGGCGGGGGCCCCTGGGTTGTGATGGTGATGGCCGCCATCACCATCGTGATCATGATGATGCCGTTTGGGATAGCCCGGGGAATAGTATGTATCCTGGTAATAGTGATTGTGATAGTAGTGCTGGTTCTCGCTTTCGAATGCCAGAAACGAATGATTGCAACCTGCCAAAGCCATCCTCTGACGTTCCAGCAACTGCCGCATCTCTTCCTTTTGCCGTTCTTTCATGTCCATGCAGGAATTGCGGCCGCTGGCAGCTTCACATTGTTGCAGCTCATCTGCCTGCTGTCGTTTAAGCTCCAGGAGCTGGCGAGCGTGATCAGCCCGCAACAGGCTGCATTGGTTATTCACGCGGTTCGCCATTGCCAGGTTAGGACTCAGGACGAGCAGAAAACCAAAGAAGGTCAGGGCGGAAAGCCGATGTTGACTCATGAGAGTTGTCCTCCCTCAAACGTCAAATATACAGTAGAGCAAACGGCGGAATCGAGAGTTATAGATTTATCAAGATTTATTGTGAAATCGACCATTCCTTCCTGCAGGCCGGCAACATGGTCCGTTGAAACCGCCAATTCGTATTAGAACTTTTTGATCTTCCAACCTATCCGATATAGTTGGTTCCTTGAGATGACTCGGCACATATTTTTCCCCCAACCCCTCAATACAACTTCCGCGCGACAGTTTCTAAACACTTCCGTTAAAATCTGGACGGAGAGGAGGAAGAATGAAACAGGAAAAAATTGGAGTTCTATTTCTGGCGCTCACCCTCTCTTTGCTCTTTGCTGCAGGCCTGTCGGCCCAGGAGAAACATGTCCAAAAGTCAGACTTGCCTGCTGCGGTTCAGAAGACGGCGGACGAGCAAAGCAAGGGCGCTACGGTCAAGGGCTACAACAAGGAGATTGAAAACGGGAAAGTGGAGTACGAAGTTGAGTTGATGGTGAATGGACATTCCAAGGACGTCAGCATGGATCCCCAGGGGACAGTCTTGGAAGTGGAAGAAGAGGTGGCTTTGAACTCGCTGCCGCCGGCAGTCAGCGAAGGTTTGCGGCAGAAGGCAGGCAAAGGGACAATCCGCAAGGTCGAATCACTTACCAAGCACGGTACGCTGGTCGCCTATGAAGCCCAGGTGCTTACCGGCGGTAAACGCTCCGAAATCCAGGTCGGACCTGATGGCAAGCCGCTCGACCACCAGGAGTGAGGGAAAACCATTGGCCGCCAATCCGCCTCGGCGGACAGGTGAACGCAAATGATCGCGAATTTAAAAACCACAAATCCCGCTCGCCCTGGGGCGATTTCATTACAGTCTCAGGATTGCATCCCTGGGATGGAGAGTCAATAAAGTGCTGTCACAATGCTGTCAGAGGGACAGCACTTTCACTGGTTCTAACCAGTCACGACGTAGATCAAAGCCAAAGATCTTCAACGCTGAGGAAGGGAGGAAGTGGAGAACACGACGGAATGCCACGTCCGCATAAAAGGCGGCTTGACATTGCCGCAGGATTGGCTAGTCTGATGCCATGAAAAGCCGAATCTGCCTGCTATGCGTCCTTGGGTTTTTAGCAACCAGCCTGGCTAACCCACAGGCGAACACCAAGCAGCCGGTGACCCCGGACGTGTATGACCTGACCGGCGGCCAGATGCATATCACCTATACCACTACCAGCAAAACTGGACAACCCTACTTCTCTTATCAGGACGAACACCAGAAATTGTCCTTCAAAGGGAATGAGATTCAGCAGGTGAAGACGGACATTGGCACCCTGGTGACGGTGAGGATCCGCATGACCGTAGACTCAGGATCAACCACGTTTACGCTGTTGGTGCCGACAATGAGACTCCAGGAATTTTCCCCAGGCCCGATTCATACCATCGGCATCACAACCGATCACAAGTTCTCGGTGATACCGGCGATGAACATGGGCCAGACTGAGACCTATACCACTACGGAGCTCTCGGGCACGGCGAAGATGGTGATGTTTTAACGAGCAAGCGGCGCAGCTCATAGAAGTAGTTGATTGCGGCCGACATTTTGAACCTGTATGCAATCGGGTCGTCGGGTTATCGGAAGAAACCCAAACACCTCGATCCGTTAAGTGCCCACTTATTGCAAGCAGACGATCCGGCACTTTAGTGGAAAGCTACGTGGGCGCGGCTGGATCTCCGGTGTACTCGTCTGTGTCGATTCTTTTGTTGTTGATCTTCCTCCCTCGAACTCCGCTGTTCCCTCATTTCCTCTGGGTCGAGGGGCTTGGGCAGAGGGAAGCAGGCGCCTGGGCGGCGGCTGATTTCAGTTCTGATTCCCATCTTGCGGTGTTTGCTCCCAGCGCCCACTCCGCCATCACAACCTTGTTGAACTTGAGCTTGTGGGGCAGGTTGAACAGCTCTTTTTTGCTCTGGCTGTCAATTACGATCATGCTGTTGTTCGTGAGCACGAAGATGGTCGCGCGGTCAGGGGAGGTGAACATGGTGATGGTTTTGGGGTCAATCTGCTTGAACTTTTTGAAATCGAGGCCAGAGTCGGCATAGAGAGCGACCGAGCGCGGAGCGACACCGAAATCGGCTTCGGCCAGGAACTCGCGTTCAGCGTTTCCGGCGGCAATGTGCAGTCCCATCAGGTGAGTGGCGCCGCCGTAGTTCTTCAGGGTGAAGGCGGCATCTTTGGCGAAGTTGTATTTTTCTATGTCAACACCACCGCTCCATTTGGGAACCCATCCCTGTTTGGTGAACTCGCGCCGGAACACGCTGTTCACGGTGGCAGCCGGAACCAGATCCGTCAGTTTGATGGTTTTTCCATCGTCGAGCCCGTACTCACGCTGTTCATCTGTTGCCGTGAATAAAGCTGCGCCGCCGGTGATCTCAGAGGTATAGCCGCGCAGCGAAAGCAGGTTGGGCGTGATAAAGCTGATGCGCTCGTGCTGCGTGAGATTGCCAGTGTCAGGATCGTCGATCTTCTCGCCGCAGGCCGGCGCGGCCAGACGTTGCTGCAGGTGGCTGATCTCGGCGCTGATCCGCGCCGGATCGTTGGTCCGCCAGACTCCCAGGCAGTCAAAGAAATGCGGGAGGTTCTCATCGTCACCGTCGGCAGCGGCCTTTTTGCTCGCAGGAGCCGGTGGCTGGAAATGTCCAGCTACTCCGGCGTAGGTAAAGCCGGTCTTTGTGGGGCAGGCAACCAGCGGGAGGTCGGCAGATATGCTGACGGAGTCACCGGAACGCGTCCACATCAGGGTGCGATACTGGCAGGAAACCTCGCCAAATTCTTTCACGTCATGGTCGTAAAACTTGGCATAGCCCTCACGGTTCAGGCTTTGATCGGTATCGAACGCGAGCAGCAGGGCCACAGGCTGACTCTTGGTAACCGTCAAAGGCGGAATGGCGGGCGCGAACTTCGAGAGCTGGCCGCCTGACGGCTGCTGGGACCACGAGCCGGCGGAAAGTACAAAGAGCAAGGTGAACAAAAAGGTGCGCGTAAGCTTCATTAGGAAGATGCCTCTTGAGATTGCCAAAATCGCCGGAATTGCCAAAATTGAAGGTCAAAGGCAAGACCAACTGCAAGACCTTACCATGAGGAAGATTTTTGATTGGCGCCCGCTCTACTTTGTTTCCGCCGGTGTGGCTGTGGCCGGGCCTTCGCCCACGATCTCGATCATGGCCTCCTGGTCCTTGGCGCCATCGTAATGGACCTGTTTGCCAAAATGAGTGACGAAGCTGCCGGCGGGCATGGGCACAGTGCTCTCCGGGTCATATTTGCTGCCGGTTCCCACCCACCACGTCCCGGAAATGACGGTGATGAAGCGATCATTAGGATGGAAATGAGGGCGGCTCATCGAATGCGGACTCCATTTGATCAGGACAATATAGAGTCCCGGCTTATTTGGGTCGCCCTGCAGGACTGCCATCTTCGCTCCCGGCAGTGCTTCCTTCCATTGGATCTGGTCAGGAAGTTTGTAGATTAGGGCGGCGGGATTCAGGTCCGCTTTTATGGGCGTATAAAAGGCGGCCAGCAGCAGAAGAAGAGTCAGGGGCCAGTATCGGCGCATGGGAAACCTCCGTGGGGCAACAGAGTAACAGGAAAGAGGCGAGAGTTCAGCCGCGAATCCACGGTCGCAAAAAACGCTGGAGCCGGGGTCCCCAACACACGCGGTTTTTGCTTTGCGCGTGGTGGGGTGGAGGTGGCGTGCCCCAATGTAGCCCAGCGTGGAACGCTGGGAAAACGAAACAAACAAAAAAACAATTTGAGCCCCGGAGGGGCGGCACTAGCCAAGTACGTACCTGGGATCGAATTCTATGTCGTGCTTTTTGAGGAGGGCCAGGAACTCCTGCTCGAAGGTAATTTTCTTGTGGTAGCTACCCTGGTTTCGAATGTATTTCTCAACAGGGCCGAGATTTGAAGCGCTTACGCTGAATGCGCCATACCCTTCCTGCCAGTCAAAATCCTGAACGTAATCTTTCATCCACCGCGAAGAGTTGGACTTGATCAGATAAACGGCTTTCGAGAGCAGAAGTGTCGGCGGCAGATGGAATAGAAGATGGGTATGATCATCCAAGCCTCCGATCGCCGTTGCAACCATATGGTGGTGATGGCAGACCCCGGCCATGTACGCCCAGAGCTTTGGTTGAACTTCTTTAGAAATGGTCCTCTCGCGCAGTTTGGTGCTGAAAACGAGGTGGATGTAGTTGCGCGTGTAGGTGTGTGACAATTCTTGCTTCCCTGAGCGGCTAATCTTACCTCATCCATCGCCGTGTGCCGCACCTCCGGTGCTCTGTTCTCTTAAATGACTTCGTGTTCCCAGGGATTCTCCCTAGGCTACATTGGAGCACGCCTACGGCGTTTAATTTAGTACCCAAGCAAGGGCTGGGGCGCAGAAAGGGGGTACGTGCATGCTCACAACCTCGACGAACAATGCTGATGGCTTTGACCGCCTTCTGTTTGGGTTACCATGTAGCAAGGAGGACGATATGGCGCTTGACTGGTCACAATGCTCCGCCGTAGAGAGCATTCCCGGCAAAGTGAGCGGGGCCTGGGTCTTTCGCGGCACGCGCCTGCCGGTTGCAACGATCTTCGAGAACCTTCAGGATGGGATGACCGTTGACGAGGTCATGGAGCAGTTTGACGTGAGCCGGGAGCAGATCAATGCTGTGCTGGAGTTTGCTGCCCGCAGCCTTGCCTCTCCGGCCCAACGCTAATGCTCATCCTTTTCGACCATGGCACGCCGAGAGGGATCGCCCGATTTCTGGAAGGCCACACAGTGAGAGAAGCGAGAGCGGAGGGTTGGGACAGGTTGACCAACGGAGAGTTGCTGTTCGCTGCCGAACAGGCAGATTTTGAGGTATTGCTGACTACCGACAAGAACCTTCGCTACCAGCAGAATCTTGCGGGCCGCAAACTCGCTATTGTGGTCCTGGGAAAAGCGCGCTGGCGCCTGATTCGTGCCTGCATATCAAGCGTTGTTGAGGCGGTGAATCAAGCAAAGCCAGGCACCTATTCCGAAATAGACATACCCGATAACAGAGCCACACGCTCTCGCGAACGGCCAAATGCATAATTTTGTTACCATTTCTCTATGCCGGTCGAAACTGAAATCCAGACTACTTTTGTTCCGCCGCTGAAAGCTCCGCGAGGCAACGAGCTGAGCTGCAAGGGGTGGGCGCAAGAAGCGGCCATGCGCATGCTCATGAACAACCTCGACGAGGAGGTTGGGGAGCGGCCGCGTGATCTTGTCGTTTATGGCGGGACCGGGAAGGCGGCGCGCAATCAGGCGGCGCTGGATGCGATAATCACATCCTTGAAATCACTCGAGTCCGATGAGACTCTGCTGGTGCAGTCAGGCAAGCCCGTAGGAATTTTTCGGACGCATGAATACGCGCCGCGCGTTCTGATAGCCAACTCCAACCTCGTGGGCCACTGGTCGAACTGGGAAAAATTCAATGAGCTGGAGCGGGCCGGGCTGATGATGTACGGCCAGATGACCGCAGGCTCGTGGATCTACATCGGCTCCCAGGGAATTATTCAGGGGACATTTGAGACCTTCTCGGCGGCCGCAGAAAAACATTTCGGCGGCGATCCACGGCACGCCGGGACAGGTTTATCCGGCAAGCTGATTGTGAGCGGCGGTATGGGCGGCATGGGTGGGGCCCAGCCTCTGGCTGCCACCATGACCGGAGCTTGTTTCCTGGGCATTGATGTAGACGCGGAGCGCATCAAGAAGCGGCTGAAGACCGGCTATTGCGACTTTATGGTCAACAGCCTGGATGAGGCGTTGCGCATCCTGAAGAATGCCATTCGCAAGAAGGAAGCAATTTCTGTCGGGCTGATCGGCAACTGCGCGGACGTGGTTCCGGAGCTGGCCGAGCGGGGCGTCCTGCCGGACATTCTTACCGACCAGACCTCGGCGCATGATCCGCTGAATGGCTATGTGCCGCGTGGGACGTCCTTGGAAGAAGCCCTGGAGCTGCGCAACCGCGATCCGCAGGGCTACCTTGAACGTTCTCTGGATTCGATTGCTCGCCACGTTGAAGGCATGCTGGCCTTGCAGAAGATGGGCAGCGTGACTTTTGACTACGGCAACAACATCCGCACCTTTGCCTTCCAGCGCGGAGTAAAGAATGCCTACGATTTTCCCGGCTTTGTGCCGGCCTATATTCGTCCGCTGTTCTGTGAGGGACGCGGGCCCTTCCGCTGGGTCGCCCTCTCTGGCGATCCCGCAGACATTGCCGTCACTGACGACCTGGTGCTGGAACTCTTCCCCCAGAACCGCATTCTCGACCGCTGGATCAAGCTGGCGCGCAAGCGGATCAAGTTTCAGGGGCTGCCGGCGCGCATCTGCTGGCTGGGCTATGGCGAACGCGCGCAGTTTGGGCTGGCCATCAACGATCTGGTGAAGAAAGGCAAGATCAAGGCGCCGATCGTGATGGGACGCGACCACCTGGACTGCGGCTCAGTGGCCTCTCCCTATCGCGAGACCGAAAGCATGAAGGATGGCAGCGATGCCGTGGCCGACTGGCCTATCCTGAATGCGCTGCTGAATACCGCCAGCGGCGCGAGCTGGGTTTCCGTCCACAATGGTGGAGGCGTAGGCATTGGCTACTCGCTGCATGCAGGGCAAGTCACAGTAGCCGACGGAACCCAAGCCATGGCAGAACGGATCGAGCGCGTACTGACCAACGATCCCGGCATAGGAGTGGCGAGGCATGTGGACGCGGGATATCAGGAAGCCCAGAGGTTTGCACGGGAGAAGGGGATTAAGATCCCGGGGTAGATCGGGTGACCTGGTGATCGGAACGGCAAGAGCAACACCTTACCGCTGATTAACGCTGATGCCACTGATTTTTCACAGATATGCAGAAGCCAAACAGCCAAAAGCCAAGAGCCAACTGCTAATGGCCAAGAGCTTTCTCACATCACAAATCAAAAATTCTCCCTATCTCCTTCTTGCCAACATCGGCCAGCTTGTCACTCTGCGCGGTGGGGCTGGGCCTCGGCGTGGGGATGCGCTTAATGACATTGGCTTGATCCAGGATGCCGCCGTGCTCTGTGCCGGCGGGCAGATTGCCGCCGTAGGAAAGCAGCGCGAGGTCCTGCGTGATCTCTGGCTGCGCAAGAACAAACGCAAACTGCAAGAGATCGACTGCGCGGGACGAGTCGTCCTTCCTGGGTTGATTGATTCCCATACGCATCCGGCGTTTATCGAGCCTCGGCTGATTGACTTCGAGAAACGCACCGCCGGAGCGACCTACGAAGAGATTGCCGCGGCAGGTGGCGGCATCCGGTCGAGCGTGGCTGCGGTGCGGAACGCGTCCCGGCAACAGCTTGCAGATCGCGTGCTCGCCGGCTTGCAGGCCATGCTTGAGCAGGGCACTACGACAGTCGAAGCCAAATCCGGCTATGGGCTGACTGCGAAAGACGAAATCAAGAGCTTGCAGGCCATTCACGATGCTGCCGCACGCTGGCCGGGCACCGTTGTGCCAAC
>DATDGL010000126.1:0-3137 GCA_036522115.1 Candidatus Angelobacter sp.
AGCGTATTTCGCGGGTACGCCAAAGAGATGCAATCTCTGCTCAATTGCAGACTGCTGGAAACCTTGTCAGATGTCGAAGAAAAACAGGCTTTTGAATGGGGTAAAGTGCGGATAGCCAGAGAGCATTACCTCAACCCTGACAGGCCAGCTTTCGGAGTAAGCGTCCGAATCTGACCGCATTGACGGAGTTCGGGGAATCTGACCGCCAAAGTAGGTTGGCGTGAGTATTTAGGATTTCGCGTTGATTTCGTCGGTGAAAATTTCTTCGGTGAGGGCTTTGTCCACGGCGGAATCCAGTCGGGTGAGTAGCTGAATGAAGCTCTCGCCACGGCGTCGTTGCAGCATCGCCAAAGAATTGTGGCCGTCGTTGGCTACGGCCACACAACCAACGGGACGGAGTACCCCGATTGTGATTTCTCCATACGCGATCAATTCAGCCAGGTTAGGAAAAGCTCCCGGATCAATGGTAGGACCTTTTGCGCCAGCATTCTGGTCTAGGCTGTTGGTTGCACTACGGGAAGCAGGTTTGCGGCGACGTTCCAAGGGAGTAGCTCCTCGATTTGAGTGATAGGGGAATCGGCAATGCGAGCCAGCACCAAGCGCAGGTAAGCTTCAGGGTCGAGTGCGCAGAGTCGAGCCGATCCAATCAAGCTGTAGATAGCGGCAGCGCGTTCACCGCCTCTATCGGATCCAGCAAACAAGTAATTCTTGCGTCCCAGAGCCACAGCCCGCAAAGCACGTTCGGCGGCGTTGTTGTCGATCTCAATCCGCCCATTCTCACAGTAGCGCACTAAGGCCTGCCAACGGGTCAGGGCATAGCGAATGGCGATGGCCATATCGGATTTGCGGGACAGCTGAGTCAGGCTTTCCTCGAACCACTGCCGGAGAGATTTCAGCAAGGGCCGGGCTCGGGCTTGGCGAACCTCTCGTCGTTCGTCCGGCGGGCGCCCACGAATCTCTTTCTCAATCCCGTACAAGGCAGCGATCCGTTCCAGAGCTTCGGCCGCCACCGGTGAAGTGTGGGTCAGGTGGATGTCGTAAAACTTGCGCCGCACATGGGCCCAGCAGGCAGCTTCTTCAATCTGACCCTTGGCATAAAGTTGCTGGAAACCGGCGTAGGCGTCCGCTTGCAAGATGCCACGGAAATCACGCAAGTGTCCTTGCGGATGTTCTCCGCGACGATCGGGCGAGTAGCTGAACCATACGGCCGGCGCTCCCTCATCTCCTGCCGGTCGATCATCGCGAACATAGGTCCACAGGCGTCCCGTTTTGGTCTTGCCCTGGCCGGGAGCCAGCACCGGCACTGGGGTTTCATCCGCGTGCAGCTTGCCCGCTGCCATTACGTAGCGGCGTAGGGCTTCGACCAACGGCTCCAACAAGCAGCTGGCCGCTCCCACCCAGTCGGCCAAGGTCGAGCGTTCCAGTTCCACTCCTTCCCGCGCATACATCTCCGACTGCCGGTATAACGGTTGATGGTCAGCGTACTTCGCCACCAGCACATGAGCCAGCAGGCCAGCTCCAGCCAGGCCACGCTCAATGGGACGCGTAGGCGGCGACGCTTGTACGATGCGGGCACAACCGCTGCAACTCAACTTGGGACGGATATAGCGGATCACCTTGAAACGCGCTGGCACATACTCCAGGATTTCCGACACATCTTCCCCCAGGGGCCGCAACTTACCTCCACATTCCGGACATTGCTGATGCTCGGGCTGGTAGATCTGGGTTTCACGAGGCAGATGCTCGGGCAGCGGACGGCGCGCGGGTCGTTTGCGCAAACCAGCCGCGTCACAAGACTCTGCCTCTGCCGTCTTGCCCTCTGGGCTGTGGGGTGGACGCGTAGGCTGGCTTTGCAGGCCTTCCAGTCGCAGCTGCAATTGTTCGATCTGGTGCTGCAGTTTCTCCGACTTCCGTCCAAACTGCATGCGCTTGAGCTGCGTGATCAGCAAACGCAGATGCTCGATTTCGCTCTGCCGTGCCAGCAGTTGTTGGTGCGTGGCTCGCAACAAATCTTTCAGAGCGTCCGCATTCAACGTTTCCAAATCGGGAAGGACTGCGCCCACCACCATGGCGGCAGTATGCCATGAAGCTACCCCTCAGGCTAGATCCATTGCATAAAAATCTGTGCAAATCTTTTTCGTGAACCTACATTGCCATCTGCGGAGCCGCTGTTCGCTCCGGGTGGCGCCAATCTATCCCTTCCAGCAACATCGATAACTGCGCTCGCGTCAACCATACGGTTCCGCTGCTGGCTTGCGGCCACACAAAACGTCCTCGCTCTAGTCGCTTGGCCAATAAACACAACCCATCGCCGTCCCACCACAGCACCTTCAGTAGATCACCACGCTTCCCACGAAACACAAACACGTGCCCAGAAAATGGATCCTTTTCTAACACCGTCTGAATCGCGCTGCTCAAACCGTCAAACCCGCGCCGCAAATCGGTCACACCGGCTGCGATCCAGATATGCGTTCCTGTCGGCAAGCTGATCATCGCAGCATCTCCAACGCCGCTCTCACCAATTCCGCATCGGCTCCCACGATCCGCAACCGGCCCTTCGCTAGTTCAATCTCCAACACCTCCGCCGACCGCGCCGCGGCTACGCTCTTGTTGCTTGCAGTCGTTGCGATCTCAACCGGCAGCAGGCTCACAGCCAATGCCTTTTTGGCTGGCCCTCGGCTCTTACCATACTGCTTCCGCCACTGATACACCTGACCGGGGCGCACTCCATAATCTTCCGCTACCTGGGAAACACTGATTCCCGGAGCAAACGTCGCCTCCACGATGCGCTGTTTCTCCTCTGTACTCCGATGTCGTCTTGGGGATTTCGATTGGTTGATCGCTTCGCTTTCCATCCCCGCATGCTTTGTGCTCTCCATCATTCCTCCTCAACATGGAAGTGTCCTCATTGAGGATGATGATTTTTCATGCACTTTTCCAGATGGTCAGAACCGGACGCTTACGCGCCGCAGCTACGATTCTGCTGTCATTGCTTCGCCGAGAGTTTCGCTTGCCTACCCGTGCAAACTGGCGACCGTCTCGCGAAGACCAGGACCAGCAAGGGGAGGATATCGAGTAATGGCTGAATTTCGCGAAATCTTAAAAATCTGCCTTGTACAAACCAATTGTTCGCCAGA
>DATDGL010000127.1:0-29264 GCA_036522115.1 Candidatus Angelobacter sp.
CCGGCCAGATCGTAAATCAACCGCCTGTCCGGTTCGATCCCCGTCAACAGTGGTAGGATTTTTGTAAGTCGAGTTGAGGAGCCCTCAGCCCATGGTTCGGAACGATATCCTCCAGAAGTTCCCTGATTTATTCGGAAACAAGAAGGTAAATGGCCGCGCCGTCAACGTCGAAGAAGCCATTACCACACTGACGAGAGAGCTGCGCCCCCAGATCGCTGCTGCCCTGAGCGCGCGCCGAGCCATGCTCGATCTTCCTGCATCGGTCCCGGAAAAGTACGGGTGGCCCAAAGCAGATGACAAATTCGAGGACCCGGTGACGGGAGAACTCTGGACCTGGCGCCAGATCGTGCAAGGAATGATCGACAACTTTCTGGGACAGGAGACGAAGTGGCGCTGGCGGCTGAATGACGAGGTCCCAATCCCCAAGGACGCTCATCCACTCAGAAACCCCGGCCTGGAGCTGACGGGGCCATGGCATCCGCTGGAAATGGCATTTAACGCCCTGAATAGCCCTGCGCCCATGAACATGCCGGATTTCGAAGATGCCTCTCCGCCCCATTTTCTTCCTGATGGCACGCCGGCGAATCAGCCGGTAGGTATTTTTGCGGCCTTGCAGAACGCAAAAGAAATTTTTGCAGGCCGCTGGAACAACCGGCCCTATGAAGTGACGAAGAAGGGCAAAAAGCGCGAATACAAGATCAACAATCCTCCGGACCGGTGGCCCACGCGCTTTGGCCGTCCGCCCGGCATTCACATCAACTATGACCACATCACCGTAGACGGCCAGCCTGCGCCTGCATTGGTGGTGATTACCGTCCTGTGGATCTTCAATAATTACGACTCGCTCAAGGGCGCCGGAACCGGCGTCTACTTTTACATTCCTAAAATCCAAACGCCGGAAGAAGCGCTAATTGTGGAGAAACTGCTGGCGCGGCTGGAAGGCATGATCGGTGTTGCTGCCGGGACTTTCAAGATCAAGATGCTGTATGAAGAAGGCAATGCCGGCCGCACGCTTCCCGCAATCGCCTGGGTGCTGCGGCGAAGGCTGCTGGGCACGAATGTGGGCCGCTGGGACTATCTGGGCAGCCTGATGGAGATGTGGAAAGACGATTCGCAAGGCGTCTACCCTGATCCGCAGACGGTTGGCATGGCATCGCCGAACATGATTGCTTACCAGCGATACAACGCTCTGATCATGCTGATGGCGGGAATGAAGAATGGAGAACTGGAAAACGCGGCTCCCATCGGCGGCATGGCGGCGGTGATGATCTATCAACTGGGCGATCCCTACGGCCGCTCTCGCTATAACCCGCTGGCGCTCCGGGCCATGGTGATTGATAAGTTGCGCGAGCGCATGTTGGGCCTGATGTTTGTGCCAGACGGACCGTTGCAACAGGGCCAGCAACCTACCCTGGAAGACATTCTGACGAAGCACGTCCAGGGACGTTTGTACGATGCTTACCGGCAGAGTTGGGTAGCGAGTCCGGAGCCCGCTTATGTGGCGGCCGGCAATGTGCCGCTCAGAACGCCGATCTCACAACTCCAGGCCATGGTGGATGCACGGTTGGAGACGGAGATGGTAAAGGATCAGCCCGTCCCCACAGTAACCAGCGGCCTGAGTGAAAACGAACGGCGTGTACTGGAGTCTCGTAGCCTGTTGAACGCCCACGGCAAGATCACTCCTCAGGTCATCACCAGGGAGTCCGTAGACACACCGGAAAAGCTGTTTACGCCGGACCTGTGGGACTTCATCTACGGCGTGCCCAAGGGTGAGATCACCATTGAACACATCCAACATGCGTTTTATATGGCAGGCAATTACGGCTTCCAGATCCTGAACGGAAACTTTGCGGCCGCAATTGATGACTACGAACTCAAGCTGCGCTTCATGAACGATCTGGCTACTTACCGCATTGATGTTTCTTGGCTGTGGACGCTTCTTCACCACCATGCTGCGATCACGAAGGACGGCTATTTGAAGCGACCGGCCCTGACGGAAGACGGAGTGGAGCCGGCGAAGAATGCCGATATGGTCAAAGCGGGAACCCGCTTTACGCCGCAACTGTTTGAGAAGGTGTGGACGTATCATAACGAATGGACAGCCGAGTTCTTTGCCGAGCAGGACCGCCGCGGCGACCCTGGACGCTTTGATCGCGGAAAAGCGTCTCTCATCATGGAATTGTTGAAGAAACAACTGCTCTCGCCGCGTTACATCCAGCACAGCGCGCGCGTCCTGTTTAATGTGGGGCAGGCCGGCAAAGAGGATTGCACACAACTGCTGGAAGCAATTTTTGATCTCTCGCGCGAAGAAGTGGCAAAGCAGGTCCAGGCAGGCAGTCTGCGTCCGGCGGCGATGGCCGCGCACGATTATGTGTTTGACATTTTTCCCAAAGGATAAGAGCAAGTCACTCGTTCGCGTGCGCAATACTGCTCTTAACTAAGATCTATTTATATAGATAGTGTTTAGCAGTAGTAGTCGATGCCTGTGTAAACCTTGGAAATCCTGCTCAGACTCAACTGTTTCTGTTGTTTGAAGCGAGGAAACCATCTGGGAAATGAGGACTGCCGATTCGTAGGGACTGTCAAAAACTCTGCACCACTATTTGGTTCCATCAGTCTTTCACACGGAGTTCACAAGCCATGAAGCGGTGCAACTGTGGAGATGGTGGAAAATAGGTTTGCAATCGCTGCTCACAGGCTCTGGCAGTACCTGGAAATGAATCATGGATTTCCACGGTTGCCTTGGATTCTTTCTTGAAAGTTTCGACTGAGTTGCTAACAGGCACTGTTTGGCGCCAAAATCCGGTTTAAATTGCAGCTTGTATGTAGCAAAAGAGATAATCTGTCACAGTCGAAGGCGGTTGTGCACAATTGCTAATCCACAACATTCCGTTTTCTGCTGACCATCCGCCGGATTTCTTTGCTCAGTTCCCTTCTACGCCGGCAGTCTTTGTGCTTCGAGGAGCAGAGGAGGCTGCCGAGCCCTACGTCAGCAAGAGCGCCAACCTGAAAAAGCGTTTGCTGCGGTTGCTGGCGCCGCCGGAGTCGCAATCCAAGCGCCTCAATCTGCGCGAACGGGTTGCGCGGATTAAATACACCTTGACCGGATCAGATTTTGAATCCGTGCTGCTGCTGTATAAGACTTTGCGGCGGGAGTTTCCCAAAAGCTATCAGAAGCGTTTGCGATTACATCCGGCGCCGGTGATCAGGTTCAACCTGGAAAATGAGTACCCGCGCGCTTATGTGACCACCAGAATTGGACGGCTGGGCGGGCGGTCCACGTATTACGGGCCATTTAGATCTAAAGTGATAGCGGAAAAGTTTCTGAATGATTCACTCGACTTGTTCAAGATGCGCCGCTGCGCCTTTGACCTGAATCCTGATCCAAAATTTCCCGGCTGCGTCTACTCGGAGATGAAGATGTGCCTGGCGCCCTGCTTCAAAGGCTGCACCGATGAGGAATACGCAGTCGAAGTCGGTCGGGTGCAGGCTTTTCTTGATTCCTGCGGCCAATCTCTGATTCAGGAACTGGCAGCGGAGCGGGAAAGGCTTTCCGCAGCGCTGGATTTTGAAGCCGCGGCCCAGCAACACGCCAAATTGGAGAAAGTGCAAAGCATCCTCTCCGGCGCGGACGAGATCTATAAACGTCTCGACCGCCTGGATACCCTTGTAATTCAACCTTCTCTACAGCCGGGGTCTGTTGCCCTGTTTCGTTTCGCCAAAGGCGAACTGATTGGACCAGAGCATTTTGTTACCGAGCCGGAAGATGCCTCCCAATCCATGGAATCGCGATTGCGTGCAGCACTAGAGAGCCTGGCCCCCGCCGGAGCCCGATCGGCCCAGCAGTTCATGGAAGAGTTGGCCATTCTGAAACGCTGGTACTACCGCAGCCACAAGGTAGGAGAGTTCATCTTCGCCAAAGATGATGGCCAGATGCCGATGAGAAAGCTGGGCAATGCGGTGGGAAGGGTTTATCGAGGGGAAAAAGAGACAGTTGGCAAATCGCCAGGATACTATTAGTGTCCGATACTCGAGTCGTTTCTCTCCTGTTTCTGACACGATCCCATCGACAAAGGGGAATCGCGTAGCGTCCGTGTACTCTTGGACTAGTCCCTTCTTGATTTGTTAGGCTTG
The DNA here is from genome assembly GCA_036522115.1 of Candidatus Angelobacter sp. GTDB lineage: Bacteria > Acidobacteriota > Terriglobia > Terriglobales > Acidobacteriaceae > Angelobacter. Next base: position 4,135 of record DATDGL010000127.1, read on the forward strand.
GTTGGTCGCATGGCATCGGCATCGCCAACTGGTTCAATATTTCATTTAGCATGCCAATAAATTCTCTTGATTACATCACAATCCGAGGATTCAAGAGCATCGCTTCCATAGAGAAGTTGATCTTGAGGCCAATGAACATCCTGATTGGCCCAAACGGCTCTGGGAAATCCAATTTTATAGGTGTCTTTTCTTTCCTCCACGCCATTCGTGAGGGGCGACTGAGCGAGTACGTTACTGCAATCGGTGGTGCAGAGAAGATTCTTCACTTCGGATCAAAAACAACTGAGAAAATAGACCTTCTTATTTCTTTCAGAGACGAGGTTAACCAGTATGATTTGACACTTCGTCCCACTGAGGATGACCAACTTTTTCCTGTCGCAGAGCACGCCTGTTTTTGGGTAAAGTCACAATATCCAAAACCCTGCCAAAACTTTCTTGTGCCCCAAAAAGGCGGAAGGGAAGCGGGCATCAGTGGCTCAAATCTTGACCGCTCTGCGGCCCGGGTACGTTCCCGGTTAGGGGAGTGGCGGCTTTACCATGTACATGACACTAGCTCTTCCTCACCGATGAGGAAGACAGCGAAACTGCACGACAATGATTTTTTACGTCCCGATGGGTCCAATCTTGCCGCTTTTCTTTATTATTTGCGTGAGAAACACAAGGAGTCGTACGGCCTGATCCAACGGACTATTCAACGTGTGGCTCCTTTTTTTGATGATTTTCAGTTGAAACCCCTGAGACTCCAACCGGACGACATCAAATTGGAGTGGAAGCACCGTAACTCGGAACAATATTTCGATGCGTCTTCTCTCTCAGATGGTACTCTCCGATTCATTGCATTAGCAGCATTATTTCTACAACCAACGATTTATCGTCCGTCAGTAATTTTGGTTGATGAGCCTGAACTGGGGTTGCATCCCTATGCAATCGAAATGCTAGCCTCCCTTATACGCTCGGCATCGTCTGAAACTCAGGTGATTGTTGGTACCCAGTCGTCGCTATTGTTGGATCACTTTGAGCCTGAAGATGTTTTGGTGGCCGAACGTGTGGAAGGCGCTACGCAAATTAGACGTTTGGAGAGAGAACCACTGGCCAGATATCAGGATGATTACAGTCTTGGCCAACTCTGGGAAAAAAATGAGCTTGGCGGACGGCCACATCGAGATTAACAAATGCCACGCCTATTAACTCATGTGGAAGGTCAAACAGAAGAGGATTTCGTAAATGAAATCTTGCGAGAGCACCTTTTATCCACCGGCTACGAGAATGTAAGCGCTCGAATAGTGGGCAATGCGCGTTTACGGCGGCGGCGAGGTGGTGTTCGAGGCTGGCCATCAGTAAAAAAAGATATTCTCAACCACCTTCGAGAAGACCCGCATTGTATAGCCACCACTCTAGTCGATTATTATGGTTTGCCCCAGATCGGCCCGAATGCATGGCCTGGTCGAGCTACTGCATCAGGTAAGCAGAGTGCTCAAAAAGCGCCGTGTGTCGAGAGCGCTCTTCTCGATGACATTTTGCCTGAAATGGGCACTCGGTTTAATTCGGCAAGGTTTGCTCCATTTGTTGTCATGCACGAATTTGAGGGCCTTCTATTTAGTGACTGTGCAGCCTTCAGCCGCGGAATAGGACGTCCGCAACTAGAGTCTGAGTTCGCAAAAATTCGCGAGCAATTTACAACGCCAGAGGATATCAACGACTCGCCCGATACAGCACCCTCAAAGCGCATTGAAAATCTTGTGCCTGGATATGAGAAGCCATTGTTTGGTTCGCTGGCAGCGCTGGAAATCGGACTGGCTCGCATTCGGTTAGAGTGTGCTCAATTTAACGCATGGTTGAAAAAACTTGAATCAATCGCCATTTAGGTCCAGATCACCATACAGAGTCGCTGTATGTTGCTGAAGTAGGCCGTGGGAAAGGGTTTACCGAGGGGAGAAAGAACAAGTCACCCTATTGCCGGGGCCGTCAGATCATGCTCATTCAAGCCCCTGCCGCCTTTGCCGCTGTTTTCCTGAAGATTACCTTGATCCCCTCGCGCCAGCGTTCATCTATTCCCACCAGCGTCCACTCAATATCTAGTGAAAAATATCGCAAAATCGTTTCAACGGCAGGATGCACCCGCAGGGCTGGCGCTACCAAAAGAAGCTGCGGAGGCTCCGGCGAGAGCTGAACGTTGCTGAAATAGCCGTACTTCTGGAACTCTCCCCGTGATTGGTGCCACAATACTCGCGCCCAGTAGTCCAGTCCCTGAACGGGCAGGTGGATGTCTTCATCGGCTTTCAGTTCCAGCACCGCCAGTCGTCCTGCGCGGGTGCAGGTGAGAACATCGATGAGCGACCTGTCCGAAGCTGAAAAAGCCGGTACCTGGGAATAGACATGAGAGGGATCCAGATGTGAATCCACCAACGTCATGCTCCGCACGATCAAGGACTCAAGCCAGCGTTCCGGATATGTCCGCCACAGCGGGTTGCGCTTGTCCCCGTGGGCCATCCGTGACTCAGCTATGCGCCGCACAAATCCCTGGAATGCAGGTTCATTCTCAGATGTAAGCACTTCCTCCAGTCCGGCCGCGCCAAATCTAATCTCCTGCCCGGCGCGAAACGAGCCAGGCTGAGCACTGAGTCGCGCGCGGGCAAATTCCAGCCCATTGAGCCGGAAGGAGAGTTCTCCTGGGGAAGTTGCCGCAATCTCCGCATCCGGGGCTGCGGCCTTGATCCTGGCGATGGCATCGGCAAATTGTGAATGTAACTGGGTCGAGTCCGGGCTGCGCTGTAAGTGGCTCTCAAGATCGGTGAGACCCGCCAACTCTTTTTCCTCGACAGTGGCGTCGCGTTCCTCCAGCTCGCAGAGCTGGAACCGGCTAATCTGCCGATTGAGGTGTGCCATGCGCAGACGCAGCGTGGCGGACTTTTTTGGCGGGACGTAGATTCGCAGACCTTCTACGGCTGAATGTCCGGCGTCACGCTGCCGGCAGTCTTCCAGCCAGAGCAGGCCAAACGTGAGGGCTGCGTCCACTGAAGCTTGTGTCTCCTGCTGGTTGACCCCGAGTACCGCCAGGGCAGAGCGGCCTTTGCGCAACAGGCCCCGGGTATAGACCGGAGAAAAGCTGCGCTCCAGGTTCATGCTGGTCGAAAGTTTAGCCAGCGTCCAATCGCGAAATTCGCGCTGCAGAGTGCGTTCCAGCAGGCGTGCATAGTGGCTGCGGGTCGTCTTTCTCGCGGCCGCGGTGCGCTGGTCGCGTTCGCGGCAGATTTGCAGCACATGCGGACGCGACTGGGCAAACTTCCTTACAGAAAGCCGCAAAACATCTTTCTTCAATTCCGCATCCAGCACCTCGCGAACCGTGTTGCGCTCGCTCGACCACAGGTGCAGAAGACAGCGACCGCGCTCGGCAGAAATGGAGAACCGCGTTGATGCCAGGTCGAAGACGATCAGCCCCTCTTCCACCACCACGCCATGGCGGGATTCAACCAGAAATTGTTCCAGGGTGCGGACCAGCAGGTCAGGAGTCATGGGAAATTTGGGTAATCGGGCAATTTTGTAATTGAGTAATGTAGTACAGCGGTGCAGGATTGCAAATCCTAATCCGAGGAAGCTATTTTTTGTGAAAATTCCTCCAAAGCCGCACAGTTATGGAAAGAGCCCCCTCGCGAAAGCCTTTAGGTAGTTCCAACAGCTATCAGAGTTAGATTTGCCGCCAATCGGCAGCATGAAACATGCGACAATAGTAAGAACTGCTTCCTGGCGGGTGAGAGGAGCATCCAATAAAAACGGGCACTCATGACTGATAGTCAAAACCTTTTCTTTCAGAAATTTAGCATTACTCCTGCTGATCTCCAGCGCTATTTAGGGGAGGCACTTTCAGCGGGCGGTGACTACGCTGACCTTTATTTTGAGTACCTTACCAGCGCCTCTATCAGCGTGGATGAATCCATGGTGAAAGCCGCCTCCCAGGGCATTTCTGCGGGGTGCGGAATACGAGTCCTGGCGGGTGACCGCACCGGGTATGCTTACACCGATGATCTGGCGCCCGAAAAAATCCTGCGCGCTGCCCGTACGGCTGCCTTGATTGCCCGTGGGCCTGCGCAACAGCCGGTGCAGGGATTCAAGGAGAACCAGCCTCACCAGCTTTACCAGATTTCATCTCCATCGGTTGACGCTGACGTAGCCGCCAAGCTCCAACTGGTCATGCGCGCGGATGCGGCCGGCCGCGCTTATGATCCCCGCATCGTCCAGGTGCGCGCCGGGTATACCGACGAACTGCGGCAAATCCTGGTTGTTGGTTCAGACGGTACTTTCGCCACAGATGTTCAACCTCTGGCGCGAATGAGTGTGCAGTGCATTGCCAAATCCGGCAAGAATTCTTCCAAGGGCAACTCCGGTGGAGGTGGCCGCTTAAACCTCGACTATTTTCTGACGGAGAAGACTCCCGAAGCTTTTGCCGCAGAAGCGGCGCGACAAGCGATTATCCAACTGGATGCGCGTGAGGCCCCCGCCGGCGAAATGGAAGTTGTGCTCGGCCCTGGCTGGCCGGGAATCTTGCTGCATGAAGCCATTGGCCATGGCCTGGAAGCTGACTTTAACCGCAAAGGCACATCCGCCTTTTCTGGGTTGATCGGAAAGCGCGTAGCGTCAGAGAAGTGCACGATCGTTGACAATGGCACCTTGCCTTCGCGCCGTGGCTCCATCAATGTAGATGATGAAGGCTCGCCAACCCAGGAAACGGTCCTTATCGAAAAGGGGATTCTCAAAGGCTACTTGAGTGACAAGCTCTCTTCCAAACTTATGGGCGTGCCTGACACCGGAAATGGCCGTCGTGAAAGCTACGAGCATATTCCCATGCCCCGCATGACCAATACCTATATGCTTTCCGGCCATGATTCTCCGGACGATATTATTCGTTCTGTCCATCGCGGAGTGTATGCCGTGAACTTTGGCGGTGGCCAGGTGGACATCACCAACGGAAAATTTGTCTTCTCCACCTCTGAGGCTTATCTCATTGAAAACGGTCAGGTCACTGCGCCCCTGAAGAATTGCACCCTGATCGGCAATGGTCCGAACGCCCTGACCAAAGTTTCCATGGTGGGCAGCGACCTTCAACTTGATGAGGGTATTGGCACCTGCGGCAAGGATGGACAGTCTGTTCCCGTGGGGGTTGGCATTCCCACTCTCAAGCTGGACAGCATGACCGTAGGTGGTACCGCACGATAGCTCCCATGTCCACAATGACTGAGGTTCTTGCTTCACCGGAAATCGGCCTGCGCGAGGTGGCAACGGACGTTGTGTCCCGGGCCATGAAGGCAGGCGCCACCGCAGCCGAGGCCATCGTCCGTGAAGGGTCGGAATTCTCCACGTTGGTCCGCTTGGGAAAAGTTGAGACGCTTAAGGAATCAGGATCGCGCGCTATAGGCTTACGCGTCTTTCTGGGCCAGCGCGCAGCCAGCACTTACTCCCGTGACTTCAGCCGTGAAGGCATTGAGCGGCTGGTCAAAGGAGCTTTGGATCTGGCCAAGGTGACGTCAGAAGATCCGGATGCGGGATTGCCTGACCCGTCGCAATTAGGCTCTCTTCCTGGCGATTTGCAGCTCTACTACGAGGACGTTCACTCGCTCCCTCCTGAGCAGCGAATTGACTATGCGCGCCGCGCTGAGACCGCGGCGCTCAACTTTGATCCGCGCATCAAAAACTCTGATGGCGGAAGCTTTGACGCCTCTACCGGCTATAAAGTTTTGGCTAACTCTCTGGGATTTCTGGGGGCCTATCAGCGATCTGGCTGCTCCGTCTCCGCTATTCCCATCGCCCAGGCGGAAAATGGGGCAATGCAGCGCGATTACTGGTATTCATCTGCTCGTACCCTGGCAAAATTGGATTCCCCGGAATCGGTGGGCAAAGAGGCAGCGCGGCGGACTCTGCGGCGTTTGGGAGCACGCAAAATCGCCTCTACCCAGGTCCCGGTGGTGTTCGATGCCGAAGAGGCCCGCTCCCTTCTGGGGGCGATCTTTGACGCCGTGAATGGCGATGCCATCTATCGGCAATCATCGTTTCTGGAAGGCAAGCTGGGAGAAAAAATTGCCTCAGGGAACATCACCGTAGTGGATGACGGCGCCATTCCCGGAGGCTTTGGCAGCTCTCCCTTTGACGGAGAAGGAATACCCTCCCGCCGCACCGTGGTCATTGAGAAAGGTGTGCTGAAATCCTATCTGCTGAACACCTACACCGCCCGAAAGCTGGGCTTGCAAACCACCGGCAGTGCTGCCCGCTCGCTGGCCGGAAACCCGGGAATCGGATACGGCAATTTTTTTCTGGAAAAAGGCACGCGCACCCCGCAACAGATCATTGCAGACATCAAACAGGGTTTGTACGTCGTCGACCTGCTGGGCTTTGGCGTGAACCCTGTGACCGGCGACTACTCGCGAGGAGCCACCGGCATCTGGATCGAGAACGGTGAACTTACCTACCCGGTTGAAGAGATCACGGTAGCCGGCAATCTCAAAGAAATGCTCAACAACATCGTGGAAATCGGCAATGACCTGCAGTTTCGCTCAGCGATGGCCTGTCCTACTCTGCGGATTGACGGCATGACGATTGCCGGTGAATGAACAGAATCCCAAAGCGCCTTCCTTGATTCAGGCAATCGTCTTTGATGTTTTTGGTACCCTGATGGACTGGCGGACCAGCCTGATTCGCCGCTTCCGGCAATTGGGTGGTGAAACCGCGCTGACCGCAGATTGGGCCGGTTTGGTGGATGATTGGCGCAGCCGGTACCAGCCGCTTCTGAATGAAGTTCGCTCAGGAAAACGTCCCTGGACTTACCTGGACGATCTGCACAGAGAATCGCTGGAGCAGCTCCTGCCGGGCTACGGTCTTGCCGGTTTGAGTGATTCGCAGAAACAGAGTTTGGTTCAGGGCTGGCACTTTCTGGATCCCTGGCCCGATACAGTCGCAGGTCTTACGCGTCTCAAGAAAAAATTCATCATCGGCACCCTATCGAATGGCGGGTTGCGCCTGCTGACTGACATGGCTAGGTATGCCAATCTTCCCTGGGACGCAATCTTCTCCGCAGACCTGTTCCGGCATTACAAACCGGCCTCTGAAGTCTATCTTGGCGCGGCTGCGTTGCTGGACTCTCCGCCGCAACAAGTGATGCTGGTCGCTGCCCACAATTACGACCTGGCGGCTGCGCGCCGGTGTGGATTCAAGACCGCATTTGTCCCACGGTCCTCCGAGTATGGGCCCCGGCAATCCAGTGATCTTGCCGCGGAGTCGGATTGGGACCACGTCGCCACCGATCTTCTGGATCTGGCGACGCAGTTGGGCGCCTGAAAGCATTGCCTGGAACTCGCGAGCTGCCCAGACCGTCTAATATTCTTGGGAGACTTCATGCCAGTAGTAGAATCTGGACTCATGGGCGACGCCGAGCAAAAACCGCCAATAAACGAACCATTCGCCTCTCCCGGAGGCGCTCCGGAGAGCGACAGGAACTGGACGCCAATGATCATGGGCGCCGTCCTGGTCATCGTTGCGGTCGCGCTCATCGTTGTGCTGACCCGCAACAAGGTCACCGCCGGGCGCTCTGACCCCTACATCGCCAAGCTTCAGATATCCAATCTGCACATGGCAACCGCGCAAAACTTTGCTGGAGGGTCCGTCATCTACATTGATGGAACGCTCACCAATACTGGCGGCAAGAGAGTTACAAGCGCTGGCGTTCAGGTCACCTTTAAGAACTCGCTTGGCGAAGTTGTGGACGAGCCTGGGTTGCCAGTGATGGTTTTGCAGCCAGGCACGCCTATTCTTGACTACGGCCCCATGGATCGCGCTCCCCTGGGCAGCGGCCAGTCGCGCGACTTCCGCCTTACCCTTGAACACATCAGCTCGGACTGGGATGGCCAGATACCGCAGGTGAAAGTGGTAAGCGTAACCACCAACTAGCGAAAGCTCTTGGCGTTCCCACGGGCTGCTTTAAAATCGTTTTATGTCCACCAAGACGGTCCGTCTTACAGAGCAGGTAAAAGCTGCGGGTTGAGCGAGCAAGCTGAGTCCGGCGGTGCTGGACGCGGTGCTTGGGAAATTAGCCCGGCAAAATGATCCGAATGTGCTGGTTGGCTTTGATAAAGCCGACGACGCCGGAGTGTATCGAATTTCCGCCGAGCTTGCCCTGGTCCAGACTGTTGATTTTTTCACCCCCATCGTCGACGACCCCTATACCTTCGGCCAGATAGCGGCTACAAACTCGCTGAGCGACGTTTATGCCATGGGTGGCAAGCCGCTCTCAGCCCTGGCCATCGTCTGCTTCCCCGAGAAAGAAGACATCACCATCCTGGAGCAGATTCTGTCCGGCGGCCTGTCAAAGATGATGGAAGCCAATTGCACCGTGATTGGCGGGCATAGCGTCCGTGATCCTGAAATTAAATTTGGATACGCGGTTACCGGCACAATCCATCCGGAGAAGGTTCTCACCAATTCCAACGCCCGGATTCTGGATGCGCTGCTCCTCACAAAGCCTCTTGGAACAGGCGTTATCTCAACCGCCATCAAGAAAGGTGAAGCAAGGACTCCTTGGATCGAAGGCGCCTCGCGTGCCATGACGACCTTGAATCGCGTGGCTGCGGACTTGGCCGGCAGTGGACGTTTTCGGGTGCATTCAGCCACTGACATTACCGGCTTTGGCCTGATCGGCCACACGCGGGAGATGGCGCTGGGCAGCGGCGTGAGCGTTCATATCTATTCCAACCGTGTTCCTGTGCTGGAGGGAGCGCTGGAATGCGTTCGTGCCGGCTACATCCCCGGAGGATTAAAGGCCAATCGGGATTTCGCAGAATGCACGGTGGGATATGGGCCGGGAATTGCCGAGGACATCAAGACCATCCTCTACGACCCACAAACCGCCGGGGGACTGCTGCTCTCCGTTGCGCGCGAAGAAGCCGCGCCTATGCTGAAGGCACTGCAAGAAGCGGGAGTTTCCGCAGTCGAAATCGGAGAAATCCTGCCGCAGGAAAAGCCGTTGATCCGGGTCTCCTGAAAAACCCTGCCGCTGATAGCACTGATTAACGCCTGAACGCTTAAAAAAGATTAGTCGTATGCTCCCTGTCTTCCTTCCACTGCCATAAGCAGGACAATGGCGGCGGCAACCAGTCTGCGATCCAGCATCCGCCCAGGATCACCGGAGAAGTCCACTTCCATCTTGGGAGCAAAGAAGTTCCAGTTCTGCCTGGCGGTGCCCACCAACTGCCCGCGGACCGCAAAGGTGTAGCTCTGAGGGATGATGTTGGTGAGATAACGGCGCACTGTTGCCAGAAACATGGAATCTTCCTGGATTCTGCCTATCTCCTGATCGTTGGCATCCATGATGGTCCACTCTTTGCGCACCAGTGATTTCCATCCTTGCCGCTTCAGCACACCCACCTTCTGGTGGTTGATGGAATCAGTAATGTCAAACGCCGTGCCCCAATCGATGATCTTGCGCGCTTTGATGTGCAGCAGTTCCATGGACTGCGCTTGGTCGGTAAAAATGCGGATCTCATCTTTCCACGTAAAAACTTTTTTGCGCAAGAAGGCCAGTGTGTTTCCGCTCAGATCGTAGAAATGGAACTGCGGCGTAAGAGTGAAGATTCTCTGCCGCGCCATAAAACGGTCCTGCTGAAAGATGGCTGCGCTGATCGGCGCAGATGTTGCAGTTATCCCCGCAATAGGTGACGCCATAAGCAATTGCCTCCCTGAGGGCCGTATTGCAAAGGGCAGGATGTTGAACAGAAATCTACATTGAGCGGACGGTGAATTCAATAAGAATCAAGGGCGGGAAGCATGACCTTGGTGCAAAATTCAAGGACAGCGAAGCTGCCCTTGAGGTAAGGATTTCGGATTGTTTATGCCGGTGAAGGCTTGCCCGGAGCGATGCTGGGAGTGCGTCCCGGTTCTGGCTTGAGCACCTGCTGCACGCCATCCTCGCCGGGTTTTTGCGGCACAACGCGTGCGGGAAGCGGCTTGCCTTCCATAATCAGCTTCAGCTCGGAAGCGTCCAGCACCTCGCGCTCCAACAGTGCCGCTGCAATTCGAACCACGGTGTCTTTGTTCTCTTCGATCAGCCGCTTGGCGTTGTCATAGCCATCGTTTACAAACCGCCTGACCTCCGCATCAATCTGGCGTGCGGTTTCTTCGCTGAAGTCGCGATGCTGCGCCAGCTCCCGGCCCAGGAAGATCTGCTCTTCCTTCTTGCCAAAAGCCAGTGGGCCCAGACCGCTCATGCCCCACTCGCAAACCATTTTACGGGCCATCTCTGTGGCTTGCTCAATGTCGTTGCCTGCGCCGGTAGATATCTGGTTCAGGAAAATCTCTTCTGCCAGACGCCCGCCCATGCTCACGGCAATCCTCGTTGTCAGATATTCCCTGGTGTAATTGTGCTTGTCCGTCTCCGGAAGCTGCATGGTCAGGCCTAAAGCCATGCCTCGGGGAATGATGGTCACCTTGTGCAGCGGATCGGAACTGGGCATCAGGGCCGCCACCAAAGCATGTCCGGCTTCGTGGTACGCCGTGACCTTCTTTTCCTCTTCCGTCAGCAGCATGCTCTTGCGCTCGGCGCCCATCAGGACTTTGTCCTTGGCCAGCTCAAAGTCGTACATGAGCACGGCCTTGCGGTTCGTGCGAGCGGCATTCAGAGCGGCCTCATTGACCATGTTGGAGAGTTCTGCACCGGAGAAGCCGGGAGTGCCGCGGGCCAGGATGGAAAGATCCACATCATCGGCCAGAGGAATCTTGCGCGTGTGTACGCGGAGAATCTCTTCGCGTCCGCGAACGTCTGGCAGCGGCACCACCACCCGGCGGTCAAAACGGCCAGGACGCAGCAACGCAGGATCCAGAACATCAGGACGGTTGGTGGCGGCAATCAGGATGACGCCTTCATTGGATTCGAAGCCGTCCATCTCCACCAGCAATTGGTTCAAGGTCTGTTCGCGCTCGTCGTGCCCGCCACCCAATCCGGCGCCACGATGACGGCCAACGGCGTCAATTTCATCGATGAAGATGATGCAGGGAGCATTCTTCTTGCCTTGCTCAAACAAGTCGCGGACGCGGCTGGCGCCCACGCCCACAAACATCTCCACAAAATCCGAACCGGAGATACTGAAAAATGGAACATTGGCTTCGCCGGCGACAGCCCGGGCCAGCAAGGTCTTTCCGGTTCCCGGATGACCTACGAGCAGTACGCCCTTGGGAATGCGTCCACCAAGCTTCTGGAACTTCTGCGCCTCGCGCAGGAATTCGATGATCTCCCGCAACTCTTCCTTGGCTTCATCCACTCCGGCCACATCTTTGAACGTGACCTTCTTCTGTTGCATGGAGAGCAGGCGGGCGCGGCTTTTGCCAAAACTCAAGGCCTTGTTTCCGCCGGTCTGCATTTGGCGGATCATGATGAACCACAACACGCCCAGCAGAATGACCGGAGAAAGCTGGACCAGCCACAGCGACCACTGTGTGCCCTGATTGTCTTTCAGCGTGACGTCTACATGGTGCGCGTCGAGCGCTTTAAACATCTCAGCATTGGTGGTGAGAACGATCAGATGGAACTGAGTCTTGTCTTTTTTAGTTCCGTGAGCCTCGCTGCCAACAATGGTCACGTCGTTGACCTTGTCGGCATTGACATCGTTTATGAACTGGGTATAACTGACTTGGTTGTCCTTGACCCCGCTGGTACCCGTGGCAATCATCTTCCATAGGACCAGGGCCACCGCAATCAAAGTTACCCACAGGATCACCGTTTTAAATGTTGAGTTCACCAAATAGCTCCTAAACCCTTTTCCGTCTAAGATTGTATCCCGATGCCATCTTCCTCATGGCCCGGGCGCTTGTTTATAAAGACGCTTCGGGGTGAAAAAAGTCTGTAAAGCCAAACCTCGATTTTTCAACTGGATACGTAAAAAAGTCCCATTCTGTCAATTAGATGCGGAGGGGAAAGTCATGATCTAAAAATTCTTCCCCAAAAGATTCTATACCCTTTTGCCGCAGTTTTCCTTTCGCAAAATCGACTTTTAAACCACGCCTAATCGGGAGCAGCCTGCGCTCTGGCTGCAATATACGGCAAATTCCTGCCCGTTTGGGGAGCGCCCAACCCATAGCCTACGACAAAACTCTCATTCATTAAAAAACCAAAGTAATCCGGCTGCAGGGGAACACGGCGGGCGGATTGCTTGTCCAGCAGCGCTGCCAGCTTTACCGTCGCAGCCCCACGCCCAAACAAGTTGCGCATCAAAAACTCGCTGGTAATTCCCGACTGGACCAGCGTCTCAACCAGCAACACGTGCTGTTCCTGAACATTGATTTCAGGGCTGAAAAAGATCTCGGTCGTCGATGGATGAGTGTCCTTGAATTGAGGTTTTACAAACTGGCAGACCACCTGGACCTCCAGCTCACGTACCAGATCTGCCATAAAAATAAAGCCGTTTTCCAGCACGCAAACCACATAGAGAGTTTTTCCCTGAAAATCGGCGGAAATCTGGCGGGCCATCTCTTGAACACGTTTTTTAATTTGATCCGCTGACAACAGTACCCGAGGATATTCCTGTGTCAACGGTACATTACTCATGTGCCCTCGCTAGTGGTTCTAAGTTCCTCAATCAAAACAGCTTCGCCTGACTTGGCCGCAAACGCCTGGGGCGCCGGGTATCCCCTCATCCAGATTATCTCGCCCGCACTCACGATTACCGGCCAGATTCTCCGCTCTACCGCGGATAACTCATGGCCTAGCCGCCCAGCCTGCAACAATTCTTTCACTTTCTTGGGAGATCGGGTGTGCGCAGGAAAAAACCTGTCACCGGCGCGCCAGTTCCTCACAGTCAACTCCGGTGACAGCAAGGCGCGATCCAATAGGCCCGAATTATATCCTGAAAGCTCTTCAGCGCCAGCCAAAGTCAGGACTTGGGCGCGGATTGTTGTCCCTAGCTCGGTCACCGTTACCTGGCCCGGCACCCCCAGAGGGTAGCTATAATCGTGCGCCTCTTCCATTTCCCTCCGGCCGCTGATCTGCAACTCGCGCAGAGACCTTTGCGCGACGAATCCTGCGGGCAACTGCAACTCCTTTCCGCAGGCCTTTGGCTGGGCGAGCGCGAGCAGTTCCTGTATATGCTTGAACTCCAGCGTAGCGCCCAGCTTCTCTCCCATCGCCCGCAGCAGCCTCCTCTGCACCGCTACAGGCAAACTCTGCATGGCAGCAAGATCCAGGGCCAGCGTAGCTCGCTGGCGATTGCTGCGCCCGCTGCGGCTGGGTCTACCGACCCGCATCAGCCTTGCCGCCAGGCCCGTCATCTCTTTTTCCCAATACGCCTCTTCCTCACGAGCCACTTCAGCCAGGTCAGCCAGGATTTGCCGGACGGAGGGATTGTAGTCGCGCTGCAAAACCGGCAGCAGTTCGTGGCGAATGCGGTTCCGAGCGTGATGCAGGTCCTTATTGCTGGAATCTTCCCGCCAGGGCTGGCCCAGACGGTTGAGGTACTCTTCGATTTCCGCGCGTGGAACTGCCAGCAGTGGCCGGATGAGCGACTTTTGCCTCTGCCATGGAGAGATGCCTGCGAGTCCTCGGGTTCCTGTCCCGCGCAAGATGCGCATCAAAACCGTTTCTGCCTGGTCATCCTGCGTATGCGCGGTGGCAATCTTATCGGTCTTTGCTTCGCGGATAAGCTGGCCAAACCAGGTATGCCGCAGCTCGCGCGCCCCTGTTTCCAGGCTTACCTTCTGCTGCCGCGCGTAGGCCGGAGCATCAGCCGATCCTGAATAAAACTCCAAGTCGAACTGGTGCGCCAGGTTGCTGACAAAGTGCTGGTCGGCATCCGCCTCTGCGCCGCGAATCTGGTGATTGAAATGTGCCACTGTCAGCACTGCACCCAACTCCTGTCGCAACTCCAGCAGAAGGCGCAGCAAGGCGACAGAATCCGCTCCTCCAGAAACAGCCACGCTGACGCGGTCCCCGGGAACAATCAGCCCCTGTTCCCGGATGTACCTGTGTACCTTCTCAATCATGGTTCAAATATTACCGCCTGACTACATAAAGACAGCGTGACAAATGAGGCTGAGACAAAGAAGGTTGGCTTTGAATCTTCCGATGACCCGATGTACCGATGGCCCGATTGTCCGGTGCTGAATTACATTTTTCAGTGAAGTACTGTGAAGTACTTAGGCCGTTACCTCTTGCAGTGCGTGAGTTGCTATACTTTTCACCCCTTATGAAAGTAGTGGCAATCATACCGGCGGCCGGTCTGGGTACGCGGATGGTTCCCGGCGGGAAGAAAGTATCCCAGCCTTCCAAGCAGTTTTTTGAAATCAATGGCGCGCCCATTCTCATCCATACCCTGCGCGTCTTTGCCCGCAACCAGCAGGTGAGCCACATAGCTGTCGCCCTGCGCAAGAATGAGATGGACCGGTTCAGCCGCCAACTGGAAAAAGATAAGCTTGCAGCCAAAGTCGCCTTGGTGGAAGGAGGCGAGCACCGGCAGGAATCTGTTGCCAATGCGCTGGCCAGTCTTCAGGCTGCCAATGACGACATCGTCCTGGTACACGATGCGGTTCGCCCATTTGTGGACGACGAAATCATTGGCAATGTGGTTCGCGAGGTCGAGAAGCACGGCGCTGCCATCGCTGGATTGCCCGCCCTTGATACCATCAAACAAGTGGAACGGGCCGCGGAAGGCGCCATCATTACCTCCACCATTCCCCGCGAGCGTGTGGTGCAGGCTCAGACCCCGCAAGGTTTTCGCTACGAATTGATCAAAAGAGCGTTCGACAGCGCCGCCGCTGATGGATTTATCGGCACTGATGAAGCCTCCCTGGTCGAGCGCCTGGGAGCGGACGTCTGGGTGGTCATGGGCTCGGCCCGCAATATCAAGATCACCACGCCCGCCGACCTGGAGCTGGCAGAGTTCCTGCTTGCCCAGGTCACGCGACGTAACCTGGCTGGATAGAACCTTACCACTGACGGCCACTGATGAACGGGATGAGCACTGATTGCTATGGGAATTGATAAAAACTATAAACACTCAGAATTGACCGGCACAATCATTGGTGTGTTTTACGATGTCTACAACGAACTGGGTTTTGGATTTCTCGGTATTAATCAGTTCATCAGTAGTAAGGTTTGTTAAGCCGAGGTTCTCGAACATGCGCATAGGCTACGGCTGGGACTCACATGAATTCAAAGACGGCGTTCCGTTGAAAATTGGCGGAGTGTTAATTCCATTCCCCAGGGGTTTGTCCGGCCATTCCGACGGCGATGTCCTGCTCCACGCTTTGACGGATGCTCTGCTGGGTGCTGTTGCAGCCGGTGATATCGGCGGACATTTCCCGCCAAGCGATCCAAAATGGAAAGGCGCGGACTCAACCCTGTTTCTCCAGGAAGCTCTCAACAAGGTTCGCTCGGCTGGCTACACCGTGGCCAACATCGATTCAACTTTAATTCTGGCTGAACCCAGAATGGCGACTCACAGTAAAAAGATCCAGGCTCGGATTGCCGAGTTGATCGGCGTCCAGCCCAATCAGGTCGGGGTGAAAGCCAAGACTCCTGAGGGCATGGGCACAGATCATGCCGCCATGGCTCACGTGGTGGTCCTGTTGGCGCCTGTGAAGCACGGCAAGTAAGAGAGGAACGTATGGGCCGAAGCAAAATCTATTGGATTGTCGTAATTCTGGGTTTGATCGCTGCCGTGTCTGGGATCTTCATGATGCGCTCGGCTCACTCTCCCTTGAACTATCCCGGCAAAATAGTGGGCTGGACCGGCATTGGCTTGATTTTTATCGCGCGCATTTTCTTCGCCCGAAAAGCGCAACCGCAGCCGCCAAAGCCAAAAAGTTGATCTGAGAATTCATAACTGCGAGAAAGCCGCACTAACACAGATGAGCGGCTGAAAAATGGGGAAATCCAAGGAAGGGAAAGTGCTGCCTAAAGCTGAACCCAGATTCTCCCCGCCTCCAGCAGGCAGATGAAGATCCCGATGAAAAAGTACAAGTTCTGGGCTGTGACGTCGCTGGGCGGAGCGGGGAGAGTTATCCCTCGCTGGCGGAAATAGGTGTTGGTGGCGCGCTCCTGGCGCATTATCTCCGAGCCGATAGGCCGGTGAAAAATCGCAATCATCACGCCTAGCAGCAATCGTGCAATTTCAACCACCATAGGAAATGACTCTAAATATTGCACCCTGCCTTTGCAATCAGTAGAAAAACCTATTGAATGGTGAAAATCTTTACCTCAATGGCAGGAATTGAGCATGCTAGAATTCAATATAGACCTTCCATTCCCATGAATTCTGATCTTGAGAAGTTGATCGAATTGGAAAAGGCCGACCGGGAAATTGCCCGCCTCACTGAGGAAGTTGCGGCTTTACCCCGGCGTGTGGCTGCCATCGAAGAGAAACTGGCCGACGATAAAGCTGCCGTCGAACATGCCAGGACTGCGATCAAGAGCAACGAGGCTGGCCGGCGCAAGCTGGAGGCAGAGATCCAGGCTTCCCAGCAGAAGATCGTCAAATATCGGGAACAGTCCTCCAGCGTTAAGACCAACGAAGAATACAGGGCCTTAATGCACGAGGTTGAATTTGCTGAAAAGGAGATCAGCGGCGCCGAAGACAAGATCCTGGAGCTCATGATGGCCCTGGAAGCCGAGGAAAAAGCGCTTAAAGCCGCTGAAGCTCAGATGAAGGCCGAAACAGTCGAGGTCGAAAAAGAAAAGGTTGAGGCCCGCACCCGCACTGCCGAAGATGAAAAGCTCCTGGCCGGGCTTGCAGAAAAACGCAATTCCCTGCGTCCCGGCGTCAGTGACAGCGCCCTGGCTCACTATGATCGCGTGATGCGGCAGCGCAAGACCGCTATCGCGGAAGCCAGAGGACAAAAGTGCCTGGCTTGCTTCGTCATGCTTCGTCCTCAGATATGGGAGGACCTCCGCACTAACCAGCAGATCATTACTTGCAGTTCCTGCGCGCGGATTCTTTACTACGATCCCACCCGCGAGCCGCCGCCCCCGCCTCCCGAACCTCCAAAAAAGAAGGCAAAAGCCCAGTCGGCGCCCGCCGAAACTGAACCCGAACCGGCGGCCGAGGCCGCTCCTGCTCAGCAATAGGTCCCGAGTAGGTTGAGCTTTCCTATATTCTGTTTGTAATGCCAGAACCTCACTCGGAAATTCATCACATCAAAGTCAGCCCTCGCGCCGTCGGCCGCTTGCGTTCCGGTCACGTCTGGATCTATGAATCCGATGTGGTGGGCAAAAACCGCGTGCCTCCGGGAGCGTTGGTCCAGGTGGATGACTCTCGGGGTAAACCACTGGGCTCGGCACTTTACAGCAGCAGCTCGCAAATCAGGCTGCGGATGCTCTCCCGCGAAGCGCTCGCCGGAGAGCAGGGGCTGTCGAAACTTATGGCCGGGCGCCTGCGGGAAGCTGTTGCCTATCGCGGCCGCAGCGTGCGCAATTCAGACGCTTACAGGGTCGTTTTCAGCGAGGCCGACGGCCTGCCAGGCCTCATCGTGGACCGTTACAACGACATCTACACCCTTCAGATCGTCACCCAGGCCTGGGACCAACCCGAGCGTCGCGCTGCCCTTCTCCGCCAGTTGCAGGAGTTGACCGGTGCGGAAAACGTTGTGGAACGCGTGGACGAGCGCATTCGTGAATTGGAGCAGCTTCCAGCTCTGGCGGCGGGATTGCTGCACGGCAGCCGCAGTCGGACCGTGTTCACCATGAATGGCGTGCAGTTTCACTACGACGCCTTGTCCGGACAAAAAACCGGGGGCTTTCTTGACCAGCGGGAAAACTACGCCGCATCTGCTGCCTGCGCCAAAGGCGAGGCGCTGGATGTCTGTACCTATCAAGGCGGGTTTGCTCTGCACCTCGCCAGGACCTGCGAAAAGGTTACGGCCATCGATATCTCTCGCGAAGCGCTGGAAGTCGCGGAGAAGAATGAGAAGCTTAACGCCTCAGCCAACAGATCTGAAATTGAGTGGATGGAGGCCAATGCTTTCGACCTGCTCAAAGACTATTGCGTTGCCGGACGGCAATACGACGTGATCGTGCTCGACCCGCCTGCGTTTGCCCGCTCCAAACGCAATCTTGATGCTGCCATGCGCGGCTACAAAGAGCTCAACCTGCGCGCCCTCAAGATGCTTCGTCCCTCCGGCATCCTGGTCACCTGCTCCTGCTCCTTCCACGTGAGCGAGGGCGATTTCCTTGAGGCAGTCACCGCCGCTGCTGTGGATGCCTGCCGCTCCGTCCGCATCCTGGAAAAACGCACCCAATCCAGTGATCACCCCATCCTCCTGGGCGTCCCCGAGACCTACTACCTCAAATGCCTGATTTGCTCTGTCTCCTGATGAAGCGGAGTCTATTTTCGCAGCCACCATCTTTGCCCGGTCCTGGATGACAAAACGCTCGCATTTTCGTCTCTCTAATGATCCACTCACCTTGGTAGCCGCAGTCTTCGTGCTCGGTGCTATCGCCTTGATAGCCGCCTATATACCTGCCGTTCGCGCTGCGCGAGTGAACCCTGTGAGCGCTTTGCGGCACGAATAAATCAGGATATACAAGAATTAAGCTATTGAAAATAAACCAGATATATAAGTTATCTCTTATATTTACAACAATACACTCATATTTTATGATTCCTTCATGCTAATGCAACATCCAATGTAGTGGCATTAAATATCTTTTGAGGTTCATTTGGAGGAACCGCAATGACCATGATTACCAGAATTGATCCTTTCCGCGAACTGGCTAACCTGTTCGGAAATTTTGCTGAGGGCACAGGCAAAGACCAGCTCCAGGCTGGCGCCTTTGTTCCCCCGGTGGACGTTTACGAGGACGAGCACAATTTGGTGCTGAAACTCGAAGTCCCTGGCGTCAACGAAGCAGACCTGGACATTCAACTCGAGAACAACACTCTGACCGTCAAAGGCGAGCGCAAGTTTTCCAAGGAGGAAAAGGAAGAGAACTTCCATCGCATTGAGCGCCGGTATGGCTCCTTCCTGCGCACCTTCCGCCTGCCTAACATCGTGGACTCGGGAAAAGTCGAAGCCCACTATGACAAGGGCGTGCTGCACATCAGCATCGCCAAAAAGGCTGAAGCCAAGCCGAGGCAGATCAAGGTCGGTGTGGCCGTCAATGGCGTAAAGACCGTCGAAGGCTGAGCGCTGTCAACCAGAAAACAAATCGAAAAGGAGACGGGAGATGAAGTTTGTCTCCCGTTTTAATTTTCTATTACTTGTGACCTCGCAACGCCACTGAGATTCTAAAATGAAGAATATTGGCGAGGAGACGTAAGTGGTGGGGTACGATCCAGTCAGGAGAGAGAAACCATGGCAATCCGTTGGGACAAATTCACCATTAAAGCGCAGGAAGCTATTCAGCAGGCAACGGACATTGCTTCCAAGCATGGCAATGCCGAACTGCTGCCCCAACACCTGCTGGCAGCGCTGGCACAGGATAAAGAAGGGATTGTTGTGCCTGTTCTCGCCAAGCTCGGCGCCAATCCGGCGGCGCTCGAGACGCAGGCTCTCCAACTCATTGACCGCCTGCCCAAAGTTTCCGGCGAGGGCATGCAGCCTCATCTCTCCTCGGCCTCGCAAAAGATCCTGGATCAGGCCTTTAAAGAAGCCGGCAAATTCAAAGACGAATATGTGTCGACTGAGCACCTGCTTCTGGCCATGGCGCAGGATAAGAAAAGCGAAGCCGGGCAGATTCTCAACACCGCCGGCGCCACCTACGATGCAATCCTGAAGGCCCTTACTTCTGTCCGCGGCTCACAACGGGTCACGGATCAGAATCCTGAAGGTAAATACCAGGCCCTCGAGCGCTACGCCAAGGACCTGACCGAACTGGCGCGCAGAGGCAAGCTCGATCCGGTCATTGGCCGTGATGAAGAAATACGCCGCTTGGTGCAGGTGCTCTCGCGCCGCACTAAGAACAATCCGGTATTGATCGGCGAACCGGGCGTGGGCAAGACCGCCATTGTTGAAGGCCTGGCCCAGCGCATCATCTCCGGTGATGTCCCGGAGATCCTGAAGAACAAGCGTGTCGTGGCGCTCGATCTAGGTTCCATGCTGGCCGGCGCCAAGTATCGCGGTGAATTTGAAGACCGCCTGAAGGCCGTACTCAAAGAAATTGAAGACTCCAACGGCCAGATCGTTTTATTTATTGACGAGCTGCACACCCTGGTGGGGGCTGGAGCAGCCGAGGGCGCTATTGACGCCAGCAACATGCTCAAGCCTTCGCTGGCCCGAGGTGAATTGCGCGCCATTGGCGCTACCACGCTGAATGAATATCGCAAATACATCGAAAAGGATGCCGCGCTGGAACGTCGCTTCCAGATCGTCTTTGTTGGCGAACCCAACGTTGAGGACACCATTGCCATCCTGCGCGGGCTGAAAGAACGGTATGAGGTGCATCACGGCGTGCGCATCAAGGATTCTGCCATCGTGGCTGCTGCCACGCTCTCGCATCGCTACATCTCGGATCGTTTTCTGCCGGACAAGGCCATTGACCTGATTGACGAAGCCGCGGCCTCATTGCGCATCCAGATCGATTCCATGCCCACGGAGATCGACCAGCTTGAGCGCCGTGCAACCCAGCTCGAGATTGAGAAGCAGGCGCTCAAGAAGGAGGATGATTCCAACTCCCGCGACCGCCTGGCGGCCGTGGAGCGGGAGTTAGCGCAGATTCGCGAGCAGGCAACCGGACTCAAGATCCGATGGAAGGAAGAAAAAGAGGAGATCACCCGCATCCGCCAGCTCAAAGAACGTATTGAGCAATTGAAGATTGAGGAGCAGCAGGCCGAACGCAAAGGTGATTTGGAACGCGTGGCCGCAATCCGTTACGGCGATTTGCGCCAGGCGGAAAGCGACCTGGCAAAACTGAGCGCCAGCGCAGACAGCAAACGCGCTCGCATGTTGAAGGAAGAGGTAGACGAAGAAGATGTCGCCCGCATTGTCTCCAAATGGACTGGCATCCCGGTTTCGAAGATGCTGGAAGGAGAAGTCAAAAAGCTGGTCAGCATGGAAGAGCGTCTGCGGCAACGGGTCGTCGGCCAGGATCCGGCGCTGCAACGGGTGGCGAATGCCATCCGCCGTTCGCGCGCGGGGCTCAGCGATCCCAACAAGCCTATCGGATCGTTCATCTTCCTGGGACCAACCGGCGTAGGCAAGACGGAGTTGGCGCGGGCCTTGGCCGAGTTCTTGTTTGACGACGAACACTCCATGGTTCGCATCGATATGTCCGAGTACATGGAGAAGCACGCTGTGGCGCGGCTGATCGGAGCCCCTCCGGGATATGTTGGCTACGACGAGGGCGGCCAGCTTACGGAATCTGTGCGCCGGCGTCCATATGCCGTGATTCTCTTTGATGAAATCGAGAAAGCGCACCCTGACGTCTTCAACATCCTGCTGCAAATCTTGGACGACGGCCGTCTCACGGATTCCAAGGGGCGCACCGTAGATTTCAAGAACACGGTCATCATCATGACCTCCAACATCGGCGCCAGCTACTTGCAAGCTGAAGGCGTCAGTACGCCGGAAGCATTTGCGGAAGCTACCGAGCATGTGCTGGAGGCCATGCGGCAGCATTTCCGTCCCGAGTTCCTCAACCGTGTGGACGACATTATCGTGTTCAGCCCGTTGGGCGAAGCGCAGCTTACGCGCATTATCGAACTGCGCCTGGACGATCTGCGCAAACTGCTGGCCGACCGCAAGATCACCATCGAGCTTACCGCCCCGGCCAAAGAGTTGCTCTTCCTGGAGGGCTACGATCGCGCTTACGGTGCGCGTCCTCTGAAGCGAGCGATTCAACGCCTGGTTCAGGACCCGCTGGCGCTGAAGATCCTGGAAGGCGAGATCAAGCACGGAGACCATGTGGTAATCGACGCCGATATTCCGCATCGCCAGATGGTCTTCACCGTGGCCAATCAGCAGACCGCGAAGACACAGCCTCAACCGCATCCGGCGGGAATAAGAGGGGGAAAATAGACTTTTTCCATGCCAGTAATGGCACAGAGGTTGGCAATGATGGCAACCTCGATAGAGCGCTTTAGCAGCAGTTTAATATTGGCTTCCCAATTGTGCCTGTAGAGTTTTCAGAGCCAAAGGTCGCTATGACTCAATCAGCTCTCTGGAGATCATTCGTCTGGCAAGTCACTCTCTGCTGCTCGTTGGTTGCCTTCGGCGGCGAAAATGAACAGCAGGTTTGCCCTAAAAACCCAGGCAGCTTCGCCGAGGTTCAGAAAAAGGCGCAGCAGAATGGGCCTGAATCCCAAGCCCGATTGGCCTCCTGCTACGAACTCGGACGCCATGTAAAGCCAAGTCGGGCGGAGACCATCCACTGGCTCACCCTGGCTGCGGAACAGGAATATGCGCCGGCCCAGCGAGAGTTGGGGCGGATCTATCTCTATGGACGTGGAATTCCCGCCGACTACCGGCAAGCGCTGCTTTGGGAAAAGAAGGCCGCTCAACAGGGTAACGCCAGCGCCCAACGTGATTTGGCTTTTATCTACGAACGCGGCCTGGGCGTACAGCCGGATTCTCGTGAAGCCGCCTTATGGAACCGGAAAGCCGCGGAGCAAGGCGAACCACAGGCGCAACTGCATTTGGCAGAAACCCTGGAACCAGAGAATACCGCCGAGGCAAAATTGTGGTACCTGAAGGCCGCTAAGCAGAACTTGTCTGCGGCCCAGCTTCGCTTAGCGCAACTCTCCGCTAAGGATGGACGGGAAACCTGCACCACCGCGTTAGCCTGGTACAACAAGGCAGCCGGGAACGGAGAGCCGCAGGCTATGTATGCTCTGGGTGTTCTTTATCGGACAACTTGCGGCCCGGACATAAGCAGAGCCTTCCGCTGGTTCCGGATTGCCGCCCGCTTCGGCTTGGCCGAGGGTCAGGCCCAGGCCGATCAGCTATCCTCCTCACTTACACAGGCGCAAGAGAAAGAAATAGAGCTGGCTATCAGTCGCTGGATCAGCAAACACTCCGCGGCCCAAAAAGACGATGACGAAGAAGAAGAGCGGTGAAATTCAAATTGAGTTTATCCCAAAGCGCAGCGAGGGATCCCTGCAATCTTCCAAGTCGCTTCGCGCCAGCCCAATAACCTAAACGACATCTGGATTGATCGCTGAATCCTTTTCCATCAGCACCACGTGGTGCATTGAGGCATCGGTTGTTTTTCAGATGACCCAATGACCCGATGCACCGATTGCTTCCACCATCGATTCAGCCGAGAGTCACCGATTGTTCAATCCAGTTCCAAACCGGTGTGGCAGGGCTATTGCGTCACTAGTAAGGAAACATCGTCCAGCACAAATGAGGTCTGCAATTCGAAATCTTCAGCTCCATTGAAGAAAATCTGGATGGTCTGGCCTTTGAACGAAGTCAGGTCAAAGGTGTGTTGCTGGTAACCACTGGCATGGTTCAAATTGGAGAATGTTGCCAGGGTTGACAGGACAGTACCCGAGGCGTCACGCACCTGCACCGTCAACTTGTCAAACGCCGTGGTGGTGCTGGTCTCAGCGGTATCAATGTGCAGCCAGAAGCTCAAAGTGGCCGTGGTGGCTGTAGAGGGAACGGTCACCTGCTGCATCAACGTGTCCGTGGTGGTTGAGCCATGACCGTCCAGCCACGCGTCCCAGGTGCCTGAGTGTGGTGGTTCTGCGCTGGTGTTGTTGATGATCCGGTTGGTTGATTGGGTCGTGGTCACCGTCCACGGTGCGGGGCTGGATGATCCGTTCTCGAAGCCCCCGTTGCCGATCAGCTCTGTTCCGCCGGTAGTTACGTTCAAGGCGAAATCGTCCAGCACAAATGACGTCTGCAGTTCGAAATCCTCTTTCCCTTGCAGGAATATCTGGATGGTCTGGCCTTTGAATGAGGTCAGATCGAAGGTATGTTGCTGGTAGCCGCTGGCGTGGTTCAAATTAGAGAATGTTGCCAGCGTAGACAATACCGTGCCTGAGGTATTCCGCACCTGCACGGTCAAGGTATCAAAAGCCCGCGTGGTGCTGGTCTCCGCCGTGTCAATGTGCAGCCAGAAGCTCACAGAAGCCACCGTGGCATTGGACGGTATGGTTACCTGTTGCAGGATCGAGTCCGTGGTCGTGGAGCCGTGGCCATCCAGCCACGCATCCCAGGTACCGGAATGTGGTGGCTCTGCGCTGGTGTTGTTGATGATCCTGTTGGTTGATTGGGTCGTTGTTACCGTCCAGGGCGCTGGATTGGAGGATCCGTTCTCGAAGCCGGGGTTGCCGAGTATTTGCGTTGTGCCTCCACCGCCACCGGAAGCGACAATCGTCAAAGAAATGGTTGTGGTGTGGGTTACGCCGCCCCCAGTCGCCGTTACGGTTACAGTCGCGGTGCCCGTCGTGGCGGTGCTGGTTGCCGTGAAGGTAAGGGTCGAACTGCCGCTGCCAGGGGCCGCGATGGAAGCCGGATTGAAGCCTGCCGTCACTCCACCAGGCAAACCGGATGCCGACAACGATACGGCTGCATTAAAGCCGCCGCTCACGGTGGTCGAGATGGTGCTGCTGCCGGAACTGCCTTGAGTTACAGACAGGCTCGTGGGCGATGCGCTTACCGCGAAGTCTGGCGTGGCTGCGGCAACAATCGTCAACGCAACCGTTGCGGTATGGGTTACGCCGCCTCCAGTCGCCGTTACGGTGATGTTCGACGTACCGGTCGTTGCTGTGCTGGTTGCGGTAAAGGTCAGTGTGGAGCTGCCGCTGCCGGGGGCCGCGATGGAAGCCGGATTGAAGCTTGCCGTCACTCCACCAGGCAGGCCGGACGCCGACAGGGAAACGGCTGCGTTAAAGCCGCCACTGACCGTGGTCGAGATGGTGCTGCTGCCAGTGCTCCCCTGCGTTACTGACAGGCTCGCCGGTGACGCGCTCACCGCAAAGTCCGGCGTGGCTACGGCATTCACAGTCAAAGCAATGGTTGCGGTATGGCTTACGCCGCCCCCAGTCGCCGTCACGGTGATGTTCGACGTACCGGTCGTTGCTGTGCTGGTTGCGGTAAAGGTCAGAGTGGAGCTGCCGCTGCCGGGGGCCGCGATGGAAGCCGGATTGAAGCTCGCCGTCACTCCAACCGGCAGACCGGAGACAGAGAGCGATACAGCGGAGTTGAAACCGCCAATTACGCTG
>DATDGL010000128.1:0-35924 GCA_036522115.1 Candidatus Angelobacter sp.
AAGCCGGAAGAGCGGACGCTGTATTTGTTCTATCTGCTGACCGGGATGCGGGACAAAGAGGTCCGGTACTGCGAGTGGCGTGATGTGGATTTCACGAGCCATGTAGTGCGAGTCACGGCCAAGGTGCAATGGGGCTTTAAACCGAAGAACAAGGAAGAACGTGAGATTCCAGTTCCTGCGTCACTGCTGGCCGAGTTGAAGACTCACCAGGAGCGGCAAGGCGGAAACAAGAACCCGCGGAATCTGGTTTTTCCCACGGCAAGCGGAGCACCGGACAAAAAGCATGAATGGAAGCTGAAGCGGATCGCGTACAAGGCCAAGTTGAACTGCGGCCGGTGTACGTCCCGGCACGGAAACAAGTGTGCCGAGGGCGAGTTTTGCTCGAATTGGTTCCTGCATAAATTCCGGCACACGTTTGCAACGCGCAATCTGCAAGAGCACGTCTGCGACATTCGCACATTGCAAATTTGGCTCGGTCACAGTGATTTAGCCTCCACGATGGTTTATCTGAAGGCGGTGCGGAACAAGGACGTGGCGGCGCGTGTAAATCGGAGCGAATTGGCAGCCTTTGCTGGCCCAACAATCGGCGCGGAGAGGGAGCAAGCTCGCGTGGTGCAATAAGAGTTCTCGCCAAACTTACTCTGGATGGATGAGGCAGCACTTAACAGGGGGGAACACAAGGAGATCCCCATTTTGAAACCGCCTTAACCAAAAAATCGAAATTTTTCGAAATGCTGAATCTTCGCTACCATTGTAATCTCTTGAGGTGTTCGCGAGATGAATGTCCTGTTCCCACCACCCGGTGCCCCGGAGCCGTCATGGCAACAACGATTCAAAACTTGGTTCGTCAATAAGTGTTCCGTTCTTGCTCCAAGGCTGAGGGAATGGAACCACGTATCGCATATTGTGGGTGCCAGCGCCTTTATTATCCTGGTAGTTGCTGCTGCTACGGGGAGACATTGGGAAACGCTAGGCGTAACAGCGGAATGGGGGAGTGCAATCCTGCTGTCGATTTATTTCCTTACTAGGGCCGTCCTATTTGTCGCAAAGCGAGTTGATGTTTCCACAACTCTTATTCTTAACGAATGGGATAATCAGGTGGATCGGGCGCTTGCAAGCGCTGGACAGTTACAGAGAGGATTGTTGAGTCAAGTCCGGTTCGTTCGGTCAGAAAGTGACCTGGATGCCGTCGTTACGCTCACTCATGATTCGCTCGGTGTTGAACACGAGGACATAGGGTTTTCCAGAGAACGTCGAAAAGAACTGTATTTCAGCTGGATAAAGGCGAATCCATACTCCATTCTGATTCTATCTCCCAACTATGGCCGTGCCGCTGGAGAACCAATAGGTGTCTCTATCATCCTTCCTTTGCGCGATACGGCGGTCTCGCAGATGTGGGATGGCTGTGGAGTGTTGGGCCTATGGTCAAGTCATATTCTGCCGTCAAGGAGTCGTTTGATCACCTCTATCCTCATCGATACACTTTTGCTTCGCGAGGACGTAATTGACGATTATCGGCAGCTGGCGGTTCAGGCTTTTCATCTGCACATGGGAAGGTTTTACAGGAGTAAGCATTGGCCTCTCACAACTGTCTATACCATTACTCTTAAACCGAAAATATGTGCCCTCTTAAATAAGAGGGGCTTTCAGTTGAGGACAAAATCAAAGGAGGGTGAAGACCTTTTTCAATTTGTTGTCCAGCATGCCGCTACGCTGCCCCCGCTTCAAAGGGAGCGTTACAACCGCATCGTCCGTCTTATTCGGCTATACTCTGATGAATGGCGGACTATAGACGGTGCAGCAAAAAATGGAGGGGCGTAGCCGGTTTCTCGGCTACGCCCCGTAGGGCGCTTACTTCTTGCGCTCCAGGTACTTGATTCTGGTGGCAACAACTTCAACTTTGTACTGTGCCTCATCGCCTTCCCCGATTCTGCTGCTGTGCAGGTAGCCATAGGCCCTGATAAACCGGCCTTTGGTGCATTTCTCAACCACTTCCTGTGCCAGTTCCCGGAAAGCGACTACGGAGTGCCACTCGACATATTCTTTTTCGCCAAACTTGCTCCTGGTGGCCATGCGGAATGAGGCAGCACTGTCATTGGCGCCGAAGAAAGCCGCATCTGCGCCCAGGTTGCCGGTCAGGATCACCAGATTGTTGCTGAAGGACTTCGGCTGCTGCTTGTTGTTTGCGCTCTTGCTGGATGTGTTGCGGGTTGAATTCGTGCTCGTTCTCATGTTGATTTCTCCTGTCCCTCGTTCGAGGATTGATTTTTTTCGTTCACCTTGGCGCTAGCCGAAAAAAAACAACCGCAGAAGGCAAGGGCAGAGGCCAAGGGCGGAGCGCGGCAGGGCGGAGGAGGAAAGCAAACTGACTGACAACATGCTTTACCGTTGGCGGGAGGGATGCATTCCGCGGAGGCTTGCTGAGCCTGGAAGGCGGAAGCGTGAGCGGCCTTGGCGGGAGAAATGAGAACGGCGAATCAACAGAAACACATCGCAGAGTGCAGAACGGAGCAGAGGAAAGCGGAAGGCCAGCTTGGTGAGGATGAACCGGCAGAGGCGCGGATGTCAGGCAAGGGTTTCAAAGCGCCAAGTGTCTGCTGCCGATTTGCAGGCTACGGGTGTTGGCGAAAAGAATAGTCTGCATGAAGTGGCTCAAGAGGGACGGGGCCCGCAGGGAGGTGAGAAATGCTTCCAAGCCGGTGGGGTACGGGTTCCATGGCGAATCACAGCAATCGGGGAACGATATAGGGCGCGGAGCAGGCAAGTTTGTTGCAAGACCACAAAGAATAGACCTGGAGCCGCTTAAAGCACGGCGTTACGGCCTGGGCAGGCTGCCAGCTTTATTTCTCAGTGCGAATCGCGCCGACAAGTTTTCTGTCCAGCTTAATGGTGGGTTGGTCGCAGATTGGTTTGTCTGTATTTAATTGTATGAACGCCTGGTCGCTAGTTTCGTAGAGCAGGTTGACCTTCGGCGTCACGGGCACCGCACCAGTTCCTGTTGCTGGTGGAGCAGTTCCTTGAGGTGCGTTGGCTTGCGCCGCAGTTTGTGGGTGTTGATCGTCCCTGAGCTCCGACCATACCTTTTTTCCGTCCTCAGTCAGGAATAGCACGACAACCTGAGGCTTGCCTCCAGCCATCGCTTTGGGTACATGCGGATAAATTTCAGACGCAATTCCCCAAGTAGCCCACACGGAGAGAAAAACTAGGAGGATCACGAGATGTCGAATAGGAGCTGAGGTAAATGTCACAAAAGCACGAGGATTTGAAAGCCAGACAATCGTAGGAAAAACCAGATACCAGGTCGCGATATACAACATTGGTTTTACAGAGAGAAGGAAATGCCATGGCTGGGGCAGGCCCGCCGGTTGGTTGTACCAAAACACTTGCGTATCAGTTTGAAGCAGCTTGAGAACAATCCAACTTCCCATCACTGTAAGAACCCAGCCGCATAGAATTCCGATGGGGAAGAAGAGCCATTTGCGCCATTTGTTCGGCTGCCGTCCAGCGATCATATGTCCGCCGATCGCGGGAAGAGCGCCAAGAAACAAAAGCGCGAGTGTCCAGGTACCGGTGAAAATGCATTGTGGTCGAAGGAGCGCGAAATTGCTAGCCGAAATGCAATTCAGGTACTCGTTGGAAACGATCAGTCCCAAAACGTACAGCAGGGCAACAACACCTGCAACTACTGAACCCACATTTTTCCAGTCGATACTTACGAGTTTGGCAGCGATAGACTCTTTGGACATCGGATTCTTTTCGTTCATGTTTTTGTCCGTGCCCGCTAAGTCTATCTTACTTCATTGAGTTTTGCTTCAGTCGGTGAATGTCGCAGATGGATGTTGCCCGAACCGGCCTAGGCGAGCGGAGTTAGGGCCACGATCTTTTTGCAGACCGGGAGGGCGTTGTTGTAGGAGTCGGCCGGCTTCGGGCACGAAAGCTGCTTCGTACATGAACAGACCCCCAAGGATGATACGAACTCAATGACATCCTTTTGATAACTGCCGAAAACGACTGCGGGAAATTCCTCAACACAAGTGCTTTTGAGCCGACAACCCTCACAAGATGAGAATTTTCTGACATTGTCAGCGCGCACAAGCAAAACTAAGCCTCCCATTTCGGCAAAAACGCTAGCCGAAAAAAGCAACCGCAGAAGGCAAGGGCAGAGGCCAAGGCCGGGAGCGCGGCAGGCCGGAGGAGGAAAGCAAACCGACTGACAACATGCTTTAACCGTTGGCGGGAGGGATGCATTCCGCGGAGGCTTGCTGAGCCTGGAAGGCGGAAGCGTGAGCGGCCTTGGCGGGAGAAATGAGAACGGCGAATCAACAGAAACACATCGCAGAGTGCAGAACGTGGCAGAGGAAGCGGAAGGCCAGCTTGGTGAAGGTCTCCGCGCGCTACTGACGGCATAACTTGGCATTAGGCCGTAAGGAAACCTTGCCATTTTTCATGGGATCATAATCCCTAGTCCGGCTCCCAGCGAGCGGACACTTACAGCCCCTGTGCCTCGCTTGCTCGTTCATGGATGAGTATCGAACGTCGCCACGGGCTTTTAATCCTATAGGAAAGCGAAAAATGTCTGGCATGGCAGGAAAGAAAGCTACAGTCAGCTTGGTCCTGGGGGATGATTGAGAATTAAACGTCGCACCTGCTGGCGGTTATTCCAGTAAAACTCCAGGGCGGCGGCGCGGATGCCTTCGCGGAAACCTTCTTGCTCCAGGTCGGTGGTGCGCCAGGGGGCAGCCTGCTTGGTCAGGAGTTGTTCGATGGCATGTTCCAGTTGGTGGAGGTCCTTGATGCCGTATTTGAACTGGGCCGCGAGTTCGGCTTCGGTGATTTTTTGGCCTTCGGTGCGGGCAAAGCGGTATTGGCGGAATTGTTCATCCATAATCGTGACTCCTCCATTGTGCCGGTTTTGGGGTTGGATTTAGAAAAAATTTTCGCCGGACGGCAGATGCCGGACGGCGAAAATTTTTGGGGAAACGGACTGGGGCGGGAACGCGCGCGAGGCGCAGAGGGCGGGAAGCGAATTTAAGAATCAAGGGGGGCACGCTTGGCACGTGCCCCGGATACGATGTTTTAGCTGCTGGCAAAAAACTTGCCATCAGGGTTAAACATATCGCGGAGTATTCGCCGGGTATCTTTCAATAGATTTTTTACCTTCTGCTTCTCGACACCCATTGCGTTTGCGATGCCTGCCAAATCGAGAATCGATCTCCTTTTCTGAATATGCTTGCGGTGTGCTATGCAGGAGCCGTTGTGGTAATAATTCGTGTGCCTCAAGGCTTTTTCCGGCCCAAGGGCGGCAATGGTTTTGAGCACCCGGGCCTGTTCCTCCATCAGGTGCGGGAAGGTGGTTACCTGCTCCAACAGATCGCGGGTAATGAGTTCCCGTTCAGCCGGGTTTTCGTATCGGCCTCGGATGCGTTGGAATTTTGTCACGTCTTCGACGCCTTCGATATTCCAATACTCCTGGCGGAAACGAAACGCAGTCATTGCGCCATGGACGATGGTTATCATCAGATAACGCTTGAACGGATTCGAGACCAAGGGTTGCAGCGGGCGGTTAACCTCGAACATGTTTATGAGATTGGAAACCGCGCCATCGTACATGGCTTCAAGTTGCCAGTCGGTCGGATGCGTAAAAACCCGCTCTGCTTTGCGTTCTGCCATCCTTTGCGCCATCGGCAGAGTACAGGCAAGAAAGATATTCAATGCCTGCGGGTCGTCGTGGTTGAGGTATGCGATTTCAGCAATGGTAATTCGCTGGTCGCGGTCGCGAAGGGCATAGAGATGACTGCACAAAGTTTCCATTTCATCCCCGCTAAGTGCGGGAATTTTCTTGGTGGTCAGCATCTCGTGTATGGTTTCGAGCACAGGCGGCAGGAATGGAATGGGAGTGACCATTAGTTCACCCCCTGCTTGGAATTGGCCGGCGCGGCAATCTCAGGGCTGATGCTTCCAAGAATGACAGCGGCTGTACGGTGAACAACGGCGAGACTCTCGGACAACAGGCGGGAATCTCCGTAATAAAGCTGGCAGTCGGCAAAGTTGGCTTTAGCTTCGAGTCCAAGGGCTTCACAAACCACGTAAGCAGCGGCTTTGGTTACGGGCGCTGTAAGTGGGAAACTTCGCCATCGTGTGCAGATAGGTAAAAAGAGCCTCACTGCGACCGGATTGAATGTCTTGAGTCAAGCTGTCAATACTGGCTTGGGCAAGCTGCCAACTGGTTTGATTTGAGTTGTTCTCGATTGCGTTAAGCATTGTTTTTGATTCTCCTTTTTTCGTTTTGAAAGTTCTCGGCATTGTGTGTCGAAAACAAACCCTTTCGTTTCATAGTGGCGAGGTGGAGCGAAGGGAGGCGCTGTCAATCTCCGGAGCGTAAGCGGAGCCGCGAAGCGGGCGCGGAAGCGAGTACGGCGCGGTTTTGGTTTATTGCGCCGCACGGAGCTGCACAAGCGGGATTGACAGAAGGAGCCGACCGTAGCTCCAGACTCCGCCATGAAACGAAGGGGAATGGCCAGAAGATCAGCTTTGCTGTTACCGAGAATTGGGTTTAAAGGTTTTGAGCGAGACGGTTCCTTGCCGGCGGCTCGCGGACACACTTTGCTAGGGAGACGATGAGGTTTTTGGGCAGGGACCC
The DNA here is from genome assembly GCA_036522115.1 of Candidatus Angelobacter sp. Lineage (GTDB taxonomy): Bacteria > Acidobacteriota > Terriglobia > Terriglobales > Acidobacteriaceae > Angelobacter. Next base: position 6,641 of record DATDGL010000128.1, read on the forward strand.
CGAAGGATTGGGTGACGGCTAAAGGTGTCGAGAGAATGAGGTGGGGAATTGGTTAGCGGTGGCCTTAATTAATGCTTCGTAGTTGTGACGCTTTGAGCACGCTTAGGAGCGCGTTTGCTGGCTGGCTACTTGGCTTGTTCGGTGAGGGTCAATGTCGCAAACCTGGGCATCGGACCAACCTTGGTCGGGTATTATTTGCTGAGACTTGCTGCCTTTTGTAGAAATTCCCGCGCTCGGCGCGTTTCGCCCCTCGCATCCTTCAGCTTGGCATACTCTTGCAGAGTTTCCTTAAGTCCATCTGTGTATCGGTCCTTCATGTCTGGCAGAGCGAGAATCGCAGCTTCAAAGACGGTTACCGCGCGTGCGTAAAGTCGGTCGGCTTTATCGAGTTGTCCGGCCAGGAAATAAGCACGGGCGAGATTAGCGTTATACCAGGCAAAATCCGCATCATGATCGTTCCCTTCAGTGGTCCCGCGTATCTCAAGGGCCTTTTCATAGATGGGAATGGACTCGCTGATGTTGTGCTGGTCCAAGAGTGAGTTAGCGAGAAACTCGCGTGAACTGCTTCTTTCGAGGACCCTCTGTGGTGGAAGTTGATCGGCTAGCTCCACTGCCTCGGAACACTTGGTTTCGGCCTCGGTGTACCTTTGTTCCTGGAGCAATCGGTCGCACCTCTCGAATGCCGGATAGTAGTCGCGCAAAGCTGCTTCCTCGGATTTGGTGTGAGGGGAAGGAAATACCCATTCAATGCGGGTAACAACGGCGGTCGGTTGCCCACCTCGTAGGAACGGTTTGTATTCCCATTGCCTAACTGCGTCCATAACGCACTGGATCAGCATGGGATGGCCGCTGATGGCTTTGACTGAAGTGACTTTGCCTTCAGCAGAAATCGTTGCATCAAGCACAACTGACCCACCTATACCACCGACCTGTTTAGCGAGTTGAGGCAGGGTAGGATCGATTTTCTTAACAAGGTTTTGGCTTGCCTCCTGGGATTCAACTCGCACAGGTTGGTCAGGCAAAGAAGCAGCAACCGTGGCAAGGACGGCGAAGACTAAAGTCACGATTCGTTTGGATAGCGTCACGGATTTTTAGTCAAACGCTTTAACTGATCGAGAACGGCGGCTTCTTCGGCTGCGGGCAGATGCAGCAAAAGAACTCCACCAAATACCCTTTCCCAATTGCCTCCGGCTGCCATAATTCTGTCCAGTAGGGCTGATAAAGCGGGGGATTCAAACCCGGCATGGGGCAGGGTACAGGACACGGTCTTCAGGTTTGATGGAGTAGCGACGCGCACAAACCGAAGCGTTCCGTCAGAGAGGGCCTCGGCTTCGATGATGTCGTGATACCGCGCCTCAGCCAGCATCGAACTCTCCTCCAAGCGGTAGATGTTTCCGCCGAGCGGCAAGACAAGAAGTTCCTCCTCGTCACCAGGTGGAAAGCTGAACTTTGCTGTTCGAGGTTGTGCAGTCTGTAAATCGCTAGGCTGGCTCATAAGGAGAAAGCTCATTTCAGATTTATTACCTGGTTGATATATCGGTTAGGGTTCGCGCCACTAACCCTCACGCCCTGGATTACGAGCTTGGAAAAACCAGAGCTGGCGGCTGCTGCTCTTACGCCATCTACAACAGACTTCAAAGCGGCCACGCCAGGTGTTGTTACTACACCGAGGCCCTGCGTCGATGCAACCGAGACCCCCTTCAGGATAATTGTACTGCCTTGGACTTCTACGGTTGCCGTGATCACTAAAGGACCTTCAGCGGTTTGAATGGTCCTTGTGATCACCTGCCCAGTCACGAATGACCCAATGCCGAGACCTGTCGAGCCAGCCTCAGCTACACCTAGCCCTTCGGCCACACCGCTCACAAAAGTATTGACTACGCCGCCTGTTACCCCGGCAATGATCGCTTGTTTGGCAAAAGCCTTAATGAAGTTGGGCACGCCGATGCCGATCATCGCAGCGCCTTGCTGGTCCTTAGGATTGAAATAGCTCGCAGTGCCGATATGCTGGCATCCACTGGCGCTGCACGAATCGAGTGTGCCGCCTGGGCTTTGCTTCACATTAGGATTGTCCTTTAGCCATTTCTCATATTGAGCATCAGTGTAGTCAGCACAGTCCTTACCATTGGAACCGCACACGTGATAGTCGTGTCCGTCTGGATCGGAGAAGCGCAACGGGTTGTTACCAGCGTAGCTGTACAGATTGAGTGACTGCGGGTCCCTTAGATCAGCATAGGGCACCGGGAGCGGGACTTCGGAAAGATCGGGCGAGATAAAACGTCCAAGAGCAGGGCTGTAATGCCGAGCGCCAAAATTGTACAAACCTGTTTCCGCGTCAAGTTCTTTGCCAGTGAATTTGTAGTGGTTTGGGTCTCCGGTCGTGGTGGTTGACTGGAACATCATGGGACTGACTGAGAATGATGGGACTTTCGGCGCGAGAAATCCCGTCTCGGGATGCGGCATTAGAGCCGTTGGTCCGGGTAAGCTCACGTTCGCCATGTGCGGGTTAGGGATCAGCGGGTCTGGCGGGTATGACATCGGCGGCTCGATCGCGGGTGCTGTCTGCTCTTGGCCATCTGGATGCTTATCAAGTGCAAGAATGGCGTGGCCCTGGCGATCAAACTTGATCCCACGAAATAGCAGGGGATCTCCGCCGTCATGCAAGAGCGTTACCCGCATTCCGACGATTCTCTTATTGACAGCGTCGGGATAATCCAGCTTGACTCGTCCACCTCTCCATACTGTGGCTGTCGTAGTTGCGTGAGGCCCAGTGGTAATAACATTGCCGTCACTGAGCAGTAACCTAAGCTCAAAGTCGCTACGATTGGCCTCTATAAGGAGATTGTCTCCGGCTTGAATTGGCGGAGCATTCGGGATAACTAAACCGTTGATCTGTTGAACAGTCAATGTGAGTGGCGGCGTGGCGGATTGGCTGGTAGCTGCGAAGCGATTCGCTTCCACGTAAGCGACTGTAACGTTTGGATATTCATCGTTTCCCTTGCAAGGCAGTTTCCGTGTGCTCGCCATCGCAGCTTGGGATTGCCCGTAGGAACTGAGTTGGGCAAACTCAAAGACCGGGTTTCCTGCTCGAATAATTCTGATGTTGCGGAGTAAGACTTGTACGGGATTTTTGGCGGTGGCCGTGAACTGAATAAGTTTCTGATTCAAGCTACGGCCAAACATGTCGAGCGGATAAATTCCTTTGCGCCATTGGTCGGGCCGGGCTTGGCTTGCGGAATCAAAGTCGATCACATCGCCGTTAGCAAGATGAGCCTTGAGGTCAAAGGGTTCGCCCTGATATTCGAGATAAAGGGCATCGCCTGGCTGAATGACGATGGGGTTGAACCGGAAAGCTTCCAACGCGCCGATTGTGATCGTGTTTCCCGAATCCGCATCTGCGTCTTTCTGGTAGGAATTAAGCAACGCATCAAGTGCTTTCGGATTGCGAGTGATGGCGGCACAAGGCACAGATTGCGCCCGAGTTAAAGGTGCTGAGATTAACAGAGCGACGGCTAGAGCGAGAACGGCAAAGGCGGATGAGCGGGGAATTCTCATTTCAGTTCGGCCTTTCAAAAGTTGAAAATCCGGTCTATAGAGTAGTGAATTTGGACATGAAAGCGTTTCAAGTGAAGAGAGATTATACGGCAGTCGGCAGAATGAGAGTTTCAAGATGGCATTGGCAACATTAAGGAGTTTTAATCTATGGGGTGCTGGATTCACCGGGGCCTCCATCGGATGCGGCCATGTGGTCGCTGATAGTTTTGGGTCGAAGATGGCTTAATCGCGATGCGTCGCATAAGGCGTTTGCATAATCGACAGGTAACCTGTGAGGGCTTTCCGGTGGTTATTACTTCCGGTATGCCGCATAAAGCGTGCTGTTTACAGAGGGCGAAATGGGTTTTTCTGCAAGAGGATGGCTGCTGTCTGCGCATGCAAAAGAACCTTTAGCGTCTGTCCCACCAGCCGATGAGCAGGGCGGCGGCGAAAAAGAGCGGTATAAGAAGTAGTGACTTTGGAATGAAAATGAAGAAGATGTTGAAAGAGGCGACGGTGGCAGAGAGAACGAGGAACGTATATATAAAGAACCTGGGGATGGCATGTTTAGTGAAAATATGAGACAGGGTTTTCATGTCTGCTTTCCGTGAATTGTACAGTCGGCGGGAGAGTTGTCTCGGGGGCAAGTGCATATCCTTTGGCTTGGCTGTGTTCTCACGAGAAGCCTGATGAGAAGTGCAAAGCCGAAGGCGAGTATCGGAATGGAAATCAAGAGAGTGAGCAGCAGTCTCATGGTTAGTATTTTGGAGTTGAGTTCTGTTGTGTTCGATGAGCATGTGCGCCAATCGCCTGACCTTCTGTTCGCATTCGTCGCTGGTGCAGATGGTCCCGCCGTGCGAACGGACGTATTTCAAGCTCCAGTTGTTACACGATGCACATGGGAACAGACTGGAGAACCACATACGAAGGGTGTGGGGTTTGGCGTCCACGAAAATCTTTGCGCTCAATATTGAAATGAAAGTCATCGATCTGTTTTGTTTGCTTGTGGGCAGCGAGATGGCTGATGTCTTTGTCGGCAGAGCGGCTGCTGGTTGTTTGGTCGTCATTGCAGTAGTCATTGCGTCCTGTGAAGTTCGATCAGCCGGTCCTCGATCAGCAGGCCGTAATCTTCCAGAGATGCGTAGCCTCGGGCTTCAATTGAAATGCGTGCCTTGACGTTTGGCCTCATGAGTTCAGATTTGAATTGAAAAAATCCGTTTGGATCGGTAAGGCCAGACCATTTACTTTTGGCAAGGTTTTCAAGTTCGACGGCTATTTTGGCTTTGACTACCGGCCTCTTGGATGCTGCATCAATGACCCGGATTATGTAGAGTTTTGTACTTTCCTGCTGAGCGTTGTTGGGGTTCGGCTTCAGAGGATGTTGGAATCCGGATGCGGCAGCGGAGCACAGCGAGATTGCCGCGAGTGGAAGAAAGATGCGCTTCAAGTTTGGTCCTCCTCGGTGTGCCGGATAGTTAGGTCTACGGATTTTGAGGGGAACAGCCCAATTTGATTGCAATTAAAATTGTGGTGAGGATTAACAAGGCTCTTAGAATCTTCATTGGCTGTGCTCCTGGTGTATCTGTTGGCTGCACCTGCACAGCTTGCGAGTGCCGCAAACAGCAAGAGCAGTGCAGCAAGCATGGTTTTCCAGTCAAGTTCCCCGGACGCTATCGTTCGCGGAATCAATTGGCGGTTTCTCGTTTCTTGTGATTGGAGTTGATCACGTCGCGAACTTCCTTTTTGTTGTCCCCGATGAGATCGCTGATCCAGTACTGTTTCTCGTCGGACTGGCCTTCGAGCTTGGCCCATAGAGATATTTGAGAGCCGCAAAGAGGCCCTTAACGTGGAACAGGTGGCTGAATTATTGGGAGTATCGGAGAAGAAAATCTATCGCTTGGCCGCTGCCGGCGTATTGCCTTCGTTTCGTGTTGGCAGCGCAATTCGATTCGACGGTCAGGACATGGCCGATTGGCTGCGGAGAAAGAAACCTTCAGATGAGCGACCTGGCCCCAACAAGCGACAAAAGGACGGAGGCCTGAGATCAGGTCGAAGGGGACAGGAAGGCATTTTGCCAAATCACGTCTGGCGACATAAAGTTAAGTCCCTGGAATCAGCTCTCGCAATAGATAGCTTGCCGGATGGTAATTTATAATCCAGCCATGACAGGAATAGATGCAGTGGTCGAGACGCTTAGAGAAGAATTGAGACGTATTGACAATGCCCTTTCCATTCTTGGAGGTGTCACCCGGCGGTCAGTGAATGGAAGGAGGCAGGGAACTCGAAGGCCAGCCAGAAACGACAGACGGAAGAGAAGAGGACAGAGACTGACGGCCACGGCCCGGAAGAGACTTTCTCAGGCGGCTAAAGCGAGATGGGTAAAGGCTAAGAAAGCCGGGAAAAATGCATTGTGACTGAGAAGACATATAAAGAAGCGTTGGTGACCTATATTGATGTACTCGCGTTCAAAGAGTTTGTAAGAGCGTCCGAAAATGAGCCCACACGCATTGGTGAAATTGATCGGATCCTTCTGGTTCTCAAGACTCAACTTACCGATAGTCCGCGTTTCAAGTATGCGGAAAACAGACCACCAGAACAACTGTTCCGCGCCTTCAGTTTTTCCGACCTGACGGTGAGAGCCACTCTAATTAACCCCGAGAACGATCTTCTGAATATCTTCAATCGGGAAATACAAATTCTGGCGGAAAAACAGTTGGAATTGGCCTGTTGGGGCGGAGACGATTGGGAAACGTTTCCAGTACTGCTGAGGGGAGCAATCAGCATGGGACCAATCTTAATGGACCCGGTTGAGCTTAGGAATGATCAGATATTTGGTCCGGCACTTGTTAGGTCTTACGAACTGGAAAGCGAGACGTCCGTGTTTCCCCGAATTGTGATTGATCGAGGTCTCATGAAGAAAGTCAACAACCCGGAGGACATGCTGTATAGGCAGTTCATCACACGCGGAGATGATGGCGTCGATTTCGTAAATTATCTTTCAGGATGCACTGAATACTTCCAAGCGGGCGAACCCATAACATTTCACAACAGCTCAACGACCTTTGAAAACCACAAGCGAATGATAGAGAAGGCAGTTGCTCAGTTGAAAAAAGCCAAGAAAAAGCCTGGAGACCGTATCATTCAAAAATATCTTTGGCTGGTGAATTATCACAATCGAGCAGTGGATCAAATCCCTCTTTCAGGCCCCGAGGAGGTCCCAGCAGTGTTCCCCGGAGAGCCGGACGAAGAATCAGTTGAACAAACCAGTCTTGCCAATCGAGAGGCATTGAAAATCTCGGAAGACCTGCTTAATTTTTAACAGATTATTCATTCCTCACTGAGTTCTCCTGCTAGCGCGGGTCACCATTGCCAGAACACTGGTCCGATTGAGGAGCCTAATCATCGCTCGTACCGTCACCGTCCAGGGCTTATTGAAGTTCACTTGCCGGGCCGCGACGCATTATACAGGCGATAGCTGGTTGAAATTTATCAGACACTTAACAGAGATTTCGAGCCGTTGCCCATCAGCACCAATCGCCCTTTGCGGTCTACATAGGCTCATGGGATTTTGTTAAGAATCGCGGCTCATCGTCCAGCAGCGATGGGATTCCAATTTGAAAAGCTGCTCTGATTTTTCGTATCATTGTTTGCTGGACTATCACAGACAAGGGTGCTCTGCTCGAAGCTTAGGGAGGCAATCAAAAATGAAAATAACGTTTATGCGCTTGGCGCTTGTTTCTCTGATGGTCTTGTTTGGTACAGTCGAAGGCAGAAGCCAAGTATGCGGACCTGGGGCCTGTATTTCCGTGCATTCGCATGTAGATGGGCGTGCGCCCGATAGAAGCAGTTCTGGTGACCGTGAGCATTCGTCATCGTACAATCGGCCGGTCAGCCCTCCGCCTCAACTCGTCCATATTCCTACTTCCGGGGAGCAGGCAACAAAAATTAACAACGAAGGCGTCGCTTTTTTCAACTCCGGCGATCTCGTCGGGGCAAGAGCAAAGTATGAAGAAGCACTCAGGGTGGATCCGAATCATCGAATGGCGAGGTCTAACTTGGCGCAAACGAAAGCTGAGCTTGCCTTTCGAATGAAGGACTATTCGCTCGCAATCGCTGAAATGCGTAGCGCCATAGCTCTTGGCCGGACAGATCTTGATGAAAGACTCGCATACTTCCAACGCCAATGGGCACGGGTGGAGGAAGCAAGGCGAAAGGCAGAGGCGGCTCGGCAGGAGGAGGAGAGGCAGCATGAAATCGCCGCGCATGACGCCCGGCTAACGGCAACGTACCGGCAGGTCATTGAGTCGGCAAAGGCTCGGCTATCGGCGGAGCGTTCGGGCCAGCCAAGCGTTCCGATGCCCGAGTTTACCACTTCCTCTTCCGATATGAAAGAAGTCTTCAAGCCGACTGTGAATTCCGCATTGGAGTTTGCTCAAGGCGCGGGGGTTGCAGGATCTTCGTATCGCCCGTTTTTGGAAGAAGGTGCTGAGCCTCTGAAATCTGGCTTTAGCTTTGGCAAGATCTTCCGCAAGTATGTGCTTGGTATAGCGTCGGACGACATGCAAGCAATCAATGCGGCACCGGCGAATCTTGCCTTCGGTAACAGCGCCGCAACTGCGGCTGATGAAACAGCTCTGACGCACATTGAGCAAAGCAGTAAGGAATTCCAAGGTAAGGCAGCGGAGTCCACAATCGAAGACGCCGCAAATCACCTCGGCAAGGCATGGTATGAAAGAATTTTGCCTGACTGGCTTACACACTGGACGAAATAGAGATGAACTGGGCAGGCCATGTCTGAGTGTGTCTCGATGCTGCGTCCGGCTTAGACGGCCAGCGCAGGTTTGTGTGCTAGGCCGTTCGTGAACCCTTTGGCCGGGGAGCGCATCTTTTGTCACCCATGGTACAAAATAGACGTGTTGGGATCGTAAGAACCTGCTCCCTCCGCTGACCGTAGCAGAGAAAGAACTTAGGAGGGTTCGATGATGCTGCACCTCGATAATCGAAAGCGTCTGGCTTCAGCCAGCCTATTGGCCCTAGTTGTCTTGCTTTCGCTATGGCTCCTCTCACGATCGTCAATTCTCCGACACCCAGTCAGCAAGGACGCGAATGATAAGAGCTTGCCACCGGATGCACAACGAGCCATCGAACAAGGCAAAGCGGCGGCAAGTCAAAAGCCTCCAGCTTGGGCGGTCGCTGTCAGTTACTTCGAGGCAGCACGCAAGGCGGCTTCCCTGTCACCCGAGCCGCTTTATTTCCTGGGTCTGGCTGAAGCACAAATGCCGGGTCGCGAACTGCGTGCGATCTGCTGGTTCGAAGCCTATCTTGCTCTCGTACCTCAAGGCGAGAAATCGGCCCAAGTCCGGACATGGATCAACGAACTTGAGGTGAAGGCTCGCTCGAATCTGAACAGCATTCAAAATCGTTCGAAACAACTCGCCGATACAATGGATTTCGAGTGCTATCGCGAGCACGAGCGGGACTACATCGAGAGTCTGACATTGCCGGATCCTGTGGCGGCACCTTCGCCGACGCATTACATCTCCTCGTTCTCGAAAGCATTTGCACGTTGGCAAGCGGGGCGCTGGATTGCTCTTGCAGATCAGCGCATGAACATACCAGCATTTCTAGACTTTGATCGGGCACTCGGCAACGCTTCAGATGGACATCCGTTGGAGGGTAGCTATCCATATAGACCAAGTCCTTATGAAACCCCAAACATTGACTGCCTCCTACCAGAACCGGGCCATGATTCGACGCCCGCACAGGTTCAAATTGATAAGAGTTTTTACTCCATTCTTGGTGTGGGTCTCGACCACTTGACGGGCCTGGAGGACGTCCTCAATACTCGGGTCTTTTTGCAGGACTTAGAACCAGACCTGAATAAACCCAATGTTCGGTCGATCCTGGGGCCTTGGCTCTGCGCAGGGGATTTTTCAGAAGGTCTGGCAGCGGTCAGCGATTCGGGCTATTCGCATCATGAAGATATTCGTTGGGAGAGGTACATTCCGATGGGCCGTTGTTACGATGGTTGGGGATTTATTGACAAGGCTGGCGTGCTCGTCATCGCTCCGGAACTGCATTCGGACCTCATCATTCCGGAGTTCTCTGAAGGCTTTGCCAGCCTTGGGGATGGGCGCTTCATCGATAAAACCGGCGCCCTCAAAATCACAAGTTCGTGGCAACGGACCGGGAATTTCCACGACGCATTGGCCGCCGTCAGCAATGGCAGAGAATGGGGCTTTATTAGCACATCGGGCGATACGGTAATCGCACCAACGTGGGACGACGTCCACGATTTCCACGAAGGCTTCGCCGCGGTCGAAAAGGGGCTCAAAGGCGACGGGCATCACTTTCCAATCCGCTTTCCCGGCACCAAATGGGGTTTCATAAACGCCTCCGGAGACATAGTCATTGAGCCAACTTGGGATTGGGTCCTCGATTTTTCCGGGGGCCACGCCGCCGGTTTGAAGGGCGGGAAATGGCAGTTGATCGACAAATCTGGGAATGTGGTTGGCGAGCTGACGCAGGATCAGGTTCAGGAGAGATTGACCTCGACTGAAGAATTTGTCCGCAAGTCCGTCCGGGAACCCTCGGCAGGCCGCCTGGTCGAGGCTTACATCTTGATCGATATCGCTAAATAACTTATTACTTCCGTCGCTTTGCGAACCGACGATGGATTTATAGGAAAGTTAAGATGAGGATGCTGCGCCCCAGCAAACTGGGACTTCTCGCTTCAGGTGGCCTATTGGTTTTGGTCATCTTGCTAGCATGGCTCTTTAGGTTTCCGTCAGCGCAACGTCGCTCGAAGGGTGATGACGCCAATGACGCGGTTCTGTCGTCGGCAGCACAACAAGCCGTCGAACAAGGCAAAGCGGCAGCCAGTCAAAAGCCTCCAGCTTGGGCGGTTGCGGTTAGTTACTTCGATGCAGCGCGCAAGGCGGCCCCGCTTTCACCCGAGCCGCTCTATTTCCTGGGGCTAGCTGAAGCGCAAATGCACGGTCGTGAGCTGCGTGCGATCTGCTGGTTCGAAGCCTATCTCGCTCTGGCGCCGAATAGTGACAAGTCCGCCCAAGTCCGTACATGGATCAGAGAACTTGAAGTGAAAGCCAGATCAAATACGGACAATATTGAACAACGTTTGGAGAAACTCGCGGACGTGATGGACTTCGAGTACTATCGCAAAGCGGAGCAGAGTGATCTCTATAAGCTGAGACTGCCCAGTCCCGCTGTTGCGCCTTCGTCGCCACGTTCCAGTTTCCGATTCTCGCAACCGTTTGCACGTTGGCAAGCGGAACGTTGGATTGTCCTTGCGGATCAGCGCATGAACATACCGGAATTCCTCGACTTTGATAGGGCTCTTGGTAATGCTTCCGAGGGGCATCCCTTGGATGGGCGGTATCCACGCGATAGGGAGGAGCGAGACGCGGAAAGGATGCGGTACAGCAGCGATAAAATGGCCTCCAATGGAGGTTGGGCGAATGTGCCAAATTCTGCAACGCCCGCGCAGTTTCAGCTCAATGAGAATTTTTATTCCATTCTTGCTGTCGGGGTGGATCTTGTAGCTGCCTTTCTGGACATCCTCGCTACGCGGGAGGTTCTGCAAGGCTTGGAACGAGAGATCAATAAGTCCAATGTCCGCTTAATCCTTGGACCTTGGCGCTGTGCCGCCGACTTTTCGGAGAACCTCGCCGCAGTCAGCGATTCACCGTATTGTGACGATGGGTGGGGGTTCATCGACAAGTCCGGTACGTTCGTAATCCCGCCGAACTTACGCGTTACCGGCGGGCTGTTTGGGCCGGATGTATTGGGGCCGGATGTTTCACACTTTATACCAGCATTTTCGGAGGGCTTTGCTTCGCTTGGGTATGCGTTCATCGATAAATCAGGGGCCGTCAAAATCCGAGGGCGATGGACCTTAGCTAGAAATTTCCATGGCGGCTTGGCTGCAGCTCTTTATGATGGCGGGAAATGGGGTTTCATTCGTCCGTCAGGTGATGCGGCGATCGCGCCCGCGTGGGACAACGTGCGTGACTTTTCGGAAGGGTTTGCTGCAGTTGAGAAGGGTGGCAAATGGGGCTTGATCGACAAGTCAGGGAATGTCGTTCTCAAGCCGATATGGAAGCGCCCGCTGGAATTTCACGAGGGGCTGGCAGCGTATATAGTGGGCGACAAAGCGGGATTTCTTGGCGCGCTATGCACACCACGCGACGCCATTCTGGACGAGGTGGAACTAAGGGATTCACAGATACATGGATGTGTCGCTGTTTTGGCTACATGGGACGACGCGCACCCTTTCTCTGAAGGATTGGCCGCGATTAAGAGAAGCGGCAAGTGGGGCTTTATCAATAAATCAGGGAATGTCGCTATAGCGCCGACCTGGGACGACGTAAACGCCGATTTTTCCGGGGGATTGGCAATGGTTTATCAGAACGGCCAGGGTCGAAGTATCATCGATGTCTCCGGTAAGGTGGTGGGCACTTCGTTAGGTGAGCTGCTACCCGGAAGAATACTGAAAGTACATATCTACAAGCCCTTGGCAGGCCACCCGGTAGATGCTTCCATCTTGGTCGAGCTCGCTCAATAGTTGGACGCTCTCCCTTATTGGAATGCGCCGGGCAAGGAATTGGAGGACTAGATGAAGATCCTGCGGCCCGGCAGGCTGAGGTTCCTTGTTTCAGCCTGTCTATTGACGTTGGTCATCTTGCTCGCATTATGGCTTCTTAGACGGCCGTCAGCGCGACCGCGTTCAAATGTTGGCGGTACAAATGGGCCGATCTTGCCAGCGGAGGCTCAGAAAGCTCTTGAGCGGGGTAGGGTAGCGGCAAATCTGGCGCAGGAAGCCAGCAAGAACAGACCGAACTCAAGTCAGGAGCTTTGGGCGGTTGCCGTCAAAGAGTTTGATGCAGCGCGTAAATTGGCGTCACTCGCGCCCGAACCACTTTACCTTCTTGGGCTAGCGGAGGCGCAAGTTCCCGGTCGGGAGCTTCGCGCAACCTGCTGGCTTGAAGCTTATCTTGCGCTATCGCCCCGCTCCGAGAAAGCCGACCAGACGCGCGCGATCATCGATAATGAGCTTCAGGCCAAGGCCCAGAGGAATCTGGAACATATTAACCAGGTTTTAAAAGCTCTAGCAGACAAGATGGACTTCGACGAGTATAGAAAATCCGAAATCGAATCTCTTGACAAATTGGAACAGCGCGAAAACGATGTGGTAAATCAATTCACAGGATCGACAGCACCTTCTCAATCTCAATTGTTCATGGCATTTGCGGATTGGCAAGCCCAACGCTGGATTGCCCTGGTCGATGAGCACATGGATATCCCAATATTTCTAGACTTTGATCGGGCAGTCACCAATGCGGCAGAGGGCCATCCCCTAAGAGATCGCAAGGGCCGCTACATGCCCGACTACATTGATTTCTATGAAGGCATGGATCTGCGTATTCATGAACCGTGGCCAACGCATGCCCAAGAACAATTTAATGACAACTTTCGTTCGGTCTTGCGTATCGCTGATGATGTTTTGGCCGCCATAGGGGACGTCTTGAATACGAGGAAAATCCTCACTGAACTAAAGCCAGTGCTCAACAGGTCAGATATCAAATCAATTTTGGGCCCATGGCTCTGCGCCAAGCCATTTTCTGATGGTCTGACAATCGTCAGCAATTTCCCATCAGAAGTCAGTGGCGACAACGCATATGGCGATGCCATGACCGGCGACTATCGCCGATGTGGAGATTGGGGTGTCATTAATCGAGATGGGATGTTCTTGATTCCGGCAAAGTTACGAGCTGACCCTTTTCTCCATCTCCACCAATTCCATGAGGGCCTGCTAGCCGTTACTGCTTGGCAATACGAGCTTCTGATTTGGACCAGACATGACACTTTTTGGAACATAGCTAAATGCCAAGGTAATCAAAGGGTCTTGAGTTGCCTCGGTCTTCGTTCTGATGCTTGGGGTTTCATTGATAGATCGGGCACAACTGTGCTTCGTCCAAGATGGAAAGAGGTACGAGACTTTTCAGACGGATTGGCGGCGGTCACAGACGGCAGTAAATGGGGGTATATCGACAAATCGGACAGGCTTGTGATTCCTCTAAGTTTCGCGGAGGCGCGAGACTTCAGTGAAGGAATGGCTGCAGTCGTTATCAATGAAGTAAGAAGGGACATCCCAGACCGCAAGGATCAGTGTTTCATCAATAGGCAATGGGGTTTCGTCGACAAATCGGGACACATGATTATCTCGCCTAGCTCGGATTGGGATGACGTAAGCCCATTTTCTGATGGCCTAGCGGCGGTGAGGAAGGATGACAAATGGGGCTTCATCGACAGATCAGGCCATATGGTCGTCGCAGCTACGTGGGACGCGGTTAATGGCACTGATTGGGGATATGAGAAACGTTGCGGGAAACAATGGAAATGGGTATTGAATCCCGAAAAGCCCTTTTCTGAAGGCTTGGCCGCCGTGAGGAAGGATGACAGATGGGGCTTTATCGATAAAAAGTTGGGCAAGTTGTTATTCCAGTTTCGCTCGGCCATGGCAGATCTCAGAACTTCTCTGATGGTGTCGCTTTGGTTTCATTTGGCGGCTGGAGTTCAGGCAACTCATACTACGGTTCGAAAGGCAGCCTTATCAATTCGACGGGCAAGGTACTGACTCCCGAAGATTTTCTTGAGATAAGAAGCTATGGTGACCACATGGCTAAGGTGCTCATGAGTGCAACTTATCGAGGCAAACGAGTCGATGCCTTTGGATTTGTCGAGATTACCCCCTAGTGTTTTTATGCTCGAACCAAGGTATTTACGTGCTGTGGCTTGCTTTCTGCCTTCCTGTCCATCCTGTCCATAAACCGCAGGAATTTTGTCTATTGGTGAGAAAAATGGGAACCAATGAGAAAGATGAGAAAATCGGGAAAACGCTTTATTTGCTTGAATTTATGGGTTATCTGGCTTGCAATCAGTGACTTGCGAAAAATGGGGTAGGTAGAATCCCTCCCTCTCCGCCATGTACTATTACCTATGTCTCGGAACGGACAGAACCCCCGAACCCATCACGATTGTTTTCCTACAGGCCTTGGTGCTTGATTGCTACCAACTGAACCCGCAAGGACTCCTCTTTCCCTCCGGCCGTTTCCACCTTTACGATGAGCCGATTTTTGTTTTTGGCGTGTTGTACAAAGGCTGTTCTCGCCTCTTCGTTTAGCGAAAGTACCTGCCGCCGCGAAGAGGCAGGGTTATCGATAATTTGCGTAATCTCGGCAAGTTTTGCCCCGGAGGCCGTGGTAAATAAATACGTGATTCTTGTCGTTGTTACCGTGAAACGGCCCGTAACCTCCACTCCAATGACTTCCGGATTCGTCAGGTACTGGCGCCAGCGGTCGTCCAGCGAGAATTCGTGCCCGCAATGGGTACAGCCTGTTCCAGGATGGACTACTGTATATAAACATGGACGGCGATCGCATAGTGTTGACTGGGCCATCGCAGAGATGGCGGTGGAAAGAACTGTAAGCAGAAGCGGTAACAGATATCTGAATCGAAATTTAAACATAGTTTTATCCCCCTTTGAGTTTTATGCCCTCGGAATTCACCGTTATGAGAGTTTCTCTACTATGTAGTGGTTGAAATGCCGAAACATTTCAGGTTTTTCTTGTATAGATAAAGAGAAGCTCGAATTACTGGTCGGGGATAAGGTCTGCAAGTACAAAATAACTGCGTTCCGTGACGCCGGCACTCGATGAGGACTGAACTCAGCGTGCTTCAACTTTTCAAATCCGTAGCAGTCGAATCAACGCTGCCAGCAGCATAAGGCAGAATCCGCCGAATGCCAGCTTGCCCATTAACGATCGCTGTTGTGGGCCGGCAATGAGGCCGATCAGGAAGGCTGCCAACCACAATATCAGGGCAATCTTGAACATCGTGCCAAGGATTATAGCCTGCAAATTCTGGTAGTGTCTTAACAGCGTGTTGCTGCCGCGCTATTAAGACACTACCCAAATTCCGTGAATTGCTGAGCCACCAGTCTGCTGCTGGTCTCAAGCTGAAAAATGAACGCAATGACAAAAACAGTGCTCGGCGTGCTGGCAGGAGACGTGATCTTTGCCGGATCAGCGGCCCTTCTGTTCTATTTCACGCGGACTGACCCGCACGCGCCGGCGTCGGCTGGATTCATCTTCTTCTGTGCGCTCTATGGAATTGTGGTTGCGATATTGGCCGGGTTCGTTGCCGGAACAATCGGCGCCAGACCAGACCTGATTACCGGTCTGCTTCTGGCTGCCATCATCGCCATCCCTGCCACCATCACTGTGATTACGCGCCCGGGAGAGGGTGCGATCTGGTCACAGATGTTTGCCCTGATCCTGATGTCCCCGGCGGCGCTGTTTGGCGATTGGCTGCGCAAGAGCAGGAGGTAAGCTGCTTTCGTCCGCTTTGGGCGGCAACCCCACACTTCCAACCCAGTTCTAAACAGCTAAAGCGTGGGGACGGGTATGCGTTTTCTTTTTGTGGGTTGCATAGTTTTCTGGCAAACTTTAGCGATTGCTCAGGGCACGCCGCCTCCGGATCCGGCAAAGCCGGTCCAGACCCAGCAGGTGAATGCGGCTGCAGAGCAGGGTTCGCCCCCGGGGGCCCCTGACAATTCCAGCTTTCACCGAATGACCTTGATGGTCAAGAAACGAATCAACAAGGCGATCGATGGCAAGTATTGTCCGGATTTGAAAAATTGGCGGCCGCTGACCACCAGAGAAAAATTTGAAGTATTCCGGCAGCACCTTTATTCGCCACTGACATTTGCGTCAGCCGGCATCGATGCTCTCAAGGACAGCAGCATCAGGAAAAGGAATCCGGAGTACGAGCGTGGTCTCATGGGTTTTGGACAGGAGGCTGGCGTCTATCTGGGCGTGAGCGAGACGGAAGTTTTCTTTGGACAGTTCCTGATGCCTACGCTCCTCAAGCAAGATAACCGGTATTTCCGCAATCCGGAGTTGCCATTTTTTAAGCGCACGCTTTACTCGATGAGCCGGGTGGTGATCACACGCTCAGACAAGGGAAACCAAACGTTCAATGCTGCGCCGATGCTGGGAGAAGCGGCTTCACAAGCTTTATCTGACCTATATGTGCCAGGCCAGCGCCAGGGTTTACGTCCTATTCTGGGAACTTTGGGCTTCAACCTAGTGAGAGACGCCGGGTTCAACCTGCTGCATGAGTTCTGGCCGGATCTGCGCCACAAGATCCTGCATCGCTGAAACTGCTTGTATTTAACGATGAGGAAGAGCGACTCTTCCTCATCGGTTTCCGGTTACTGTGCGGGGTTGGTTGCAACCTCCCTGTTGGCCAATGGCGTGAAGTTCACCAAGTTGGGATAGACCGGCGTGACTTCAAAGGACATCTTGTCACGCACGGAGCGCAGTGCCACTGGCTTGCTCTTCAGCATTTCCACACGATCATCCCAGGGATCCATCTTGATGCGGCTCCCAAGGGGCAGGGCTGGCACCTGGGCGATGTTCTTCACCTCGAGTGCCGGAGCCTGCGCCACGGCCGCCTGCCGAATGAGGCTATTTTTGGAGAGGCGATTGCCGAAGTGCGGACTCACGAGCCACGTCAGAGCTGGTGAACGGCTGCCCAGGACATTGAGGAACAGTCCGGCGGTGGCCAGCTTGTCCTTGTAGGGAGAGTTGGCCAGGAGTTCCATTCCTTTTTGATCGGCGGCTTGTTCATCTTTCCCGTTTTGCACCATGTCAATCTGCATGAAGACGCGCTCATCCGGGAAGAGCATTCGATCGCTGAAAGAATACTTAGTGTTCATGCGGTGCCCCAAAGCGATGTGGCCCAATTCGCGGGCCAGGATCATGGCCAGCGAAGACTCATCTGGCAACACGTCCAGCAGCCCGCGGCTGATCACAATGGTGTTGCCGACGGTGAATGACTCCAGCGGAGTGGTAAGCAGCACGCGGCAGCGCACTTCCGGCTCGATGTTAAGGTTGTTGGTAATTTCCAGGTTGTTGACGACCGTTTGCAGGACCTTGGAGACTTCTCCATCCGGCGCCAGGACTCCGGCGCGCTCCATGCGGTCCAGGACGTTGTCTTCCGCTTCACGTTCCCACAGATGCTGGCTCTGCACGGGAAGGATTTCATTGGGTGCGCGGCTGCTGGTATCCGTTACGTCGTTGGCTTCAACCTGCATGGTCGTCAGCTCGGATTGACGGCCGGAATGCTTCAGGTCATAGGCCCAGAGGCGTGTCTGGCCTTTCATGGACAGCTTGCGCCCCGAATCACGTTCGGCGTCCGTCTCCTCGGTGTAGACATAGGCCGGCAGCCATACTCCAGGCTGCATGTTCACGCGCCAGCTATCGAAGTGAAAATAGTATTTGGTTTCTGTGTTGGGTCCGTAGGTCCCGTTGATGCGGACGATGTTGTAATCCTGGTCTTCCACCCAGATCCTTCCCTGGAACCGGGTTTCGTCCGTATGCGGCCGGGGCATAACATCAAAGACCAGAGTGCGCACTTCGCCCAGGAACTGCTGCCGAACATACTTGAGGTCGTAGTGGTCCTTGTCGAACGCATCTTTGAGAAAGATCGTTTGCATGAAACCTAGATGGCGGTAGTTGATGCGATAGAAGCTGTCCAGGCGATCCAAAACTCGACTGATGAACCTGGGCTGGTTGTGGTCCTTGAATGCCTGGTCGTTCATCTTTTTCTCGCCTAGCACCAGCCGGCCCAGGAAGTATCTGTCTTTATCGGGAACAGTCCAGAGGTCGTTGTCGCCCTTCAATCGTTGGACGTAGGTCTCCACCAGGGGCGTGTAGCCGTGCATGCTTTCCACCAGCTTCGCTTCCTGGAGGAAGATGCGCTCGGTCACGGCCTCGATGCGAGGAGGCACCGTCGAAGCGGACGCCGTCGCGTTGTCCGATCCGGCCCAGGCGGCCGTAGCGATGATCGTCGATGTGAGAAGAATGAAGAACTTGTAAAGAGAACGCATTGTTGCCTCCCATTCAGGCTGCGAAAAACATCAATCAATTTGCCAATTCAAAAACTATGTGGACCAGCGCGGTTGAATCGTAGGGCTGGCCGTTGCGGCGCGCGGGACGAAAGCGTATCTGCTGCGCTGCATGGAGAGCGGCTTCATCCAGTCCGTGTCCCAGACCGCGCACCACCTGTTCAACGCGCAGTTCGCCTCCGGCGCCAAATGTCACGCGCACCAGGACCTCACCTTCCAGGTGAATCTCCCGTGCTTCCTGCGTGTAGACCGGAAGCGGTTTGTAAGTTATCTCCACCGGGGTCAAGGCTGGTTTTTCTTCCGTGCGTACCTTGGCCGCGGGAGTGGCAGCGGTCACCTGTGTGAACCCTGCCTGCACGATTGAGCCGGAACGCTGGTGATCGCCCTGTCCAGGGCCTGCTACGCCGCTGCCAAAGCCGGCGCTGGCGATGGTTCCACGGGCCCCCTGCGCGCCGCCTGTGCCATTGCCGGTTCCCGGTCCGGCAGGCAATTCAAATGCACCCAGGCGGGCTGCCGTGAGCGCGCCTTTTTTCTCAGACGCGCCCTTAATGCCGTTTGGATCTCCAAAGCCGCCGGTTTGGACTTCGCGCGGCGGCTTTTGCAAAGTCGCTTGCGCCGAGCTGCCCGAAGCAAAGGAGTCGGTCACAACATCCTTCTTCGGCTTCACGGGAGTGGCAACGGCATCATTTGTTACGAACGTCCCGGTGACGACTTCCTTTTTGGGTTCCAGCTTAGGGACAACCGGCTCAGGAGCCTTGAATACTTCCACGTGCTCCAGTTTGATCTCAGGCTTGGGGATGTCCGGCTGCGGAATCGTGATTTTAGGCGAAGTCATCCTGGCCAGCACCCTGGGTGGCGGAGGAACGATTTTTTCGACCGGCGGTGTATCGACGTTGGGAACATATAAAGGCGTCAGTTTTGACTGCGTATTCTCAATATGAGGAGAAGGAAGCCAGCGGTAGGCTGCCAGCAGCAGGACCCCGACCACGTGCAGAGCCAGACTCCAGGCGAACCTGGTTTTGCGCCGGGCTGAAGGTAACTCGTAATTGAATTGCGGCACCGTCACCAGACACCTCTCTACTCACGGAATTGGGAGGGTCAGAACCAAATGACGGCCAGGCAAAATCACTTGGCACTAAGATGGCACAGGGGCCGAGGTTTGTCAGTGTGCCGTAAGCCATGTGAGGTACGCTGTACTTCCGACCGATGACCTTCCGGCAGCAGGACAGTTACTGAAGGCTCCCTCTTGAGTAGGTGTGCGCGGGCAACCCCACCGCCAGTTGGGATCATACGGCCCGAGTGTGGAACGCCGATGATGGCCACCCGCTGGCCGCTGTCTGAGGACACACAGATAAAGGTTGTTCAAGCGGAGTTTTCCTCTGACAGTCAGCGCATCGTCACCGCTAGCTGGGATCACACGGCACGGGTGTGGGACACTGCCGACGGGCGATTGCTGGCCACTCTGCAAGGGCATTCCGGTCCCGATTGCCACCGCAATGTTCTTACCGGATGGCGAGCGCATCGTCACAACCAGTTGGGACACGACAGCGCGGTCTGGGAGGTTTTTACACTGGAGGATGTTGAGAAGATCCTCGCTCAGCCCTGCCCTGCCCATCCTGTCCTTAACAACCAAAGAATTCAGGAATCCGAAATTCGTAATCGGGCGATTTTGGAATCAAGATTAAGAGCGTTTCCCGCAGTGGGCAAGGAAGAAAGATGGATTTGGTTCTTCATTCGCGTGAAGGGTGCGCTCATTCAGGATGATTCCCGCTGAGCGGAATTGCACAGCGAATTGAATAGTACTGTGCATCTTTAATTCTTTTGATTGGTCGGGGTGAGAGAACCACGCCACGGGTGGATTTCGCGTGTGAGCTCCCGTTTCGCTCACACCCGCAAAACGGCTCAATTTGAACTTCCGAGAAGAATGGTCGGGGCGAGAGGATTTGAACCTCCGACCCCCTGCGCCCAAGGCAGGTGCGCTACCAGGCTGCGCTACGCCCCGACAAAAGAACCTTTTTTCGATTTTACCCTAAATTATTTCTACCCACGATTTCCGGGCGGCCACCCCGCGGCCACCCGTGCACGCCCGGCCTGTTTGAGTGGTTTTTTGGCCCTAACGGGTGCCGACGAAGGGGTAGGGCTTTTCGTCCTCAGTGCGGTTCATTAAACCAGGCTTTAAGGCAAATATGACGGGCAATTCTAGTGCAGCGGCCTACAGAACCTTTGAAAAGCCTCTAAGCTGTTGAACAGTTTCCGCTTAGCTTAATTTAGCAATGCGGGTTCGAGAGGGTATGCCCCATGGCCTTTCGGGCATGATTTCGGCTGCCCGAAAGGACTATGGGATTGTTAAAAAAATCGACGATGGCCAATAGTTTTTAACGGATAAAGCCAGCAAAGGGGTGTATTGTTTACCCGTTTTGGCTGGCCGACCCGGGTGGCTTTCGAAATTCCGAAACCCCATAAAGCCCACTATTTTGTGCAGGATACCCCATAAACCTGCCAAGATTTCAAAACATTAGTTAAATAAATGAGGTGGGAGGCAATCTCTGTGAAGAGATCCATAGCTAAGTTTGTACTGCTTATGTCATTAGTTCTGTCTGCGTTTTCAATTGCTGGCGCGGTGGCCAATGGAGGAAAAGATGGGCCAGCCCCGCTGTGTCCGCCGTGCGACGGCATTCCTAAGTGACAGAAGTAACTTGGTGTTTTGTTGTCCGAAAGAAAACTCTTGTTTCCGATCGCTCGGGACAGTATCCTTCTGAGTGTTCCGTATGTTGAAGACGATAATATCGCCGTGGGTTGCCGCGCTGGCGTTACAGGCGATATTGGTCGCTGTGTTGATGGCTAAGAAGATTTGGCATAGGTTTCCGATCTTCTTCCTCTATGCAGCACTCGGTTTTTCGTTCAATCTCGCGCTGTTCTCGATTTTTCATTCTTCACTCTTCCGTCATTGGTACGTAAGCACTTATTGGACGAACGAAGGCTTGGGCGTCATACTCGGCTTGGCTGTGGTGTACGAGATTTTTAACCATCTTTTTACTCCTTACCCGGGGCTGCGGAAACTGGCCACTCAGATTTTTTGTGGAGCAATAACTTTTCTCCTGATCTTGGGCTGCATTGTCATCTATGCTCAGCCTTTGGGCCAGCAAAGCCATATCCAAGCTGCATTCCTGGTGGTAGAGCAGGCAGTCCGCATTCTTGAGGTTGGCTTGCTGCTGTTTCTGTTTTTATGTGCCAGTGCATTTGGGCTTCACTGGCGGCAATATACATTTGGGATGGCTCTCGGATTGGGAATCTTCGTGACGGTCGAACTTGTAGCCTTGACCATGAGGATTCAGTTCGGTATTACCGCGAACTCGCTATTCAATATGGTCCGATCGATATCCTTCAATTCCAGCCTGTTCATTTGGATTGGATATCTGCTCGCCCCGGAGCTTGCCACCAGCGCGTCCGAGATGCCAAAACGCGCGCAACTGGAGCAGTGGAACAAGGCGGTCATGGAGTTGATCTACCAATGAGTAATATAAGCATCATTATCGTCGTATTGTTGTCTGTGCTCACCATCACGCTTTTGGTGGTGGGCTACCGGAGTCGCAGAAAGCAGACCGCGGAGAAGCCGATTGATCTGACTGCATTTCGTACCCTGATAGACCGTGACCATGACGCGTTTCTGCGGGAGAAGCTTTCCCGGGTGGAATTCTTTCATCAAAAGCGGCGCAAGATCAGGGTTACGTGGAAATATGTGAGGCGAATGGCCGATAATGCAGCGGTCTTCATGCGGCTGGCAAGCGAGCAGCGAACGAGTTCGGACCAGACCGTTGCCGAGACTGCCCAACAGATAGGAGAGCAGGCTGCACAGCTTCGCTTGAATTGCCTGGTTGCTTTCGCTAAATTGACGGTCGAGTTTGCGATTCCGTCAGTCCAGCTTACGCCAGCTATGCTGGCGCCAAAATACGAGACGTTGAAGCAGAACCTGTCGCGGCTGGGATCGCTCCACCAACCCTTGGCTTCCGCAATGTAAAAGCCCTTCGGCCGCAAAAGCCCCGGGGCTTTTGCTTTGGCGCAGTTACCTATAATTGCTTATGCTTCTGCAAGGCATTTTCCCGGCGGTGACCACGCCCTTTTATTCTGACGGCGCGGTTTATTACAAGAAGATTGAACACAATGTTGACCGCTATTCACGCACCCCGGTCGCCGGACTGGTCGTCCTGGGCTCTACTGGCGAGGCGGTGATGTTGAGCGACGAGGAACGCCGCCAGGCGCTGCGGGAGACGGCCGCAGCGGCGGCGCCGGAGAAGGTATTAATTGCCGGCACGGGCGCAGAGTCAGTTCGTGAAACGCTGAAGCTGACCGAATATGCAGCCGAATTGAAATACGATGTGGCCCTGGTGCGCACGCCGCACTTTTATCGCCCGCAGATGAAGCCGGAGGCCTTGCTGGCCTTTTATCGGGCTGTGGCGGATCGCTCCCCTTTGCCGGTATTGCTCTACACGGTACCGCCGTTCACAGCCTACGATCTGCCGCTGGAGGTCATCGTCGAACTGGCCGAACATGCCAACATCATTGGCATCAAGGAATCGAGCGGCAACGTTGAGAAGGTTGCGGCCATGGTGCAGCGCACCCGCCATATCAAGCGGTCGGCCATGGCAACGGAGGTTTTTCAAGCTGTAACGGAGCGGATGATGACTGCGCCTTCCACGGGCGCTCAGGGCAGTGGCAGCCAGCTTGTGAGCACGGATGAGCTGACCGGGGGAGGAGGAGGGGTTGCTGTCGCCAGCAAAGCCAGGATCAAGACCCGTTCCAAGGAGGTGGGATTTCAGGTACTTGTAGGCGCTGCCCACACTCTGCTGGCGTCCTTGCAGGCCGGGGCCGGCGGGGGGGTGCTGGGATTCGCTGATCCTGCGCCAACGGTCTGTTTTGAGATTTACAGCGCCTGGAAAGACAATGACATCGAGATGGCCCAGACCAAGCAGACCGGCATTGTGGCCGCCACCAAGCGCTTGGTTTCGGAACTGGGAATACCGGCCATCAAATACGCGATGGATTTAAACGGCTATTACGGTGGCCTTCCCCGGCCACCGCTTCTGCCCCTGACAGCCGCCCAGAAGCTGGACATTGAGACGCAAATGGCCCCGTTTCCCAATTAGAATTCTTTCAGTTTGAGTGATACATTACCTCCGGGTTTTGCGCTTCCCCCGTCTACTGCTTTATGCTTTCAGTGCTGATTGTCGAAGACCACCAAGCGGTCCGTGAGGCGCTGGTAGAGGCTTTCACGGGATGGGGGTATTCCACCGTATCCGCAGCGACGATGGATGAGGTGGTGGCAGAACTTGAGAAAGGCCGTTTTGATCTCGTAGTGACAGATGTCGATTTGGGCGGCGCAAGCGGACTTGAACTGGTACGATTATTGGGAACTTCCCAGCCAGAGATCCCGGTTATCCTGATATCCGGTCGATTCGGACCCAAGGAGATTTTTGGCAGCGGATTTGAGGTTGGTGGCAGGTTAAAATACTTACAAAAGCCATTCTTACTCTCCCAGTTGCAGGCCTTAGTTGCTGAATTGCAAAGGCGGAGGTCGCCGGCAAAAAATTAGGTTTTTTTTACTTTAGAAGCTTGTTCCAACAGGGAGCTGGCTTCGATCATAGCCTCGGAAATCGCGGCCAGGTGCTTTCGAAATGTTTCTTTGCGAGGGGCGTCTTCCTCCATGAGGCCCACGCGCAGGAGAGTGGCCTGAACGCATTGCAGGAGCTGTTTCAGCAAAGGGTCGATGGGTTGTACTTGCTCGTTCATTTGATTATTGTTGATGGCAAACGGGTAATCCCCACATTTTTTTGAATTTTGTTCTGAAAATAGAACAGCATCGCAGTCTCGGGTGGATACAGTGCTTTCAGCCGGCAAGAAATTACGCGAACTCCGGGAACAGATTGGCTTGACCCTGCGTGATGTAGAGATCGCGAGCACCCATCTGGCCGAAGCACGTGGCATCGAGGAGTTCACCATCAATCCCAGCCGGCTCTCCGATATCGAGACCAAAGGGGTGGTCCCCAGCATTTACCGTTTGTATGTACTCTCCGTAATTTACCGGGCAGACTTTGCGGAGCTGCTTAAATTGTATGGAGTGGACCTGGGAACCACGGCGGCGGATTTTGCCGTTTGCCGGCCCGCCAAAACGCATCGCTTGGAAATCATGAGCGACCGCGGATCCGTGAACATGCCGGTGAAAATGGATCCAGGTTTCGACCTGCGCAATAGCGCGAACCTGGGCAGAATGATCGAAGATTGGGGCGTGGTGCCTCTCCAGTACTTACAGGAACTGGCGAAGCGCAAATACACATACGCCTACATCGGGACGGAAGACCTCACGATGTACCCGCTGATCCTACCTGGATCATTCGTGCAGATTGATGAGGAGCGCAACCGTATAGAAGAGGGGAAATGGCATTCCGAATTTGAGCGGCCCATCTACTTTATTGAAACCCGCGAAGGCTATCTCTGCTGCTGGTGCTCGGTGCGCCGTGGAGAGATCGTATTGCAACCGCATCCGTTGTCCCCGGTAATACCCCGCATTTTGAAACATCCGCAGGAGGCGGAAGTGATAGGGCGGGTAGTTGGATTGGCTATGCAGCTTGGCGGGGGCCACTCTCATGAGCAGCAACAGCGACAAGCGAGCCCTGAATTAGTTGAAGGTGAACCGAAAGAAGTTCGTCGCCGTTAGCGGGAGCTTTGAGCGCCAGAGATTCCGGTTCGAGAAACTCGGGATGTTCTGTTCGATGCTCGGAATATTCCTGGTAGATGCTGCGGATGGGAACCCGAATCAGATTCATTGCCAACTCTGAGTGAACAACGGCAATGCCTTTTTGCGCTTTGTGATCGCCGAAGAGCCTGCTCAATCCCCAATGACGATACCGCCCCTCGCCGTTTTGCAGGGAGCTGATGTAAGCCATTTTTTCCAGCAGAGTAGGCAGAGCCTTCAAGGTGTACCGTTTGAAATCTTCAGCGACATTCAAAAGCATGTCTGTTTTCCAATCTGGTTAGCGTTGTGACCCAAAGCACAGGATTTCCGCAAAATTGTTGCTACTCAGAAATTAACATGAAGAAGACCCGGCTTTAACGTGTTCTTAAAATTTGTTCCGAAATCGGAAATCCTCATTACTAACGTAACGTATTACTGGACAATGGGTTAGGGCTGTAATGCAGGCGAATTGCGAGAGCCTTGCACCCCTTGCCAGGAAGACGCCATCGGGCCTGGAGAGGAATTTGATAACCGGACAGGTTAGTAAGTTTGGTAATCTGAAATCAAAAAGCCAATTCCCATACGGAATGTAAAAGGACCTGAAGCCGTGCTTGCGGCCTGGCCTTTTCGGAGTGACATTTCCTAAATCTTGGGTGATGCAAACAGGCCGAATTTGAAGGCAGAAATTTCTCAATCGTCGGCGGCGAGAAATTCCATTAGCAGATCTTTTCAAAGTTTTCCGAAAACTCGAACCTTAACCACAGTCTCCTGTCCAGACGCAGTGATCCCGCTCACACAGCTTGCTCACAATTCAAAATGTGATGCAGATGATTTTTCGTTGTCTATCCCCATGTATCCTTCTTGCCGTCGACCTTTATAATGGGTTAGGGACTTAACCATGGCAACATTAGACGTAAGCCTACAAGAGCAGGGTGCCCAGACAACCGAAGCCGGTCGAGTGGTGAATGACTTCAGCATCCAGGTGGCCACGGTGAACGGGTCGGGCTCACAATCGGCCAACACCGTGTTACTGCGCAGTATTTTCCAAATGGGTGTGCCGGTTTCGGGCAAGAACCTGTTTCCGTCCAACATTGCAGGCCTGCCAACCTGGTACACCATTCGAGCCAGCAAGTACGGTTACGTTGCCCGCAAGAAAGAGATTGATTTTCTGGTGGCCATGAATCAAGAGACAGCGCGCGAGGACGTGCTGTCGCTGCGGCCGGGCGCGGCCTGCATCTATGACGAGCCGCTGAATCTCTCCAGCCTGCGGAATGATGTAACTTTCTATCCGGTGCCCTTTGACAAGCTGGTGGCGCCGGTTTGTCCGGATGCCAAATTGCGGCGACTGGTCAAGAACATGCTTTATGTGGGTGTTGTGGACGCATTAATGGGCATTGACCTGGCGGAATCTGAGAAGGCGCTGGCCAAACAGTTTGCCACAAAAAAGAAAGCGGCAGAGCTCAATATAGCAGCAGTCCGAGCAGGCGCTGACTACGCCAAAGCGACTTTTGCGAAGCACGACCGCTTCTACATCGAGCCGATGAATGAGAATCACGGCAAGCTGATTATTGACGGCAACGCAGCGGCCGCGATGGGCTGCATGTTTGCCGGGGTCACGGTCGTGACCTGGTATCCGATCACACCCTCTACATCGCTGGTGGAGCAGCTTATCGATTTTCTGAAGGAATACCGCATCGGGCCGGATGGCAAGGCCACTTTTGCAGTGGTACAGGCGGAAGACGAGTTAGCGGCCATTGGCATGGTATTTGGCGCGGGCTGGGCTGGAGCGCGGGCCATGACGTCCACCTCGGGGCCGGGAATTTCTCTGATGAGCGAGTTTGCAGGGCTGGGATACTACACGGAGATTCCCGGAGTCATTTTCGATATTCAGAGAGTAGGGCCATCAACCGGATTGCCGACCCGCACCATGCAGGGAGACATTTTGAAATGCGCCTTCCTCTCGCATGGCGACACCAAGCATATTCTTCTGCTGCCATCGTCCGTTGAAGAGTGCTTCACCTTCGCCATCGAGGCCTTTGAACTGGCTGAGAAGTTCCAGACGCCAGTGTTTGTGCTTTCAGACCTGGATCTGGGGATGAATAACTGGATGGCGAATCCTTTCCCCTATCCGGAGAAGCCAATTGCGCGCGGAAAGGTGCTGAACGAGGAAGACCTGAAGCGCCTGGGAGGATTTGCCCGCTACAAGGATGTGGATGGCGACGGAATTCCCTATCGGACATTGCCGGGCACCAATGATCGCCGGGCAGCGTATTTCACCCGCGGCAGCGGCCACAATGAGAAAGCGCAGTACAGCGAGCGTCCTGACGATTACGTGCAGAACATGGATCGGCTGGCCAGAAAGTTTGAGACCGCACGCGCGGCGGCGCCCGCACCGGTGAAACAGGTGGATGGAACTTCAGAGATCGGCATCATTGCCTACGGAACCACACACTGGGCATTGACGGAAACCCTGGACCAGTTGCGCGAGGAATTCCGGATCAAGGCTGATTACCTGCGCCTCCGCGCCTACCCGTTCCATCTTTCCGTGCATGATTTTGTGAAGAGCCATAAAAGGATTTACGTGGTGGAGCAGAACCGTGACGGACAGATGTTGCAATTGCTGAAGCTGGATCTCCCGGCGGAGCAGATTGTGAAGTTGCATAGCGTCCGGCATTACAACGGTTTGCCGGTGGACGCGCGCTCGATTACAGACGCAATCATTTCCCAGGAGGGCAAATAAAATGGCGGCCCCAACTACGCCCACGCCCAAGACCAACCACATCGGATTATCAGTAATTGACTATCGCGGCGGGAAGACCACGCTGTGTGCGGGATGTGGTCACAACGCGATTTCCGAACGCATTATTGACGCTATGTATGAAATGGGCGTCCAGCCGGAATTTGTGGCCAAGCTTTCCGGCATCGGGTGCTCCTCCAAAAGCCCCGCTTATTTTCTTAACTACGCGCATGGCTTCAATGCCGTACACGGGCGCATGCCATCTGTGGCCACGGGAGTCGCCCTGGCCAACCGCAAGCTGATGGCATTGGGCATCAGCGGCGACGGGGACACGGCATCCATCGGCATGGGGCAATTTGTGCATCTGATGCGCCGCAACCTGCCCCTCATTTACGTGATCGAGGACAATGGAGTTTATGGCCTTACCAAAGGGCAGTTCTCGGCTACTGCCGATATGGGCGCAAAACTGAAGACCGGAGTGATTAACGATCTCCCGGCAATTGACACCTGCATCATGGCCATCCAGTTGGGAGCGACTTTTGTAGCCCGTTCATTCTCGGGCGACAAGAAACAATTGCTCACGATCCTGAAGGCCGCGATTGCACACAAGGGCACAGCGATGATCGACGTGATCTCGCCCTGCGTGACCTTTAACGATCATGAAGGCTCGACCAAGTCCTACAAATATTCCAAAGACCATGATGAGCCGCTGAATGAACTGGGATTTGTGCCCTACTTCGAGAACATTGACCTGGACTACGATGCGGGATCAACAACCATCGTGCGCATGCATGATGGCTCCGATCTGCGCCTGCGCAAACTGGAGCGGGATTACGATCCCACGGACAAGATCACAGCATTGCACGTGCTGGAGGCGGCGCACGAAAAAGGCGAGATGTTGACCGGCGTCTTCTACGTAAATACCCAGGCACCCAGTTTTGTTGACCTGTTGAACCTAGTCGAGGAGCCATTGGCCACTCTGCCGGAGTCTGTGGTCCGTCCACCCAGGCAGGCGCTGGATAAGATTATGGAGTCGCTTCGCTAAATCCGCAAATTGGCGAAACGGGGTCAGATTCCGTACATTCTGCGCATGCCCTTGAGAACAAAAGGGAAACCCGTTGCAGAATCGGTTGCAGAAGGGTTTTTCGTTGCGGAATCGCCAACTCCTACATCTGGGTAGAAGCCAGGGGTCAGGGTCACAAGAAATCAGCCCAAAGCCTGTTTCAGCCATAATCTGCATCCGACCTGCGAATCGGTAATTTCGGTAACATGGTTGAAAAGACAAGGGATA
>DATDGL010000129.1:0-35425 GCA_036522115.1 Candidatus Angelobacter sp.
TCTTATTTTGGTGGATTTAACGAATTAACGCCGGCTTGCGCGCACACGCCATCATGATCGCTGGTGTCTCCGGAGACGCCGATGGCGCCGACGATCTTGCCATCTATTACGATGGGAATTCCGCCCTCCAGCGGCACAGCGCCTTCAAGGCCCAGAACGCGCAACCCGACGCCGCCAGCCGCAACCGCATCTTGAAATGCCTTGGTCGGACGCTTGAAACGTGCCGCCGACCGCGCTTTACCGATGGAAACCTGCGCGCTTCCCAGTTGCGTGTTGTCCATTTTCTCGTAGTAGACCAGGTCGCCATTGGGATCGACCACGGCGACTGCCATCTTCCAATTGTTTTTGCGCGCTTCATCGAGCGCGGCGGCAGCCGCTTTCTTCGCGGTATCCACACCGATGGGCGGACCATAGGGATTGGACATCATCTGTGATTTTCCCCTTACTGCGCAGAATGCAAGCGCCAATGCTATCAGAAACTTTGCCGGCCGGGATGACATGCTGACTTCCTCCTTTTGCGATGCGGGAACGAAGTCTATTTTGGGCATGGCGCAGTGTCAAGGCGGCGCTTGACACCTGTGGACGACCGTCTTTAGACTCCGGCACGGTCGCCTACAAGCGTTCAGGAGCAACCGCCATGCAACAAAATCGCAGAAACATCTTGAAGGGAGCAGGCGCCATCGCCGCTATGGCCGCCACTGGAAAATTGACCTCATCACGCGCTCACGCCAAAGAAACCGGCAGCCGCCAGCGAGGTATGGCCAAAGGACTCACCTTGCTCACCATGCGCAAGGATGGCGAATACCGGCTGGGAGTAAAAACCGATAAAGGCATCCTTGACGTGCCGGAAGCCGCAGCGCTGCTAAAGATGCACGCTCCACCGACTATGGATGATTTGCTCCAGCGGGAAGAAGGTCCAAGCCTGAACGCGCTGGTGGATGCGGCGCTGAAATCCCGGTCCGCGCAAAAGGCGTTCGTCAATGAAGAGACGATTCAATACGGGCCGGTAGTAACGCGGCCGGAAAAGATTGTGTGCATTGGCCTGAATTACCGGGAACACGCCAAAGAGATCGGGGCGCCGATTCCCAAACAGCCGGTGCTCTTCAGCAAATTCAATGTCGCCCTCAATAACCACAATGGCTCCATCAAGCTGCCGGTGGAGGTGGCACACAAGTTTGATTACGAGATCGAACTGGTGATCCTCATGGGCAAGGACGCGAGGAACGTGAGCGAAGCGGACGCTCTCTCCTACGTTGCCGGTTATGCTACCGGCAATGATTTCACTGCGCGTGAATTGCAGCTTGAGACCGGTGGCCAGTGGCTGATTGGCAAGACGCCAGACCAGTTTGCTCCCATAGGGCCGTACATGGTTACCGCCGACCAGATCGATCCGGATAACCTGAAGCTTGAATGCCGCGTGAACGGCCAGACCCGCCAGTCTTCCAACACTAATGACATGATCCACAACAATCGGGTCATTGTCAGCTATGTTTCCCACTACATCACCCTGCGAGCAGGGGACATCATCTTCACCGGTACGCCGCAGGGGGTAATCCAGGGCTATCCCAAAGACAAACAGGTGTGGCTCAAACCCGGCGACAGGATTGCCTGTAGCGTGGAGAAACTGGGCGAGCTTAAGTTTGATCTGGTGTGAATAACGACGGCCATGAGGCGCCAACTGCTAAACTGATTCTATGCCGAAACGAAAGACAGCACAGCGAAAGGTAAAAAGAAAACCAGTCCCAGCCAGCGTAGCGCCTCCAGAGCGGAAGGAAGTCCGTTTTGTGGACGGTTTCAACAAGCAGCACAAATCCGCAAACCTAGATCAGACTGCGATACGATTCGACCCGATTGAGATCCGAGGTGAGAGCCTGTCCGCCACTATTTTGCGTGAGAGGCGCTGATATTGGTGATCTACTACCTCGACACAAGTGCGCTGGTGAAACTCTATGTGCGCGAACAAGGGACGGAGCGCATGCTTCAACTTGCCAGCAATTTGAACGGAGATAGCTTCGCAGTACTGGCATTGTCGGAGGTTGAAGTCCGCTCAGCCATCAGGCGGCGAGAACGTGCAGGAGATATTGATTCGAAGGCTGCCACTTTCGTGCTGGATCGCTTTCATCTCCACATGAAAACCCGGTTTCTGCGACAGATTGTGACAGATGCGACACTCACACACGCAGCCCAAATCGTTGACCGATATTTTCTTCGCGCGTATGATGCGGTCCAACTGGCAGCCTGCTTAACATTGAAGAGTTCTTTTAAGGGGGAGCCCTTGACGTTCGTTTGCTCCGATCAAGAGTTACTGGAAGCAGCAAAGTCAGAGCGGCTTACCATTTGGGATCCATCTGCGCCTAGTCCCTAGCCTTGGCTAAAATCCAATTCTACACATAAAGATTGCACTTAATCCGCAATGAATCCCTTGGCTACCGGCAAAGAAAAATGTTTTTACTTCCGTTCGCTTCCGGCTACTCGATTTTCACCGGCCCCATCGCGTCCTTCATCGCTTGAAAAGCGGGCGTGTCGAGCTTTGCCCCTTGGAAACGTTCCTGGGGATATTGCCGAAGAAGCTGAACTGTAAGAAAGCTTCCGCGCATCAGGCTGGAATCATAGATAAAAGTCGATGTGTCGCGCTGTGGTGCGCCTTGGCTTACAACGTAATGCATTTTGGGACGAAGCTATTGCAGTAGGAACGGCAGCAAGTAAGAAATTCTCAGGGAAGGACAAAAAGGCAGAAGAAACTGATGCCGATGAGGCTCAGGGACGATCCTCTCGGCAGATTTTGCAAGTTCTAGAATTCACGAGCAGCAACGAAACTTCCTCCTCAGCCAGTTTGAAAACTGCCTCCAAAGGAAACTTTGAAAAAAGTCACAACCTCTCAGAATGACAAGGAGAAGCTGCATGGTCACCATAAAGCCAAAGTAGCCCACTACCACGGCGCAGGTATCGGGCCATAGCGCGTTTTTATAGATCATGTAGTCCGCTGAAAACATGTATCAGCCTCAACCACTCCTGCAAGGAGTGGTTACGCCAACCAGCGCCTATTCGACCAACAACTGGAAGCCCTGCACTCACAGTTCACAGCACCTCCGTTACTGGAACCACTCAGGAAGCAGCCGATAAACTCCAATTCAGGCAACATCTATTCAGGAGTACGCATGCGGCTTATGTTCAAGGGCCTGACGCTCTTATTGATGTTCTTTGGGGGCACCGCTGTCATGCGGGCACAGCAATCATCCCCTGATCCGCCGGCGCCGAATCTGGCGCTGCAAGCGGTTGGGGCAAAAGGGAAACCTCAACCCACGGCGGCCAAGAGTCCGGACCAGACCAGCGCAGGAGGCAATGTTGCGGAGGTCGCCCGCCAGTTTCGCGGGCAGGACTTGAATAAAGCGCGAGTGTCAGCGGAGGAAGCGCAGAAGATCCTGAACTCAGTGCAGCCGGTGCTCAAGTTCGCCAGCGAAGACTCCGGACTTCCCATCCATTCTCCGGTCAAGTCGCGCATGATCAGCCGCAATGACATGCACACCACGATTGACGCGCGAAAAACGGATGACGACGAAACCAGGCGCCTTCAGGCAGAGGAGTTGACGCTCAAGAAATTCGGCTACGTTCCACGCACATTCTCCACGGGAAAATTTGTGCAGGGCATGTTTGAGGAGCTTTTAGCAGGTTTCTATGATCCTCGGGCAAAAACCATCTCTCTGCTCGACTGGGTTGCTCCTGAAGAACAAAAGAGCGTGCTGGCCCATGAATTAACGCATGCCCTCCAGGACCAGAATTTCAATCTGCTGCATTGGCAACAGGCCGATGGCTCCAAAGATCATGCGTCTGCACAATTCCAGGTGAGCGAGGCTGAAGCTCTGCCGGAGACCGATGCCCGCCGCGCGGTGACGGAAGGGCAGGCAATGATCGTGCTCATTGACTACCAGTGGATGCAGCGCGGCAGCGACGAACGGCTGGAGCTGCTGCCTGGGGCGGGGAATGCTCTCTCAGAATTCATGACGATGGCGCCGATTCCCGACACTCCTATCATCCATGCCGCACCCGTCCTGCTGCGCGACGGGATGGCCTTTCCCTATCGCGAAGGGCTGGTCTTTGAGCTGGAGTTGCTGGGCAAGGGCGGCAAAGCGCTGGCCTTTCGTCAGGTCTTTGCCCGGCCTCCGTTGAACACTCATGAGATTCTCCATCCGGACTCTTACATGCAAAGGCAAAAGATCCAGGCGCCGCAGATTCCGGACTTGAATGCCGTGCTGTCCGATCAATATGAAGTAGTGGATTCCGGCGGGCTGGGGGAGCTCGATTTGCGCTCGATGCTCAAACAGTTTGCCAATACGCGCGTAGCGGAAAACATTTCCAGCGGGTGGCGTGGCAGCTCTTTCCTGGTGGTAAAACGCAAGCAGGTTCCAACCGCCAGCGCTACCACGGCCGACATTGCATTGATCTACGTTTCCGCATGGTCTTCCGGCACCATGGCACAGCATTTTGCCAGGTTTTATGCCGATGCCGTATCCAAGCGCTATGTCCAGGCCGTACGCGCTTCTGAAGCCTGTGGGGAACATGGCTGCCCGGTGGATAGTTACCAGTTCGATACGGAAGAAGGATTTGTGAACATCGAGTGCCGGCCCAACAACCTGGTCCTGGTGACGGAAAGCATTGAACCGAATACGGCGCTTGCGGTGAATACAGCAATTCTGAAAGCGAACTCCAACATCCATCAGGCAGTCAATGCGCCTCCGGAACTCTCATCCCGTTATCTCAGTTCGCCCATCTTCTCCGACCTGCGGGCATTGTGGGAAGAGCGGATGGTAATGGAAACGGCGAGAGCGTTGGGGAAATAAGATCGATCTCCAGCCGACAGCTTGCATCTTCCCGCTCCTTTAGGATAAACAGGTTCCTGATCCTGAAAGGAGCCTGGCGTTGCGCGAATCCACTTCCAAGCCATTTACCCGGCGCAGTTTCCTGCAAACATCTGCACTGGCCACCACCGGATTGCTGGTTTCCCCTGAGAGTGCATTGGCCGCCCAGGGGCAGGATGCTACCAAATTTATGCCCGCACCGATCGCGCGATTGCAGCCGCGGAGGTCTGAGGCCATTGCTATTTCTACCGAGGAACGTGAGCAGCGCCTGGAAAGAGCGCGGCACTTGATGGCAGAGGACAAGCTTGACGCCATCATGTTGATCGGCGGCACCTCGCTGGTCTACTTCACCAACATTCATTGGTGGCTGAGCGAGCGTCTTTTTGCATTGATTCTTCCGGCGAAAGGCAATCCCTTTTACGTCTGTCCGGCATTTGAGGAAGACCGCGCGCGCGAACAGATCGCCCTCGGGCCCGGCGGGCCCAGCCCGGACCTTCGTCTGTGGGAGGAAGACGAGAGTCCGCACCATCGGATTGCCGAAGGATTGAAGGAGCGGGGAATTGCCGGCGGGCGCCTGGGCATGGAGGAGACCGTGCGTTTTGTTTACTCTGACGGCGTGGCCAAGGCTGCCCCTGCACTGCACATTGTGAGCGCCACGCCAGTAACCGCCGGATGCCGCATGATCAAGACTGCGCATGAGCTGCAATTGTTGACGCTGGCCAACCAGGTGACGCTGGCGGCCTATGAGGCCGCGTATCTCTCGCTCAGGGAAGGAATGACCCAGAACGACTTTGGCACGATGGTGCAAATGGCACACACGCGACAGGGATTTCAAGGTGGCGCCAGCATTCAGGTGGGCGAGAATTCAGCTTTGCCACACGGCTCAGCCAAACCGCAGGTGATTCGCGAAGGAACCATCCTGTTGATGGATGGTGGATGCGGGGTGGAAGGCTACGAATCCGATATCAGCCGCACGGTAGTGCTGGGAAAACCCACGGACAAGATGAAAAAGAACTTTGAGATTGTACACCGCGCACAGCAGGCGGCCCTGGCCGCGGCCAAGCCGGGAGCCCAGTGCCAGGCTGTGGATGCGGCGGCGCGCAAGGTGATTACAGATGCCGGCTACGGCCCGGACTACAAATATTTCTCGCACCGCCTGGGCCACGGCATTGGCATGGACGGGCATGAGTGGCCCTACCTGGTCCGGGGCAACACCCTGACGCTGGCTCCGGGAATGAGTTTTAGCGATGAGCCGGGAATTTACATTCGCGGAGAATTCGGGGTGCGCCTGGAAGACTGCATGCACATTACGGAGAATGGGGCGGAGCTATTTACGCCGCAGAGCCAGTCGCTGGAGCAGCCATTTGGGAAAGCGTAAAGAGATTGCCGCGAACCTTGGTTTTTTGACTTCAGATTACTCAATTACCAGGGTCGAAAATCACCCGGTGAAACAAAATT
Organism: Candidatus Angelobacter sp.; assembly: GCA_036522115.1. GTDB lineage: Bacteria > Acidobacteriota > Terriglobia > Terriglobales > Acidobacteriaceae > Angelobacter. The sequence continues at coordinate 6,315 of DATDGL010000129.1, forward strand.
CAAACCGTACAGACGGTGTTCAGCACCGTCTCTGAGACGTGCGACCGTACGGCCCACGGATTTCTATGGTGGGCTACATTCAGGAAGTTCGCTGAAGGCAATGGCCAAGGGCTACTTGATTTTCTCCCACTGCGCGATCAACGATTCCAGTTGCTGGATGGTTTCTTCGGTTCCTTTGGCGGCCTGGGTTGTGGGAGCTGCGTCGGCGCTGTCTACTGCGACGGCCAGGCTTTCCAGCACAGCAAGAGTGCGCGAGAGCGTGGGCGCTGGTGGCCTGGTCGAGGGCCGTTGTCCCGTATCCGGGGATTGCGGTTCGATGTGGGACACTGCTTCCAGTTTTTGCGCCGGCGCCGGAGCGACTTTGTTGTGCTTATAGAAATCATGAATCTCCGCCAGCGCGTGCTCTCCCTGCTCCTGCGCATGGTAAATCTTCATCTCCAGCGCAAATTGTTTCTGCAGGTCGTCCGCTGAAGTTTTGAGCCGCGGATCCATGCCGACGAAAAGATTTTGGCTGACTGTCTTACCATCTACCGAGAGCCGCACCTGGTAGGTTCCCGGTACCACCTGTGGGCCTTCCGGCTCCCGGGGCGTGTTCTGTCCAAAGGCGGTGGCTATGCTGTACTCGGGAAGGCGAGCAGGAGGAGCGGCATAGCGGAGATTCCAGATCCAGCGATGCAATCCGGCGCTGGTGGAAAGTTTCTCCCGCAAGCGGAACCAATACATGGGGAAAGGGGCGGTCTTAGGATCGGGCAAGACCGGTTGATCGTTGCTGGAATAGCGCCGAACCAGCTTGCCGGACTGATCCAGGACTTCAATTGCGACCTCATGTTGAGCCGGAGACTTCAGGAAATAGTAGAAGATGGCTCCGGTGGGCGGATTCTCTCCTGCCGGGACCTCCGGCGGCAGAGGCGTATCTGTGTTTACGCTGGGCCGCATGCGGAGGGCGTTGGCAGGCGCAAAGAGATGAACGCCGGAGGCCGTTTCTTCATCCTTCATCTGCCGCAAAGGCGAAATGTCGTCCAGAATCCAAAACGAGCGCCCGTGGCTGGCCGCGACCAGATCGTTATCTTTCACCACCAGATCGTGAACCGGCGCAACCGGCATATTGAGCCGCAGAGATTGCCAGGAGTCACCATCATTGAACGAGACATACACTTGCAACTCGGTTGCGGCGAATAGCAATCCCTTGCGCAGCGGATCCTCGCGCACAGCGCGGACGTAAGCGCCATCCGGAATGCCCTGGGCGATTCTGGTCCAGGTCTTGCCGAAATCATGGGTGCGGAAAATCTGGGGAGAGCTATCGTCCAGACGATGGCGGTCAATGGCGGCGTAGGCAGTTCCGGCATCGAAGCGCGAAGCATCGATCACGCTGATCTTGCTCCAGTCGCCAAGGGCGGGAGGGGTGACGTTGTCCCAGGTCTTACCGCCATCACGGGTGAGATGGACAAGGCCGGTGTCAGTGCCAATCCAGATCTGGCCGGCAGCCAGGGGAGAGGGCGCAATGGTGAAGATGACGCCATAACCTCGGGCTTTGGCGTTTTCCACTGTAGTCGGGCCTTCTTGTGATGCGCCCGGTTGTGCGCCGGTGAGATCCGGACTGATTCGCTCCCAGCTCATGCCCTGGTCGGCGCTACGCAGGAGATATTGCGATCCGAAATAGAGGACGTGTGAATCCTGCGGAGAGAAAACCAAGGGCGAAGTCCAGGTAAAACGCAATTCGGCATGAGAGATTTCCGTGCCAAAGTTCCCGGTAGCAGCGGGGGAGATGGTTTGCGATTGTCCGGTGCGGCGATCAAAGCGGTGCAGACCTCCATAAGTGTCTCCGCCATAAACGATGTTGGGGTCGTTGGGATCAGGAGCGATGTAGCCGCTCTCCCCGGCGCCAATGGTGTACCAGTCACGAAAGGTAATGGAGCCGGAGTCACTGCGGCTGGCGGTGGAGATGGTGCCGCTGTCCTGCTGCGCGCCGTAGACGCGATAGGGGAATTGGTTGTCAACCACGACGTGATAAAACTGCGCGGTCGGCTGGTTGTACCACGAACTCCAGGTAAGCCCGCCGTCTACGCTGATGCCCGCGCCCTGATCGCAGCCAAAGATCATGCGCCGGGGATTGGAGGGATCGATCCAGAGCGCGTGGTAGTCATCACCGCCGGGAGCGCCTTTGATGGCATCGAAATTCTTTCCGGCATCGCTGGAGCGATAAATGGAAACGTTCGGCAGATATACGGTGTCAGGATTTTTGGGGTCAACATCCACTTCGCCGAAGTACCATAAGCGTCCCAGGACACGGCGGTCGGTTCCCGCTAGCTTCCAACTCTGTCCGCCATCGTCGGAGCGGTAGAGTCCGCCTGATTTTGAATCAATCAGCGCATAAATGCGGCGGCCGTGAGTGCCGCGGGCAATGCCGAGTCCCACGCGCCCCCATTCAATCTGAGGCAAGCCGCCGCCGGTGATGGGAGACCAGGTTGCGCCTCCATCGTTGGATTTGTAAATTGCTCCTGAACCATTGATGGGCGGATAGGTGCTCCAGGGCGGGCGATGCGCCGACCACAATGCAGCCAGGACAGTTTGCGCATTGTCAGGATCAAGTTGCACGTCAATGGCGCCGCTGTTTGGATCTTTATAGAGAACTTTCTTCCAGGTGAGGCCGCCGTCTGTAGAGCGAAAAACTCCGCGGTCAGGATTGGGGCCGTAAGCGTGTCCCATGGTAGCCACCAGCACATGGTTTGGGTCATGCGGATCAACGGCGATGCGGCTGATGTGCCGCGTCTCGGCCAGGCCGATATTGGTCCAGGTTTTGCCGGCATCAGCGGATTTGTAAACACCATTTCCGTAGGTGAGATTACCGCGAAAATCAGCCTCACCGGCGCCGACATAGATAATGTTGGGATCGGAGGCGGCAATGGCAATCGCGCCGATGGAGGCAATCGGCTGGCTGTCAAAAATCGGCGTCCAGGTCATGCCGCCGTTGGTCGTCTTCCATACGCCACCACCCACGCCGCCGAAGTAATAAGTATTCGGGTCGCCTTCAACACCGCTCACGGCGATGGTGCGTCCGCCACGAAACGGACCAATCATGCGCCAGCGAAGGCCACTCAGGTCGGGCGCGGTTTGTTGTCCAACCGCGCAGCAGGGAAGAAGCACGAGGAGGGTCAAAAAAAACCGGCGAAGCGTTCTCCAGCAGACGGCGCACATAAGAGAAGCATTGTAGCAGTGAGTCTTTCGCAGGAGACACCCTTTCGCTATTGCGCTCATGAGAATGGACCCACCTACACAAAAGAATGGACACAACCATTTTTTCCGGCATTCTTCCGTGTCCTCTTTACTTCTCTCAGCGGCCTCTGCGGTAAAGATTTTGATTTTGCTTTTTTCCAATATTTGATTTTGATCTTTGTTCTCTCCGAGCCGCCGTGTCTCGGTGGCGGGTGTTGCTTTGGTTGTGGCCTTGCTGCTCTATGTTAGATTGCTGGTGAGAACAGAATGCAAATCACAGAAAAATCTCTCCCAGGATATGAACGGGTCCTTTTTGGCGAGGACACGACGGTTGGTTATCGCGGAATCATCGTGGTCCATTCGACGGCCCGCGGGCCAGGGGGCGGCGGGACGCGCTTCTGGAATTATCGTAACGATGCAGAAGCCCTGGAGGACGCCCTGCGGCTGGCGCATGGGATGACTTACAAGAATGCCCTCGCAGAGTTGCCGCTCGGCGGCGGGAAATCCGTGATCATTGGCGACAACAAGATCACGGAGCGGGAAGCGATTTTCCGGGCCCACGGCCGTTTTGTAAACGCCCTTTCCGGTCAATACATGACGGCTGAAGACGTAGGCACCAGTCCCGCCGACATGGCGTACGTGCTGAAGGAAACTGCTTATGTCGCCGGATTGCACGGGCGCTCAGGAGATCCTTCGCCCAAGACCGCGCGCGGTGTACTTCGCGCCATGCAGGCTGCCGCGCAGCATCGCTGGCAGAGCCAGGACCTTTCCAAAAAAACAGTGGCCATCCAGGGGTGCGGACATGTCGGCTATTTTCTCGCCCAGGAACTGCATCATGTGGGCGCGCGGCTGATGGTGACAGACATCGACCGGGAAAGCGCGCAGCATGTGGTTTCTGAGTTCGGAGCGACGGCGGTTGCGCCGGAGCAAATCTATTCCGTGCGCGCAGATATCTTTGCTCCCTGCGCTCTGGGGGGCATCATGAACGATCAAACCATTCCCCAGCTTGAGGTTGAGATTGTGTGCGGAGCCGCCAATAATCAATTGCTGGAGCCGCGACACGGCGGGCTGCTGGAGCAGCGAGGCATATCCTATGCGCCTGACTATGCCGCCAATGCCGGAGGCATCATCAACGGCTGCTGCATTGAACTTCAGGGATGGGACCCGGCTGCGACGTTGAAGAAAGTCGACGCCATTTATGACACCATCCTGCAAATCTTCCAGCTAGCGGAGAAAGAGCACATCCCCAGTTATCAGGCCGCGGACAAGCTGGCGGAGCAGCGCGTGAAGCGGCCTTAACCAGCCAGGGGCTTGGCCAGGCGAAGCCCCTCATACCTTTTGGATTCGGAGGTTTTGGTTTTGGTTTTCGAATTACTCAATTACCAAATTCTCAGTAAGAGCCTCGCCGCTCGAGTCCGGGGGAACAATAGCCAAGAGCCGAGAGCTGCTTTAGAATACCTGCTTATGCTGAAGCACATTGCCTGGAAAGACGTTGAAGTTGAACATGTGAATCCGTTGTTTGACCGCCAGATCATCACGGGTGAGAACCTGATGTTCGCGAACATCCGGCTGAAGAAAGGCATGATCGTGCCGGAGCATAGCCATCTCAACGAGCAGCTTACTTATATTGTGGAGGGCGCTCTGAAATTCTGGATCGACGGCAAGGAACTTGTGGTCCGCGCCGGTGAAGTGCTGTGCATTCCTCCACATATGCCGCACAAAGCCGAGGCGCTGGAAGACACCATTGACATGGACATCTTCTATCCCCCACGGCAGGACTGGCTCAACAAGAGCGACGCTTACTTGCGCGAAAACGAACCGGTCAGCCGTTAGACATTTCATTTGCAGAACCCGGCCGGCGCGACAACCGCGATGAACTACTCCGACCTCCACTGTTCATTTTTTGCGGCGGCCCCTCTATGATGTTTCAATCCAATGGAGATCAAAAATGAGACTTCTATCTGCTGCATTGACCATTGCCGTGCTTGCAACCGTTACCCTTACGTGTGCTGCCCAGGACCGCAAACACATCGTCATGAAACGAGCCACGCCGGCTGCTGCTAACGCGCCGTTCAGCGAGGCGGTGCTGGTCGGCGACACACTTTATGTGGGAGGCCATATAGGCATTGATCCGGCCACAGGCAAGCCCGGCGCCACCCCTGAGGACGAGGCGCGCCTGGTGATGGAGTCCTTCAAGCGCACGATTGAAGCGGCGGGGATGAACATGGATGATCTGGTTTCCGTGCAGGTCTACTGCTCTGATGTAAGTTTCTTCGATGCCTTCAATGGCGTTTACCGGACATATTTCCACGGAGAGTATCCGGCACGGGCCTTTCTTGGATCAGGCAAGCTGCTGTTCGGCGCGCGCTATGAAGTGTTGGGACTGGCGGCGCGAAAGCACAAATAGCATTCAGGCTGCCCCTGGCCGCTCCCTGCGAGAATCGCGAAACGGACAGCGCGGCGGGTAGCGCCCTGCAAGCAGGACACTACCGCGCGCTTTGACTGCCAGTGATGAACCAGCAAATCAATGATGAAGCATTTGCTGGACACTACCCTGTGCCCAATCGACTGAAACACCGCATGGGTTTGCGTCGAATGCGCGCCGGAAATCGGTGAAGAAATTGGCGGCGCTGTTGGGGCCGGTCTGGAACGCGGTCGGGAACAGATTTCCCCACGCGCTGGCGGGATTACCGCCAAAGTTGTTAGCTGTGCCGGGAATCAGTCCTCCGCCAAACTGCCAGCGGCAGACTCCATCGGTGGAATTTATGCTGGTGGTGAAGAAAGGATAGAAGGCCATCCCCTTGGCTGGAACGGAACAACCAGCCCCTGAAACCTGATTGCAATTGGGATCGAACCCGGGAATGTCCGTCTCAAACGCTACCCGATCAAAATTCCGCAACAAACCGTATTGGTCCAGGAACAGCGGACTGGTAAAGCGGATTGGCTGCGGATGAAGTTGCCGGTCTGTTCGAACATTGGCAAGTGTCCCTGGCCAGTTGTTATTGTAAGAAACGCCGTCGAAGTCGAATTCTGTCTGGACGCAGCCTCCGACCTGAATGAAAGGAGGTCCGGGCAGCAACGGTTCTCCGGGAGAGACACAGACCGTGTCGTCGGCGTCAAGTCCGGTCTTGCGGTCCTGAATGCCGGGAACAAGACAGTTCAGCGTATTGGGATCAGCGGCGTCGCAAAACTCGAAATGACCAAGCTCGTCGGAAAACGTAGTGTTGTCAGTTCCGCCCGACCACGGCGTCCGCGTATGTTCGTTGGATGTTGCATACATGGCGTGGAAGTCATACGGGGCCAGGTTGCATGTAGCTGAGTTTGGCTGAAAGAGCACCTGGCCAAAGCCGTTGGCGGCGCTGGCAACCATGGAGCCGAATTTTCCGTTGTTGAGGTCAAGAACAATTGCTTCCAGGCCGTGCGCGGTGTCATGCAGGACGATCAGCACCTGGTCTCCGGGAGCCATGAAAAGCACATTGGTTAAATCAAAATTGTTCTTGCCAAAGTTCGAGCCCAGTGGATTCGGTGGCGAGAGCGGCACGCCATTCCTGGTAACGATGGCGAAGTTACCCGGCTCCTCCGAACCAAAAGTATTGAAACAGCTTGCGTTGTTAGGTATTCCGGTGGCGCCGCTCACATTCAGGCTGAAAATATTCATGGCTACAAAATAGTTTTGCGGCTCGGTCAATCCCGGAGTGGCGACCCATCCGGGCGGGTAGAATTGGAGCTCCATGAAAGCAGTGCCGGGATGCTTGCCGATAAACTGTGGTGAGTTCGGATCGATGCTGTCAAAAATGTTGTCGTCGGTGTCAGGGTTACATGTGTTGGTAAATTCAGGGTACGACTGCGTGTCGCAAAGGTTCATTCCAAACCAGAATGTCGGATGGAGTTGGAAATTGAATGTTCCGCCACCATCCTGGACCGGAAGCGTAGGCGGATCAAGTGGCAGAGTGAGCAAATAGACAGCGGAGTTCCCGGAACCGGGAACGTTTGAATAGAAATTGATCGCCGGCTCATCATGACCGATGTACTTTTCCGTGCCTCCTGTGTGGATTACTCGTTCCCGGCAAAAGCCGAGGTCAGAATCACAATTGAGCAACTTTTTGTCCAGATTTTGCCGCTGCGTGGCGCTCTGCGCTTTTCCCTGGGCCGGAAAAACGGTCCACAATAGAAACAGAACTGCGCCGAAAGAGAAGAGCTTGCGCATACCAACCTCCTTATAGGGTCGTTCAGCTTTAGTTTTTTGTGGGGAAGGCAGGATTATATTCCTGAAGATTAAGACTTTTAAATTTCTTTTGTTAAGTGGACCGCTCTACGCTGAGAGAAGTGTGCAGGTAGTGGATTTTGTTGAAGTTACGCTGTGACGAAAGTAATTAGAAAGTCCGGCAGCCGGGACCACAATGAACACCTATCCAACCGGGCTATTGCTTCCTGCGCACGTATAGCAGCTTATCCACTTCAGCCACAATGTTACCTTGCTCATCCATAACCACAGCTTGAAACTGCGGTTCCAACCTGCCTTGAGAGTCTGCCTGGCTGCGGATTTCCGCCACCCGCGCGGCCGGGATGTGGAAGCTGGCCCTCACTGTGCCTTTCCCCGGTTTCCTGAAACGGATGGTTGCTGCTTTGTCCCAGACGATGTAATCCGGTCCGAGATGTTCAATCAGCATCACCATAAACCACGGGTCACACATGGAGTAGAGCGATCCGCCGAAATGTGTGCCCACGTAATTGCGATTGAAGAACTTCATGCGCAATTCCACATCAATGGTCAGAAAGTCGTCAGCCACGCGCGTAACGTGGATGCCCGCACCCAGAAACGGAGGCCACCATCGCAGTTTCTTGAGCAAACGCTTGATTTTTGGGCGAGAGTCCAAAATTCATTATCGCTTATTTGTGGGCAGCAGGCCTGCCGGGTGGTTGGAGCAATTTGGCGACGGGACCTTCCCGAGGGGATCGCAGGTCGGTGTGATTGGCAGTCTCAGTAAAAAAACGACCAGGCGCCAAGGGCGGCATTTCTTTATCCGGAACTGAAATGGTACGTCCAGTTCTAATATGGCACATTAAAAAGTTTACAGAATCCTTGACTCGCCGGGAGCACTTCAGTTATTTTATCGCGCGAGTCACCAGGAGCCAGACACCTGGCTCTTGAAAAACTCGCTGGCCAGTCCGGCAGCGTCCACGTTTTTGTTTTCGCAGCAGTCTGGGCTGCCAAACCCGATGCGGAACTCTCGCGGGTTTCGGCAGGCACTCTGCGCCGGGCAAAAACCACGTCTCTTCCACCAAACCAACCAATGCAGTTTTCAGGAGACCCGCTGGTGACGGCACGGAAACGTCATGTAGCAGCGCCCGTTACCATGGTCAGAAAGAGAGAATTGTTGACGTGAAGAAAAAGATGCTTTTGCTGGTAAGCTTTGTCGCTATGATCTTGAGCGCCGCATTGCTGATCACTCCAGCCAATGCTTTTACTCCCCACTGCACGAGTTGTACGGCGATTGACAGCAGCGGAAACACCATAACCGCAACTTGCCGCGTGAGGCCGGTCGATGCGTGTTTTTGTCCATTGAGCGGCAGAATCATCTTTAACAACTGTCTGCGCATACCGTAGTCATGAACCGCCCACTTTGCTTGGGCAGAAAGAGAGAACTGGAAGTGAAGAAAAAGATGCTTTTGCTAGTAAGCGTTGTCGCCATGATCTTGAGCGCCGCATTGCTGATCACGCCGGCGAATGCAAGCATAACCTCCCATTGTACGGACTGCACCAAGCTCGTTGCTCCAACCGTGGTTGAAGTGGCAGCTTGCAAACCAACCGGGGTCGATGGCTGCTACTGTCCGCTGCCTCCTCCGCTGCTTTCGAACAACTGCTTTTTCATCGGAGGAGATAAGCCGCAGCAATAAGAGAAGGAAAATCCCATGCGCATCCTACTTTTTTTCGCGGTTCTGGGACTCATTGTGATGGAAGCGTTTTTGCTTCCTCACACGGTAAGGGACTTTAGGACCATGCGAAAGATGCGCGTTGAAACGGCGTCAGAGGACGGGCGACCTGTAGCACTTAGCCCTTTTGCCGGGTACGACGTGGATGGCCGTCCTTTGACGCTTGTCACAGACGATACCAGGTGGATCGTACCTTTCGTCATTCACGCAGACCGGATGTCCGCTGATCTCGATTACCTGTCCCGGTTGCGAAAGGCGCTTCCCCGGCGGACTCTCGCGCTCGTAGGCGTATGTGACCAGAGCCGGTGCAGCGCCGCATCGCAGTCCGAGCAGGCGCACCCGGATTTTCCTGTCCTGGTCTACGGCTCGTACGCGCCCTTGAAGGACATTGCGCGCTTTGACGACCGAAACCAGGTCTTGCTGATGAATCAATTTTGGGGCGTGAACAAATCACTGCCGCGAGCCGCTTCCGCTGAGGAAATGGCTACAACCATACAGCAGGTTATCGGACAATGAACCGACTCAAGAGCGTTGAATTCTGGTGCTTTCTCCTGCTCATGGTGAATGTTGCCACCGCAGGTGTTGACTTCTACTTTCGCCGGTCAACCGCCGCATTGGAGCCATTTCCATCCGGGCGTGAGGTATCCGGCAGGCTGGGCATCACTGTTGGCGGAAGCCCTCCGGAATCCGGCGCCGCCTGCCATTTGGTGCGATACGCCAGCACCTATTGCGGCTACTGTTCACCGAAATATTCTGAGCCATGGAACGATTTGGAGAAAACTCTCACCCACAAAGGCTGCGATTCGATTATCGTTAGTCCTTACTCCGGCGATCTGCCGCCCGGAGATGGAGCTACGCCGGAACAAAAACTTGCCGGTGTTTCGCTGCAATTTATCAAGAGCACGCACTTCACCTCCACTCCCATCACGCTCCTGCTCGACCGCGACTGGAAAATTGTTTGGTCGCACATAGGCGTCGTGGAAAGCGGCGATGCCCAACATGCTTTGCGGTTGGCCGGATTTTAAAAATAACGCTGGGCAGGAAAACCGCGGCCTGACGAAAAAATTACATAGGCGGCATGAGTTGGGTGTCAGGGAAGAAGTGTGCCATTCAGAGTTGTTGCGACAATCGCTGATCAAAACGAAAGGCAATTGTCTTGCCGATGCGAAGTTTGTGGAAGTCCAAGTGGCGGGGGTTAAACAGAAAATTACTTTCCGCAGGCACTACTGAACTGGGGACTTGCATCACAGCTGAACTGCTTTGGGCAATCCAGAGATCGCCCAGGGTCCTGAGTTTACGCGGCGGAGGATCGGTCCTCCAATTTCGGGGTAACTCAGATATGTCAAGTCTGGTGATGAGGGATGGATCAATTACTACTTCCATCACAACGTAATGGTGCAACAACTCGCTGGATTCGGCGTTCACCAGGATCTCTAGCGCGGCTAATGACTGCGACTGTGCCGTGTACACCATCGATACTCCGGGCGAATTCCATCGGCCTCCGAACCGGCGTGCACCTTCTCCATTGAACGCGAGTTTCGCGTATTTGCGCTTGACAATTCGCCAAGCCACAACGCTCAAGAAAATACCCCATGCTCGAGCTGGCCAATCAGGTCCTCCACCTCGCGAGCGCCGATCTCAAACCGCGCATAGCTCAGCGGAGTGTGGTGGGAGAGGGCCTTCTGTGGCGTCTTGAGCCAAGTAACTGCCGCGCCAACATCGCCCTCGAAAAGCCGAACAGAGCTTGCTACAACTCTCGTCAATCGCAAAAGTCTCTCCGATTCATCACGGTCCAATTTTCCCGCAGCCCGGCGCCGGGCCAAAGTGCGCTCTGGAATTTCGATGATGGCGGCAAGCTCACGGGTTGGAATTCCTGTCTGTGCAGAAATTGTCGCCAGCATCTTGAAAGGGAAACCTCGTTGGACCAGCAGAAGCAGCTTGTTTGTCGGGATTGCAGTGAGGCCCAAACTTGGAATTTGGCGATTAAGGCCCGCACTCCGTCGTTGAGTACGCCCCATTTTGTTTCTGTCCGGCTTGTGCTGTCTCACTAGGACCATACATCCTTAGAATATCACATCCAGCCATGTCGTCGACTAAATCATGCCACATGCCGAAACCTTAAGAAATCAACTTTTGACTTTAAGTCAACTCGTAAGTATTAATTACTATTCGCTGGTTTCACGGAGCAAACGATATGAACCCAAGAGACGCCGTGATTATCGACGCCGTACGCACCCCCATGGGGAAGCGAGACGGCATGCTGCGCAACTGGCACCCGGTGGATTTGCTGGCCCACACGCTTGGAGGCCTGGTCCAGCGCAATCGTCTCAATCCGGAGGCGGTGGACGACGTAATTGCCGGATGCGTGATGCAGGCGGGCGAACAGGCTTACAACATTGGGCGCAATGCTGTTCTGGGCGCAGGATTCCCGGAATCGGTTCCTGCCACCACTGTGGACCGTCAATGTGGATCCAGCCAGCAAGCGATTCATTTTGCTGCTCAAGGCGTGCTGGCCGGCAGTTACGACATCGTGATCGCCTGCGGCGTCGAAAGCATGACTCGCGTGCCCATGGGAGCCTCAGCGAAAAATGGTCCTGGATTGCCGTTTGGCCCGGCGGTGATGCGGCGCTACAACAATGTCCTGTTCAACCAGGGTCTAAGCGCGGAAATGCTGGCTGCGCGGTGGAAGCTGGAGCGCCGCCGGCTGGATGAATTCAGCCTGGAGAGCCACCGCCGCGCCGCGCGCGCCACTGAGCAAGGATGGTTTTGCCGGGAGATTTTGCCAACCACGGCGGAAACTGCCCAGGGAACGGTCCAGGCATCGCGCGATGAAGGTATTCGCGCCGAGACCACTCTGGAGAAAATGGCAACGCTGAAGCCGGCATTCAAAGAAGATGGCTGCATCACGGCGGCCAACTCTTCACAAATCACCGATGGTGCTGCCGCAGTCTTGATTATGGAGCGGGCGACGGCTGAAAAACTCGGATTGCGGCCCATGGCCCGCTTTGTCGCCTTTACCCTGGCGGGAGACGATCCCATCATGATGCTCACAGCGCCCATTCCAGCGACGAGGCGCATTCTTGAACGCACTGGACTTAAGCTCGAAGATATCGATCGCATTGAGATCAATGAAGCTTTTGCCAGCGTGGTGCTGGCCTGGCAGGCGGAGACCAAAGCTGACCTGTCACGGGTGAATGTGAACGGCGGCGCGATTGCTCTGGGGCATCCTCTGGGCGCCAGCGGCGCTCGCCTGATGACGACGCTCGTGCATGAACTGCAACGCAGTGGCGGCCGCTACGGCTTGCAGACCATGTGCGAAGGTGGCGGCATGGCGAACGCAACCATCATTGAAAGATTGGAGTCATGACAGCATGAAAATTGCAGGAAACAGCGCGCTGGTCAGCGGTGGCGCTTCCGGTTTGGGCGCGGCGGCAGTCCGCATGCTTGTGGCGGCAGGCGCCCGCGTAGTGATTGCGGACTTGAATGAGGCGGCGGGCAAAGCTTTGGCTCAGGAGTTGGGCGAGGCCGCCTTGTTCATCAAAATGGACGTCACCAGTGAAACCGACGTGCAGAGCGCCGTTGATGAGACTGTGAAACGTCATGGCGCTCTCCACCTGGCGGTCTCTACCGCCGGAATCGGCATTGCTGAAAAGATGATTGGAAAAAATGGATTGCACGACCTGGAGAGATTCATCCGTGTCCTGCGCGTTAATTTGATTGGCACGTTTGATGTGCTGCGACGCGCTTCGCAGGCAATGACGGCCAACCAGCCGGATGAGGATGGTCATCGCGGAGTTCTTGTCACCACGGCTTCCATCGCAGCCTTCGACGGCCAGATTGGCCAGGTAGCTTATTCAGCCTCCAAGGGGGGCGTGGTCGCCATGACCCTTCCTCTGGCGCGGGAACTGGCCCGCTACGGCATCCGTATCGTAACCATCGCGCCTGGAGTTTTTATGACGCCTCTGCTGGCCGGCCTGCCGGAGGCCGCATTGCAATCGTTGAGCCAGCAGGCCCCTTTTCCTCCGCGGCTGGGCAAGCCGGAGGAATACGCAGCATTGGTGAAGCACATCATCGAAAACAATATGCTCAACGGCGAAACCATCAGGATCGATGCGGCCATGCGCATGGCCGCCAAGTAAATAACATCAGCAGAGGGCCGAATATATGTCTTCGAAACGCCCTGTCTCCGACCTGCCAGAAAGCTGGCCACCCCTGCCGCTGGAATCGTGGAAAAACACATGCGCCACACTGCACATGTGGACGCAGATTGTGGGCAAGGTGCGGCTGGCGCTCACGCCCAAAGTCAATCATTGGTGGAACGTTCCCCTTTACGTAAGTTCGCGCGGACTGTCCACTTCTTCCATTCCTTACGGGGACCGCGCTTTCGAGATCGAATTTGATTTCATTGACCATAAGCTCTACATCCGGTTGAGCAATGGCGTCACCAAAGAGTTGCCTCTGATGCCTCGATCTGTGGCTGATTTCTATAAAGACTTCATGGCTGCCTTGATTGCCTGTGGCATTGAGGTCGAGATCTGGAAGATGCCGGTCGAAGTTCCAGACCCAATCGCCTTCGATGTCGATCATACTCATGCGTCTTACGATCCCGAGTATGCGCACCGATTCTGGCGCATCCTGCTATCGGTTGATAAGGTCCTTAAGGAGTTTCGCGCGCGCTTCATCGGCAAGAGCAGCCCGGTCCATTTCTTTTGGGGAAGTTTCGATCTGGCAGTCACACGATTTTCCGGTCGTCGCGCTCCCGAACGGCAGGGCGCAGACTCCATTACCCGCGAAGCATATTCCCATGAGGTGATCAGCGGAGGATTCTGGCCTGGAGGCGGCGAAATCAAGGATGCAGCTTTTTATTGTTATGCCGCGCCTGAACCGGCGGGGTTTGCTCAGCACCCGGTCCGTCCAAAAGCAGCTTTCTATCATCCTAATCTGAAGGAATTCTTGTTGATGTATGACGAGGTTCGCGCGACGCCTTCGCCGGGCAAAATCCTGGCCGAATTTCTGGGGAGTACTTACGAAGCGGGCGCGAATCTGGGCCAATGGGACCGCCAGGGCTTGGAGAGAGCGCCAGAGAACCTGGTAATTGGGTAGGTGGCGAGGAGATCAAGATTGCCAAAGCGTTGCAAGCACACGGATCAGATCAAAGTTACCACAACGAGCAAGCACCTCTGCGAAGACTGCATCACATCAAGACCGGCGACTCATGGGTTCATCTGCGGCTATGCCTGATTTGCGGGCGTGCAGGCTGTTGCGATTCTTCCAAGAACCGCCACGCCACCCAGCATTTTCATGCCGAGGCCCATCCGCTGATTCGCTCCATCGAGCGGGCGAATCCTGGATGTGGTGCTATATAGACCAGGATTATCCGGAGCTGTCAGCTTAAATCGTCCGCAGCAACCGCTCCTTGCGCGCTTGCCATTCTTCGCTAGAGAAAATCTTCGGTCCCACTTCAATGAGCCGGGGAAGCATGTTAAATACTGAGACCGGATTCCATTGCGATCCATTGCGCGTGCGAAAGCCCCGCTGGTTCAATTCGTTGGCCACCTGCGAGAATGGATCGTCGCGAACCATCAGATCCATCATCATGACCAGCGCGTTTTTCTCGTCCGGGTCTTCTTCCAGGTGCAGGCAGTCGCCGGCTACGCGAAGACCGTAGGGAATGTCCTGGATCAGCGTCTCAGACTCCGGCTCTTCTCCCGGAATTTCGCGCTGCCATTCCAACGTTACTAATCTCCAGCCAGCTTCGGTTTTCTGCCGCATATGTTCGGCGTCCATCGGTCCGGCCATCGCTTCTCGAATACGTTCAACACGTGCCATTTTCCCCTCCGATTGGGCCATCTCGGGACCTCACACCACTCCTTGCATTAGATCAAGCAACTCTGCTGCCAAATCTGAATGTGCAGCTAAGTTCCTGTCACGCAAAATGATAACTGTGTGGCCGACGCACAGGCCTAGTGCAAGGAATGCCCGATCATGGGACGTGAGCGTTCGAAACCGAACATGCTCAATCGACGAGAAACGCGGAGGTTTCCTTGAGAAACAGGTCTAGCTGGTCGTGGTGGACCCAATGGCCGGCCTTGGCGACAGGAATCAGGCGGCAATTGCTGATCGCGGTGACTCTGGGATCGGACCTGGGCACGGGCGCAAAACTCTCCAGCCCCCAAAACAGCAGTGCAGGAGAACTAATTCGTCCATAAATCTCGGTTGCATCCGCAATGTTATGGCCGTAGGGAGAAAACGCGCGCACATAGTTATCGAACTTCCATACCATGCAGCCGTTAGCGTCCCAGTTGGTGCCGTGCCGGGTAAGATGGCGCGCAACTTCGTCAGAAAGATGCGGGTTTGCTTCCTTCATGCGAGCCACCGCGGCTTCCAGGCTGGAATAGCTTTTCTGATAACGTTTCTCCACCTCCCGCACACGTTCAATCCATTTGCGTATCCTCTCCGATGCCGGAGCATGAATGCGATGGCCTTCAGGGAACCCGATCCCTTCAACCGAAACGACTTTGCGGACGCGGTCCGGATACAGTCCGGCATAGTGCAGCACAATGATGCCGCCCAACGAGTGTCCGACCAACCGGATGGGGAAGTCGCCAATAATGTCCAGCAATACAGATAAATCCAGGACGTGTTCGGCAATGCTGTACATGGCGCCCGGGGCCCAGGCGCTGTTTCCATGGCCGCGCAGGTCCAGGGCATACACGTGATAATGCTGGCGTAGTGAACGGGCTACCCAGTCCCAACTGCGGGCGTGGTCCAGTCCACCGTGGACCAGCACCAGCGCTGGTTTTCCGTCCTGTCCAAAATCCCAGAATTGCAGCTTCAGCCTGTCGGAATAAAAGAAATGTGAGATTGGCTCCATGGGTCGGTCGTCTTACTCTAGTTACGGTCGCGCATCTTTGCCAGAAGCCGCAGAATCTCCAGGTATAGCCAGACCAGCGTCACCAGCAGCGCGAAGCCGCCATACCATTCCATGTATTTGGGAGCGCCTGCGGCCGCGCCGCTCTCAATGAAGTCAAAGTCAAGCACCAGGTTCAGCGCGGCAATGGCCACCACAAGAACGCTGAAGCCGATCCCAATGAGTCCGGAACCAAAGATGATCGAAAATCGGATTCCAAAGAACCCAAGAATGAAAGTGAGCAGATAGAAAAACGCGATTCCACCTGTCGCCGCTATTACACCTAAGCGAAATTTCTCCGTCACGCGAATGACCCTTGCCCTATACAGCACCAAAAGCGCCAGCAGCGTGCCAAAGGTCAAGGTGACCGCTTGAATCGCAATTCCCGGATATGCCTTCTCAAAAATCTCGGAGATGCTGCCCAGCACCAACCCTTCCAGAAGCGCATACAACGGCGCAGTCACAGGCGACCAGGATTTCTTAAAGACCGTGGCCAACGCCACCACAAGTCCACCAATCGCGCCCAGAATCGCCAGGCCGGCCGCCTGCTCGGGAGACTTTGTCGTGGCATTCCAGGACCAGGCGGCTGCGGCCATCGCGAAAATCAACAACAGGCCGGTCTTGTTGACCGTGCCCGTCAGCGTCATGGTATTGCCCAGGGCGATGCCCTCGCCTCGGAAGGTCTTGTCGTTTAACGTGGGATTCGAAGTCCGCATCAAGTTCGCCATCGGTGCTCTCCTCAAATCAATTGTAACAAGCAGTCTGGAATCTCTCGCTGCCTGGGAATTGTTGGTACTGGGCTAATCTTGCGTTGGCCCGGTTATAAACGTCATTAACTCTTTACTTCGCCTAGTCTTCGTCCTACTGTCTGAATCTCTGGAACGGAACCCGCCAGTGCTACTCACACTGACGAGTCCCTGACCAAATTCCCTCAACACGGAGAGAAAATGGCTGGCAATCACCTTAATCGAAAACTTAGGACGTATCAAAGCCTGTACGAGATTAACCGCTACTTCCGCGCTATAGCACGGCATTGCTGGATATTGGAAGATGCCGGATTCATGCCCATTCACAAGATGCGTGTTTTCCGTGGCCTTGTGCGAGAGCTTCAAGCGCAAATCAGCCACGATGTTGCAGACCACATGCACCACCTTGAGGATGTGGACTGTTTTCGCTTCGGCAAAACTCGAATCAATTGGGAGCATTACTTGAATCCTGAAAGGCCAGCATTTCACCAACTTGAAAGACAATAAAGCTGTGACGCTGTGACGGCTTATAGCGGGAATGGCCTAAGCTGCCGTTCCCGTTTTTTCTTGGCTTCCCGGCCACGGTTCGCCGCTGTTCATCTTCGCTGTAAACACGGCAACTATGGCTTTTAGCAGTATGGCTCTTTTGCTGCTGGCTGTTTTGAGCTGCTCTTGAGCGTCCCGAATCGCCCCAACCCAACCCGCAGAATTATTTCGATGTTCATATAACAAATGTGTTGACATTATTGTTTTGTACCCATATTATCAGAATTGTTATGAGCAACTACAAAAAAGCCCTTACTGATGCACAGCGCGAAATGGCTGAGATTGAGACGAAAATCGCAGACCTTAAAAGTCGCCATGCTCAGCTTGAGACAACCATTGCTGGACTTAAAGGATTAATGGGCGAACCCCAAGAGGAAACAGACATAACCTTTTCCGCCTCAATCCGCACGATACTCATGTCGAGCGTCTACAAAGACAGGTTCATTAATGTGGCAGAAATCGCCAATAACCTTAGAATCTTGCGCCCGCAGAAGCCGGTCAATCTGGCTTCGGTAAGAACGATTCTCAATCGGCTTGTACAGTCTGAAGAGGCGAAACAGGGAGAGGCCAAGGACGGAACTGTTGGCTATTCTTGGAATCGCTCGCAGAGAACTCTGAGCGATCTGAGATGAAGACTTTGGAGTGGAATCGGGAAGCCCTGTTAGAGCAGGGCTTCCAGAAAGGAGACTGAGACAGTGCGCAGAGCCAAAATCACGATTCGCGTTACCGCTCAGACTATCGAGATCACGATAGAACCACCACCGTGAGCTGATTCCACAAAGAAGCGCCCTGCTTTCGGTTGCACCCGTTGGCAGGGCTAATCCGAATCGCGGGATAAGCCACAATTCAGACCCAAATTCATTGTGAGCTTTTTCCCCGCAGAACTCAAGAGGAAAAAGCCCATGACCTGCCGGAAATGCCAGCACGAAACCGTCAAGAAATTCGGTTTTAATCGCAACAAAACCCGCCGTTACCGCTGTACCACCTGCTCTGCTACCTTCAGCGATCCCGCTCCTGCTTCGTTCCTGGCGGGACACACGATTGATGAACAAACCATAACCCAAGTGTTGTTCATGATGCTGGAGGGAATGAGCGTTCGTTCTATTTCCCGCATCACTGACCTGCACAAAAACACGATTCTTTCCCTGATGCTCACGGCATCGGCGAACGCGCAGAGATTGTTTGACGCCAGAGTCCGCAACATTCGCCCCAAGTTTGTCCAGCTTGACGAGCTGTGGGCGATGGTTGGATGCCACGGTAAGAATGTCACGATTGATTCCCCCGCTGATTGGGGCGATCAATGGACGTGGCTTGCGCTGGACTCTGAGTCCAAGATGATTCTCTCTTACCACATCGGGCCGCGAAACACAGTCAGCGCCTTTCAGTTTGTGCGCGATCTCAGCCAGAGAACGCTTGGGATTTACCAGATCACCAGTGACGCTCTGCGCGGGTATATCGGAGCAATCGAAGAGTGGTATGGAAGCGATGTTCATTTCGCGCAGCTTCAGAAGATTTACGGGCGTTCCGAGGCAGGCCCAGAATGGTACGGAGGCGGAACGGTCATTGCAGCAGTCGCTAAAGTGAAAACCGGAAGCCCTGATTGGGCGCGTATCTCGACTTCCCATATTGAGCGCTGTAACTTGAGTGTGAGAATGCATAACCGACGCTATGCGCGTAAAACGAACGCGATCAGCAAAAAGCTGGTGAACCTGAAAGCCGCCGTTGCGCTGTGGGTTGTTTGGTACAACTTCTGCCGGGTTCATCAGACCTTACGGGTTACTCCCGCGATGGAAGCAGGGATTACAGATCATGTTTGGAATCTTGCTGAGTTGTTGAATGCGGCTTAGCATTGCTGCTTAGGGCGAATGGAAATGGATACTCTTTATCTGGACTTTGTGCGATGCAAGAATTGTGGTCGCTCCAATGTGATCCGGCAGACCACATTCGAGCGGCCATCAATCGATCCCAGGTGGTCAAGAACGGAATCTGATGTTCTAGCTGTATCATGCTTTGAATGTAAGCATGTTTATATTTACCGTGAATCAGGAATGGTTCCCACTTCTCTGGAACAGTTGGCAGCTCAGAAACCAAACCCTGTTGTATTTCGCGTGCCGCTCGTATGCGATGAACTAGGGTGCGGAGTTCCTCTAATAGTATTGGCAGCAAGGATCGGCGGTACACCCGTCGCAGAGATGCAAAAAGAATTCGCTCTTTGGGTGCTTCACGGTCTGGTTTGCCCAAAGGGGCACCCAATCTCAAAGAATCCATCTTTTCCAGCAACGCAGGATTAGCCCACTACCGAATTGTTCACTGCCGTTGTGCAACCACGCCAATCTTTTCCAGCGCTTTCAGGTATTCGACCACCTGATCCAAAGGGATGGGCCCGTACTCGACGGAGACCGCGTCGCGAATCTGCTGCGCGTTGCGCCTTCCGTCAGCAAAGTTCAAGGTTTCGTAGGCATATTCCTCGCCCCCGCCCCACAGCCCTTGATAATTCAGCAGCCGGGGCGTCGGCAGGCCCGTACTTTTCAAATGATCTTCAAAGTAGTCGTAGCCGAAAACTGCAAGAGGACCTTTGGGTTGCGAACTGCGCTTGAAAACCAGAAGTCCGTCGTCAGTGGCCTGGGCCTCAGGCAAGAGTTTTCTGGGTGAAATGAGATCGGTCAAAAACTGCTCTCCATGTGGGGCCTGAGTGCCATCGGTGAAAGGGACAGTAAAAACCTCAAAGGAATGGAGAGCTGCATCCATGTATTGGGACTCTGCGCGGATCAAGTCAGAGAAGTCCTGATCGGCCAAATCTCTTGTTCGCTGAATGCCGGCAGCGTGCCGGCGAACCGTTGAAGCGAGGAGCTGCTGAATGACTCTGTTGTCGTTGCTTTTGATACTGGCCAGAAAATATCCGCTAGCCGCGCCAATAAACGCCGCACGCTTCAGTTTTGTGGCATCGATGTTCGCTGAAGAGTCCATGTTGGTGTGGATGTAGCGGTCGGGCCAGTCATTCAAATAAATTGCTGGAATCTTGAATGCGCTGTCCTGATATACGTCGTGATCGCTGCCCATGGAGTAGGGCGCGAACTCAGCGCGCAACGGTTCCTTACCGCCTTCCGGCGCCACCAGCGGATACTCCGCCGCTCCGGTGTTGGCAAACTTTTCTGTCTGCTCATTTACAAAGGTGGCAAAGGCCTCAGCCACATCATGGACAAAGGAAGGCAAACTCATAGGCCCGCGAGTAACGTGAAACGTGGCCTTGGTCACCGGTCCTCCGCCCACCATATCCATGTGGACGACCGCTTTGATCCTGTGCGCAAGTTCCGGGCGCGCATTCAACAGGGTTACTGTGCCTTCAATTTCCGGTGGCCAGATGAAGCGAATGGTCCTGAGCGGAGGCGGCAGCTTTCCTTCATGAATCAGCTTTTCCAGTGTCCGCGCCACTTCCAGGATAGTGACACATCCGCTTGCATTGTCGTTGGCGCCGGGCCGCTGGTGATCCAGATGGCAACTGAAGGCAATCTCCTGCTCCTTCAGTTTAGGATCGGAACCGGGAATGGTGCCGGTGACAACTTCATAGCTGCCGGGGTGCTGGCCGGCGCGTACGGTAGCATGTAGACGAATCGGCTCCCCATGAGCTAGTCGGTCACGCCATGCCCGGCTGGTCTTGAGCGAAACCATGAAGGCGAAGGTCTTGGTTTTGGGAAAGGATTCCAGGTGGCCCCAGCGAATCAGGGTGTCATCGTCCCCGCGCCATGCCTGCGGCTGGTTCAAGGCATAGCTGATAATGCCGGAGGCCCCAAACTTCTCCACTGCAAGTTCCTGCACTGCGCCTGGCTGAGCTGCAGCCAGCACAATCTTCCCGCGAACGTCTTTGCCAGCGTAGTCGCTTTCCGCCGTCCCGTTGCCGACGTCGACCAGGTCGGCAGTCACATCAGCGCTCTCGCTATCCTCAGCCAGAGTCACAGGGATCGCCTCATAACTGGCCACAAGCGTTGTGGGCTTCCAAGCTTCGCCATCCTTACTCAGTTCCCACAACTCGGCGAAATCGGCATCCCACGGTGGACGCGAACGCTGCGGACCATAGAAAATCTTTCCATCGGCAGGGAATTGCAGGATGGTGACGTCGCTCATGCCATAGGCTCGCGCTCGATCGGCCACCAGTTCGGCAGCGGCATGAAACCCCTTTGAGCCTCGCTGCCGGTGGTTTCTGACGATTCCTTCCAGGTTGCGCTTGGCCGTCTCGCCTGAGAGCTCATCGGCCAGTGCTTTGACCTGGATTTCCGGCAATAGCGGAGGTTTTTGCGCTGGAACCGAGCAGGGAAGCAGAATCAACGACAGGAGCAACCCAGTAACTTTTTGCATGAGAATCTCCGCGCAAAGTTATAACACGCCGCAGCAGCATGAGCATTCATCCAAGATGCGCTGGTGATGCGCTGGGTTGAACGAAAAACTGCTCCACTATTCAGGTTGGAAGGAGTTCGCTGTTATTGTTCTCATCGCTTGCGCCTGGGTCTTGCCCTTTGCAAGATTTCGTCGGCCGGCAAAAAAAGTGCCTTCACCGGATTACCTCGTCCCTCGCTAACGGAGAACGGCTGCCTCTTGACCTACAGCCGCCCATCGCCACTGGCGATAGCACTTGCAGCCAATCCTAACCACTAGGGTGTCGACTGCAGGACAGGTTTGCCCGCAGCTAAATCCACCGGCACGGAGACGTGTTCGTGCACAATCAGCCATTTCCCGTTGATCTTGCGCAGCACATCACTGACCCGGACAACCAGATTAAATTTGGATCCGTCCTTGGCGGTGAACGCTACCGTTTGGATGTTGTGAGCGTAAGCCATGGTTCCAGCCGTAGTGATGCTCAGGCCGGAGAGCTTATTTTCGACCGGTCCAGGGAAAGCTGCGAAGAGTGTTTCAAAATCTTTCTTGTATGCATCCCAACTCGGATATTCACGCGGCGGCACCACATCAAATACGAACAGGTCCGTGGACGAATACAGGGACATGATGGCATTTGTATCTTTGGCGTTGAATGCCCGCAAATACTGCTGAAACAACGCCTCAATTTTTGCTTCGTCTTTACCGCCGGAGGCCTTAGGTCCTTTGCCCTGGGCCAGCGCTGAATGCAAAGGCAACAGGATCAAAAGACAGGCAAACAAGAGACAGAGCCTGCGCATGGTATTGCTCCTTAAAGGGTGAAATTTCCAGACAAAAACTGATGCAAAACCCTAGCGCTGGTCCGCCGTGTTGTCAACGATGCTGCATTGGAATAGAACCGGCGTGCGGCCGGGGCAGGTCGCGAACAGCTTGGGGGAGAAGAATATGGGAGATGATACAACAGGCGGAAAAGATTCCGCCTGCCGGGAGAAGCACGATTTACAGGACGCGGACGTTCTCTGCCTGCCAGCCCTTCTTGCCTTTGGTTACCATGAATTCAACCGCTTGACCTTCCTGCAAACTGCGATATCCATCGCTTTGAATGGCGGAGAAGTGCACAAACACATCCTCCCCCGTCTGACGTGCGATAAAGCCAAAGCCTTTAGCGGCATTGAACCACTTTACTGTTCCTTGTTCCATTTTGTTTTTTCCTATTCGTGATTTTAACGCTGGAATGAGATATCGAGTGTTCGGCAGGTGCAGAAACTGGCGCGTGCGGAATATTCAACAAATCAAGTTCTAACGCATCTTCAGGGTACCACACTTACCGGCATATCCACATAATTATTCAGCACATCATTCATGGCCGCTACGGCTGGAGCTGTTGCAGGCCCAGCCACGGTCGATTCCAACACGGCAATCTGTTGCAGTGCCTGATTGATGCTGCTGGCGAAGTGTCCGTTCGTCCCGGTCATGCGTTTGGCCGCCACGGAAGTCATGCGGCAAAGCATGAAACGATTGGTGAGACGCTTGTTTGCGGAATGCACCAGTTGGGAGCGCATAGGTCCTCGTTTCCGGGAGAAAAGGAAGCCCTGAACCGGTAAGGCGCTTAAGGCGGATACCGTTCGGGATCGGAAGATGAGCAGGCTGGCGTTGCTCCCATCTATGACTCTATGCTCCTGCTCCGCATCCGTCAATGAAATCCGTGCTTCTCGCAAAGAAACTCGCGATTTTGAAAGAGCTCACGATACAATAGGAAGTGGCGGGGCCAGCGAGTCTTCCTCGTCATTTGAGGAAGGAGTACTCGTGGCTGGAAATTCTCGACCAACTTTCGCTAAGCGGCAAAGAGAGCGCGCGCGCCAGGAAAAACAAGCGGAAAAGGCCCAGAAACGGGCCCAACGCAAGCTGCAACAGGAAAACGCTCCGGCACAACCCAAAGCCGAACCGGTCATCACCTATGATGAGAACGGTCAACCTCAGGGCTTTGACTTTCACGATTTTTAAGCGAGCGCGTAATCTTCGTTTGTCCATAGACCACTTGCGTCGCAGTGTATTCCACGCCTTTCCCAGGCTGTGGGAATATTCCTGTGCTTTGGAGGAGAAAGAGCTTGACTGCATTGCTGTCATATATGAATATGAACTCATGTTCTTATTGATCCATTTGCGGTTGTTTCTCGCCGGCTTGGGGATTTGGATCGGAGCCACGGCAATATTGCGTCTCGCGGGCCAGTATCTCCTGCATTCCGGAGGCTGGATGGCGGTTCTTGGCCTGTTCGCCGCCAGCTTCGCTCTGATGGCGCTGCTGGCGCGCCGGCTGTGCCGCGGAGCGCACCTGGCGCGAGAAGACTGGCCTCGGGGTGCGATCTCGCTCACCCTGCCCACGCTCCTGCTCGATCCCTTTTCCAGCGCTTTCTTCCCTGTGATCTTTCCCAACATGGCGGCGGGAATGGCAGGCGTTTTTGGCGGCTGGATGCTCGCCTGCTGCGCCGGCGCGTTGATGGGAGTGGTTGTGGACCATAAAAAGAGCGCGTGACCAAACGGCCAAATCTGCTGGCCGGCGAGGACCTTCCGCCCGAACCGGTGCAAAAACGCAGCCTGGAGAAGCGGGCGCGGCTGAAAACAGCGGCCCTCTGCCTGTTTGCGGAGAAGGGTTACGAAGCTACCTCGATTGAGGACATGGCAGAACGTGCCCAAGTCGCCATCGGAAGCTGCTACCAGCACTATCGCTCCAAGCGCCAGCTTCTGCTTGCTCTCATGGACGAACTCCTGGAGAAGCTGAGCCGGCTTGACCTTCAACCTTCAGGCTCGGGGTTCCCGACGCGCCCGGTGTCGGCGTGGCGGGGTGAAGGGCCCAAGGATGTCCGCGCTGGATTACGCGCCATGCTGGCACGCGCCTTCTCCCACGATCTCAGCTACCTGGGCGCCTATCGTGCCTGGCAGGAGGCGGCGCTCTCTGATCCCGGTTTGGCCCGCAAGCAAAGGCAGATGCATGCCTGGACTACCGGTCGTGTTGAAGCGGTCTTCAAATTTCTGCACCAGATGCCGGGAGCACGACCCGGAGTGGACGTCTCTGCCCTGGCTCACGTGATGGATCACTTTTTCTGGAGCCTGCTTGCACAGGCCGCGGGAATGAAAGAGGCGGAACTCAATCAGTGGATCGATTCCTCAACTCATCTCATCTATCATGCGCTGTTCAAGGATCCAGGCTGACCATTCATACGCCGATGCCGAGTCATAGTGGAATCCAGGCGGTGCATTCTGCAACGGTGGCGAGGGGCCGCGATGGTGGGTCCGGATTCGCTCGAAAGCGCACCACCCCGTCCGAGGTTGCACAGTAGTCTGTCTCTCCCGCATCGCGGTCGGCGGGCGTGGCCAATATCACAAAGTCCGGAATCGGTGGCGCCGCTCCTACTGGAGTAATGGCGTATTTATAGGTATCTTTCACGCAGAAGGTGCCGCTTGCACCCGCGGAACACCCTAATACAAAATCAAGCATGCATCCATTCGCGGCGTCAGGATGCGGCGGAACGCAGGTCTCCGCGCCGGGGCCGAGCTGAAACAAGCTGCTGGCATAGCCCGCCTTCGGAAACGTCATTGAAAAAGTTAATTCGGCGGTAACAAGGGTGCGAACTGTGGCTGCGGCTGCCGCCTGGTTGGCTGCCCTGCGTGATCTCTTGAGATTGTTGGCTATCGCTGTGGGAATGTCTGATTGAGCAGAGCTTGCTGACCGGCCAGAGTCGCCGCTGCCGGACGATTTCAGGTAGAAGATCAACGCTACAACGGCAACAGCAACTGCCACCACGATGCCGGCGATCAGCAACTTGCGCTCGGTTTGGTATTTTGGCGGTATTACGTTTGGGGGAGGCGGCGCAGGCGCTGGCGGCGCTGCGTTCACGGGTGCCGGGGTTGAAGTTGCTGCAACTGGTTTCCCACACGATGGGCAGAAGCTTGAATCGTCAGGATGGGTGGAGCCACAAAACCGGCAGAACATAATACGTCAATCCCTCCGTTCGCTGTCGTTGGAAATTGTAGAGGATACCATTAGGATCCATGCGCGAAGCAAGGATTTTTAGCCAAGGAATGGCTCAACGTTGCTTGGTCCAGGAAACCCGTCACGGTCCTGCCACGTCACAGAAGACGATGCATTTCAAAGGTCTACACTCGGCAAATTGCACAGGTTGAATAGTCCAAATCCAGGAACAAAAATGGAACATTGACCTTGACAGGAAACACACGCAGTCATACGATTCAGGCCTTCGGCGTAAGAGTTTCTAAAGGAGGATCTTCCTGTGAACATTTCCATCTTGCGGCGTTTGCGGCTTGCTATGCTGGCCCTTCTGTTTGTGCTGGCGTTCGCGTCGGTTTCTCCCACTATCGAAACCAAGACTGGCCACCAGTTCACCTACTATAACAACGCCAGTCATACGACGGTCGTAGGCGTCTGGATTATCTGCGCGAATGGGACTTCATTTCACAGCGGGCAGTTCTCGCCGTACTACACCATTTCACCCTCCGGCTGCTGACTGGCGCTCAACCTGCGGGCTCAACACGATTGCGGCCCTTCGGCAAGGATCTTCATAGTTGGGGTTGGCTAAGAGCGCCAAAAGCCAAGAGCTAATGGCCAAGGGCCGGTTTTTTGGTGGAGGTGGCGGGAGGTCAAAACTCCGCTTTCGGGGTTTCGAGGGACCTAATAGGAACGCTGGGCTTGCAGTACAATTTTGAATCTTGCGGCCGCTTGACCGTTTCAATTTAGGTGTAAACTGCCTTAAGAGAAACGGGCCGCGATTATTTATTTTTTGATATCTCGAAAAGGAGTATCTGATGCTTGAAAATAATAATAATAAAGATAGCCGGGTTCTCAGTCGTTTCGGCGCTCGCGAGTTGAGCCAAGCGGAATACGACAGCATCTCGGGTGGGTTTTCCACGAGATGCACCTTTGATCCCAAAGGCGGATGTTACGATGGGGATTGTTCCGTCTGTCCTCCGTAGAGCCGTCAGTACACCGGAGCTCAAACCCGGAATTTCCACGACGCACAAACCGCCACAAACTCGGTATCGAGGTACGTGATAGGAGCGCGGGGTTTTCGCTTCGACGTCCTCATCTCCGCCCGCATGGAGGCAAGTTCTGTCTCAATCGCCTGCTTGGGCGTGCGCGGTCCGGCTTGAAGCCGGACCGCGCCTTGCCGTTCATTAGCGAAAGGATTGATTGAGCTTACCAGGGGCATCCCTCGTGGTCGCTGTCGCCGGTGGGGTACTTCGGCTGAGGGGCGCTACAGAAGGCGGTCAACGTGTTAATTGCGCCGGTGATGTTCTCGATCTCTTCCCGCGTCAATTCGCGGGCGCCGATGCGCTGTAGGACTCGATTGTCTTGATTCATAGCTGTCTTTTCCTTCCTGATTCTGATCTGGCGTCCAAACACTAAGGTTGAGCTTACCATAGTTATTAAATTGATTGGCCGCACAAAGCTGCGAAAGCGCCAGAAAAAAGGCTTTACACATACGTAATACACGCGGCATCTCGATTGCAGTGGAATGCAAAAGAGAATTCGAGCAGTATAAAAACTTCGGAGGAGCAAGAGAGTGGGTCGTTCAGCGAGACCAGGCTAATTACTAGTTACGGTAATTCAGGTAACGCTGAATCCCTGATTAAGTTTTGCGAAATATTCCGCGTTCCTAAGCGCCAGTCATCTTGATCCGAGTACGCTTACCCGAAAGTACGCAGCAAATTATCCCCACGCCTGCCAACCAAGCGCAGGGCCACAGATGACGAATGAGCCACACCTGAAGCGACTTTTCCGCCAGCCGGGAACTGATTACCCCGTAATGAACCTGAATTTCAGCGCAGACGGCCAGAAGGGCGAGTAACACAGCATAGGCATAACCCAACCGCCTTACTTCCGCTGTGGCGTCTTCCAAAGCGAAGCAAGCCAGCAGCAGAATCAAGCTACAGAACATAGCCACTGTTCCCAAGCGCAAGACGGATTCCGCCTTCAACGGAGGCAAAACGAGCAGGGCCAGGAATGCCGGACCAGCAACTGTGACCGGCCCGAGGCGCATAACCCAGGCTCGATACTGCGGCATCAATTTGCTGGCGAGTTCCACGGCCACAGCGGACAGCAACAGACTCTCAGGGATGCCGAGCAGGTAATAGGCGCGTGCGTAAGTCATCCGCGAGCAGCAGAACGTAATCCAAAGCAGCACCGCGCTTTCTGCCAGCAGATAGGCTATGAGCAGGGGAAGGGTTCGCAGAAGTGCGCGCCACGCACGCCGTAATGCCCAGACTTGGACGCCTACGCAGCCAGCCCAAAGAAGCCAGTCCCCAAGAGTTAAATAGTGGAGCATTAGCCCCCTTTGTCCAAAGGACGAAACAACCCTGCCGTTGCTAAGGGCAGTTGGGTCCGCCAGGATCGCAAACCGGAGGGATGCAGCAGCCAGCCGGTGACGGAGCAGCGCGACTGATAGTAGCTTTGCCATTAACGAAATCGCCAGCGAAGCACAACGCCACAAAAGCAACCGCCAGGAACAGAATACGCTTGGGTGTCATAACGTACCTCCGCAGGTACCCTAACACCTTTCGTCTGCATCATGAAATTTCCCTTTGAACTTCGCCAATGCAGATTGACCGGCGCTTGTGAATCCGCAGACAAATCCGAACTGGCACAACCGCGACCACAGCCATAGCTAGCAGCGCCAGGAGCCACCGGCGCACTTCCATCAGGAGAGCCATTCCCGACGCCAGATGCTCAATGCCATTCTGTGAGCAGTTCCAGAGAATGAACGCAGCGGCCAGAACTCCGGCCAGCCCGTAAATCCAATCCACCACATATAACCGCTTGCCAAGCGGCTTGACTGCCACAGGCAGGACAACCGGAATATGTTCCGCGAACTTGTAGATGTGGTCTTCCCCGTAAGCGAGCCGTAGAAGTTGAAGAAACGTCAGAAACCGAATCACGAAGAACGGGTTATCTGGGTTTCGCGGCTCCATGCACAGTTCACCGTAGCAATTGCCAATTAGTGTATGGCCGTCACTCTTGCCTGCGAATGATTGAGATGTTGGCAATGGGTTTGGACGTACCACTTCGGCGGCTGTTTTGGGATTTATGATGCCCAAACCCAAACCGAAAGGAGCTTTCCTCTGCCGTCTTTCTCCAGTTTTTCAGGCTCATCTTTCGATTAGAAAAGACTGTCGCACAAAACCAAGAGCCAAAAACTAACAGCTAATGGCAATACTGTTCACTTAAGGAATTCGAACCTCCAGGGCGCTTGGAAACTTAAGCCCCACAGGGGCGGAATTACTGAGCCCAGCGCGTAAGAAGCTGTGAATGGATTGAAATACGCGAACATACGTTCTGGCGTGAGCGGTGTTCTTACACCGCCAAGAGTGTGAGAACGCTC
>DATDGL010000130.1:0-32488 GCA_036522115.1 Candidatus Angelobacter sp.
CGACTGAGGAACACGCCATCCATCCGATCTTCAGGTCGGACATGCGCGGTTTTCTGGTGCAGATGGAGCTGGACCATCCGGAGTCGGCAAAATCCAAGACTGTATTTCTGAATCGCAAACCGCTGTTCTTTTGAGGACAAAAACCATGTGGTGGAACAAAACAAAACTCGTGGTTGCCCTGGTGATGATGGCCGGGCCGCTGGTTGCTGAGGATGCAACCGTGGCCAAAGATCAGCAAGTCTACTGTGACTACGTCACGCAGCAGGGTTTGGCCCAGCGTGACCTGTTGCGCACGCCGAATGCCGTGGCGGGATTCACACAGCCGACTGCGGATTTGCCGACACAACTTTTCTGGGGAGTTTCCAGCAGCCTGGCAAACATACGAAAAGCAGGTCTCACCATGGACGTTGCGCGCACGAATTGCGAACTCTACAGCGCTACCACATCGGCGCAGCAGGCGATACAGTACGCGCTGCCTAACCTTGAGAAACAGGCACTGCAACACCGGCTCGCGCTGATCCAGGAGGCATCAGATAATCTGGATGCGCTGATTGAGAAAACTACGAAGATGATAGAGGCGCAGAATGTAACCAGACCTATGCTCTTCTCCCTGCAAACCACCAGGATCAAGTTGAATGCAGACCGCGATGATACTCAGTCCAGGATTGTCGCTCTCTATACGCCGGAGCTAAGCCAGACGCCGCTGAAGGAACTGGTTGCACAAAAGCAGAGCAGCGAAGTGAACGGGCAAAAAGCGCTGGAGAAATTGACCCGCCAGAATGACTGGGACGTCACTTTTTCTGTGGGGGCGCGCCAGCAGGCCAGCTCACTCACCGGTAACGCCGGAGCGTACGGCGAAGTCACGTTGAGCTACAACCTGGGGAGCCACGCAGTGAACAAGCACCTGGACCAGGCCGCTCAGGCTTACGATAACTGGAAGACCGTGCAACAAGGCGACGTTATACGCAATGCGGAAGTTCTTCACCAGCAACTGCTCAGCGGAATTTCCGTCCAGGAAAACAGATTGAAATCACTGGAGGATGAGAAGCAGCAGGTGGAGGAAAACCTGAAATTAGTCAGCGGGACAGAAACGACAGCCGCGCTCGATTTCGACAACCAGCTCAGCAGCATGCAACTACTGCTGGGGCTTGAGATTGGCGATGCCACTTTCCGGCTGGAGCAAATGCAGCAGTTTGTGGGACAGAACTATTAAGTCCCGAGTACCCGCGAAACGGCGCACGCGAGACCGTGCGCCGTTTGTAAGAAGTACCAGCAGCAAGGAAATGGTCCGCATGATCCCTGGTTACAACTGGAACTTCAACTATTTCTGCAAGCGTTTACCAAATGCCTAAGGTTTACCAAATGCCTAAGATTGTTGAACCTCGTATCTGATGGTCTCGGCGCAAAACCGGCACATCATAGAAGAATGGGATAGCCGCGTTCAGTTGGCCGGGAAGATTGGGAAGGTCTTCGCTGGAGGAATCTGCCATCTTCGTGGCAATGCTTTCCTCGAGAGGAACAAGCGGCAGAACAGCCTTGATCAAGCCGTGTCCGCTCTTGCAGGCCAAATATTGAGCTTGGCAATTAGAAATGCATGCACCATTGTCTCCGCATTTCCCCTCGCACTGCGCCTCTTGAGCCAGGCACCCTGTTCCGCCGCTAGCCTTCGAATAGAGGGTCATACCGGTTAATATGAGCAAAACTAAGATCCCAAGTCGTGTGATCGCTTTTAAGTACATATCTTTACTCCTATGTAAAAAATTTCCGTCCTTCTTGATAGTGATGGAGGCAAGTAAAACGTTTCAAAATTTGATTAAAGTTTTTAAGGGCGCCGATTCTGTGGACATCGGCGATGCGGCTTCCGGCTGGATCAGATGCGGCAGTTTTGGAGAAGAATGATTAACTATCGAGCCGCTTTGCCCTCGCGGTTATACTCTAAGTTCGTTGAGGTAAGCATGGAGCTGCTCCGTCTAACGGGAGTTCCGCTTAAGCGTGAAACCTTCGACGTTGGTTTCTGGTACCGCGGACATAGGGACGATATTGGAACCTTTTTGCTCAACCCCGAGGAGACGATTTCAGAACTCCGGGTTCACGAGCATCCCTAGGGGACTTCCGCGAGCACCCATACAGGAGTGACCTACAGCGCTGGCTTACGCTTTGGCAAATGCTGTCGGTGCAACTTGACGGTGGCTGGAAAATCTCCGGCAGCGTGCCATTCCGGAACCAGAAAATACCCCTCCTTGACAGCGGAGAGTTGAACTTGCTGACCATTAGCTTTGTGCGCTGGCAGAGAGAAATTTCCTCCTTGCTTCGTAATCACTACTTCAGACTCGTAACCGACAACGCCGATCTGCACGCCTTCCAGCGGCATGCTGTTCTCCTCGTCGACCACAATGCCTATAACCTTCGCTAAGGTATCTGACCTCAGTCCGATCGTAGTTATCGGGTTATAGTCATGTTTCAGTTCCAATTCTGCTTTGCCAACCAGAAAAGGGCTGCTTGGGTCCGTTGCGTAAACTTGAAGCTTGCCGTCCGCTGGCTTTAATTTGGAGGGGATATCGCACTCCCACCCGCCCTCGATTTTCTTGATTTCGCCGCCGATCGAGCAGGTGACCCTCGCATCATTGTCAGGGGTTCCACGCTCGTCCAGAACCACAGCCCGAACGCGGTAAATCCCGAAAGAATTCATGTATATAGGCGCAAGGATGGGCGCAAGCGCAAGAAGTACCACTGCAATCACAACTGCCCATACCACGGGTGAAACCTTCCTCTTTTGAATTTTAAGAATGAGAAATACCAGCGCGATGATGGCAAAAGCCGCCAAGCTCCACTGGCCGGAAATCCTGGAAGCGATCTCAAAGAGCTTGGTCATTGCTTGACCTGTTTCATCAGCATGAGTTTGACTAGGTTCTGCCGTGCGGTTTGAGTCGCAGGATGATCTTCGCCCAACACTTTTCGGTCGATAGATAGCTGACGGCGACAAAATGCCTCGGCCACTGCGTACTGTCTCTTCGCGACCAACAACAACACCAAGCTGCCTAGATCCCTGGCCACGTTTTGATGGTTCGGCCCAAATGCATTTTCATCAATAGCAAGAGCTCGCCAGCACAGTGGTTCTGCTGCCACATGATCTCCCCTAGCTATCAATACTAATGCAAGGGTGGTCAGATCTGAGGCGACAGCCGGGTGATCCATTCCAAGTGCTCCCTCGTCAATTTCAAGCCCTCGCCGACCCAACAACTCCGCTTCGTCATAATCCCCCTTATTCCGTAACAGCAGTGCCAAGTTGTTTAAATATCTGGCCACATCGGGGTGAACCGGCCCCAGCGCCTTTTCCCCGATCGCCAAAGCCCTGCGGTAGAGTGGCTCTGCCTCTGTGAACCTGCGCTGTGCGTCATAAAGAACCGCTAAATTGTTTACGGCTGTAGCGAGGTTTGGGTGCTCTGGCCCCAGCGCTTTTTCGGTGATTGCTAAGGCTCGCCTGTAAAGGGGTTCTGCTTCCTCGAATCTGGCCTGCTCCTTATACAGCGCGGCCAAATTGTTCAAATCTATACCCAGGTGTAGGTGCTCTTGTCCGAGGGCTCTTTCGTCAATATTGATTGCCTTCTTAAGGAGCACCTCAGCTTCAGCATATCTGCCTTGGACTTGGTCTAACTCGGCCTCATTGTTTAGGATTCCAGCTACGTTGGGATGCTCATCTCCCAGCAATTTCTCATCAATCGCTAGTGCCCGGTGGAAGAGTAGCTCTGCTGCCACGTAGTCCCCCTTCGCCATTAATAGTGTGCCTAGATTATTCAAGCGCTCGGCCACATCAGGGTGTTCTGGTCCCAACGCCTTTTCATCGATCAGTAATGCACGCCTGTAGAGCAGTTCAGCTTCTGCGTACTTCCCCTGCGCCTTAGCTAAAAATGCCAGATTGCTCAAGTCTGCGCTGACGCTCGGATGTTCGTCTCCGAGCGCGTTCTCGTCAATGGTGAGCGCCCGGCGCAAAAGCGGCTCCGCGCCCCGGTAGTCTCCTCTTTCCTCAAGCAACAATGCAAGGTTGTTACAGTGTGTGGCTACCCGGCGGTCGTCTCGTCCCCAAATCCCCTGATCGATCTCCAGTGCCTTCCGGTACAGGAGTTCTGACTCGACGTAATCACCCGACGAAAACAGGCTCAGACCCAAGTCATCTAGGATTGAAGGATCATCTGGGCGGAGTTCTAGGGCCTTCCGGTAAGCTGCGACTGATTCGCGATACTTTCCTTCACTGTACTTGGACCGC
Organism: Candidatus Angelobacter sp.; assembly: GCA_036522115.1. Taxonomy (GTDB): domain Bacteria; phylum Acidobacteriota; class Terriglobia; order Terriglobales; family Acidobacteriaceae; genus Angelobacter. The sequence goes on from DATDGL010000130.1 coordinate 4,265, forward strand.
CCGAGAAACCGTGCTGTATCAGCGACTGCAGCCTGAGCTTGTACCAGATCCTTAGTCCGCTTCTCCAACGATTCGGAAAATCTCTGGCTTGCGGCATGATAGTTGTGCTCATACAGTGCAACCAGTCCTTTTTCGTACGAATCTTCAGTCTTCTCGCCCCAGGCGCGGATCGCCTTGTCAACCTCAGCAGGAGTAAGCCCGAAGTCTTTCGCGACCGTTTCTAATGCTTCATTGCGTTGTTGCTCCGGATCAATCTCTTTAGCTTTAGGGCTGTTTTTTTTATTATTGATCCTCTCCGCCATCGCCATCAGCGCCTTTCCACTTTCGAGCGCTGTCCGGTCACCACGATTTACTACTGTAACCGCTATGAAGTTCACGGCTTCATTGGCGAAGAGCGGTATTTGCGCTCTGGCATCCCATGGAGACAGGAGTACAAAGTCCTTAGTGGGCGGACTCTTGATGATCTGAAGCATCACCCAATCATTCACTTTTGCTTGTGAATCAAGCTTGAGCCGAGCTAGCCCCTTGCGGTCGGTATTTCCCGGTTCAGAACTCCCTTTGGCCGATATCTCAATCCCATCGACAGGGCGATTCTGGGTGTCGCTGACTTGAACCACCAATATGCCTTTTTCTGCTTGGCAGATGGATGCTAGCGTGAAAAGGACAATTAGGGTTTTCAAAAATCTTTGGACAAGTACCATTTCTTGCTGCCTAGCCACTCCCAGCAACAACTCTGCTATGACATATCTTACAATTGTTGCCTGAGTCCGCGCGATCCATCTCAGAAGACATCGAACGCCGTCAGAAGCAATATGAAAATCAAACGGGAAGAGTTGTTGCTGGAACACAGGTCGCCCAGCCATCATATCCTAACGGCCGCAAGCGACGCTCTTGCAGCTCTATGCATCTATGCATTCATAGATTAGTGCTTCCAGCATGCGAAGCATTACTAGGTCTTAAAGAATATATGGGAATAATATTTTCATGATGAGGAAACTTGGAGTTTCAATACACAGCGAAAAATCGCGACAGTTCGCAATACTTTTTTGCTTTGCCAAATTCAAGGATAATTTCGAACTGCCTCAAAATGTAAGAAAATAAGCATCTTAAGGTCCTCGAGATCTCGGACAATAAGAAAAGGGTATAACGCCAACCCTATGAATCAAAAGGAGAAAAAATCTGGCGCGCCCTGACGGATTCGAACCGCCGACCTTCTGATTCGTAGTCAGACGCTCTATCCATCTGAGCTAAGGGCGCGCTAGAAAAGCAACTGTAATAATTTTAACATGCGTGGCCCGCCGGCCTCGCACTGGCCAACCTTTCCTGCACCGTCGCTCGGATGGGAGGAAGCCAGAATTACATTTCAAAATCAAAATTTCGACCGTAGAATCTCCTCGTACACATCCATAAAAAATGTTTACCGACTGGCATACTGCATTGCAAATTGCAGCGCGCACCACAGTGATTTACCTGCTGGTGCTGGTGGGCATCAGGCTTACGGGAAAGCGTGAAGTCGGCCAAATGACACCCTTTGACCTCACCTTGCTTCTGCTGCTCAGCAACTCGGTGCAGAATGCCATGACCGGCCCGGACAATTCCCTGTTGGGCGGCGTAGTGGCGGCAGTGGTCCTGCTGGTCCTGAATTATCTGCTGGCTGACCTCTCAGGGATCAATCGCCGTTTCCGCAGCGTGATCCAAGGCTCGCCTACTTTGCTTATCCATAGCGGACAATTGATCGTCGCCCATTGTGCCAAAGAACATGTAACCATCGACGAAGTCCAGCGCGCCCTACGTGAGCATGGAATCGGCACTATTAGCGAGGTAGCTTTGGCGGTGCTGGAGGTGGATGGCTCGATCAGTGTTTTGAAATACGATGATGTCCCGGGACATTCGAAGCCACACAAAAGAATGAAGTTTTTGAACCGGCATTAAGAAGAATTGGCAAGTAGTCATCATCAACCTGAACACGGAGGTGGCAAAGCACTTTGGAACCACATGAACTGCAAGAACAGACCGAACACGCCCATCACTCGGGCGAAAGAGCTGTTGGACTCACTATGGCCATTGTGGCGGTGTTACTGGCAGCCGCAACCCTGCTGAGCCATAACTCACACACTGAAGAGATGGTGCTGAAGGGCGACGCCAACGACCAGTGGGCTTATTACCAGGCCAAAAACATCCGCGTTCACATGTATGAAGCAAATGCGAAGCTGGCAACCCTGTCTCCCAACGGAGCCGAGGTTGCCAAGGAATTCCTGGAAGAAGCCAACATCGAAAAAGAGGGCGCTCCCGCAAAGAACGGAAAGCCGGCAAAGGACGGCGCCGATAAAATCCAGGAACGGGCTCGTGAACGGGATGCCGAAACTGTACTGGCTGGACGCCGCGCGAACTACTACGATGGCTCTGAGCTGTTCCTGGAAATCTCGATCGTCCTTTGCTCCATTGCCCTGCTGTCGGAGAACCGTTTGTTCTGGAAGTTCTCCTTCATCAGCACAGCCATAGGAATGGCAGTGGTGGTGTGGGGATATCTGTTGAAGTGACTTCCTGGAGCGTGTGGCAGATCCAAATTGCCTGGGACCTGCGGGCAAGGTCAGAGTTCACTCATCTTGTGGTGTCTATGGCCACGCCGCGAGCAGTGGCCGCCCCGCCGCTCGCCAGGGTGGTATTTGCTCCGTTAATGTCGCGAGTAGGCGCGATGTTTTGCGCATTGGCCAGGGTGCTGATGCTGGCAAAGACCGGAACGTGTCCACCAAAGGGATCGGCAACAAATAGCTCGCCTGCGGGGGCGGTGTTGTTAATTGTCATCTGGGTAGGCCCAGCCAAATTTGTGTTGGCGCCGCTGATGTTCGCTGCTGGAGCCACGTTGCCGTTGACCCCTGCGGCATTTGTATAAACCGTGATGCTGGGCGTGGGAGCAGCATTGCTCACCACCAGCCGGCCGGCCGAGTCAATTTGCAACCCAAAGGGCTGTCCTAACTGCGTAATCGCGCCGGAGAGTTGACGCGTGGGCACGATCCCGCCGCTGGGCAAGCTACTGGCTGCATCATAAATATTGATGGAGTTCGAAGTAGGATTGGCCACAAACAGACGATCGTTAGCAGCATCTATGAGGATGGCTCCAGGAGTAAAGCCGGGATTGAGAATGCGTACAGGAACGATTATCCCGTTCACAGTGGATGCAGGCGTAAATTCTAGAATCGTGTTTGTATCCGCGACGTAAAGCAGGTCTCTTCCCTCATCCAGCGTGACATCTGTGGGCGTGGCCAGGCTGCCGGAACCGATCGTGCGCGAGGGAGCGACATTTCCAGTTTTGGTGCTCACCGTCTCAAAAATCAGGATGTTGCTGCCACTGGAATTAGCCACAAACAGGCGATCCGCGGCGGCGTCCAGGAAAATGTATTTAGGGTTGGCAAGCTGGGTGGAGGCCCCGGAGATATTGGCCGCCGGAGCCACATTGCCGGTGGCGGTAAAGGCGTTATCAAAGCGCACGATGGAATTGCCTGAGTCATTCGTAACATAGAGTTTGCCGGTGGCTGTACCGCCACCTCCGCCGCTGGAGACTACGGTTCGTCTGGGTGAGATCACACAACCGATTAGCAACAGCACCAGCAAAAGGAAAAAGAACGCAACTGCCCGTCTCGACATAACCCTCCTCACCTCTAAGATCGACTATGATCAGGATAAATGCATGTTAAAAGCGTGTCATGTCTACACATCTATATTGCCACGTCCAACCCCGGAAAACTCAGGGATTTCCAGGGTGCGGCGGTCAATCTGGGTATAGAAGTCCAGGCACTTCCAGGCTTCCGGACTCTTCCGCCAGCGGTGGAAGATGGCGCGACCTTTGAAGAGAATGCGCGCATCAAGGCGGAACATTATAGCCGCCTGGCGCCGGGAACATTGGTGGTGGCAGACGATTCGGGATTGGCGGTAGCCGCCCTGAACGGGGCTCCGGGGGTATATTCGGCCCGTTATGCGGCAGTGGTCCAGGGTGGCGCTGAATCGCACTCGAATTCCGATGATGCACAAAATAATCAGACTTTGATAGTGAAGCTGGAACTGTTGCCGGCGGAAAAGCGTTCAGGAAAATTTGTCTGCGTGATTGCTGTGGCAAAGGACGGCGCCACGCTCAGGACCTTTCGCGATGAGGTCCGTGGTGATCTATTGACGGCTCCACGAGGCAGCCATGGCTTCGGATACGATCCGTTATTTTATTTTCCACAACTGGGCAAGACTTTTGCCGAGATCCCGCCTGAAGAAAAGGCCCTGTACAGCCACCGCGGCAAGGCATTTCGCAAATTCCTTGAATGGCGCCGGCAGTCCCTGGCTGAAGGGACGTCTTAAGACAAAATCGACTGTGGCCAAGAATCCGGTTGCGTTCATGCGGAAATCCAAGTACATTCACGTTTCCTGTGAAGCGCTCATCTGATACCGCTGCCAAGCCTTCCGGCGCATCCAATAAGTACCAGCGCATCCTGGATGCTGCCATTGAGGTGATTGCGGAGAAGGGGTTTTTTCATTCCCGAGTCTCTGAAATTGCCGACCGCGCCGGGGTTGCCGATGGCACCATCTACCTTTACTTCAAGAACAAAGATGAGCTGCTGATGGCGGCCATTGACTCGGCCTTTCACGGCTTCATCGGGCGGGCGCGGAGTGAATTGAGCCAGATTACGGACCCAAGGGAGAAGCTGCGCAAAATGGCGTTTCTCCACCTGGAAGCTCTGGGCAAGAACCGCAACATGGCAATCGTATTTCAGACAGAGCTGCGGCACAGCGCCAAATTCCTGGCGCAGTTCTCCCATAACCTGCTGGTTGAATACTTTGACCTGATCAAAGACGTTCTGCGCGAAGGCCAGGAAGCCGGCGTGTTCCGCTCAGAATTGCCGGTCAAGATAGCAGTAAACTGTTTCTTCGGCGCCGTGGATGAAATGGTGACCTCATGGATCCTGTTTGACAAGGAACGCGACTATCCGCTTTCCAGCCTGGCGGATGTGATCGTCGATATTGTATTGAAAGGCATGGAAATCAAGCCTTCAAATGGAAACCAGGACTTTAGCTGATATCTTCTTCACCTCCGTTGGCCACGGCCTGAAACAGCACGTGATGTTCCAACGCGACACAGGCTGGCAGTCCATCTCTTCGCAGCAATACTACGGATATGTCGTCAGCATTGCGCGAGCCCTGAAACAATGGGGCCTGCAAAAGGGTGACCGGGTTGCGATTCTGAGCGAGAACCGCCCGGAGTGGATGATTGCCGACTTTGCCTGCGTTTGCAGCGGACTGGCGGATGTCCCCATCTATTCGACGCTCACTGCTGACCAGACTGCTTACCTGCTCCGGCATTCGGGAGCACGGGTCGTATTTGTTTCGTCAGTGGAACAATTGCGGAAGGTGCAGTCTATTCAGCCGCAGACCAGCGTGGAAAAAATTGTGATCATGGATGACGTGGCGGAGATCAACGTCATTCGCATGTGGTCAATCCTCGATCAGGCGGCTTTGAACCAGGACCAGCAGGCGGAGTTTGACAACCAGGCGCATCAAGCCCAGCCCGATGATCTGGCTACACTCATCTACACCTCCGGAACAACAGGCACGTCGAAGGGCGTGATGCTCAGCCACGGGAACCTGACTTCTGTGGCCCTGGAATCGACCCGGCAATCAGAGTGGGTGCAAGGCGATCTCTATCTTTCCTTCCTGCCTCTCTCCCACGTAACCGCACGCCACCTGGATTACGTGTGTTTTCTCAATGGCGTGACCATTGCCTATTGCCCATTTTTTGAGCAGCTCCCGCAGGCACTCCAGCAGACCAAGCCGACCATTATCGTTGCCGTGCCGCGAGTCTATGAAAAGGTCCGGCAGGAAGCCGAACGCCGGGCTACCGGGGTCCGGCGCAAAATTCTTAATTGGGCGCTGCGCATAGGCCAGCGGCACGTTGAGGAGATCAAGAACAACGAGAAACCCAAGCGCCTTTCGTGGAAGCTGGCAGATAAGCTGGTTTACTCCAAGATCCGCGGCGGATTTGGAGGACGCAGCCGCGCGTATTTTTCCGGCGGAGCCCCCCTGGGTAAAGACATGGCTGAATGGTTTTGCTGGATGGGAATTCCCATCTGCGAGGGCTACGGCCTGACGGAGACCTCTCCGACCATTTCTGTGAACCGGCGCGGCGCCTTCAAGCTTGGAACCGTGGGTAAGCCGAGTGAGATTGTTCAGGTGAAGGTGGCCGGTGATGGCGAGATCCTGGTGAAGGGCGCGCAGGTCTTCAAGGGATACTGGAACATGCCGGAAGAAACCAAAGCTGCGTTTACGCCGGATGGATGGTTCAAGACTGGAGACATCGGCGAGATAGACAGTGAAGGTTTCCTGAATATTACAGACCGCAAGAAAGACTTGATCAAGACGTCGGGCGGGAAATTCATTGCTCCGCAGCCCATTGAAAATGCGCTCAAGAATAATGTGTTGATCGCGCAGGCTGCTGTAGTCGGCGACAAGCGCAAATATGCCTCCGTGATTATCTCTCCCCACTTTCCACTCCTGGAAGACTGGGCGCGAGCCAATAGCGTGAATTTCAACACCCGACCGGAGTTGGTTGGCGATCACCGGGTACGCGAGCTTTATCGCGGCATTGTCGAAGACGTGAACAAGAAGCTGGCGCACTTCGAAACCATCAAGAAGATCGTACTCGTGCCTGACGAATTTACCGTCGCCGGCGGCGAAATCACTCCAACCATGAAACTGAAACGTCGCGTGATCGAAGGCAAATACCAGCAGCAGATCGAGCAACTCTATCAGGAGCCGCATCCTATGGAGACGGCGCCGGTTTAATCGGGTCATGGGTGCATCGGGTCATCGGAACAGCATCTTAGGCTGACGATCCTGGCTCCCGATTACCAAATTGCCCCATCACCAACTCGTCCGCGCCATAGAGGTTTTTGCCAAGAAGCAAAATGTTTGTCGTGCTTCAGTTTTATTACAATAGCAACCATGGATCCTCTATTCATTGCTGGTCGCGAATTTCGGTCGCGGCTGATTGTGGGCACGGGAAAATATAAATCTGGCCAGGAGACAGCGCGGGCCATTGCGGCCAGTGGCGCGGAGATGGTGACTGTAGCGGTACGGCGGGTGAACCTGGACCGCGGTAAGGAATCGCTCCTGGACTTTATCGATCCCAAAAAATATTTTCTGCTTCCCAATACTGCCGGCTGCTACACCGCTGACGAAGCTATTCGGGCTGCCCGCCTCGGCCGCGAGGTTGGCCTCTCCGATTGGGTGAAGATTGAGGTGATCGGCGACCAGAAGACGCTCTACCCCGATGTACATGCGACCATCGAGGCGACCCGTATCTTAGTAAAGGAAGGGTTTACAGTTTTGCCGTATACATCTGATGATATTGTGGTTGCCAAACGTCTTCTCGACGCAGGAGCCAGCGCGATTATGCCTCTGGGCGCGCCCATCGGCAGCGGCATGGGAATTCAGAACACAGCCAATATCCAAATCCTGCGGGAGATGATCACGGATGTTCCCTTGATCGTGGACGCCGGCGTAGGAATAGCATCCGATGCGGCAATCGCCATGGAACTGGGCGCAGACGCGGTGCTCATGAACTCCGGTATAGCGCATGCTGAGGATCCGGTTTTGATGGCCGAAGCCATGAAACATGCGGTGCTGGCCGGGCGCGCTGCGTATCTGGCTGGCAGGATGCCCAAGAAGCTCTATGCCACGGCGAGTTCCCCGCTCCAGGGTGTGGTGCGATAAACAACCAGCCTCGCTCTACTTCCGAGGGGCTGGTGGTGCGGCGGGCTTGGCCGGCAAGGTATAAACTACTTCGCCTGAGCGGGTGTAATGGAGCTGTTCACGCGCTTCCTTTTCAATAGCCTGGGCATCAGTCTTCAAGGCTTGGTTTTGCTTTTCCAGTTGCTGGTTCTGTTGCTCCAAAGAGCGATTCTGCTCCTGGATCTGGCGGTATTCGTTGCGCCTCTGCTCATACACTACCAGTCCGTTGGCGCCAAAGACGACGTGATACGCCAGGAAGAAGGCAAGCAATGCTGCTCCAAAAGTCGCCAGTTTGCGCCGGGAACGAACCATCCATGCAGCCGAGGTTTGAAAAAAATTTTGCAAGTTGTCCTTCAATGGAGGTGCAAATCTTTCGCCTGAATACCTATGTGAACGTCTCGTGCAGTGTTGCGTCAAGCGAATGCAAGTAGAAAGAACCAAGATCGTTAAATCAAGCAATCAGCCGGGTCGCTGCGCCAGGAGCGCAGCTCATATAAATAGCTAACTGCTGCCGGCATTTTGTGACGTGTGCGTCGGATCATCGGGTCACCGGAAGAAAAACTCTGGGAATCTGGTTTGGGTGAAATGCGATGATATTTAGATGAGCGAGGTGATCGCGGATGAAAGTCAAAGCGCGCATTGTACTGACCACGGCCGGATCGCAAGAGGAAGCGCAGAAGATTGGGCATGCTTTGGTGGAGCGCAAACTGGCAGCCTGCGTCAATATTGTTCCCGGTATTGAGTCCATCTACCGCTGGCAAGGTAAGGTAGAGAGCGCCGCCGAATGGCTACTGGTGGTGAAGACCACGGCCGAGGCTTTTTCGTCCGTGCGTGATGCCATTCAAGAACTGCATTCCTACGATCTGCCTGAATGCGTGATGCTGGAGGTTGGAGACGGTAGCGAAGCTTATCTGGGGTGGATTGGGGAAAACGTCGAGTGAGCTAAGGAAACCCCAAGAACCTGTTACTTCAGAAGGCGCTGATTGCCGCGAATTGCTGGCCCATGGTGACAACTTTCATGGCGGCGTATCGGACAGCTCTTACCAAGGCCGGGTGATCGCGAAGCCATATCCACCTATTCACGAAAAATCACTCGGATTCCTCCGTGTTTTCATGGTGATAGAGGTCCCTGGCCGGGCCAGGCAGATCAAGCTCTTCTCTTTTCTAAAATATTCAAGCCGCTCATTCGTCTACACCGGTGAATGGAAGAAGCGCCTAGCATAGAGTGGATGACGATCGAGCAGGATCGACGCATCTCCGAGACGGTGGAAGGCCAGAGAGGCCGATTGCGGAGCTTTATCCGCAAGCGAGTGGCTGACGAAGCCGATGCGGAAGATATCCTGCAGGACGTCTTCTACGAATTCGTGCAGGCGTACCGTCTCATGAAGCCGATTGAGCAGGCGGGCGCATGGCTGTTCCGGGTTGCGCGCAATCGAATCATCGATTTTTTCCGCAAGAGAAAGACCGACCGGCTCCGGGAAGAACCTGCGGTTGGCGAAAGTGGAGAGATGCTTCAACTGGAAGACCTGCTTCCCTCGCCCGATGCCGGACCGGAGGCGGCGTTCGCGCGAAATTTGCTCCTGGCAGAGCTGACCGATGCGCTGGAGGAGCTTCCTGAGGAGCAGCGTGACGTTTTCATCGCCCATGAATTTCAAGGGCGAAGCTTCAAGAAGATTGCGGCTGAAACAGGCGTCAGCGTGAACACATTGCTCTCCCGTAAGCACTATGCGGTACTTCATTTGCGCCGTCGACTCCAGAGCCTGTACGCCGAATTTAAGAAATTGTGAGGACTAAAATGATGAGGAATCGTATCGCAAAAGGAATCAAGATCGCACTCCTGGCAATCCTGGCCATGGCTCTGTTCGGTTTTGTAGTGATGGGCCTGTGGAACTGGCTGATGCCGGCCATTTTTGGATTACGGATCATTGGTTATTGGCAAGCTCTGGGGCTTGTGGTCTTGAGCAAGATTCTTTTCGGCAGTTTCCATAGCCATGGGAACAGCCGTCCGCATTGGGGACGCCGGATGCAGGCGCGATGGGAACGGATGACACCTGAAGAGCGGGAGAAGTTCCAGCGAGCCATGTGGGGTCCTTACTGTGCGCCGGGTCCCGTGGAAGAACCGAAGCTGTGATGTCCGGCATAGAGAAGCTACAACCAACATGGGTGCCGCAGATTCTCACAGACGTACGCAGAATCCGCCGCGGCGGACAGGCTACTAACGCGAATTAAGAACCCCAAAAAACGCGGGTGGCGATTCTTGCCACCCGCGCTTTGGTTGGAGTTTACTTTTTGTCGAATTGCAGTGCCTGCTCAAGCTGGTGGATGGCCTTGTCGCAAGCTTCCATTGCTTCATCACGATGGCCGCCGAAATCATGATCGGCAACCTGAAGCTCGTGCTTGGCTTCTCGCAGCTCGCGGATGGCAGCCCGAATGTGGGGATGGCGCTCTCTGCCCCGGCCTTCGTCTTCTCTTTGCGGCGCGGTCGCAGCAGCGGCAGGCTTGGGCGCCGGCGCAGCCGGCGAAATGGCAGGCGTGATGGTGACGACACTCAGCAAAAGCATTGCAGCACAAAGTTTCTTCAACAGGTTCCTTCGCATTGTTCTTCCTCTCCTTGTGGTAAATGTAGTTACATTCTTCATTCGTCCGTTCCCTTCGCTGGGCGTGGAATCCGTGGTAGATTGCTGCCACCGCCCATTCTTTCCGGGAAACCGCATCGGACGGGAGTATCCTGCCCGGCAAGTGGGTTGAAAGTCCTTAAGAGCCGATTAATTCGCTTTGAATATGTTTTGAAGAGCGGTTATGAGCAATGCTGTCAAGTACTTACTGGAATTTGGACCATTCCGGATGGATCCGGAACAGCGTCTCTTGCTACGCGACGAGCAGCCTATCCCCCTCTCGCCCAAGGCGTTTGAACTGCTTATGGTCCTGGCCCAGCGAAGCGGCCGCGTAGTCCTGAAAGATGAGTTGATGAGCCTGCTCTGGCCGGACACCTTTGTCGAGGAGTCCAATCTCGGGCAGCATGTGTTTCAGCTAAGGAAGGCATTGGGCGAACAGGCCCAGGATCCCGCTTACATTGTGACCGTACCGGGGAGGGGCTACCGGTTCACCCAGAAGGTCCGGACCATACCTGCGGAGCCTGAAGAAGAGGTCATCCTGGAGAGTCATTCGCGGTCGCGGGTGCTGATTGAAGAAGAGACCCTGCCGGATCGCCGGCCGGCTGTGACCGGTACGCTTCTTCGGGCTCGCTTCGTCATCCTGGCCGCGCTCATGCTCCTGCTTGGCGCGGCGGCAGTCTTCATGTGGCTTGGCTTTTCCCCGCCCAGGGTACTGCGGGTCCGCCAGATAACCCGTTCCGGCCAGGCAGAGCCTTACAGCCGGGTGCTGACGGATGGTTCCCGGCTTTATTTCACAAAGAGAATCGGGGGCACCGGGGCCCTGGCCGAGGTGTCTGCGACCGGGGGTGAGCCACAGGTTATTTCCACTTCGGTTCCAAGCGTTACCGCATTTGACATTGATGCAGATAAGTCCAAGCTGCTGGTTGGGACAAGAAGCGGAGACGCTAATAATCCGCTCTGGGTAGTGCCGGTCGTGGGTGGCTCGGGGCAAAGACTGGGGGATGTACTTGCCTCGGAAGCCGCGATCTGGTCCCTGGATGGACGCAGCGTTCTTTATAGCCGCGATAATCAAATTTACAGCGTCCCGGCCAGCGGCGGAGAACCCACCAAATTGCTGACGGCGCCTGGGTACGTGATTTCTTTACGTCTGGCTCCGGATGGCGGTGTTCTGCGTTTCACCGTGCGCGATTATGCTTCAGGCGGCACTACCTTGTGGGAGTCATCCACGGATGGCCGTAACCCTCATCCGTTGGCTCTGGGCTGGAAGACAACTGCGCAACAATGGGGTGAAGGAGAATACGGCGGCGATTGGACGCCAGACGGAAAATACTTCGTATTTCGTGCTTCGCGTGACGGAGTGGAAAGTTTCTGGGCGATTCGCGAAAAAGGAAGCTGGCTTCGCCGGGATGCGCACGTTCCGGTTCAGTTGTACAGCGGTCCAGACTACATCGGCGACCCGCGCTTCAGCCCAGACGGGAAGAAGATTTTCTTCGTGAACTATCAGGAGCGGCGGGAACTGGTGCGCTATGACAGCGCTAACAAAATGTTTGTGCCGTATCTCGGCGGCATCCGTGCGCGCCTTCTGAGTTTTTCCGGGGACGGAAAGTGGGTGGCCTACCGCTCCGAGCCGGACGGCACATTGTGGCGAAGCCGGGTGGACGGTACAGAGAAACTGCAGCTCACTTTCCCGCCGTTGGAGGCTTATCACTCATCGTGGTCAGCCGATGGCAAAAGCATCGCATTTGGCGGACGTCTTCCGGGAAAAGCGGCGAAGCTGTACTCAGTGCCGGTGGATGGAGGGACGCCGGAAGCGTTAACTCCACAGGACGACGCTTCTGACGGTGAGCCGAGTTACTCTCCCGATGGCCGGTTCATTCTTTTTCAACACTGGACTACCAACGAAACGGGAGGCCGTCACCCCCTCATCTACCTGCTGGCTGTGAATACGCGCGAGGTTCACGCAGTGCCTGGTTCTGAGGGTTTCGATGGCGTTCATTGGTCGCCGGATGGCAAGTATGCGGCAGCCTCAGACCAGGTGCATCACAAATTGATGCTCTTCGACTTTGCCCGGCAGCGCTGGTCCGTACTGTCAGACGGAACCCCTTATGGGTGGGGAATACGCTGGTCCTCCGACTCCCGCTACGTTTATTACCAGCAGACGGATTTTGGCGAAGAGCAGCCCATCTTCCGCGTTCGCATCAGTGATCACAAGGTAGAGCAGGTCACCTCCGATCGCCAAATTCTGCGCGGCGATGTGCTGGGTTACAGCATGACCGGCCTCACGCCGGATAATTCCCCGCTGTCCTCCCTGGTCCGCCGAAATTCCGACATCTATGTGCTTGATCTTGACCTGCCTTGAAGCCGAAGAAACATCCACCACTCGCCACGGCGGGCAGGCTGGAGGACGGCATAAAAGAGCGGGAGAGAGGACCCTGCTTCTACGAGGATGCCTTGGGGCGATACGCCCTGAAACAGAATGGAAGCGGGCACGGTTCCCTCGCTTCGCTTCCGGATAAACCCAAACGTTAAGAAGTCTCTTTCAAAACCCGTGCCGGCTGAATGGGGGCCAGCAATTGCTCTTTGCGGTAAACCAGGTTGCTGGCGTTGTAAGTTGCCAGCTCAAAGCCATGCCCGTGGGTGATGGCGTCTGTGGGGCAGGCCTCCACGCAGTAGCCGCAGAAGATGCAGCGGTTGTAATCAATGTTGTAGACCTTCGCATAACGCTCCGCGCCGCTGATGCGATTTTCCTCCGTGTTTTCCGCTGCTTCAATATAAATGCAGTTGGAGGGGCAGGCGGCAGCGCAGAGAAAGCAGGCGACGCATTTCTCCAGGCCGTTCTCATCGCGCTGTAAAACGTGCAGCCCGCGAAAACGCTCCTGAAACATCGCGCCCTTCATGGGTCCCTTTCCGTCCGGATAGTTTTCCACCACCGTGGGCGCAAACATCTCCCGGAAAGTAACTGACATCCCTTTGGCAATGCCCGCGATATCGCGAATGATCGACATGAATCCAGTATAACGTTTTGTGGGTTTTTTGGGCTTGAAAGCTTTTTTGATTTTTTAGCTTGCCTCGAACGGAGTGAGCGGTCCCTATTTCTGCGAGGACTCTTTGCGGCGGACGCCCTGAAACAGGATACTTGGGAGTAGGGCTTCCTCGCTTCGCTTCGGGGATAATCTCAAAAATCCGTGCAAAGACACTACCGCTTCTTCAACGTCACTTTCATTACGGTCCCGGCATCGCCCAGATTCGGGCATCCTGAATCGGAGTGGGCGAATGTTCCCGTCAGGCTCTGGTAACGGCCAAAGCCGCCGTATGCATCTCCCGCCTTCAGTTGCACCCAATAAGTTGAGAATGGAGAGTTTGCGGTAACCGGACCACCCAGGGGCGATGGATTCACCGGGCGAACGCTGCTCAACGCAGATTTCAGGATGTCCCCATCGCTGTTGGATTCGTAATTGAGTCCTACAATTCCGCTCGCATTGCCGTTGATTTCCAGCTCCCCGGAAACCGAGCCGACGGCTACAATATTGGGGATTTTGTACTTGGGAAGATACCCTTTGTCTTCCAGTTTCAGCACGATAATCGCCGAACCCGCCGCTCTTGAGCACGTCGTAATGTCAGCCTTGCCCTCCCATGTTCCCTCGAAAGAAGGAGCGTAGAAAGGGGCCGAACTCGATACCGAGCTCGTCAGAAACAGGACCGCAAAGCACGCTGCTGATAATTTGAAGGTCATTGGATTTCACCGATGGCAGATTTTGGAATTTATCGCTTTTGAGTTTACCTCGAAGTGCAGCAAGGAATTTTAGATTCTCACGCCTGAGACACTCAACCAGAACAGTTCAGCACCAACTCTGCCCGTCGTTTGGTCGAGAGTCACCGATTGTTCAATCCGGTCCAGCCTGTGGCTAAGCTGTTCCCTGTTTTCAACTTCTCCTCCACCACCGTCCGCGTCTGACCGAGGGCGCGATCCAGTGACTCCCTGGGAATTTTCGTCACCAGTGGATGCAGCAGCCAGGCCAGCCCAAAAGGAATGTCGCGGGTGAGCGACAAGGCTTCACATTGCATGTAAACGCCTCCATCTTTCTCTTCGAACCGCCAGTACGTATTGAGGCGCCATAGATACCCCCGGCCCTGGCCCACCGGCCACTCTTCTCCATCAGGGTGGTCGGAGTCCTTTACTTCTGCAATCTTGCTGCTGATGGAGTGTGAATACAATTTCTTCGGGTCCACCTGGCCCCAATGGGCCGTGTATTCGGTATTAAAGACGGCAGTGGTAAAACGCTTTTGATACAGCCGTAAAAAGAATTTGAAATCATTTCCCTGGCGCGAAATCAGGTGCGAAGCGGTCACATCCGGCTTGTAAAGATCCGCTCGATGTTCATAGTCCTGAAGGATAGGGACCACGCGCGCCAGTGTGGCATTCGGGATAAAAATCAGCCCGACCCAGTGATGCACCATGCCATCCGGAACATCGGAGCTGACTCCCGGCGCTTTGGTCTCGAGCTTTTCTACCAGGATCTCGCCCTTCTTGAGCCGTTCATACGAGCGCTTCATGGCATCGCCGGGCAGGCCGTCCACGTAAAGAAATGGTCCGCTGTGCAACTCGTTATTGACTCTGGCCTCCGTGGCGGCAACGTATTGATTGAAGGCGTCTGTCGTCTTCTGCTTCAGTTCAGCAGCCGCACTCGCATCCGGGAAACCGAGCAGGCAGAGGATGCATGCGAATGGAAACGTATATGAAATGATTCGCTTCATAAACTACTGCTTCCCGTAAGTGGTCTCGAACGTCTTCCCCAGAATCTGATTCAAGTGGTGCTTGAGATGGGCCACGTAATCTTCGGCAATCCAGCCCAGGCTGGCCGGCTTGTTTTTGCCGATGGCACAAGTGGTCCTGGCCGCTTTTGCGGGTAAACAGGTAAGCACATGCGCCAGAAAGCGGTTATAGCTGGTCCAGTAATCCACCAGAAATCCCCAATCCATCTCTTTGAATTGTTGTAACTTCACCAGGGCATCCTGTTCGTATCCTGGAAAAACCAGCTTGCCCTGGAGCGTGGCGCGGACAAAACGCTGATGGTTATTAGATGCTGAATCCAGCAGATGGCCCAGAATTTCCTTCTTCGACCACTTGCCCGGCTTCGGCCGATTCGAGGTGTCCGCGTTGTTCAGATTCAATAAAAGCGGTTTGGCTTCAGCAACAGTTCGCCCCAGGTCGCTTGCCGCAGTTGCAAAAATATTAGTCAACCTCGTGCCCTCCCTTGCCTCTACCGCTGATAACACTGAATTCACGGATGATCGCTGATGAACAAAAATGCAACAACTCGACCTTAATCCGTGAAGATCAGCACAATCAGTGTCATCAATGGTAAGGTTTTCATTCGATGCCCAGCTCCTTCCATTTCTTGTCCACCAGCGCTTTGGTTTTGTCGTCCATCAGGATCTCGTCCGGCCACGGACGAGTGAAGCCTTCCGTCGGCCACTTGCGCGTAGCGTCAACCCCCATTTTGGAGCCAAAGTTCGGCAGCCGCGAAGCATGGTCCAGAGAATCCACCGGCCCCAGGGTGAACTGGATGTCGCGCTCCGGATCAATGTGGTTGAACACCTTGAGCACCACGTCCCCGATGTTCTGCACATCCACATCTTCATCCACCACCACAATGCACTTGGTAGACATGGCCTGGCCCAGCGCCCATATGCCGTTCATCACTTTGCGCGCATGGCCGGGATACGACTTGCGAATGGAAACAATCATCAGGTTGTGAAAAATTCCTTCCACTGGAAGGTTCACATCCACAATCTCCGGCAGGCTGAGCTTCATCAGCGGCAGGAAGATGCGCTCCACCGCTTTGCCCATAAACCCATCTTCCATGGGAGGTTTGCCCACGATGGTTGTGGCATAGATCGGGTTCTTACGGTGTGTGATGCAGGTCAGGTGGAAGACTGGATACTCGTCTTCCAGCGAATAGAAACCGGTATGATCTCCGAACGGCCCTTCCGTGCGCAGCTCATCCAGCTTCACATGGCCTTCCAGGACGATCTCCGCCGTCGCCGGAACCTCCAGGTCAACGGTTTCGCATTTCACCAGTTCAATGGGACTCTGCCGCAGGAAGCCGGCAACGATGAACTCCTCAATGTCCGGCGGAGCTGGAACAATGGCAGAAAAGGTCATGGCCGGATCGGTGCCGATGGCGACCGCTACCTCCAGTGTTCCACTGGGGCGATCACTCTCCGGAAGCATCGCGCCACCGCCGGACCGGGCCATAATATCTACATTCGAGGCCGTGTGGGACATCCGCCCTCGGGTGTGTTCTTCAGCGGATGTGCGCAGCGTATTCCGATAATGCTCAGCCGCCACTTTCTGCCGCTGCCAGTGCATTCCGGCTGACGTGGCGTCGTAGATCTGCATGCGGTACATGCCCACGTTGCGCTTCCCTGTCTTGGGATCGCGGGTAATCACGCACGGCAGGGTGATAAACCTGCCGGCATCCTGGGGCCAGCATTGCAGCACGGGAAAATCCAGCAGTGAAAAACCTTCTTTTTTGATGACCTCTTTGCATGGACCACTCTTCACTGTCTTGGGAAAGAAGTGGCCCATCTCCACCAGCTTGGGCAGCATTTTGATTTTGTCCAGGAAGCCTTCCGGCGACTTCATGTACAGCAACTCGCGAATGCGCTCGGCCACCTCATCCAGCTTCTCCACCCCCAGCGCCAACTGCATGCGCCGCTCGGAGCCAAATTGGTTGATGAGCACCGGCACCCCCGCCGCGCCCTTGACGTTCTCAAAAAGCAGCGCCGGGCCTCCCGGACGACCATACTTCCGCGCCGCTCCTTTAGAGACCCGGTCCGTAATCTCCGTGATTTCCAGCACCGGATCTACCTCGGAGCTGATGCGCTTCAACTCGCCCGCCTGCTCCAGCGCGGCAATCCATTCTCTAAGGTCGTTATAAGGCTTCATTTTGTGTCAGGTTTTTTAGTTTATCCTGGTCCCACAGAGCGGCAGAGGGGATTCCCTACCCGCTTCCATCCATTCTCAGGGCATACGCCCCAGGAAATTATCCATGCGAGGGGACCCTCTTCTCTCAATGCAAGTTCAATTTATACAGCAATTTCAAGCTTCCGGGCACACCTGCCGCAGGTTGTCGTGGTTTATCGAGTCTTGCCGCCCAGAAGTTGGTTTTGAAGTTTATCCCGAACGCAGGGAGGAGCCCCTACTAGCCTAAATGCTTTTCAGGACGCATGCCCGAAAGATTCACTCGATAGTGAGGGGCTTTCTCTCCTGATTCGCATTCATTCGCGTGAATTCGCGGCTAAAAGCAATACTGTTCATTTAACGAAGACGCGAAAAAAAGTTCGTCATCAAGGGTTTACCCACGCGTTAGCGGGGGTAAATCGGAGGGACCTTGCGTTCAGCCGTTACCTCAAGAGGTTCCGAAATCTCCTAAGTGAATAGTATTGCGGCTAAAAGGGTTTTGCCTTTCCAATCCTGGGCGATCACCCGATCCTCGATCAAGTCCATGGGCTTCCAACTCCTGAGCACCAGCTCTCATCTTACCCAAAAGGCAACACCAACTCTCGGGGGCTGATTCTTCTCATGGCCGATGCAATTCAAGGTGAAAAGCAATACATAGATGCGTTTCTCAAACTTACTCTCAAGCCTGCTACTGCAGCCGATCTGTTTTCGCTGCTGAGTTCGCTCACGCCGGGGCAACGGCGGGACTTCGTCGACCTGGCCGACTCCAATCACGTGCTCATACGCGCCTTTGAGGTGATCAACCGGATTGCAGGCAATCGTGGAAATGGCGGCCTGCAAGCCTGGGCCATGGGAGTGCTGACGACCGAGCGGGCCCGCATCAACAATGCGCTGGATCATCTCCAGTTGGTTTGCAATGCCTTAGAAAAAGCCGACTGTCCTTCTACCGTCATGAAGAGCCTGGACCACTGGCCTGATCTGGGCAACGACCTGGATCTGGTCTCTACCGGGCGTCGTGCCGACATCGTTCGCGTCTTTACCCAGAAGTTTGGGGCCAAAATAGAAGCCCGAAGCTGGGGCGACCGGCTGGCCAATAAATGGAATTTCACGCTCCCCGGCCTGCGTGAATCCATTGAGACCCACATCGGACGCCTGGGCCAGACCGGAGAGCATGTCTACCTGGCGCAGCGCTTCGTTGACCGCCGTGTGGTCATGACGTTGAACGGTCATCAATTCTTTGTCCCTGCCCCCGAGGAGCGCATTTTCGCTGCTACCCTCCAGCGCATGTATCGCCACTTCTATTTCCGGGTCTGTGACATCCTGGACGCCGCCGCCCTGGTGGATTCCGGCAACATCAATTTCATTGAGTTGCAAAAAGCGGCGCAGCACGCCGGCATCTGGTCCGGCGTGGCCAGCTTTCTCAACATTGTTTCCGAGTACGTAAAGCAGTATCGAGGTTCAAGCCTGAATCTGCCCCGGGCAGTAATTGCGGCTGCCTCCGTGGGCGCGGACAAGATGTATACCCGCGGACGCTTCCTGCGCCTCCCAATCGTGCCTTATGGAGCCAAGCTCTTTGCCCGCCAGATCACGCATACAGCCTTAAGCGGCGACGTGCCAGCCACCCTGCGCCTGAGCCTGCTTCCCCCTCTGGCCTCTGCCGCAGCCGTCGCGTCAAAAATCACCGGGAGTGATAAAGGGGTATGGTAAGTTCGTCTCCGAAGGCGACAAACCTACCACCTATCAGCGTCTAAGGGTCACCATCGAAAGCGTCCTGGGCCGTCGCAATTCTGGAGAACCCCCTACTCTATCCGAGGACCGGAGACAGGAATTGCTGGAGCAGTTGCAGAGATATTTCGCTGAAGTCGACGCCCGGCGTCAGGCAGAGAGAACGCCGGAGGCGTGAACCAGGGTAGCCCAGGGTGCCAACCCTGGGAAGAATAATCAAACAAATTTCATTGCGTAACCCCGGAGGGGTGAAACCTACCCTCAAAAAATCGTCGCGAAATCCCTCTGATCAACGAAACTGGCTCTCACCCATTCGTCCTCTCGATAGGTGTGCCCGCCGTGGCGGGCACACTGGAGGAAATGCGTTTCTAACGGTCTTCGAATCCTTACTATTGCCCCTTGCAGACCACATACTGAGCTTGGCAATTAAGAATGCAATTCCCGTTGTCTCCACATCTCGCCTCGCACCGCACCTCTTGGGCCAGACACCCGGTTCCGGCGCCGGCTTCTGAATAGCGGGTCATACCCGCTAATACGAGCAGACTCAAAACTCCGAGTCGCGTGATTGCTTTCAGGTACATGTTTTTTCTCCTGTTCATACAAAGTTTCTTATTCTCGTTGCTATTCCTCAAACACTCGAAGGGGCCCCACGCCGCAGACTGACGCCTCTCTTCCCTCCTGCATCCATCTTGCAGTTCCGATGATCGCGAAGCGGCTGGATGGGAATCCCATATGGGTAAGTGACGCAGCGCAGCAAAACGTTACAAAATTCCTTGCAACTCTCAATCGAAAGTTGGCCGCCTACGCAACCGCCACGGATACAATCACAATGTCCGGAGAATCGCTGCCTGCGAATGAATAATGAACAATCAATGATGAGCCAAGTCCCAGCGTGGTTTGAACGGAAATTCGACTTCACTTTCCCCGTGGATCAGTACCCCAATCTTTGCGTACGCCTGCGCGGCACTCCGGCGCGGCTGGAAGAGATATTCCGTGGCATTTCGCGCAACCTCTTGCTTGCCAAACCGGATGACAAGTGGTCAGCCCAGGAGCACGCCGGCCATCTGCTCGATCTCGAGCCGCTATGGATGGCGCGCGTGGATGACTTTCTGGCGGATGGAACCACGCTCGCTGTCGCCGACCTGGGCAATCGCAGGACTTATGAAGCCAACCACAATACCCGGGCGTTGACTGAGATTCTGGCTGAGTTCCGCGTTGCGCGGCTCCGCCTGGTGGATCGCGTAGGAAGATTTGAGCCTGCCCTCTTCGCCCGCACCTCGCTGCATCCGCGTCTGAAGCAACTCATGCGGCTCGTGGATCATTTGTTTTTTGTCGCTGAGCATGACGACCATCACCTGGCGCGGATCTGGGAGATGATCAACGCTTAAAGCTATTTCTTCGCCAAAACCTCAGGAAATCAGCGGAATCTGGCGTTAATCATTCCAGGTAGCGAATTTCTCATGGATGATCTCAAAGAGAACTCCCTTTCATGAGTATTCGCAATGAGCGACTCCTCCACCACTTATCTCCAACGGAATCAGCGCGGTGGAGGAAGAGGACGAATCAGCCTCATGCCTTGGTTTTAGCTTTAATCCCAATACCGTTCAGGGTCGAAAATCACCCGGGGGAAAAAGGTTGGGTGCAGCGGACAACAAGCGCGCCAAAAACGAGGCGAAATCACATGTAGGAGTGCAAAGCTTACTTGCGGGAAGGTTGTTGAAAAATAAAGAGATAATTGTCCCGGATTGGAGGTTTGATTCCTCTTTTGTCCCGGAACGGAGATACCAGCTTCCCGCTACCGGCTACCCGCAATCCGCTTCATTCACCCTGCCGAAAAGGACGCGTATCAGCTGAAAAACACATGTGCGGCGCGAACCGTACATCCGGGAAGGTTGTTGAAAAATAAAGAGATAATTGTCCCGGATTGGAGGTTTGATTCCTCTTTTGTCCCGGAACAAAGAATCCCCAGGCCACAGATAAACGAACACAAAGGTCTTTGTGAGAACGCCTTGACGCGGTATGGCAAAGGACGGGCAGCCGGGGGGCCTTCAGCTCCGTCCGGCTCCTACAGTCGCCGGGACTCCGTTCAGGATGACAAAAAGGGAGAGTGTGGGTTGAGGCGAACATTTTCTTGAGTACCTATCGACCCATTCTTGGTTGTCAGTTGGTGCATTCGCCCTGTGAAGTCATTAGAGCGGGTAGGGTTCCCTCACTTCGTTCGGGATAAACTAAAAAGTCACAGCCTCTCAGGATGACAGCGGGAAGGATTATCTCGAACGGGCAGAGTTTTCCGGTTCACGTACAGGCCACGGAAAAGCGATTGAGGCTGATGCGGGAATCCAGTGGGCTGCCGGACACAATTCTTCCCTCGATCCACGCGAGCTCTCGATCCGGCTCACTGTTAGATCAGGGGCGCACGGCAGGTTCGCCATGCACACCTGGCTTGTCAATTTCAAGTATTACGCAGTTTTATTATGTTGTCAAGTACAAAATAAATAGATGGCATAAGTTGTTGGATAAGAGCGAATCATTTTTAAGGATGCACATACTCGAATTCCGGTAATGGGTCAGTTTGGAAACAATACCTTACTGTGAACTCGTGGCTTGCACCAGTTTTTTGACTGCTGGGACAATCATGTCGAACAGCTCGGCTTGGGGTTTTTCTGCATCATTTAAAAATGCCAGTTGCTGGTGGCGCCATTTTGTTGGCGCCCGACCGCCGTGGTCGAGGTAGTCGAGGGCCTGCAGTCCAGTAGCCCCAACTGTGGTCAGGTCACGGGAGATGGGAACGATTTCTTTCAGCAACGGGCTTTCCTGCAAAACCGGCGCCAGCTTTTGATCGTTGTCTCGCCACTGAGCCAGCCGGATTCGCATCTGCTGGACTTCCTCCGGGGTTGAAGAGCGGGCCAGATAACGGTCTACAAGTCCGCGAAATTGGCGAGCGATATCGCTCTCGGGGTGTACTGTGTCCACCAGGCGATTCAGCGCAGTGGTGTTGTCGTAATTACCGGTTTTTTCCCGAAAATATTCCTTCACCGGCTCAAGAACGCCGGCCAGCGTCTCTAAGGCTTGGATGTCACTGGAGCCGCGCAGCCGTTGCAGCATCAGGCGATGGTTGGCGTTGTGCTTCAGGCCCAGCCAGTCGAGATACTCGCTTGTTTTTTGCAAGCGCGCGTACATGGAGTCAACATCCTTGACATCTTGCGCCGACCACAGCCGCTCGGCAACTGCTGCGGCGCGGGGCCAGATTCGATCATCAATGTTGTTGGCGGTTACAAATTCAGCCCACATGCAGGCTTCCCCGCCCAGAATACGCTGCTTCTCTTCCGGGGCCAGGCTGGCCGTACTGCCGCTGAGCGGATCCACTCCGTAGTGTCGAACTGCCGGGAACATCAAGTCGAGATAGTAGCCGGAGGAAAGCAGGCCGCGCGAACTACGGCGCGCCGCCTCCGCCAATGACTTTTGGCCACGCCAGGATTGCACCACGATTTCCTGGGGCAGATCAGGATGCAGAATTTCATCCCAGCCCACCATGATCTTGCCATGTTTGCTCACCATCTCCTGCAAGCGCTTGTTGAAATAAGCCTGGAGATCGCGATGGTCCTTCATCCCGTGCTGCTGCATGAAGTCCTGGATTTGAGGATTGTTCTTCCATTGCTTGCCGTTGACCTCATCGCCCCCGATGTGAAAATACCTGTCTGGAAACAGTCCGGCCATCTCGCCAATGAAGTCATTTAAAAATTTGTAAGTAGAATCTTTGGTCACATCCATGGCCGGATCGAAGACGCCCCAACCGCGCTCAATCTGATAGGGGCCGGGGGCGCTGGCCAACTCCGGATAACCCACAAACCAACTGGTAGAGTGTCCGGGCACGTCGAATTCGGGGACCACGCGGATACCACGATCGCGCGCATATTGAATCACGTCGCGAACTTCAGCCTGGGTGTAATACATTCCATCGGAACCAAACTGCTGCAACTTAGGGAAGCGGTTGCTTTCGATGCGGAATCCCTGATCGTCAGAGAGGTGCCAGTGGAGCACGTTGAACTTAAGAGCCTCCATGCCATCAAGATTGCGCTTCATGACCGCGACCGGCATGAAGTGACGGGCCGTATCAATCAACAGGCCGCGCCAGGGAAAACGCGGGTGGTCCTTGATGGTCATGGCGGGCACGGCAAAACCATTGGGCCCCTGGACCACGAGTTGCAGGAAGGTCTGCAAACCGTGTAACACTCCAAGCGGATCGGGCGCCTGCAGCCGCGCTCCGGCGGAAGTCAGTTGCAGAACGTAGGATTCGTCTTCTTCCAGGCCCTGAATCTCTTCTCCACCACTGTCGCAGGTGAGAACGAAATTGGGAGCGGAATCATTCTGCAGATTGGGCAGCGGGATCCCGGTGCGCCGGGATAGACGCTGTAAAAACCGGTCAACGGCGTGGGAAACCCTGAAATCACACTTTCCGGTGACGGAAATCTTGAATGATGCGTTCACCACGAACTGGCCGGTGCCCGGATGAGTGACCGCCGGGATGGGCATGATCTCTTGGCCGCGCAATAGTACCCCCATGGCTAGGCAGAGCAGGAAAACACGACTCAGTCGCTGACAGAAGGTCAAAATCAACACCAACAACTTTTACCACAGAGAGGACACTACGAGACACAGAGGGAAGAGATAGATGCGTGGTACTTTAGGTCTTTGGCTAACCAGAGGCGGCCTGAAAGATTGCAGGGATCCCTCACCCGCTTTGCTGGATTCGGGATGAACTAATATCAAAGTCACAAATCAAAGTTCGTTGCCGGGGCGGACGAAGGCCGGGATTTTCTCTTTGCCGACGAAGACGGTGGCTGCTTCGGAGGCTTTTTTCATGTCGGGATAGTGGCCCAGGCGCACGGTATGCCATATGCGTCCGCCTGCGTCCAGGGTATGGAAGACGAAGACGGGATAGCCTCTGGACTTCAGGTCATTCTTGAAGCGAACAGCATTGTGCTCGTCCTGGAAGGCGCCGAGTTGCAATGAGAATGCGGATTGCTCCGCATCCGGGGCGGCTGGATCGGCGCCCGATGATGCGGCCTGTGATGGCGACGGTTTCTCCGGCGCAGATTTTTCCGGCGCGGCCTGCGCCGCAGTTTGTTCAGGAGGCTTTGGCGGCGAGGTGGCGGAAACCGGCTTCTCTGGTTTGGACTCAGAAGCGGCAGCGGCTGACGGCTGTTCCGGCTTAGCTTCAGGAGCCGCGGGCGTAGCGCTAGTCTCTTTGGCCTGTGGAGCAGAGACTGGCTTCGGCTGCGCGGAATCTGACTCAGCGGTGGACTTGGTTTGCGCCTGCGGCTTGGCCAGGGCGGCTGTTTCTACGGCTGGTTTGCCCGATGCAGGCTGCTTCTGGGCCGTGCTGGATCCGTCGCTGTTTTCCATATCGAGACGGGCTGCGTATTCACCTCGGTCCCATCCCATGATGAAACCGGCAAAGAAGAGCAATACCCCGATTGCAACGGAGCCGCCAAGGATGAACAGAACAGATTTTTTATCAAAAGAAAAATCGTAACTCATATAAGACATCGGGACATCGGATCAAATGATGCGCCACCGCCCCATCCGACCCCAAATACTCCGGCAGACTCCGCTTCACGCCTGATGGAAACTCGCTCACGCAAACCTGGGCGCATTGGAGACCCCAATGCATCGGGTCATCTAAAAAGGATACACCTGTCTACCTCACAGTTCCATCACAGTAAATCCACCGGGGCTGTCAATCTGGATTACACCGGCCCACGCACATATCGGAATTCGGAACTGTTGTTGAAAGCAGGCCCATTACCGATTCGGGTTGCCGGCGGCCGGAGGCATTCCTGAGAATGCTGGCAATATAATCGTTGGTTTCAAAAGGAGCCGAAATTGCAAATTGGAACATTGGCCCCTTGCATTCCATTCCAGATCTGTGTTCCATTCCTGGGCACACTCACATAACAACTTATCAACGTGCGCTAAGGCTCCATTACGGTAAATTCGCCAGGACTGACGATCTGGATTACACCACCCCAGGTACACATCAATTTAGAACTGTCATTGAGGGCCGGCATGTTGCCGATGAGAACAGTGGGCGATCCCGGCACCCACGGCGCCGCTGTTACAGGCACACAAGGCATGGGCGTAAGTACTCCCAGTGCCGCCGCCGTGGCCGCGGCCACTGTGGGATTGGAAGGAGAGTTGCACATGCCGAACGGAGGAATGTTGACGATGGGAGCATTATCCATGATGGTTGCGGCAGGCGGGCCCCCTGTCAACACTTGACTTGTCGGCAACACAATCAGACTGCTCGGCGCTGCGCCGAAGCTGCACTGCATCATGGCTCCCATGCATACTTGGATTCCCATAAGATCGCCTTCTCTCTTGTTATCTCTTGCTTGCTTGAGGACTCGGTTTTAGCGGCGCAGGTGCTTTGGCCGGTTTTCCGTTCTGGTAATACTGCGTTTGTTTCAGTTTTCCGTCCTCAGTAAGGGTCTTCATCTCACCGTTAAACAGGTCATCTTTATAGACGGAGTTTATTCGGGGCTTGCCGTTGGGAAAATACTCGATGGTATCTCCATTCAACAGGCCGTCGCGATAAAGAGATGTTTTCACTAATTGGCCGTTCGGACCAAACCACGACGACAGACCATTCAGCTTTCCACCTTTATAAGCGGCCTTGGCCACCACGGCGCCGGCAGGATCGTAAAAAAGGGTTTCACCCTCGCGCTTTCCATCCTTATAGAGGGCTTTCATGTTTGGCTTTCCGGCGAGAAACGTGAGCATCTCGCCTTCCAGCTTGCCCTCCTTGAAGTTGGCTTTCTGCGCCACAGAGCCATCGGGGCTGTAGGTGACTGCCTCACCCGTCAAGGCGCCCTGCGCGAACTGAGCTGTTCGCACCAATTCGCCGGTCGGCGCATAAGTCGATACCGTGCCATGCAATTTGCCTTCCTGCATGGTGTACCTCTCGCGGACCTTGCCATCGGGGTAGAGGTCGGATTTTTCCTGGTCGCTCAGCGCATTTGTTGGGGGCGTTGACATTAAAGCACCATCACTCTGCACAAGTTGGTAACTTGGTAATTTTGATTTTCAATTACCAACTCACCAAGTTACCAATTACCAAATTCTGGGCGAGAACCACATCGCCCATGTAGCAGCTAGCATACAATTCTCGTAATCACTCGCATCACGCTAGTTGATCTTTACCAGCGATCCTTTCAGGGTCAAAATGCCGCTGCTTTCCACGTCGTGAGAGGCGTTTGCCTTGCTGGTGATGGAGACATTGGCCTCGTTGTCCATTGACGTGCCGGCTTTATTGGTCAGGGACGTACCCGCTTGGTTGGTTAATGACGTTCCTGATTTAGATGTGAGCGCCGTACCCGCCTGAATATCAAATGAGGTGCCGGACTGAATGGATACGGAGCCGCTGGCCTGGATGCTGATGTTGCCAGAGACTTTGAGGGTGAAATTGCCGCTTACATTGTGGGTGAAGTCGGCGCTGTCGGTGTGCGTCTCATTGCCGGTGATGGTCAGGTCACGTTTGCCCTGAACCGAATGGGTCTCATTGCCGGTATTGACCTTAATCGAGCGGTTGCCCTGGTCCACCACCAGGCTATCGTCCTTGTTGCTGACGGTGGTGCTGCGCGCGTTGGTGACGGTGGTGGTGAGGTTGTTCAGGACGGTTATATTCATGTCCTTTTGCGCCTGCATAAAGATCTCTTCCGAGCCGGCCTTATCTTCAAAGCGAAATTCATTGAATCCCGCTCCGCCCTTGGAGGAGTTGGTTTTGACTGTGCTCTTGGTCTGCTCGTCCGGCAGGGTATAGGGAACAGTCTGCGTTGCGTTGAAGACACAACCGGTGACCAGCGGGCGGTCAGGATTGCCCTCCAGAAAGCTGACAACAACTTCCTGTCCCATGCGCGGCACAAAGATGGAGCCCCAGGCCTTCCCTGCCCAGCCTTGCATCACGCGAATCCAGCAGGAACTGGTCTCATCGCTGGCGCTGCTCTGGTCCCAATAGAATTTCACCTTGATGCGGCCGTACTGGTCGGTCCAGATTTCTTCTCCGGATTTGCCCACAACCAATGCCGTCTGCGAGCCAATCACCTTGGGCTTAGGCGTCACCTGGGGAGGATGAAAGACCGTGTCCGAAGGAAAGGCTTCAAACGAATTGGAATATTGGTCCTGGTCTCCGCTTTGCGTGACCGAGCTCAAGACGTAAGAAACGTTGGCATCGCTGCGGTAGTGATTGGCCAGAGTGAACTTTGCTCCAGCGCGGAAGGCGCGACACATGCTGTTGCCTTTCAGCAGCTTGCCTGGCGCCTGCAACGCATCCAGCCGCAAGCTGGTCACAGTCTCTCCGTCACTGGCGCTCAAGTATTCTCCGGGATACTCATAAACGGAGCGGCTGGTATCATCGCCGCTCGCCGTGGCCAGAAGATCGGTGGAGGGAGTCGTAAAGTTGTAGTCATCTGACTTGAACTGCCCCACGATCACCTGCTGCTCAACGTGGCACTCGACCATCGCGTCCGACGTTTCCCAGGAGCGGCCAGAAGGCGATGCCTGCACGGTATCCAGGCCGGGCATGGACAGATAGGCGCTGGAGTCATCCGCGAGCACCATGGTGTGCGTTGAGCTAGAATGATCAAAAAAGTAGAAGATGCCCTCGCTTTCCATCAGGCGTGAGACAAAATTGAAAGCTGTCTCTCCGTACTGCACGCAAAACTCACGCGAGGTATAGGTCTTGGTGGTGGAATCCTTGAAATCCGTGAATCCCAGGTCAGAAAAGACCTTTTTGATGATGTCCACCGCGGTCTTGTTCTGAAAGATCTGGTAATCAGTGTTCATGGTGAGCAGCCACAACCAGGGATAGACATCGGCAAAGTACGTAGTGAAACGGACGGACTTGCCGCCCTGGGAAAAGCGGCCCACCACGCCATTCATGTATTGTTGATCGCTGCCGCCGGGAAGCTGGATGGTCAAGGTCACACGCTTGCCCACAATCTGTGAGAAATCAATGGAGTCATCTTCTGACAGCAACTCCAAACGGTAATGGAACAGCCCGGACATCTGTTCCTCACCCTGAAAACTTTTCAGAATGAACTTATCGGGTCCGAGTGGAGTGGCGAGGGTGAAGTGGCGCGTGCCTTG
>DATDGL010000131.1:0-46708 GCA_036522115.1 Candidatus Angelobacter sp.
TTGACACTATTCCTTTAAGCGGGTCCCCATCTTTTTGCATTTTGTCCGCAACTTCAAACCAAAACCCTAAGAACGCATAGGTCGAGGTTCCGACCCGCCAGCCACGCGAGCGAGAAGCCGAGAGTCTGTGCACGCATGGAACTGCCCCACTCAAGCCAAAATCGGGCTTGGGTGGGCCACCCGAGGATCTCACTATTGATGTGTTGAAACTCTTTGATAATGTCCCCTCGAGAACTCATTAGAAATGTCCCCTTAAACTGAGACCTCCAGCCAAGGAGGATCTCGTTGAAGAGGACGGCTATGAGCACTCGTGAGCTGGAGCGGGTGGAGGTGATGGGGCGAGTCGCCAAAAGTGGACTGAAATTGGTCGATGCAGCCATCATTCTGCAGTTAAGTTATCGGCAAGTGAAACGACTGTGGCGACGGTATCGGCAGGTGGGGCGAAAAGGGCTGAAGCATGGCAATGTGGGCCAGCCGTCGAATCGTGGTAAGCCGTTGAAACTGCGGCGTCGAGTACTGAATTTAATCAAGAAAAAATACTCCGGTTCGGAGGAGGAACGGTTCGGTCCGACCTTAGCGGCCGAGCACTTGGCCGAAGAAGATGGGATTGTCGTCGATCACGAGACGTTGCGGCGTTGGATGTTGGCGGAGCAGCTATGGAGTCGGCAGCGCAAACGGAAGAAACACTGCCAACGGAGGGAACGAAAGGAACATTTCGGCGAGCTGGTGCAGCTCGATGGGAGTTTTCACGATTGGCTAGAAAAGCGTGGTCCACGGGGCTGCCTGATGAACATGGTGGACGATGCCACGAGCCAGACCCAGGCTCGTATGGGCAAAGAGGAGACGATCTGGGCGGCTGCCGGCGTGTTACGGAGGTGGATCGAGAAGTACGGAGTACCGCGCGCACTCTATACCGATTGGAAAAATGTATACATACGCCCAGCAACGCCGGCCGAGCAGTTGCGGGGAGAAGTTCCCGTCACGCAGTTCGGGCGCATGGGTCAGAAGTTAAACATTCGCATCATCGCTGCTAGCTCGCCCCAGGCGAAAGGACGGGTGGAGAGAAACCACGGCACGCATCAGGATCGCCTGATCAAGAAAATGCGGCGAAAAGCGATCGCCAGCTACGAAGCCGCGAACCAGTTTCTGGAAAACGAGTATCTGCCGGCACACAATCGCCGTTTTGCGCGAGCAGCGGCCAAGCCAGAGGACTATCACGGGCGGAGACTGACGGCCCGAGAACTGGGTGAGATCTTTCGGTTGGAGACGGAACGTACCATCAGCAACGACTGGGTGACCCGCCACGAAGGGCGTTACCTGCAGCTGCAGCCGGCAAACCGCGGCTATGGTCCTACGAAAAGCAAGGCGCTGGTGTGCGAATGGGAGGACGGAACGACGGAGGTGTACTACCGTGGAGAGCGGATCAAGTTTACGGAAATATCCGAGCCAGCACGGAGGAGATCTCAATCCCCCGCGCCCGCCGCACGTGCCGTTGTGGTGCAAAGAGCGAAGAAAGACCACCCCTGGCGGCGCGGCTACAAGAACATGAAGACCTGGATTCCGAAGACCGGGATCGCAGCGCCGCTCGTTGGGATACGCACTTCCGCTTCGCCCTAAAGAACAGGGCTTCGCTTCAGTGCGTATCCCAACGAAAAACAAACAACGACCACAAACTAACATCAACCCAGAAAAGGGGACATTTCTAACGAGTTAAGGATGGGGACATTTCTAACGAGTCTTGACAAGAGGACGCAGGGCCGATTGACGCCTCACATTTCCTGTGAGAAGCTACACCACATTCAAGTAAACTCTCCTCCCAGGGGTCCGGCAGTCACGCTCGAAGCCTCACCAGCGGCTTTACACTTTTTGCAGGAAAGGGTTGAGATTTGCTATGAAGCTTATTTGCTGTTTCTGTCTTTCTGATAACTCTTTGTTTCGCCCAGGCCCCCGCTATGTCCCACGACGCACAAAGATTCTCAATCAGCATGCCCTCACCATCATTCATTCCCGGAGAAGTGAACTCTGGAAAGGAATTCTTCTATTTGCCGTGAGCCTGGTCCTGACTCCGGCCCTGGTTGTGAGCGCCAATGCCCAAAACTCCAAAGCAACAAGCGAAACGGCTTTCCAGCGCTACGACGGCAGTTATTTTGAGAAGAACAGTTCGGTGCTGGAGGGCAAGACCTCGTACCTGGCGATGACCAGCGAGGCGCAATTCGACAAGATATTCGGCCCGGCGGCAGTCATGGGGCACAACACTTTTTTGCCCGCAGGAATTTTCGACTCGAAAATCGTAATCGCCACCATCCGGCGCGCCCCGTTCCTTCGCACCTATGACGTAAAAAAAGTCACTGGCAGCAAGGGGACTGTCTACGTCTGGTACGACGTGAAGGACGGTGAGCCAGGCATCTCTCGTTATAAATCGCCGCTCATCCTGGCCGTGGATAAAGATCACTACACCAAGGTGACATTTATGCAGAACGGCAAGAAGGCGAGCACAATATCAGTTCCAAGAAGTCAATAGCTTCGCCACCGGCTGGGCCGAGTTGAAGAAATCTGTGGCCCTCAACGAAACGATTGCAGAGTTAGCTCAACAATCGGGTGATCGGAAGACCTGTTGCGCGCCATCCATTTGCCAGAGGTTACCTCGAGGACAGGCTCCGGGTCGCTGAGGAAACCTGTTTTGACCGGGTGCAACGTTGCTACAGACCGCATAAACATTGAGCTGGAGTGACCCTCTAGCCGGCAACTACCCGCTTCTGGCAAGGCCAAATCCAACTTCAAAACCAAGGGCAAAAGCTTTCCACCTCAAAGGCCGCCAGGGACGCAAAGGGAATTTGGGGTGTGGATAGAAAGGAACGCGCAAGAAACCTGATTTGAGCTTTTTTGCGCTACCTGCCGCTACCAGGTCGTTTCTTCTGTCCGCTTGCAGGGGGGTTAGAGTAGGGATGGAGTATACAAAAGCGATTTTGCATTTGGCATTTTCCATTCTGGTTCCGGCCCAACACACACACCTCTCCCCTGGCGCTCACGGACCCGCTTTCGCTCTGGGTCTGCTGGATGGCAGCCGGTTGTGCCGCGGTCTTGCTTCGCGCAGCAACTGCGTCCTTTGATTCGTAAGCGCCAGTACACACACGTCCGCCGCTGCGCATTGCTACGCTCACGGATTCGCTGCCGCTCCTCCCGACAAAAGTGGGAGGGGGACACCGAACCCGTTGGCGACCATTGCGTCGGAACGCCTCAATCCACGGCAGGCCGGGATTTCGGCTGTCGGCTCAGACGCCGCCAAAACGCCTCAAACCACGGCAGGCCGGGATTTCGGCAGTCGGCTCAGACGCCGCCAAAACGCCTCAAACCACGGCAGGCCGGGATTTCGGCTGTCGGCTCAGACGCCGCCAAAACGCCTCAAACCACGGCAAGCCGGGATTTCGGCAGTCGGCTCAGACGCCGCCAAAACGCCTCAATATTCAATTGTCAAAGAACAAGTACAGCGACTGTTGGCCCCTGGGGGCACAGCCTTGCAATCGGTGCATCAGGTCATCGAGTCGCCGGGTCATTTGAAACCCTCAAATCGAAAACCTCTGACACGTTCTTACTCTTCCAGAATTACATGCTCACAATGGGGAGTCAATAAAGTGCTGTCACAATGCTGTCACTCTGACAGCACTGGGGTGCCACCACATCATGAGACAAGTTCGATAAGCCGCTGATTTTGCTGATTAAGCTGATGCGGAGCCAAGTCGCACACTTCGCTGGCGCTGCGCGTTGGCCTGCGGCAATGCAGCAGGAAATCATTTTTTATTTGGTTGCCCAGGATTACCTCCTGGGCAGATTCGCTCAGGTGCCACACGAGCAACTGCAAAAGCAACACCGTAGCGCGCGTGCGCGCTGGCCTTCGCAGCCGGGGGCGGCTGCGCTCCTGTCGCGGAGTGCATTGGGGGACGCGATACCGTTCGCCTAAATGTGGACACGGTGACGTGGTGAATAGAGTGGACGAAGAGCAGCAATTAGCAATTGGCACTTCGAGGCCCACCCTTTGCCGCGAGCGCAAGAACCAAAAAACCGCGCTCGCAGCAAAGGATGGGGCACCCCTCATCTGAGGGCGGCTGTGCCACACGTACTTGATATAGGCCACAGGCAACAGAACAGGGGACGGGGAACAGCCGTGCCTCCGGATGGGGCCGGATTGAATAATCTGTAACTTCAGAAAACTTGGCTGCTGATTCTAAAGGGGATAGGTTGAAGTTACAGGCTAGGCAACAGGGTACAGGGAACAGCAAAGCAACACCCAAAAGCTAGATCTTTTTTGCCCAAGGGATCAACCGCCATAATCCGTCAACACTCAAGATGTTATCGGCGTTTTCGTTTCCCAGATTTTCTGGGTTTTGATTTCTTGCGGGCTGCGGCGCGCTGCATCTTTTTGATCCAGTCTTCGGAATACATGGTGCCACGACACTTGGGCGAGCCGCAATGGCAAGGGGCGGGCTCAGTGTCGGCATGGAGGCTGTAGTCCCAGACGAGTTCTTCTCCGGCGGCGATGTTGCGGATGGCATAGATCCAAACCCGGCCTGCGATTTCGTCGACCTCACAATTGGGGTTGCAGGAATGATTCAGGAATGCACCCAGGCTATTACCGTCAATCACAGTTTTGCCATCTTCCATTGCAAACAAGTAGGTGCGCGAGGCGCCATCATAGCGGTGGTCAGCTTCTTCGTTCGTGATGCGCTCGCCATCGTATTCCACGATGCGGGCCTTTTTGCGGATCGGGGTGGTGGTGAAGACCCCGACCGAATGAATGAGGGATGAACAAACGATTAGAGCCATGGTGCTAATTTCGCATGAGCTGTCAAGTTTTGAGGAGAAATTTAGCATGGAACAACCCCATTCCAAATTCCAAGAGTTGGTGAGCCTGCGACCTGTGGAATATTAAGGAGCCCTAACCAGGATTTTGCCGCGCGCATCATTTGACGCATGAGATAGAATTGCCCAATAAAATCCCCCCTGACAGCTCGCGCAAAAAGTGGCGTTGTGGTGCGGCCATTACAATAAGGTGAATCCTAAGCAAATGACGAGCCGGTCCGAATTGAGGAAGTCTTTTCCTGTTGAATTTTCCGATCTCCTGACTCCGCTGGGCCGGTCGGTTCTACGCGGCGGAGCTCCGCAGTTCCGCTCTATGTTCCGTGCCAACGGCACCCCTTTCGTGGTGCTCAACAGCATGATCGATCGCCAGATAGCCGGCGCTTGCACTCAACTGCTTGACCGGCGGATGCATGCTCTCCTCTCGCCGTACTCCAGCCGCATCCCGGCTGATTCGATCCGCAGCATGAAGAGCAACTACACTGAGTCTCTGGAGAAAGTGTTTCGCTTTAAGACTGCTTTTCTCAGCCGACGGACTGCGCGCGCTTACGAAAGAGCGGAAGCCTTGGGCATTCTGACCATGATGCGCTCAGAGACATTTGCCACTTTCGCTGAAGCTGTTACGGGGCTGCTGCTGGTCAGGCCGCCGGGTCTGCAGATCATTTGCTACGAGCATGGGGATTACGTCGGGCCTCACAACGATTATCATCCCGAAGAGGATCCGCTCTGCAGAGGTTATGTCGACATCCACTTGACATTCAGCAACAACGCCGTGGAGCATCAGTTTCTGGTGTACGAGCGTGGCCGCCACCTCTCGCAAATTGTCGACGTCAACTTGAAGGGCGGCATCTCCATCTACAAACTTCCCTTCTGGCACCAAGTCACACCACTAGTCGGAAAGCCAGGTCAGGAACGGGAAGCCAGACGGTGGTTGCTTTTGGGGACTTTTGACATACAAACCGGAACAAAAAATGGAGCACGCCCACGGAAAGGAATGGAGGCATGATTGCCGGCGCGCAGATGACTCCGAGAAACAATTGGCGAAGTGGAGTGGAATCTCAAGCGCGCGTTCCGCGGATTGGCGCATTGCCGAATGCGCCTAGTTTTACTGAGCCGGTCAGCTCATTCCCGTTCACGGTGACAGCAAATTCCAGGGCCATGGGAAAGGGCTTATTGATGCTTGCTTTCCAACTGGCGCTGTCGCCATCGGCGCGGCCGTCGGTAATGGGAGTCCCCGCGGAGCCGTCACTTACGGTGCCGGTCAGCTCCGAGCCATTTGCGGACAAGGTCAGCATCATCGTCCGTTCGCCCAGCGGGGTATCCATCTTGCAATTCCAGTTGCCGTCAACCGCCATTGAGCAGTTCCTCCGGTGCGGGGCGAAATGTCGACCGCCGCTAAGCGGAAACAGTTTAACAAGCGGGATCGAAGTCCGGGAACCACAATTGCACTATTTGTAGTGGAAAACATACTGGAATGTGCAGCATTCTGACAATCTGCAAAAGAGATTCAGGAAAATTGACGCGAAAGCATTGCAACAGAGAACAATTCTTCTTAAGCTGCTTGCTCCAGAAGTCATTTCACTCAAAAAGGAGCAAATCATGTCGAACCGAGTACTGAGCCGCGTGGGCGCCCGCGAGTTGACGCTGCAGGAAGTAGAACAAGTTGGGGGTGGAGGGACTGGATGCCGGGGCACCTCGCTGCACAAAGGCGGCCCCATCGTCGATGTCCTCTGCGATCCGAACTGGCCCTGAGTCTGCCACGGGAGCGGCCTCTTGGAAAACCTTACCACTGATCACACTGATTTAACTGATTTTCACTGGTGAAGAAAGCCCGCCTGGCCGGCGGGCTTTGTACTTGGGAATCGGCTTCCTTATGCGGCACGGGCCAAAAGCTGTGCCCCCCCAAACGGGTGCTAGTTGCTGGGCTTGCCTGCGCCTGCACCTGCGCCTGCGGCTGCGCGCTGGGCCAGAACATGCTTTGCATTGTCTGCCAGTTCTTTGGCCTTGGGCAGCAGGTTCAGGGCGGAGATGATTTGAGGATCGGTTTCCGCGCGGACACGCAAACCCTCCTGCTGGCCAAACTGGGCGATGAACAGCTCAGTCTTGATCTGGGACTTGATCCAATCCAACCCCTCGGCAATTTCGGGTTCGGTGTACGGAATCTTTTGTGCGTCCAGGAACTTCTTGAATTCCTGCAAAAGGGCGTCAGAGACCTGGAAATTCTTGTCAACGCTGCGGCCATTCAGGTAGTGGGCGGCAAAATTGAAGAAGGCATACTTTTGCAGCAGCGTATCCTCAAAGCGCGTGGTCTTGACGGGAGGAATCTTCACATCGGGGCTGATGCCGCCGCCGCCGAACATGGTGCGTCCACTGTCCGTGAGACGTACTTCCTTATTCGGAGGGTTCTGTTCCTGTTCGCGATTGTAATAGTAGTCATAGAGCGATACGCCGGTGTAATCACGCTGGATCAGGCGGCCGCTGGGGGTGTAGTACTTGGCGGTGGTCAATGCCAGCCCGGTGTTTTCCGAGAGAGGATAGACAGTCTGGACAAGGCCTTTGCCGAAGGTAGTTTCTCCGGCAACCAGGCCGCGATCATGGTCCTGAATAGCGCCGGAAACAATCTCCGCCGCCGAAGCCGTTCCACGATTTACCAGGACGACCAGCGGATAGTCCTTGCCGGCATTGCCATGGCTGGCGCGATAGACCTTTTCCGGTGAACTGCGACCGTGGTGGGAGACAATCACCTGTCCTTTTTTCAGAAACTTGTCGGCAACGCCGACGCCTTCATTGAGGAGTCCGCCGGGATTGCCGCGAAGATCCAGGATCATACCCTTCATATCGCCGAACTGGTCCAGCGCTTCTTCCACTTCGTGCTCGGTGGTTTCATTGAAGGCGCTGATGTGCATATAGCCGACGCCGGGGCGGATCTCAAACTTCAAGTCCACGCTGTCGCGCGGGATTTCATCGCGCACGACCGTAAACTCAAGCGGTTTTTCTGCAGCTTCACGCAGGATACTGATGTGGACGGTGGTGCCCTTGGCGCCTTTCAGCATGTCGGCAACGTCCCCGGCGTTCATGTTGTCCGTGGGCTTGCCGTCGACGGCGATAATCACGTCGCCGGGACGTATGCCGGCCTTGTACGCGGGCGTTCCGACAAAGGGCGCGAGCACAATGACTTTGTTATTGCGCGGGGCGATGGTCATGCCCACACCGTAGTATTTGCCGCGCTGCTCTTCACGCAGCGCTGAATAGGACTTGGGATCAAAGAAATTGGAGTGCGGGTCGAGCACGTGCAGCATGCCGGGAATGGCGCCGTTGTAAATGGCCTTGTCTGCGTTTACGGGCTCGGCATAATTCTGCTCGACGAGGTCATAGACCTCAGAGAACTGCCGCAGGTTGTCGCGGACATCAGCATCGGCTGCCGGGGCCTGATTTCTCTGGCTGAAACCCACGCCCAAAAAACCACAAATGAGGATGACCAGAAGAACGATGAACGGCGAACGAACCGAACTACGAGACATTGAGATTCCTTCCGCAATGGCGGTAACTTATTGAAAGTATAACATCAGTCGTTAGAAAGCCTTACGCGCGAAATTCAGGACTTCAGTAACACCTCCGGGGCGCGTTTACACCCCCTTAAAGATGCTCAATCCGCGAAAATCGCCTAATGCTAAATGACGTTTTCCAAGTAAAAAGGACAGCAAAACAAGGGAAAACCTAATGTATCATTGACTTCCAGAGATTTATGAACTTCAGCTTTTCGGAGATAGCGTTTCTAGTGCTGTTGGGCCTGATTTTGTTTGGTCCGAAGCGGCTGCCGGAGATTGCGCGGACCATGGGCAAATTCATTGCCGAATTCAAGCGCGCCAGTAATGAATTTCAGAGCCAGATCCACGACGAAATTCACAAGCTGGAATTGGACGAGCACGCCAAGGCCATTGAGGAGCACGCCAAGGACATCAGCTCCGCGACCAGCAACATCTTGCCTCCTGCGGATGACCCGGACTCCATAACCGCCGCCCTGAGCCGCCTCAGCGACCGTATCAAGAACATCCCACGGGATTACGATGCCTAATATTGCGGTAGAACCAGAGGAAAAAGAAAAACGGCAAATGGGCTCCATGAGCCTGTTGCAGCACATTGAGGAGCTGCGGAGGCGGCTGATCTATGCCGTGGGGGCCGTGGCGATCTGCTTCGGCGCGGGGTGGTGGTATGCGGACCGCATCTTCGCCAAGATGTCCATACCGATCAAGCAGGCGCTGGGAAACCATGGATACGATACGCAACTGGTGGTTACGAGCCCAACCGATGCGTTCAATCTTTACCTGAAGATCGGCCTGATTGCGGGTATTTTCATCGCATCGCCGGTGATTCTTTACCAAGTGTGGATGTTCATCTCTCCCGGCCTTTACCGTCACGAGAAGCGCTTCATTCTTCCCTTTATGTTCTTGTCTGTGGGACTGTTTGTGGGCGGAGGGGTTTTTGGTTTCAAAATCGTATATCCGGTGGCCCTGGATTTCCTGATCGGCTACAGCAAAGACTTTAAGCCGATGATGCTGGCCCATACGTATACAGATCTCTTCCTTACCATCATCCTGGGTCTGTCACTCATTTTTGAGCTGCCCATCGTGCTGGGTTTTGCCGCCATGATGGGAGTGGTGACCGCGCGGTTCCTGTTCAAACACATCCGCGGAGCTGTGTTTCTATGTTTTGTGGTGGCGGCCGTTCTCACGCCCACAACCGATATCATGAACATGACCATCTATGCCGCGCCCATGTGTCTGCTGTACATTCTGAGCATTGGAATAGCGTGGTTTGTTCATCCCAGCCAGCGACGCAAGCGCAGACAGAAGAGGGAACAAGGCCAGTAGGCAGACATGCCAGGGATGGTTCGCTTCCACTGAATGAAGGCATGATGGCCCCAGTAAAGAATATGGTAAGTGGGTAACTTGGCAAGTTGGTAATTTGAAGATCAACAGCCAAGCGGGAGTGGCGATGAAACAGCTTTCAAAATCACGGATCGAAAACCATAAATCCAAAGTTGTGGTTTTGCTGTTGCTGGCGATTGCAATCCTGGGCTGTGATTCCTGGAAAACGGCGCCGCCCTCCACCAATGCTCAAGCGGCCGAGCCGAGTAATCCGGCGGCGCAGCCGGCGGCGAATGTCGAACCGCTGGGCCGGGAAATGCAGGTTGATGGCGAACGCGCCATGCAATACGTGAGGGAGATAGTGGCCTTTGGCCCGCGCTGGCCCGGCAGCAAAGGGCAGGAAAAGGTTGCGACATATCTGCGCAACAAACTGAAGGCCGACCATCTGGAAGAAGATGCCTTTACGGCCGATACGCCGGCGGGCAAGCTGCCGATGAGGAACTTCATCGCCAAGTTTGAAGGCACCAAGGACGGAATCATCGTCCTGGGCTCGCACATTGACACTCTGTATCCGCCCAAGGGGAACAATTTTGTGGGCGCCAACGATGGCGGGTCCAGCACGGGATTGCTTCTGGCAATCGCAGACCAGCTTCGGGGCAAGAAACTGGAAGGGTACAGCGTATGGCTGGCATTTTTAGATGGAGAAGAGGCAATCAACAATTGGAGTGATGCGGACAGTGTTTATGGCAGCCGTCATCTGGCGGCAAAGTGGCAGCAGGATGGAACCATTGGAAAAATCAAAGCATTCTTGCTGGCCGATATGATTGGCGATGCCGACCTGGATATCTTGCGGGACGTCAATTCCACGCCGTGGCTGGAGGAGTTGGTGCTCCAGGCAGCGCAACGCCTGGGGTACCAGTCACATTTCTTCGCTCGCGAAGACGCGGTTGGGGACGATCATCAACCTTTCGCCAAGCTGGGTGTCCCAGTTGCCGACCTCATCGACTTCAGTTACGGTTACAACAACTCGTACTGGCACACTCCGCAGGATACGATGGACAAACTCAGCGGGCGCAGCTTGAAAATCACCGGTGACGTGATGCTGGAAACGATTCGTCTCGTGAACGGGAGGCACCAGGCTGCGAGGAGCATAACCGGCCAATCAGCATTTTGGTCAAGTTAGAAATCGGGTCATCTCAAGAGAACGGCCCGCTCGTAACGGGTATTTGGGCGGCGTTGTTGGTTTCAGCTTCCGCGCAGGTTTCTTCACATAAGCCGGGCTTTTCTGCGTGGCTCCCGCCCTCCGTGTTAGATTGAGCGTGGCGTCCAACCTTGCCGAATGCTTCTGTTCTGGATCATTTTCAATGCGGCCATCCTGGTCCTGGTCTTCATTGATCTGGCGGTCATCAATCGCGGTGGGCGCGTACTCTCCTTCAAACAGGCCCTGATCTCGAGCGCAGCCTGGGTTTTGCTGGCGCTGGGCTTCGCCGCTTTTGTCCATTGGTGGATGGGGGCTGCCAAGGCGCTGGAGTTCATCACGGGCTACGTGATTGAAGAATCGCTGAGTGTTGATAATCTTTTTGTATTCATCCTGCTGTTCAGTTATTTCAAAGTTCCACCGGAGCAGGAGCGCACGGTTTTGTTCTGGGGCATCCTGGGCGCGCTGATCATGCGGGCCGGCTTCATTCTGGCCGGGGTAGCGCTGATCACACGCTTTCATTGGATTCTCTACGCGTTCGGGTTGTTCCTGGTATACAGCGGTTTGCAGTTGCTGCGGGAGGGGGACGAGGAAAAGGTCGATCCCTCACGTAACTTTGTCCTGAGAATCGCGCGCAAGTTCTTGCCGGTTACCAAGCAGTATGAAGGCAAACGCTTCTTTGTCCTGCAGGAAGGACGCAGGTTCGCCACTCCACTGTTCATTGTTCTGCTGGTGGTGGAAACCACTGACGTGCTGTTTGCCACCGATTCCATTCCCGCCATCCTGGCCATCAGCCGTCATTCGTTTATCGTATATACCTCAAATGTGTTCGCCATCCTCGGGCTGCGTTCGCTGTTCTTTGCGTTGTCCGGTCTGATGAAATTATTTCGCTACTTGAACTATGGACTGGCAGTGGTGCTGACTTTCATCGGGGCCAAGATGCTGCTATCAGCGAAATATCAGATTCCAACCTGGGTGGCCCTAGTGGTGATTGCATTGGTGCTGGGACTGTCCGTGGTGGCATCGATGGCGCGGAACCCGAAAATCCTGGATGCAGAGGCGCAGCGAAGTGAAGCCACAACCAAAAATCAAAAGAACACCACGGAGACGCGGAGGCCCGGAGACACAGCGTAAGCGGAGCCACAACCAAAAATCAAAAGATCACCACGGAGAAAAACAAGATCAAGTTATTGAAGAAGGCAAAAGCAAAAAGCAAGTCTTGCGCATTCTGTTTCGTGGTCCTGAGAGATTCTCGAGCAGCGATAGTTTGCAGCAGTCTGGCGACAAGTTTTGGGCGGGGCAGATTCCTCACCCCTACGGACGCGCTGAAGAAAGCGCGCGCCCGCTTAACGGGGCTTCGGAATGACAGAGCGTCTAGGTTAATCAGCGCGACGACGAAGCCAACATCTTGGCAGTACAGTCTGTTTTCCTGAACGGTATTGGGAAGAACCCAGGGAGCGCTGAAATCGGCTTACCACCACCGCGCCGCGCTAAACCGAGCGCGTCGGGGGCCCCGGTTATCGGGTCGTCGGGAATGGGAAGAAGCAGCCCAATTTTCGATGGGAGAGGCGTCTACTGATTCTCAAAGCTTATTCGACTGCCCGCAAGC
Organism: Candidatus Angelobacter sp.; assembly: GCA_036522115.1. Taxonomy (GTDB): domain Bacteria; phylum Acidobacteriota; class Terriglobia; order Terriglobales; family Acidobacteriaceae; genus Angelobacter. The sequence continues at coordinate 12,530 of DATDGL010000131.1, forward strand.
ACCGAATGCTTCTTGAACTTTACATCGTCATGGGCCGGCCAGTCTGTGCGGTAATGGGCGCCTCGGCTTTCGAGTCTGGCCAGGGCAGAGCGGGCAATCAGCAAAGCTGCGGTGTGAATGTGACATGCTTCCCGGTCACGGCGCGATATCTGTTGAGGCAGACAAGCACTCAGCTCCTGTAATCTCTCTATCGCCTCTTTCAGCCCTTTTCCCGAACGCACAATCCCAACCTTAGCCCACATGAGCTGCTGAATCTCACGGATGAAATTCTCCGGATCGACAGGGCCTGTGGCCGGGTTTGAGGAGATGGAGCGATCATTGGAAGTTAGCGATTCAGCACTCGACTCATGCGTCACGCTTTTCTTGTTCTTTGTGGTTAGCGAGCCGCCCCCGGCTGGGGGAGTTTGCCGCATGGCTTGTCCGGCGCGCGCACCGAACACCAATCCTTCGAGCAAGGAGTTACTGGCCAACCGATTGGCACCGTGGACTCCGGTACACGCAGCTTCGCCTGCGGCATAAAGACCGGGAAGGCTGCTGCGCCCGGTCAGATCCGTCCGCACACCGCCCATCAGATAGTGGGCGGCAGGCCGGATGGGCACCAGATCCACGGTGATGTCAACGTTGTGTTTGAGACAAGTCTGATAGATGCGGGGGAAACGAGCCTTGATGTGCCCTTCCTTGAGGTGGGTCATGTCCAGATAGACCACCGGTTCCTTCAAGCGGCAAACTTCCAGTTCATGGGCGATGGCGCGAGCGACGACATCGCGTGGCGCCAGATCACCCAGATCGTGATACTTATGCATGAATCGCTGCAACTCAGCATTGCGAAGGACGGCGCCTTCCCCGCGCAGGGCCTCAGAAAGAAGAAATCGAGGCGCCTTTTTCACATAAAGCGCCGTGGGATGGAATTGCACAAACTCCATATCGCTGATTTCCGCGCCCGCGCTAAAGGCCATGGCCACACCATCGGCCGTGGCTACCGCAGGATTGGTGGTGTTGGAGTAGATTTGCCCTGCGCCCCCGGTGGCCAGGAGCACGGCTGAGCTTTTGACCTCATGGCGCCCGCTCGCGGGCGAGATCAGCTCCACTCCGCAGACTTGTCCTCCATCGAGAATCAGGCCGGAAGTGAATTCAAATTCCGAGAACGAGATGTTCTGAATGCTGGCAGCTTTGGCATGGAGCGCGCGACCGATTTCACGTCCGGTGGAGTCACCATGCGCATGGAGAACGCGGTTGCGGCTGTGCGCGGCCTCGCGAGTAAAAGTAAGCCTGGTGCCGCTGCGGTCGAATTGCGTACCCCAGGCGATGAGTTCCTGGATGCGATCCGGCCCTTCCTCGACCAGGACATGGGCTGCTTCCGGATTGACAATGCCATCCCCGGCAGCGATGGTATCTTGAAGATGAAGACTGATTTCATCTTCATCGCTGAGGGCAACGGCAATTCCGCCCTGGGCATATTGAGTGGCCGATTCGGTGAGTTCCTGTTTGCTTAGCACGAGGACGCGGCCGGCGTCAGCGAGAGCGATGGCCGCTCGCAGTCCGGCCACCCCCGCACCGACGACAACAAAGTCCACTCGTTCCGGCAGTTTTTTCATAGGACCCGTAATCAGTATTTAGTGTTTAGTAAAAGCAAAAGCAACAGCAAAAGCAACTTGACGATTCGTTCTACGGAGGAAGAGCAAGATCACAACGAGGACACGAAGAAACGCTGCTTGATTTATCATCCTTCCCAGTGAAGAAGATCCCGGTCAAACTCAAGAAGAACCGTTATGACGTGATGGTGGGCGCGGGGTTGCTGGCGCGTGCAGGGCGGCTTTTGCGGCAGCACCTGCCTTCGCGGAACTCCTCAGTGTTTGTGATTACCTCGCCGACCGTGAGGCGGCATTGGGGTGAACAGCTTGAGAAGTCATTCAAACGTGAAGGACTGAGCTACCAGGTGCTGGAGATGAACGATGGCGAGCCGGCGAAGAGGCTGCACACCGTGGAGCAACTCGCAGAGCAGATGGTGGAGGCCGGAGCCGACCGCAAGACCCTGGTTGTGGCGTTTGGGGGCGGGGTGGTGGGTGATAGCGCGGGTTTCCTGGCGTCAATCTTTATGCGCGGGCTTCCCGTGGTCCAGATTCCAACTACGGTGCTGGCCCAGGTGGATGCGAGCATAGGCGGCAAGACAGGGGTCAATTTGCGTGCAGGGAAAAACATGATTGGCACATTTCATCAGCCTGCGGCAGTTTTGGTTGATCCTGAAATTCTAGGAACACTGGATGAGAAAGAGTTCAGGGCCGGATTGTTTGAATCGCTCAAATGTGGAGTTATCCGTGACCGTGAACTTTTTGATTTCATGGCGCGGCACTCCAGGAAGATCCGTCCATCTGAGGGAAAAGCACTCGAACGGGTCATTGTTGACTCAATTCGGGTCAAGGCCAACGTGGTGGCGACAGATGAGCGCGAGTCAGGACTGCGGCGCATCCTCAATTTCGGGCACACCATTGGCCATGCATTGGAGTCGGGGACAAGTTATACGCAGTTGTTGCATGGTGAGGCAGTTGCATTGGGAATGATTGCAGCAACAGAGATTGCCAGGGACATCGGATTGTGTGCGGAATCAATCGCACAACAAATCCAAGCGGCCATTTACAGTTATGGTCCGCTGCCTGCGGTGAAAGCAAATACCAATGAGATTATGTCCAGATTAACGTCCGACAAAAAGACAGTCGCGGGAACGATCCATTTCGTCCTGCCAGTGAAGATTGGCCAGGTGAAGATTGTGGGTGGCGTGGATCACGCCATCGTTGAGAAAGCCGTAAGGGCGGTGATCAACACTTGACCGCAGCTACGAAGAATTTGGTAATTTCCCTCATCGGCAGATTTCTTAATGCCCCAAACGACAAACAATCGAACTGCTTTGCCGGGTTCCAGCCCGGCCGGAGCAACTGACGAGCAATCTGCGGCACGAGCCGTGCGGCAGATGTTTGATGAGATTGCACCACGTTATGATCTGTTAAATCACACTCTCTCCATGAATGTGGACCGCCTGTGGTGGCGGAGGACGGCGCGAAGATTTATTCACATTCTGGCGCGAGAGCACGCATCGGTTGTGGACCTGTGCGCCGGCACCGGCGATATGGCGGTCGCTTTGCGGGCGGCGGGCGCGAGCCCTCGTATCATGGCGCTGGATTTTTCATCACAGATGCTGCAACAGGGGCGGACCAAATTCCAGGCGCGCAACATTCAGGCGGTGGAGGCCGATGCCCTGCACATGCCGCTGCGCGATGGCAGCGTGGATTTGGTGGTTTCGGCATTTGGGTTTCGTAATCTGGCCAACTACGACGCGGGCTTACGAGAGATTTACCGCGTGTTGAAGCCCGACGGCGAGTTTGGCATCCTTGATTTCAGCGAGCCCGGGGGCATGCTGGGAAAACTCTATGGTTTTTATTTCAGAAAAATCCTGCCGCGAATCGGCACCTTGATTTCCGGTGTAAAAGGGCCCTACGAATACCTGCCGGCTTCTGTAGGGCGCTTTCCTCCACCGCCCGAGATGATTCAGAGAATACAAGCGACGGGATTCGAGAACGTGAGTTGGACCAGGTATACGTTTGGGATTGCAGGACTCTATCGAGGGCTGAAACGGTGATCAGATCAAGTCGGCTGCGCGGTGGCAAGCTGCTGATTGTGCTGCTCGGCGGCAAACATGTCCAGCAAAGCTTCTTCGCAGGTGTAACGAATGACCTGACGGTAAGAATCGCCTAGAAATACACGTAGCCGGGCAGTTTCCATGGTGTAAGAGCCGAGCAAGTAGGGAAAGGCATCCGGGGGCACGCCTGAAATCCCCAGGTCCCATAACAGGCGCAAGAGGAGGCGGCAGACGGTGCGCGATGGAAGACGTTTGATGCGGGCGTTGGCGATGCGAGCGCATGTCTGCAGAGTGATTGGATCGCCGCGTCCGGCAACATTCAAGATGCTGAGTTGCGGGTCGGGTTGGCGCCGGCCAAAAATATGAGTTATCAGCCGAGCCATGTCATCCACGTGGACAAATTGGAATTTATGTTCCAGGTAATCGCCGCCCGAAGGGAGCAGCAGGGGCAGCCGCTTATTGCGTCTCCGCATTCGATCCGCCAGGGCGCTTTTTCCACCAGGAACACCGCGCAGGACGTCCAATAAATAATTCTGGGCCATGGGGCCAACAAAGATGGCCGGGCGCAAGATATAGGTCTTGCATTTCATGGCATGAGCGCGGGTCTGAACGGTCAGATCGGCCTCACGCTGGTGCAGCGCGCAGGCAAGAGTGTGGGCCTGTAATGGAGCGTCTTCCGAAACCGGCCGGGACAAATTGGGACCATAGACAGAGACACTGCTGGGGTAAATGAACCGGTAAATCCCTCCAAGCATGCGGTTATACTCGGCAATGGCTTCTATCACGCGACCCGTGCCTGCGACATTGAAGTGCCACATTTGCTGGTGATCGAGCATTCCGGTTCGCAACGGGTCAACCACAAAAGCCAGATGAACTACGGCTTCCGGGCGGTAGGCGCGCATGAGTTCCAGAAACTGATTGCAGGAGCGTTCTTCCGCCAGATCGATTTTTTCAAAGTGAGCGAATCCAGCAGAGGACTTTGGAGGAGCAATATCGACTGCGACCAGTTTGAAGCCGCGTAAAAGCTCGACTAACCGGAGCCCCAGATTGCCCGAGACTCCGGTGATCAGGACGGTCGGTTTTTGCGCAGAGTCACTGGCAGAATCAGCGTGTTTAGCTGACTGCGTGGTTTCGACCATAGGTCATTGGGGCGGCGTTTTGGGTGGCGGTTGCATTCCACCTGGAGCGGGGCGAGGCGTCGACCCTGCCGGGCCTTTCGGAAGCGTTCCCAGGGCCGCACCTGGGGGAGTCGCCGGGGGGCCGAAGTACTGATCATTGAATTCAGACTGAACCGATCCTGTAACAGATTTTAGTTGAGCATCCAACTTCTGGCGGAAAAGCTCGCGCGAAATCTCATCTTTCACCTGCTCCTGGGGCAACGTCTGCCGGCTCTCTACTTTGTAGATGATGTAGCCAGCCGGCTCCTGTTCTACTTTGGAAACATCGCCAGCCTTCAGGGCAAAGAGTTCCTGTTCTTCCGGTTGAGCGAGCATGCCTCTGCGCCGCGCACCCACGACGGTGCTTGGCGGGCTGATCGTCAGTCCCAAAGTGGTATAGGCTTCTTTCTGAAGCTTTTCCAGATCCTCGCCTTTAGCGGCGCGGTCGTGAATATCCGTGGCCAACTGCGCAGCCTTTTTTTCCCAATCATCTTTGTTTTGAGCCGACGGGTTTTTAGCGGGAATAAAGATACGGCTGAGCTTAATCTCCTCGTAGCGCGACAGATTCTGAGTGTAATAAGCCTGAATATCCGATTCCGGCGGATTGCGATATTTTTCTTCCAATTCCCGACGGTAGAGATCTGCCAAGGTGCGCATGCGCACCAGACGCATGACTTCTATGAATTTGGCATCTTTATCGATCCCAGCCTTTTCAGCGGCCTGCGCATAGGCCAGAAGCTCAACATAGGCCTGAGCCAGATTGCGGCGCATGGCAGGAGCTATCGCTTGATTTGACGAATTCAAAGCATTCAGCAACTTCTCGAATTGCCCCTTGGTCACAGTGGTGGTGCAGGGCCCAGCGGAGGCCGCGGCCGGGGTAGTTTTTGCGGTACCGGCAGGGCAAACGCCTTTCACAGTAATGATAGCTGCTGTGGGAGGAACGGAGGCGGAAGCGTCCGGAGAGGCAGCTTGTGCGCCGGCCTGAGGGGCTGCCTTGGCAGCCGGCGGCTGAGACTGTGGCCTGGCCGCCATTTGTGCGCCGCAGGCGGTCACAGCAAGCAGCATAAGACCTGGTAAATATCGGATCATGTAACATGCCTTTCTACAGTGCGATGATAGCAGGAGAGCCAGCCATCGTAACACAACAACTGCCCAACATTTTGCGGTTTTAAGACTGCTTCCTGACTCCGGGTCCATGTTTGAAGGGACCGTAAGGTGCGGGGGAAATTGCTAGAATGAGTTGTGTCAACTTCCGAAGTGAATCCGATGCTGGAGAGCATGCGATCGGAAAAGCGCCTGGTGGCGCTGAATTCATTGCTCTCGGCCCTGGCGATTACGGTTCTGAAGGTAATCGTAGGCTTGACGACGCGCAGCCTGGGCATTCTATCCGAGGCGGCACACGCCGGTCTTGATCTCCTGGCTGCATTCATTACACTGCTATCCGTTCGCGTGTCGGACAAACCGGCGGATGCCGAACACCAGTACGGCCACGGGAAAGTCGAAAATTTTTCAGCCTTCCTGGAAACAGGATTGTTGCTACTCACGTGCATCTGGATTGTGTGGGAGGCGGCGCGCAGGCTCAGTGGACATCATCCCGTGACGATCGAGCCCAGCGTAGCCGCATTTTTGGTGCTGATCGCATCTATGGCAGTGGATTGGTGGCGATCCAAGGCGCTGAGACGGATTGCGCGGAAATATGACAGCCAGGCATTGGAAGCCGATGCCCTGCATTTCAGCACAGACATCTTTTCGAGCGCCGTGGTGGCACTGGGCCTGGGATTAGCGCTGGCAGGGGAATACCTGCGGCAGCCATGGCTGGTCAAGGCCGACGCGATTGCGGCGCTGATCGTTTCTGTGGTGATTGTCTACGTAAGCTGGCGTTTGGCCCGAAAGACCATAGATGCCTTGCTGGATGCGGCGCCAGCGGGATACAGAGGACGCATCATGGATGCAGCCCTTAAGATCAATGGAGTCATCGAAGTGGAGCGAGTGCGAGTTCGACGGGCAGGCAACCGCTACTTTGCCGATTTAAACGTTGGGCTGGCGCGCAATGTGACCTTTCAACGTTCAGGCCAGGTGGTGGCGGAGATTTCCGCGTCGGTGCATCAAATCCTGCCGGACTCGGACGTCGTCATCCACTCCATCCCGCGGGAGACGGCGCATGAGAATATTTTTGATCGCATCCGGGCGGTGGCGGCACGCAACAATTTCAACGTACACGATGTGAGCGTGCAGGACCTGAGCGGCCGACTCCATGTGGAGCAGCATCTGGAACTGGACGAGAATTTGAGCCTGAAACAAGCCCACGACCTGGCCACCAGCGTAGAGGCGGAAATGCGGAAAGAAGTACCGGAAATCTCCACCATCCTGACGCACATTGAGAGCGAGCCGGCTACGATTGAGCCGGGAGAGAAGATTTCCCGGGACGCGGCCCTGGAAATCCGGCTCAAGCCTATCGTGCGGGAATTTCCGGAAATCATGGACATGCATGATATGGAGATTAAGCGGGTCCGGGGGAAAGTCTACATGTCTTGCCATTGCACCATGCCCGATGATCTCTCACTCTGGCGTGTGCATGATGTTTCCACGGCCCTGGAAATCCGTTTCAAGCAGGTAGCGCCAGAGTTGTTCAAAGTTCTTATCCACCCCGAACCGCAGACGGACAACAGACGATGAAAGGATGCAAACGTGGTTGAAGCAACGTTAAACTGGATCGATGGACAACGCTTTGTGGTCAGCGCCAGCAGCCGGCATGCCATGGTGGTGGATGCGGACCGAGACAAGAACACCGCCCCTGGTCCCATGGAACTGGTCCTGATGGGCTTATGTGCCTGCACTGCCACGGACGTGGTCAGCATCCTGCGGAAGAAGCGGGAACCGTTTATAGCACTCTCCGTACGCGCGGAAGCAGAAAGAGCCAAAGAACCGCCGACGGTTTACACCCGGATCAAACTGATTTATACAGTTTCCGGACAAGTTACGCGGAAGGCAGTTGAGGATGCAGTGAGTCTTTCTGAGCAAAAATACTGTTCCGTTTCCGCGATGCTGAAGAGCACGGCAGCGATCACGACAGAAATAGCGATCCATCAATAAACGTTAAGCAAGCGATTACGAGAAATCGACTGAAAGGCAAAGCACACAAAAGGGAGAACCTGCTGATGTCACAGAAAAAAGTCATTGTATACAGCCAGCCGGGCTGACCACCATGTTATGCGGCCAAGGCCTTCCTCTCGGAGAGAGGCGCTGATTTTGAAGTGAAAGATGTTTCGAGCGACCAACAAGCAGTTTTTGAACTGGTGCGGAAATATAACAGCCGGTCAACTCCGACTATTGTTGTTGGCGACCAGGTGATGATCGGTTTTGATCCGGAGCAACTGGAACAAATGCTTGCAGAATAACCCCCCGGGCGCCGCGGCACCCACTCTCAAAGCTCATCCGTGGAAGGGCTACTTTCTGATTGCAGCAGCCACAGTGTGCTGGGCTGCAGCAGCCACAGTGGGCAAGGCAGTCTTCAATGGGCACCTGTTTGGCGGCCGCTCGCTGATTTCCCCGCTAGTGCTGACCCAGACGCGAACGAGCTTTGCCGCGCTACTGCTAGTGGCGTATCTGCTATTGCGCGATGGCCCTGGCATATTCAAGATCAGCCGCCGCGATCTTGTGCTCTCAGCGCTGATTGGAACGCTGGGTTTGGCGGGTTCGAATTTCTTCTATTACTGGGCGGTCGAGAAGACCACTGTGGCGCTCGGCATTACCGTGCAATACACAGCGCCCGTTTGGGTGTTGCTGTTCATGGTGGCCCGTGGCCGGCAGAGTGCGACATGGCAGCGCGCTTTCGCGGTGCTTCTGGCATTAGCCGGCGTGGCCCTGGTGATCGGGTTCTTCGCCTCAGGCACAAAGCTGAACCGCGCGGGAGCGGGAGCAGCCTTGCTGGCTGCATTCTCCTTTTCCTTTTACAACATAGGGGCCCAGGACCTGGTGGAGCGCAACCATCCACTGAAAATCATGAGCTATGCATTGCTTAGTTCTGGAGTCCTGTGGCTGGTGTTGAATCCGCCGTGGCGCCTGGCAGCGAGCGACTATACCCAGGGACAATGGGCATTCCTGTTTGCCTTTGCCTGTTTCTCCATGCTGCTGCCATATGTGCTTTATTTTCACGGACTGAAATACCTGGATCCTACGCGCGCGGTGGTAACCAGTTGCCTGGAGCCAGTTTTCGGAGTGATTCTTGCGGCAGTCTTCATTCACGAACCGCTGCATTGGCCGCAAGAGCTGGGAATTCTTGCGGTGCTGACGGCAACCGTCATGTTGCAGGAAAAGGGAGCCGGCAGCCCGCGAGAGCAGGCCGGATAAATCAAAGGGCGGCCGTTGGAAACGACCGCCCTGAAAAGGTACTGGCTTTGGTTCTCAGTTGTACGAGGTTGTGTTAACCCACTGGGTCCGGGAAACCGATGTAGTAAAGGTTGGCAGAGTTCCCGGGGCTATGGTGACGTTTGTGGAGGGGAACCAGGGCGGTGAAAACCCCTGCCCATAACGGCGGTCAAAGAATACATTGCGGGTAGTGGTGTTGATGTTCTTGATGTCGTTCTGGATGCGACCACCGACAATGCTCAACGTGTTAATCGGATTTCCAATATTGGTCAAACCGCCGCTACCGCCTCCGCTCTGTCCACAAGCGCCACTGGGGTCACAGAGAGTGGCCAAGGAAGCGTCTATCTCCAGATTGCCGTTAGCCTGGCCGTTGTTGAGATCAATATCACCGGTGGCAGTGAAGATGCCCAGAGCCTGCCCCTTGTTGTTACCTGGTATGAGAGTGTCAGCAGGTACGGTTTGGCCATTTACGGTGGTTTGAGTCAGGGTGACGGGTTCGGTTTTGTACAGGATGTCGCCGGTAATGGTTACGCTGGAGGCTGCGGTGATGGTTAGCGCGGTACCATCCTGAATGGCTGGTACGCCCTGACCAGGACCGGACAATGACGTAATGCTGCCATTTACGTAGAGCATGGTGTCGTCGCCCACAACGTTTCCGGTTGCAGGATCCCTCATGGCGGGGACACCGCTGATGGTGACGGTGTTGCCGCCAGACGTGAACACGGTGGTGTTGGCCGTGTCGTCAATGGTGATGGTGCTGGTGTTTCCACCCTGGACGATGGTGTAAACCTGTGCAGTCGATCCACTAGTGGAAAGCTTCACGCTGGCGCCGCCTTCCACATAGATGCCGCCACCGGTGAACGTAGCGTTGCCGTGGGAATCCACGGTATACGGCAGAAAGACGCCTGAGTTGGCGCCGGCAATGGGATACGCGGCCTTGTTCGCGCCACGCAGATTGGTATTGAGGTCCGATTTGGAAACAGAAGATCCACCGTTACCTTTACCGTCGAGCACCGCACGCTCCTGGTTATAGTCGTTGGGTGGCAGCGGGACCTTTGGCTGGTTTAGTTTAAATCCATCCTGAAAGGTAGGGGCAATGGTGGTGCCGCCTTTCTGATCGGAAGGGCCAGCAATCTGATCGCAGCCACTACCGAACTGATAACCTGCCTGCGTGCCGTTTTGTCCTACCGGATCAGTGAAGATGTACTTACCCGAAGTGCCGAAATTCCACGAGCCATTGGTGAACACGGGGCCCGATATGGTGCCTGGAACCAGGCTGCTGCCGTCGCAGACGTTGTATGTATTGATAAACATGCCCCAGGCGGCAAAGCTGGTTTGGGCGGTGGCGCCTGCGCCGGAGGCATTGACGAAGACGCTGCCTGCATCAGTCAGAGTAGTTGCCTCATTGCCCTGTGCCTGTCCTGTTGCAGTGAGCGAGTAATTGTAAATGTATCTGTAGCCGGTGGGAGAACCCACCGGAGCGGCACACGTTCCGGTCGCGTTCAAGGGCACACATTGCAGAAAAGTGAAAGTGGCAGCGGCAATCTTGTATTTCTCCGGCCAGGATCCAGAGGCGTTTCCTGTGTTGATGGACTGATAACCCGAACCGTAAGTGCTGATGAGAGCAGCCTGAATGGTTGAATCTTCACTGGCAGAAAGAGGGACGGTGGTCGCGGGGTTATAGCCAACACCGAGAGTCGCCAGGTCTGCGCCGATCTGGTTCAGAATGCTCTGCCGGGCAATGTTGAGCCCTGAATCAGCAGCATAGAATGAGCCGCGAAAGTTCCTGTAGTAGCCGTTGATCAGGAGATCGGAGCGGACAGACATCACCATGGCCACGCTCAGACCGGTCATCAACAAAAGCAGGAGCAAGGACGCGAGCAGGGCGACGCCGCGCTGGTCTTTCTGACCGCGGTGCCGCTTTCCGGAAAAGCCTTTTATCTTATGCATCTTATTATGTTGCATTTGAACCTCCCTCACTGATCATTCATACTGAGATTGCGGGGATTGATTACGACAGAGACGGATTGAACCTTGTAAGGTCCGCCGTCAAAGGAATTACGAAACGGATCCGCCGGGGTTGAAGCAGTACGACCTATCACTGAAACCAACACGGACCGAACCAGGGACCAATCGTTCTGAAAACCACAATTTGACGCGCATCCGTTGGCGGGTGAGGCTGCGGGAGCATTGAACAGATAGGTGGCCTGATCGTCGTTGGCAGTGGTATTCCACGTCATTGCCCCAACCTTGAAGCCGATGATCTGGTCAGCGATCACGACGGGGTTGGCGCCATTGATTGAGCGGACGAGTTGTGGGTTGGCATTGTTGGCCGCATTCACCGAGTAGTTGATCACGGACAGTTTGAGAATCCAGTCGCTGGGACAGAATTGTGTTCCCAGCTTACTTGTACCGTTACTGTTCAATGTACTTGCATCTGTGCTGTTTGCGATTCCGTAGGGGTCGCTGGTGTTAGTCCCATCCGAGTTTGTTACCGAATGGGCAAGCTGCACCATGCCTCCGTTGACAACCCCGTTGGCGGTGAGAATCACGACGGTCATCTGCGAGCCATCACTCTTGACCAATAAAAGCTCATCGCCGGAACGGAAATTTGCGGCAAGCGTAGCCGGAGTGTCGGTTCCAGTCGGGGTGGCGTACAGGGCGGTGCTGGTGTCAGTGTGAGCGCAAGCTATGCCGGTGTTGTCACTGGAATGAGACGGATTGACCGCCGGATTAGTGGTAATGATATTCAACTGATCAAAACAGCTCTGGCCATAAGTGAGGGTGACTGCGTTGTAGCATGTGGCGTTGCCGGTCATTGCATTGCACCCATTGACGATATCGCCACAGTTGAGGATGGTAAGGCCAATAGGCCAAGAGGGTATATTTGCTCCGGCATAATATCCCGTACCGGCATTCACAACATCCACCTGCATCTGCGTGACGGCATTGCGCATGGTGAAATTAAGCCCTGCCTGGTTCTGCTGAGCCGTGGCCATGGGTGCGTGCTTCTGAACAAGGCGAATGGCTGCCCCGCTGATGATCACGAAGATAAACATGGCGACCAACAATTCCACCAGTGAAAAACCTGACGATTTTCGCGAAACGGTTGGAGGAGCAAGAAACGAATGTTTTCTGGTTTTCATGGGCGCACCATACTGGTTTGAAATGAACCGGCTGCTGCTCCGGCTGACGGCGTCTGCAATGTGACCAGGACGGTAATGCGTCTGACGCCGTTGACGGGAACATTTTGTTCGATGAGCCAGCGCCGCCTGAAGACGAGCATGTCACCGCTGGGAGTGGGTGGATTGCCAACAACAAATTGCGATGACGCCTGTCCGTTCGGAGTGTGGTTAATTGTCCAGTAACCGTTTTGTCCTCCGCTCTTGCCCGTGGTGATTTCGGTGGAGACACCGTTGTTGGTGGAAATTTGGACCTGATCGAAGTAGTCAATCAATTGGGTCACAGCGCCGACAGTATTTGTCTGTGACAGGTCGGCGGTGAGGCTGCCTCCAGCCACCATAGCCGGATCAATCGAGGGATAGCGATTCAGATCCTCGAGTTTTTCGGAGGTCAACAAGGACTCATCGTTCATATAGCGCGACTGGCTGGTATTCAGGTTCATCTTGTTCATCACCCAGGCTGCGGCCAACAGGCCGAAGGCAAGGATGAAAACCGCGCACATGACTTCGATTAGGGTGAAGCCGCGTGAGCAGCGCACCCTACGGTGTAACCGTGATCTTTCCATAGTTTGTTACCGTAAATGTTTCCGTGGAACCCGTAAAAGTCAGATTGAAAGTCTGAGCACCAGTTGTGGCCTGCACGAGCCCACTGGGGTGAAAAAGCAAAGTTGTGTCGGCATTGATCTTCGCCGCGACCGACGATCCAGACAAAGGAATCGCCCCCCCCACGTTGGCCCAGGCCGTGCCTGTCGGATTACCCTGGAGCTGGTACGTGGAGGCTGCCGCGCTCATAACCAGCTGATATTGATAGCCATGAGATATGGCCTGATAACGAGCAGATTGTATGGCTCCGCTGAGAGAGACAACCGCACTGCGGAGTTTGAGCGTTTTGCTGGCGTTCTGCACCAGAGGAACGGCTATGGAGGTGGCAATGATGACAATGGCCACAGTGATCATCAACTCCATCAAAGTGAAGCCACGAGCCCGGGCCGACCCCCGCTGGACTAAAGCAGATCGATTGCCGGCCTCAAGACCGTAATTCTTGAGAGTTTTCCCCATTCGTCACCTGAGACAATCTTCGGAACTCCCATAGGTGTACCTTAGGGGTAAAGCCGGATCAAAGTAACGAAAGTACCGTTTCCGGCCCCCTCGTTTAGTAACGGGGAGAAAGAGTGGATTGGCAGGGCGACTTACTTATAGGCGGCTGTAGCGCGCCGGGCAGGCACATAGGAGCAGTTTGTGCCGTCATCGTGCTTCTCAAAACAATTCAAGCAAAGGCGCAAGACATGGACGCGGCAGAAGACCAGCGACGGCTCTCGATTGCATTGTGAGCATAACCGTTCTGTTTTCTTGCTTTTAAGGACAGGAGTTTCGTACTGGCCCTGGATTCGCCGGGCCTGCAAGTACACTCCAGCAGCAACGATGAGGATGCCCAGGGAAAACGAAGCTGAGCCGACCGCGCGTATGGCGTCGGATTGGGTCTGTCCAAATAGAGCCAGAAAACAGACGGCTCCGCCGATTGCCAGAAGAGTTCCAATTACTAAAGTAACTTTGGGGATGTCCATTGCGATGCCCTCTGTATATCACAAATTGTCAACCAGCAACCAGCACTCAAATGCGGGTGCAATCTACAGTAATTCCAGGAGCGATTGAGCCAATCTTTTCCGATGCCTACCAACTGAATCCAGACTGCGAGTAGAATGCCAAGATGAGCAATTTCAGAGGTTTGGTGGTTCTGGCGCTGGTTCTGGGAGTAACGGTGCTGGCGCAGCAAAAATCTGCGTCGCTTCAGTTTCTCATCGTTAAGGACAGCAATGGCAAACCCGTGCGGAACGCGGAGATTGTCTTGCATCCCGTGGACAAACATGGACACCAGAAATCTGAAGGATTGGAATTAAAGACTCATGAAGACGGCAAGGCCAACGTGAACGGGATTCCCTACGGAAAACTGAGAGTGCAGGTTATTGCACCCGGATTCAAAACTTACGGTGAGGATTACGACATCAGTTTGCCGAGTCATGACATCACCATCAAGCTGCTAAAACCATCAGAACAGTATTCAATTTACAAATAGCTGTTACCGCTGAGCAGGCGTGCAGGGTATTTTCAACCGGCAGCCTTTCGCTGTTGTGAAATAAGGGACCGTTGTCCCGCGGCGGTGGGCCGTAAGATCCAAGATCCGGGGACGTCACAGTTCGTTATTTACTGGTGTAAGCTTTGCAGTGTAATGCGGGGAGCGAGGGAAGGGCGGAGTGAAAGTAAGAGTTTTTTATCATTACAAATGCTTTGACGGAACAGCATCTGCAGCCCTGTTCTCACGTTTTTATCAGGAGCGCATCCAAAAAGACGCAGAGTTCCAGTTCACGGGCCTGGTACATCGTGCCGGGTCACTATTCAATGAATCCGACTTTGACGGCGATGAGAACGCGATTGTTGATTTTAAGTACTCGCCTTCTCCCAGGATTACCTGGTGGTTTGATCACCACGAAAGCGCATTCCTGAGCCCTGAGGACGCGGAGCATTACAGCCGAAGTGAGAAATCACAGAAGTTCTATGATCCCCACTACAAATCATGCACCAAATTTCTGGCACATGTGGCCCAGGAGAAATTTGGATTTAATACGAAAGCCGTGGCCGAGTTAGTGGCATGGGCCGATATTATTGACGGCGCCCAATTTGACAGTCCGAAGATGGCGGTGGAAATGGCGGAGCCGGCATTGAAGCTTACTATGGTGGTGGAATCCACCAGCGATCCTACTTTTTCGTCGCGGTTGATACCGCTGCTGGTACGCGAAGATCTGGCTCAAGTCATCCAGGAACCTTTTGTCGCAGCACTGGTCCCGCCTTTGATGGAACGGCACCGTAAATCAATTGAAATTCTGAAACAACGTGCGGAATGTAAGTTCCAGACCATTTATTTCGACATCACGGATTACGACCTGGAAGGGTATAACAAATTCATTCCGTACTACTTGCATCCCGGGTCGGTCTACAGCGTGGGTTTAAGCAGCAGCAGCTTCAGAGTGAAAGTCGCTGTGGGATCGAATCCATGGACGGCAAAGACCAATATGATGAACCTCGCCAAGATATGTGAACGCTACGGCGGGGGCGGCCATGCGCGGGTAGGAGCAATTTCTTTTCCTCCAGATCAGGTTGCGGAAGCACGCAAGGCGGCTGCAGAAATCGTGAGCGAACTGAGGGCCGCGGAAGGAGCATAGCGGCAAGACTGCTTTTCAACCTGCCGAAGACTGTGTTGGATTCCACAGGCAGCTTAGCCCCTTTACTTAATCCTGGAGTAAGCATCGCGACAAAAAATTCTCTTCTGGCGTTGAACCAGAGTAGATCCCCCGGTAAGCTCTCTAAATTCCTTGGCAATGTGATTTTGACGGTCCTCCAGAGGGTCCGAAAAAAATATCATTGCCAGACGAACCCTGAGAAGCCAGGCTGACGAAGCCGGCGGAGAGTGAATTCGAGAAGAGTGCAATCCAGGAAAATATTATTGATCACGGGAATTCTGCTGATCGTTTCATTGTCAGCAGAAGGTCAGGGAGCGAGCACGGCGACAGGGGCGAAACCTTCGCGCAAAGCGCCGCAAGCCGCCGCCAGAAAATTATCTCCGGAACAGAAATTTGTCCTGGACACAGTCAATATGGCGGTGGCGTTGCCACAGCCTGATCCGCAGGACCGTTTGAGGGTGTTGGCAACTGCTGCAAATGTGATATTCCCGATCGACCCGAAGATCGCCAAAGCGTTATGGCATGAAGGCGTGCGCATTGAATCCGAACTGATTCAAGCGGGGAAGACGCCTGCGATCTCACTGATGGCCAGCGGGCAGGCGGATTGTGAAGCGGCACAAAGCTTTGTTGAAAATTTATCAGAAGATTCTGTTGTAGCTGCGGAACAGTCACTGATTGGCGCAGTTACCTCGTGCAAAAAGCAGACGCTGGATCTTGTTTCCAGGAAATTGGCTGGCGCGCTGAAGAAGAAAATTGTGGCATCCAGGGCATTGATGGCGACCATGGAAGCCCAGGGAACAAAATC
This sequence comes from Candidatus Angelobacter sp., assembly GCA_036522115.1. Classification (GTDB taxonomy): domain Bacteria; phylum Acidobacteriota; class Terriglobia; order Terriglobales; family Acidobacteriaceae; genus Angelobacter. The sequence goes on from DATDGL010000131.1 coordinate 28,909, forward strand.
GGCATGGTCTCAAAAACAGTTCGAGCAGATGTTCAACTCGTTGCCCGATTCACGGGAGAATGCATCCGAGGCAGAAAACTTTGCCGCCATGTACGCACGAATGAGCGGCGAAGTGGAAAAAGAGGATGCGAAGGATGCGGGTTTGGATCTGCTGGAATGGCTGGGAAAGTTAGATGACACGGGGCTGCGAACGCTGGCGATCAGTATCACCGTGGGCGCGATGAAGCAGGCCCTGGGAGAAAAGGATTTTCAAGAGGCCTTGAGCAGCGACATTGTGGCGAGTTCGACCGTGCGGGGCGCCCAGAACGGAGCGCCGGGCCAGATTGAGCGTCCGCCGCTGGAGAGCGTCTCAGTGCTGGAGGCGATGAGAGATAACGGTTCCGACCACACCGATCAATTAAGAGACTTGCCGGCAAGCGAACGCGCCCGGGAAGCCGCGGCACACGGCTTTGCCGCCGGAACTTCAGGGGACAAGCAGCAAGCCAAAAAGTATTTTGACATGGCATTTGCGGCGGTCGATGAAGTTTGGGAAGCTCGTGCTCCGGAACAAGACACAGCGGCTGTTGTTGAGGAAGTGAGTGAAGCAGCAGCGGAGGTCGATTCAGTGAACGCTTTAGCCCGTGCTCAAGCACTTCGGGACCCTTCCGCCCAGGCCATTGCCATGCTGGCGGTGGCGCGAGTGGTGGCGGGGAGCGGCATCGCCCGCTAGATGACTGAAAGGAGCAGCTATTCCAGTTTCCAGCCAAGGTTCTTTCATTTTGATACAAATTGTCAAAGTCCAATGTCCGCGGTGCTGCCGTGCATTCCGCACGGTCCCCTCGGTGCTCGACCATGCTGGTGCGGTGTATTGTCCGGCATGCGGAGCGCGCATGGATGTGTCCGATCCCCAGCCGGTTTCCATCCTTTCAAAATGAGGCTGCGGGAGCGCGGCTTGAAGCGGTGTTTGACGAACGCCCTGCCTTCGAGCTTGCCCGAATTCTTTCACGGTATGTTAACCTGAATTTCAGGCAGGGGCCGTAGCTCAGTTGGATAGAGCAAGAGTTTCCTAAACTCTAGGTCGGCGGTTCGAATCCGCCCGGCCCCTCCAGTTGCAGTTGTACCGGACCTTGAATCCCTCCGGAAATTCATTGAGGTTCTGCTCGCCCTGAGCATCAATCTCCGAGAACTGAATCTCATGTTTCTTGTTTTCTATGCTTCTTTCAATCGAGAGGACCATTGGTTTTTCCTGCGGCCCCCATCTTGCCATGTGGAAAGCTGCAATCGTCTGTCTGTTGGACAAATGAAGAAGGAAGGCTGAACGGATAAAATTGGCCCCACGTGTAAAGCGGCAATTCAGACTACAATCTCCCAACTTGCCTTTGCGGGCGCTCAGGACCGCACCTGCCTGTATCCCAACTATAAACAACATATTGGAGTGGTGTGTTGAATGTAATTGAAAAAGCCAGGCCGGACGCGTAACATGCGAGTGCATTGCATGACACAAGGTAGACGAGGAGGGAGAGATTCATGAAAGACTCGGCAGAATATCTGCAAGCGGCGAGGAAGGCATTAGTTGAGGAGTTGGCCAATGCAGAGAAGAGATTAGAAAAGATCAGGCAGCAACTTACAAGCATTGATGTGGCGCTGGGGGCAACGGGAGCCGGAGGCCCGGTTTCGCCGCGCAGCCGGGTGGACTTCAGCAAGACGGAGAGAGCGTTGGATGCGGTGGTGTTATACCTTTTTCATCATCAAGAGGGCCAAGGCATCGATGAAGTTGCGCAAGCGCTTTATAAGCTGGGTTTTCGGCAAAAGCGGCGTGGGTCCAACATCCAATCCTCCATTAACACGCATATTACCAAGGCCGAGCAGAGCAAGAAAGAGCCCAAATTGGAGATTGGCAGCAAAGGAGAACTGCGGCTTACGAACCGGGGTCGAGACTGGGCCAGGACCCGGAAGCGAATGGGCTAAAGCATTTTCATTGCTGCTCCGATCAACACCTTTCACCGCGACCTTGCGGTGACATCGGTCTGGCGCCCCTCCTCGGCGGCCAGTTCCGTCTCATCACGGCATTCAGTGGAGCAGAAGGACGAGAAGGGCAGAGCAACCCCAAGTACGACGCAGGCTTTGCAGAGGCGACGGTCGCAGCTATCACAGTTGCGATGAGCGAGATGCTCGCCACAGGCAACACAGATGTCGGTGATGCGCTCCGCGGTTGCGCGAACTTCAGGGCAGAGCGCCGTTTGTGCTGCCGCGCCGGCGTTGCCAGTAAGATCGACTGTCAAAGAGCAAGTCATATTCCTTTCCCTATCTCCTCTCGAGTTGTTGGAACTCCGGTGTAAGCCTCCTGCACGAAGCGTTTGCCAGAGTTTTCTCATTTCATTAACATACATAAACATAGTATATTATATTAATATCTATGTCAAGGTTAGCATGAGATATTTTGACTGCAAAGCCTTATGTTTTTAGATTTAAGCATGCAATCAATGTTTTTGCGAATGGCAATCTGAAGTGCATCTCTGATTTTTGACAGTTGACAACCTAAATAAACATAATGTAATATAACTATTGATGAAATTATGATATAAAATGTATTCAACACGATGCTGCCGAAAGCCAGAGGCGGAGATTGGATATTTTCATATTGGGAAGGCCGCATTTTTTCGGAAGGGGCAGCGTTCTTTGGCTAACTCCAACGAAGGCATCAACGAAGGCTGCATGGGGAGCTGATTATATCTTTTTGATATACCACTACATCTTGTGGCTTGACTAGAGATATAGGAGAAGAGTGATACTGGAGCGAATAGATAGCGAAAGTGAGGTTCGTATGACTCGTGAACCACAGCAAACAGCCAACCGTACTGAGTACACATTCCGGGGAAGCAAGTTCTGGATCCCAGCGGAGGAACTTATAACGGCGGTCCGACAAGCCGACCAGCTTCACCAGGAGTTGATGGATGAGCTGATGGAAGAGGTGGAGCGGCAGTCAGCATTTCTTATTGAGGAGACGACGAGATGCGACTGCAAGAAGAGTGAGGTGACACCTGGAGAACCAGATGCGACAGAGTAAAGAGGGGTGATCCCTCCCGCGAAAACGTGCAAGGAACCACCCGACAGAGCTGGTGTAGATAAGCGATGGCGCAAAACCGACGCTGGAACGAGAGTCCGCGCAGGAAGGCGGGCATGACTGAATACTGGAGATGGCAGAAATGAGTGCACAATGGAGTGAGACGCTCGACAACAGCAATCGACGTGAACGCGTTACATGGCGGCTGGATCCAACCAATTACGACTTTGTAAACCATGAACGCATGCGAATGCGACTTACCTCAATGAACGCCACGTTGAACGTTATTTTGGCGGAACACCGGGAAAAGTGCCGTCAGAGTGACAGCAAAGAGACAGCCAAATCTTCGCGACGACAGAGGATTCCAGCCATACTCGAAATGTAGTGATGACGCATTCAGTTTGCCGCAAGCAGCCATTGCGGCAATCCCAACAGTGAGCCGGGAGAGAGGCTCGCGTGATGAAGGGAACCAATCTGTCCAATGCAAAAACAGTCAGTAGGAGTTTATTACGCAGGGCAAGATTTTGGCGCTGAACCGCCGGCTTTTTTTGTAGAGCGCAAGGTGGCGCGCGAATGGTTAAGGGAGGGTAAGGCCTGGTCCATTCATCATGGCCGGGACATTGCCCTGGAGCCGGAGATGGAGGAGTACCTGGCCGGCGAGATCGACGCGCAAAAACTCCTTGCCGGTCTGGTGCCAGAGGCTTCCTGCGTCATGGGTGAGCGGGTGGTGTTTGCCAATGCCGAGGAGAAAACGTGGGCCCGGCGGATTGTTCGGGCCTGGAACCGGCAAGTGGCCGTGGAGGAACATCTGCAATCTTTGGAGAGGTGTCGGGGGAGAGAGAGCAAGTGCGTGAGCAGGCAGGCTAGCTGCGATTCAGGAAAGAAGCTGGTAAACTCCCACCCCACGTTCAAGCATCCAGCAGCCGCAAAAGCGGCGGCTACGTGGACCGGCGATGACGCCGATGGGTGGGGCGCCGGATGGGGCCCCGATGCTGGATATGACGTCGCAGATCAAGGCCCCCGTCCAAGATTTTTCCGGAAAATAGCAGAAAAGGAAGGAGGCTGGAACCTCGGCCAGCGAACTCACCAAAATGAACCGTAAAGATCAGATCGATTAGGCCATGTATCTGCCCCTTGTGCGGTTCAGGCAGTTCGCAAGCGGTCTAATCTGGATCCGAGGAACCCGGTGGAGACCAAGGTCCCAACTGCTGCACCATGCGCGAAACGCATTCTGGCACGGTGGGTTCACCATACTCGGGGACAGGGAGCCAATCCACTCCGTATTGTGATTTAAATGCGACCAGCACTGTGTCGTCGTACATCCAGAAAACGACAAAAGCGATTTCGTCGTTGGGATTGGAAATATCAGGGACGCTGTGCATCACGAAATAGCCGTCGATGATTTCAACGGGCGTCGAGTGTCTGAAGTCGTTGACCAACTGCTGGTAATCGTCTTCTCCGAGCAGGCGGAGCAAGGCGCGACGGAGTGCCGCATCCTTAAAGATGTTGCGTTTGGCGGAGACGGGATACTCATTGGCCCATGTTTTCAAATGTGCGAGCGGATATGAGGGCTGAGCGACACGGGACCGGTGATGCGGCCGCTGGCCAAGCGCGGATGCGCTCAGCAAGACGATCACGATAGCGATTTTGACGTGCATACCTTCTCCTGAAACGTGAACAAGATGGTTTTACCAAGTGCTCCATGTTCTGGCCTGATACAAGATACAATCCGGCAAGCCGGGTTCCTGCCCGGCAGGCAGTGGACGCCACATGACTTCGTTTTTCTTTATAAAAGCGACGCGAAGGCTGCCATCGTTGAGGCCGATGATGATGAATGCAGATTCATCGCGATCACTAGATTTATCGGTGAAGCCTCTGAGGACGAGGTAACCGCCAATCACTTCCGTCCGCACGACCCTGCCGAAGTCTTCCGTCAGCCGCTTATAGTTGTTTGGACCAAGTAACTGACGCAGCGCTCCATGCAGTTCGGGGTCTTTGAAGGTCTTGAGTCTTTTCCACACCGGGAATTCGTTGGCCCAGGCTTTCAGCCTCGACCAGTTGTGCACGGGTTGTCCTGGGACCTGACCAGTGCTTTGTAGGCCCTGACCAAGCGCCAATAAATTCAGCAGCAGAATCAGGCTGAGAACTTTGAAGTACATGTGGGCCTCCGCTAGCAATTGCGCGTAATGGAAATTCAATAACAGGTGGCTGGAAGCACGTGTTGTTCCATCGTGGATTTGCAGGACGAAACACACATTTGGGGTGAGCCAATGGAGAGAGGGAAAAGGAAGAATCAGGACACGATTCTGCCGCGAATCCGCCACGGCGGACAGATTTACACGGCGGACGAGAATGGAGAGCAAAAGACCTTACCACTGATCGCGCTGATCCTCAGCCAGACCGGGACAAGGTTCCACTGATCAGTACTGATGGAACCGGCAAGCCGGGTTCGGGGTTGCTGAGTCATTTTTGACACTACTGTGCGGTGGCTGACACGGAGATGGTTTTAAAAACTGATTCCGCTGATGAGCACTGATCAAGGCAAAAACATCAAAAAACATTGAGGCTTTTGCGCAAACAAGTGCTGTCAGAGTGACAGCACTGTGACAGCAAAGTCTTCCCAAGAAACCAAAATGCCGCGAAACTGGAATCGCAGTCGAGAGAAGTGTTCAGCTTTGCGGGCCACCAGGAAGTGGAGGCAGCAATCCTAACAGTGAGCCGGGACAAGAGCTCGCGTGATGCGCGGGAGAAGACCGTGCAAAACGCAGGAGTTAGTGCTTAGCAAAAGCAAACACTGCAAGAGTGGGTAGTGGGCTACTTTGGCTTTATGGTGACCATGCAGCTTCCCCTTGTCATTCTGAGCCGAAGCGTAGCGAAGGGGAAGAATCCCACAACAGCATCCAGGAATCGAGCAGCATTCGACGTATTCATCTCACTCCCTGAAAGTGCATGCGGTTTGGCTTTTTGCCCGCAAAATATCTTTGTTTGCGTCAAAGTAGCCCACTACCAAGCCTCCGGACGATGCCTGCTTGCCTCGATTACGAGTTACAATGTGGTGATTAATTCAAAACCAAGCATTCTAGCGGATTCAGCCATGACCAGAGAAGAAGTCATACAGAAGCACAAGAAATATCTGTTCCCTTCCATCAGTCTTTATTACACCGATCCGCTAGTCACAGACCATGCCAGCATGCAGTACCTGTGGGATGTTGAAGGCAAGAAGTATCTGGATTTTTTTGGTGGCATCGTCACCATCTCCGTGGGCCACTGCAACCCGCGCGTCACCTCCAGGATCAAGGCCCAGGTGGATAAACTGCAGCACGCCTCGTCCGTCTTTCCCAATGAGGCGGTGGTTGCCCTGGCGGAAAAGCTGGCCCAGATTACACCGGGCGAGATCAGCCAGAGCTTCATGAGCAACAGCGGCACGGAGGCCAACGAAACTGCGGTACAACTGGCGCGCGTCCATACCGGTCATTATGAAATTGTGGCCCTGCGGCACGGTTACAGCGGCCGCTCGCAGATGGCGCAGTCGCTTACGGGACACAATACCTGGCGCCGCTCCCTGCCCGTCCCGGCACAAGGCATAGTACACGCGCTCAATCCTTATTGTTATCGCTGTCCGCTGGGCAAGACGTATCCGGATTGCGGCGTGGCCTGCGCCAAAGACGTGGAGGCAGTGATTCAGACTACAACGTCCGGCCAGGTGGCAGGCTTTATTGCTGAACCGATCCAGGGCGTGGGCGGGTTTATCACTCCGCCCAAAGAATATTTCAAGATTGTTTTCAAAATCGTGAAGGACTACGGCGGGCTGTTCATCGCGGACGAAGTCCAGACCGCGTGGGGGCGAACCGGCAAACGCTGGTTCGGCATTGAGCAGTGGGAGGTCACGCCGGACATTATTACCTCAGCCAAGGGCCTGGCCAATGGCGTGCCGATCGGGTTGACCACCACGCGGCCTGAGATTGCGGCCAGCTTCAAGGGGCTGCAGATTTCCACCTTCGGCGGCAATCCCGTCACCTCAGTAGCGGCCAAGGCCACCATAGATCTGATCGAAGAAGACCGGTTGATGGACAACGCTTATGACGTGGGCAGCTACTATCGGCAGGGCCTTGAGTCCCTGAAGGAGAAGCATAACGCGATTGGCGATGTTCGCGGCATGGGCCTGATGCAGGCGCTGGAGTTCGTAAAAGACCGCAACAGCAAAGAGCCTGCACCGCAAGAGACCAATCAATTCATGGAAGAGTGCCGCAAACGCGGGCTGCTGATAGGCAAAGGCGGGCTCTTTGGCAATGTGATTCGCACTTCGCCGCCCCTCAACATCTCCAAAGCGGATGTGGATGAAGCTATCCGCATTATGGATGAGGCGTTGGTGGCGATGTCGCCTGCTCTGGCCACGGCAGCTAGCCGGTAATGGGCGCCGCACCGGCCAAACTTAAAGATCGCCACGGAGATACTTCGCAGCGAAGCCACGGAGGAATGCTAAAAACAAAGGATTCAGAGAGAGATTGTGATACGGAGAGAAGCGACGAATGATTACGCTGTGCGCCGCAGCGAGCTTGCGTGTCCGGGACAGTCCCTGAAGATGATGACTAAGGCGGCGGCCAGCGCAGCCGATGAGGTCATTTTTGATCTGGAAGACGGCACGGCCCTTTCACAGAAAGAAGCTGCGCGCAAGACTGTGATTGAAGCCCTCACGGCACTGGATATCAAAGGAAAGGTCCGCGCCTTTCGGGCCAATGGAGTCCACACAAAATTCTTTTACCGTGACGTAGTCGAAGTGGTCGAAGCTGCAGGAAAGCACATTGATGTACTGGTGCTACCCAAAGTCCATGAAGCAGGGGACATACAGTTTGCCGACGGGTTGCTGACCGAGATCGAGCAGCGCAAAGATCTGCCGCCGGGCAGGATCAAGCTGGAGGCACTCATTGAAAGCGCCAGGGGCGTCCTGCATGCTGAACAGATTGCGGCTTCTTCATTGCGATTGGCCGCGCTGATCTTTGGATCGGCGGATTATGCCGGAGACATTGGCGTCCGCGGCAAGGTGACTGAGCAGGTGTACATCTATCCCAGGTCCAAAATTGTCGCCGCTGCCCGCGCCGCCGGGATTCAGGCGATTGATGGGGTTACATTCCAGTTCCGCGACCTCGAACTGTGCGAGCGGGATGCACGCACCGCGCTGGAGATGGGATTCGATGGCAAGTGGGCCATTCATCCCAGGCAGGTTGAGGTCATTAATCGTGTATTCACTCCGTCCGCGGAGGAAATCACACGGGCCAGGGAAATTCTTGATCTCCACCGGAAGGCGGACCAGGAATCGGGCTCCGGGGTGATTGTGTACAAAAACGAAATGGTGGATGAGGCCAATCTGCACAGCGAACGGCGAACACTCTCCATTGCCAGGAAACTGGAACTGATTTGAAGTTGGTAAGTTGGTAAGTTCACAAGCAAAAACCTGCCCGGCCTTTCAGTTAAAATTACCAACTTACCAGGTTACCTGCTTACCAACTTCTTGACCCATGTCCATCGAACTTCATGCCGAATTAAAGCACGCCGTGGCTGAGCTGTGCTCCCAATATCCTGATTCCTACTGGCGTGAGCTGGATTCCAGGCGCGCCTATCCCGAGGAATTTGTTCAGGCCCTGACCAAGGCCGGATATCTGGGCACGCTGATTCCAGAAGAATACGGTGGCGCAGGCCTGGGAGTTGCGGAAGCCACCATTATCCTGGAAGAGATTCATCGTGCCGGAGGCAATGCCGGTGCATGCCACGCGCAGATGTACATCATGGGCACGCTGCTCCGCCACGGATCGGCGGAGCAGAAACAAAAATATCTGCCTCGCATTGCCAGCGGCGAGTTGCGGCTTCAGGCATTCGCCGTGACCGAGCCCACCACCGGGTCGGACACCACGCGGCTCAAGACCTTGGCCGTCCGCAAAGGCGACCGCTACGTGGTCAAAGGACAGAAGATCTGGATCTCCCGCGCCCAGCACTCGGACCTCATGCTGCTGCTGGCGCGCACCACTCCGCTCGAACAGGTGAAGAAGCGCACGGAGGGACTTTCGATTTTGCTGGTGGATCTGCACCAGGCTGCCGGGCACGGACTCACGATTCGTCCGATCCAGACCATGATGAACCATGCCACCACGGAGGTATTCTTTGACGATGTTGAGGTTCCTGTGGCAAACCTGGTGGGCGAGGAGGGCAAGGGATTTCGTTATCTGCTCGACGGCCTGAATGCAGAACGGATCCTGATTGCGTCTGAATGCATTGGCGACGGGCGCTGGTTCATCGAGCGGGCCTGCCGTTACGCCAAGGACCGCGTGGTGTTCGACCGTCCCATAGGCCAGAACCAGGGCATCCAGTTCCCTCTTGCCCGCGCTTACGCCAACGTGGAAGCTGCGGCGCTTATGGTGAAACAGGCTGCCGGCTTGTTTGACTCGCACCAGCCCTGCGGCCCCCAGGCCAACATGGCCAAACTCCTGGCTGCTGATGCCAGTTGGGAGGCAGCCAATGCCGCCATCCAGACCCATGGTGGATTCGGTTTTGCTGAAGAGTATGACGTGGAGCGCAAGTTCCGCGAGACGCGGCTGTACCAAGTGGCGCCGATTTCCACCAATCTTATTCTGGCCTACATTGCCGAGCATGTGCTTGGCCTGCCCCGGTCCTACTAATGACGCTGCGTCCTCTTGAAGGAATCACGGTGGTCGCGCTGGAGCAGGCCATCTCCGCGCCGCTGGCCACGCGTCACCTGGCCGACCTGGGCGCGCGTGTGATCAAGATTGAACGTCCGGAAGTTGGCGACTTTGCCCGCGCCTACGACACCAAGGTCAGCGGCCTGGCGAGCCATTTTGTTTGGGCCAATCGCTCCAAGGAATCTCTCACCCTGGATTTGAAGCAGGAGCCAGCCAAGGATGTCCTGCATCGCCTGCTGGCAAAGGCTGATGTGTTCGTCCAGAATTTGGCGCCCGGCGCTTGCGAGCGTCTGGGATTAGGAACGGCAGAGCTGCGGCAACGATACCCGCGTCTTATCATTTGTAATCTCTCCGGCTACGGTTCGACCGGTCCTTATCGGGACAAGAAGGCTTATGACCTGCTGATCCAAAGCGAGGCTGCTCTGCTCTCGATTACCGGCACGCCGGAAACTCCGTCCAAAGTGGGGATCTCCATTGCGGACATTGCCGCCGGCATGTATGCCTATTCAGGGATTCTGACCGCACTGCTGGTGCGCAAAGATACCGGGCAAGGGACTGCTCTGGAGATTTCTCTGTTTGAGGCTCTGGCTGAATGGATGGGCTATCCTGCGTATTACACCGAGTATGGCGGAGTGGCGCCTGAGCGCACCGGCGGCAGCCATGCGGCGATTGCTCCTTACGGGCCCTTTGCCACCGGCGATGGCAAAGTTGTCTGTTTGGGAATTCAGAACGAGCGCGAATGGCACAACCTCTGTGAAAAAGTGCTGCGGCGGCCGGAACTGGCTGCTGATCCGCGCTTTGCTTCCAATTCCCTGCGGGTAAAGAATCGCACGGAGCTGGAGGAAATGGTCACCGCCGCCTTTCGCCGGCTCTCGAGCGAAGCTGCGAGCCGGCAACTGGAAGAGGCCCGCATCGCCCATGCCCGGATGAATTCCGTAGAAGAATTTCTGCACCATCCGCAACTGGCGGCGCGCAACCGCTGGCAACAGATTGATTCTCCTGTGGGACCGTTGCGCGCTCTCATCCCGCCGCTCACCATGGAGAATGTTGAACCGGTAATGGGCGCGGTTCCAGCTTTGGGACAGCATACTGAGGTGATTCTGAAAGAGTTGGGTTTTGATGCGGATACAATCGGCGAATGGAAGAAGAACAAAATGATTTAGCCGCAATACCGTTCACTTAACGAGGACGCGAAAAAAAATCGTCATCCCGAGTGTTTACCCACGCGTTGGCGGGGGTAAATCGGAGGGACCTTGCGTTCAGCCGTTAACTCAAAAGGTTCCGAAATCTCCTAAGTGAACAGTATTGGATTTAGCCGCGAATTAACGCGAATGCACGCGAATTAAGAACAGGAAGAGAATGAAAACCGGATGGAAAAGTAAAGAGAACCAGGTGACTTTCATTGTCATTGATATTAGGACGAAGGCAAAATCAATCCTGGCCGCGCAAATTCGCATTGATTCGCGGCGAACTCTTTTAAGGTGGAAATATGGCAATCAAACAAGGTTGGACCGGCCGGGTGTTTGAAGACTTCAACGTTGGCGACATTTACCAGCATCAGCTCGGCCGCACGATCCTGGCCGCAGACAATATCTGGTTCACGCTGCTCACGCAGAACACCAATCCCATTCATTTTGACCGGGCCTATGCCGCCAAAACCGAATACGGCAAGCCGCTGGTGGATTCCACCTTTACTCTGGCGCTGGTTACCGGCCAGTCAGTCGCGGACCTCTCGCAGAATGCCATGGCCAACCTGGGCTGGGACGAGGTTCGCCTGCCAAATCCGCTGTTTGAAGGCGATACGGTTTACTCCCGCAGTGAAGTGCTGGAAAAGCGCGAATCCAAGTCGCGGCCCAACCTGGGAATTGTGACCTTCAAGACCACGGGGTTCAAACAGGACGGCACAGTCGTCATCGAATTCAAGCGGACGGCGATGATCTATAAACGAGGCCACGTTCCCAGCACGCATATCCCCGAGCCAAAACCATGACGGCTCGCGCTTTCGCTGAATTCATTGTTTCTGCCCGCGCTCCGGAGAAGGCTCTTGCCATCGCACGCACTGCCTTTCTGGATGCAACAGGGGTTGCGCTGGCCGGAGCTGTAGAACCAGGCAGCCGGATTGTCCAGAAGCTGGCCTCTGCGGAGGCGTCCGGCTGCTGCCACATTTGGGGTACGCCACTCAAGACCAGCGCCACATGGGCTGCGCTGGCCAACGGCGCCGCCGCCCATGCGCTTGATTTTGACGACATGTGCTTTGTATCGCTGGCGCACCCGAGCGCGCCTCTGGTGGCAGCCACGCTGGCCGCAGGTGAGCAGGCACAGACCTCCGGACGAACTGTTTTGGAAGCCTATGTTATCGGGTTCGAGATTGAAGCCATCCTGGGCCGGACGATGAATCCCAGACACTATCAACAAGGCTGGCACTGCACCTCGACGATCGGCACGGTGGGAGCCGCTGCTGCGGCTGCCCGCCTGCTTGCGCTCGATGCCGAAACCGCCACTCATTGCCTGGCCATTGCCGCATCTGAGGCTTCCGGCTTGAAAGAAAACTTTGGCGCCATGACCAAGCCGCTGCATGCGGGGCTGGCAGCGCGGAATGCCGTGCTGGCGGCATTGCTGGCGCAACAAGGCTTCACCGCCAACGAGCACGCTCTGGATGGGCCGCAGGGCTTTCTCGCAGCCATGGCGAGCGAGAAACCTGATTTGCAGCCGCTGGCTGAGAATCTGGGAAGGCATTGGGAGATTCTGGAGACCGGAATCACGGTCAAACTCTATCCATCTTGCGCCGCAACCCATCCTGCGCTGGACGCGGTGCTCGATCTGCGGCGACAGCACAATCTGGCCGTAGACCTGATCGAGTCGGTGGAGGTGCAGGTCGACGCCGTGACGCCGCCTCTCCTGACCTATGACCGGCCTGAAACCGGACTGCAAGGCAAGTTCAGTATGCCGTTCTGCATTGCCGCCGCCCTGGTATACGGGCAAGTCGGCCTGGACACGTTTGAGCCTTCCCGGATTCATGATTCCCGCATACAGCAGATGCTCCCGCGGGTGACTATGCGCGTGAATCCAGCTCTGGGCCTGGGCGCGCCGGCACTCACGCAGGCGATTGTCAAAATTTCTCTGGGCGATGGCCGGGTGCTGCTCCGAAATGCCAATGGCGCCCGGGGCTATCCCGCTCATCCGGCAAGTGCCGAGGAGATAGATAAGAAATTTCTCTCCTGTGGCCGGCACGCTCTGCCTGAAGACCGCCTGCAGGCAGCGCTGGATCGCCTTCACCAACTGGAAGCTCTCCCTGACGTCCGGCAATTGACAGAGTCACTGGGTATTGAGCCAGCGGGTTGACGAATAGCCCGTCTTCACGTCTGAAACCACCAGTACATCCGTTTCCAGAAATAAAAATGGAAGGATTCACTCATTCCGCGCAATGGAGAGTAGGACGCCAGGCGAAAGTGCCGAGCGAATTTATGGCCCAATCTCCAAGCGATGACCTGGATTTGCTCCGGCAGCTCGCCCGTGGCAGCGAGCGTGCTTTTGAGGCTCTCTACGAGCGCTATCAGGGTCGTATTTATCGTTTTGGTTTGCATATGAGTGGAAATACTGCCACCGCCGAAGAGATTACGCAGGAAGTCTTTATGGCTGTGATCAGCAAACCGAAGACTTACGATCCGGCAAAAGGCGCCGTGGCGGGATATCTGTTTGGCATGGCGCGCAATCTCATGCGGCACAGGATGCAGCAGTCAGCAAACGATGTTCCTTTTGTTGAAGAAGGCGTGGAAGAAGATGCCGCCGGCCCAATGGAGGAGATTGACCTCCTGGAAGAGTTGAGCCAGTCGGAGTCACTGGTGTATCTGCGCAAGGCAGTGCTGTCTCTGCCGGAAGCGTATCGCGAGGTTGTGGTGCTCTGTGAGCTGGAAGAGATGAGTTATCCGGAGGCGGCCACCGTCCTGAAGTGCTCGCCGGGAACCATTGCATCGCGGCTGAATCGCGCCAAAGCCATGCTGAAAACCAAACTTCGGGGCCTGAGTTGCGAGAAACGGTGCGTGAAATGACACGTGAGATGAATCAATCCGAAGAAAGGCTGGCCAAGGCCTTGCGGGAACTGGCGTCGTGCTCCCGGCAAAGCGCCGCGCCGGAACTGGCCGTGAGCTTGAAAGACGCGTTTCGCCATCATCATGCGCAGCGCAGGCAGAGGACCAGGGTGCGCATAGTTCTGGCGTGCCTCTGTATGACAGCGCTTTCTGGCTGGTTTTTGCTGAAGAATGCAGCCTTGCATAACAACTCCGCGCAGATAAATACGGTCCACATGATTCCGTCTCAAGAGGTCTCGCCTTCTGCGGAGATCAGTGTTTCCACGACCAGGCAAGCGGCAGCGCTGAATCGTCCTGCCCCACGCAGAAAAACTTCAGCCGATGTGGGCAGCTATTGGGCGCTGCCATCCTTTGATCTGATTCCTTCCGGCGATCAGTTGCGGGTAGTCCGCCTGCAAATGCGGGGCGAAGACCTGCGGCTGGTGGGCGCGCCGGTGACCGAGGAGATTGTCCGGCGTCGCGTGACCGCCGATTTTGTGGTGGGCCATGATGGCACGCCGTACGCTGTGAAATTAGTTCAGGCCAATTTTTGATTTCTAAGGAGAACCGATGATGAAGAACCATCTTGTTTTAATTGCCGCGGTCCTGATGCCGGTTGGCACAGCTCTTGCTCAAGCATCTGCGTCAGATGAGAACGGTCCAATCGTGATTGCCGGAGCACAGAGTAGTTCGGGCGAGAAAAATCAAAACTTTACCTATATTGAGAAGTTGCCGTCGTCTGCAGATCCGCTGGAACCCGAGGATATGCGTCTGATCAGGGTCATGACGGAGGCCTCAAAAGTTGTGAAGAATGCACCCTACACCGCCAGTGAGGTTACAGAAACCACGCAAACGCTGGGCGACGGGAATCGCATCGTGAAAGAAACTACTGCCTCAGTGGCGCGGGACGCCGAGGGCCGCACTCGCCGTGAAGAAAACGTGGTGAAGATTGGAAGCCTTCAGGGTACGGGCCCGAAAATCGTGACCATCAGCGATCCGGTCGCACATACCGAATATATGTTCCAGCCGAAAGAATCTGCTGGCACGGGAAGTGTTGTGTTCAATTCGGGCGAAGGCGTGGGAATTGGAATGGGGGCTTCCGGGTCGCTAAGGACCAAAGTCAGGACCTTCAATCTGGCAAAGGGCGACAGCACTCATAGCGTCGAATTTGGCGCCACCAATGAGCGCGGAACCAAGACATGGATCACGATGGAACAGAAAGAAGCTGGAGGAGATGCTGATTTAAAGCGTGAATCCTTGGGCACGCAAACTATTGAAGGTGTCACCGCAGAGGGCACTCGCGATACCAGGACGATTCCTGCCGGCGCCATTGGCAACGAAAAGCCGATCATGATTACATCGGAAATCTGGACCTCGCCAGATCTGCAAGTGGTCGTGCTCAGCAAACGTAACGATCCGCGCTTTGGCGAGACAGTTTACAAGCTCACTGGCATCACTCGCGGCGAGCCGGATCCTTCTTTGTTCCAGCCTCCCGGTAATCTAAAAAAAGAAATCCATGGTCAGACGAAATATTGAACCTGTTCTCCAGGTTGGTACGGCCGGGCCGCTCTGAGCTCGGCCATTTTTCCGTTTTGATTGATAGCCTAAGGACTGTCTCCGTGGTCGGTTTTGCTTTTTTCCCTGCCGGAATTTTGTTACAGTTCATACAGGCCAGAGCGGAGGCAATGTGCATCCTCATTCACCAGCACCATGGAAAATCATTCCAGTCCTGCTGCTCGCAACCGGCCTGGTTGTAGCTGCCATCCAACAAGAAAAAAAACAGGAACCAAAACCAGAGGAGAAGCCCGCTGCCGCGCCGCAGCTCTCGGCTTCCGCCCGCCTTGCTGCAGCCAAGACGGCATTCCTGAGGAAGACGGGAAACGGCGACAATGCTGCTTATGACGTAGTCAGCTCGACGCTGGAAGGTTGGGGACGGTTCACGCTTGTCAATTCTCCGGACAAAGCCGACATCATTGTTGAGATCTTCTCCGTCTCTGAAATTGAAGGCGGCATCACAGCCTCAGCCGGCAGTGAGGGCTCAAAAGGACGAGAGCGCGCGGTCGGGCGATCCATTGTGTCCCAGATCAAGCTTACGGTCTATGATCCCAAGAGCAAAGTCCCACTATGGATAGGCCTGGAGCATCCCAAATCCGCAATGAAGAAGACGGACCGCGAAAACAATGAAGTCGAGGCCGCAGAACGCCTGGTGCAAAAATTCCACGACCAGATTGAACCGTCGGCTAAATAGTATTTGGCGATCGGCAAAACAGAAGTACAGCATGCCATTCCGCATTCCCTCGTTGTTGCCTTTGTGTCCGGTTTGCTAAATACTAAAACCGAAAACGCAAGGCTGATTCCGCGTTATCTTCCACAGCTCCGGCAGTCGCTCAATCAGCCTCTCCTCAAGATTTCAAGCAAGGACCCCAAAAGCATGGTAGTGGGCTACTTTGGCTTTATGGTGACCGTGCAGCTTCTCCCTGTCATTCTGAGAGGCTGTGACTTTTTGGTTTTTCGCGAAAAAGCCATGCTGAAAACAAAGCACTTGCAGGGCAAAAATTCGCGATTTTTTAAAAAAGTCACAGCCTCTCAGCTTGACAGGGCGCTCCAGGAGATTGCACAGTTTTCCTTCATCGCTCGGCCCATGGGCTGCGGGCGGACAGCATGACCACACCGGCAGTGGTGACTATATCCTGCAAAGCTCGGTTGGCGCGGATACAGTGCTCCACGACGCCTATATGACAGCGCTGAAATAAGGGGGCCGCGCAGATAACGGCCCAGATCATATCCCTGCGAGCGCACAGACCAGCGCGAGCTCGCGGTGATAACTTCATCGTCCAGAGTTGAACCGTCCCACGTTTTGCCGGCCATGGGGTTGTCACAGGAACGGGCGCGCAGGAGTCTGCGCCTGAGCTCGGGCAAACAAACTACGAACGAGGAAATCGATTTTGTTGTTCGGATCATCCACGAGACCGTTCTAACCTTGAAATGAAGTATGGATAACTGCCTTGAAAACTCTGGAAATGAGGATTGCTTCCAAGACTGCTTTTCAGTATTCTCAACAGGCAGAATCGATTAACTCAGAAGGAAGGACGGCAATGGCGATGGACATTCCATCAAACCTGGAGCATGACATCCAGAAATTCGCCCAAGAAGAACAAATCAGTCACGATGAAGCCGTTCTTCGCCTGATTGAAACTGGTCTCTCGGCCAGTAGGCCAGCCTCCAAGACGGTATTTGAACAAGGACTAGGCTTGTTTAGCAGTCCAGAGGATGGTTCTCTGCTTGACGAAGTGGTATCCATCGCCTACGAAGAAAGACGCCGGCCATCGAAGTCTTTCTCTATTTGACAATGCTCAAATCGATTCTGGATACAGACATTCTTTCCGAATTTCTTAAGGGCCATAATCCCAACGTCGTTACCCACGCAGCGCGCTACGCAAAAGAGCACGGAATCTTCACCTTTACAAGCATTTCGGTCTATGAAATTGCGTATGGTCTTGAGTTAAAAGGCGCGTACGGCCAATTGAAGAAAGCTCTAGCTTGGCTGAGCAAAAATGAAGAGGTGACGCCAACTCCCGCCGACTATCTCAGTGCTGCTGCAATCAAAGCGAAAGCAAGGAGAATTGGTGTCGCTCTGGAACTTCCCGATTGTCTGATTGCTGCAATAGCGGTTCGATTGAACCAGCCGCTTGTCACGGGCAACACAGCCGATTTTGAGGCGATTCAAAAATTAGGTACGAATCTAGTGCTCGAAAACTGGCGAAACCCTTAGCGGAGCCTTCGCATGTGTTACTGGCCATGGGGCTGTCGCAGCAACGGGCGCGCAGGAGTCTGCGCCTGAGCTTGGGCAAGCAAATTACCAGCGATGAAATCGATTTTGCGATTCAAATCATTCCTGAGACGGTTGCGCGGTTGAGAGAGCTTTCGCCGGTGTACAAGAAGAGCACCGTTCTAACCAACTGAACTGCGTCCTTCCGCTTGTAAAAAGAGGCCTGCGA
>DATDGL010000132.1:0-33808 GCA_036522115.1 Candidatus Angelobacter sp.
TGATCTGCGCCAAAAACCACAAGCGCTGCTGCGCATAGGAAAGGGGCAGATAGTCTCTCTGCTGGGCCCGTGCAATTTGAGGAAACTCGGCGCTGGTTGCGCTCACCAGATTGCGGACCAAATCCGCCAGTTGCGGATGGACAAACAAATCCCTCTGCGAGATATTTACACTTAGAGTCTGCCGTATCCGCGAAACCACTCGCACCGCCAACAGCGAGTGTCCGCCCAACTCGAAAAAGTTGTCCTGCCTCCCGACCCGCTCAATCTTCAGCACATTCGCCCAGATCGCCGCGACTACCTTTTCGTTCTCCCCCTCCGGTGCTTCATACGTTCGCACCGCGTATGCGTCTGCGGATGGAGGCGGCAGCGCCTTCCGATCCAGCTTTCCGTTCCTGGTGAGCGGAATCTCTTCCAGACGCACATACGCTGCCGGCACCATGTACTCCGGCAATCTCTCCAGCAGGTGCGCCCGTAGTATCCGAGCGTTTACCTTATCTGCGGCATCCTGATCCTCTGCATCCGCCTGGGTGTAATACACCACCAGCCGCTTCTCCCCACGCTCTTCTTCCCTTAGCACTACTACCGCCTCACCGACCCCGCGGCGCCTTCTCATCTCCGCTTCCACCTCTCCCAACTCCACCCGGAAACCTCGAATCTTCACCTGATCATCGTTGCGGCCCACAAACTCAATCGTCCCATCCTTCAACCACTGTCCTAGATCCCCCGTCCTATACAGCCGCTCTCCGCCGCCCTCAACGTACCGATCCGGCACGAACCGCTCTGCCGTCACCTCCGCTCGTTTCCAATACCCTCGCGCCACTCCCGCTCCCCCGATGTACAGTTCGCCCACTGCACCCACTGGCACCGGCTCTCCTTGGTCATCCAAGATGTACATCCGCGTGTTCGCAAGCGGCTTCCCAATCGGAACTGTTCTTCCCTCTTCGACCCTCCTTATTTCATGCCAACTAGCATAGGTAACCGTTTCGGTCGGCCCATACACATGCAAGAAATGGTCTACCTTTGCCTCTCTCTGCACTCGCGCTACCCAGCGCGGTTCCACTCGCTCCCCGCCAAACAGCAGATATCGCAAATTGGCGAATGCCTCCACCGCCTCGCTCGCAACCTGGTTAAACATTGCCGTCGTCAAAAAGAAAACGCTGATCTTCTTCTCACGCAGATCCTGGGCCAGGACTGCAGGCGACAGCAGAGTATTCTTGTCAATCTTTACCAAGCGCGCACCCGCCAGAAGCGCGCCCCAAATCTCAAATGTCGCGGCATCGAAAGATGCGTTCGATGCCTGCGCGATCACATCCTCCGCGCCAAGTTGCACATAGTCCGTATTGCATACCAGACGCACTATGCCGCGATGTTCCACCATGACGCCCTTGGGCACTCCGGTCGATCCGGAGGTGTAAATCACATATGCCAGATGGCCGGATGTGAGGCCCACAGCGTCACGCTCCGGATTCGTTTCCGGCTGATCTTTCCACGCAACACCATCTATCAGATCCAGCACCAGCAGATCTGCGCTGATTCCCGGAAACAACCGCCGCAAGGGCCCTTGCGTCAGCAGCACCGCCAGCGCGCTGTCCGCCAGCATGAACTGCAAGCGGTCCGCCGGATACTCCGGATCCAGCGGGACATACGCTCCTCCGGCTTTCAATACCCCCAGCACCCCAACGATCATCTCGGTGCTCCGCTCCAAACAAATCCCTACCCGCGTGTCCGCTTTCACCCCTATCTCCCGCAGATGATGCGCCAGCCGGTTCGCCTGCCGGTTTAACTCCCCGTAGCTCAATGACGCCCCTTCCATCACCACCGCTATCGCCTCCGGCGTCCGCTTCACCTGTTCCTCGAACAACTCATGGACACACTTCTCTTTTGGGTATTCCCGTTGCGTCTGATTCCACTCATACAGAATCTGACGCTGCTCCTCCTCTC
The DNA here is from genome assembly GCA_036522115.1 of Candidatus Angelobacter sp. GTDB lineage: Bacteria > Acidobacteriota > Terriglobia > Terriglobales > Acidobacteriaceae > Angelobacter. The sequence goes on from DATDGL010000132.1 coordinate 1,942, forward strand.
CCAGCAACGCAAAGCCTCCCGTCGACGCTGGCAATGCGTTCCGATCCTGGTTTCCATTTTCTGGATTCTCGGCTTTCAGTGCGGAATGCATATACAGATGACCTTTTTCTTATGACTTTCTTATGACGTTCTCAGTTTTGGAATACTTCAGTGTTATGCCCCAATCGGGGCAATTCGGGAGTAGCACCTGGAGATCAGGCCTTCACGCGTAATCCTCGTGGGCCGGGGCCAATTATCGTATGTTACGGACATACATAATTTGTGGATTTGAGTCGAATCTGGAGTGAAACGACGAAAATACAATTCTGCCGCCGCCATGTACATTTCTGGTACTAACTTTTTAATCTATGGGAAGACATAATATCAGATGTCTTGGGGCCTTGTATTGAAAACGCCTAGTTTTTGGCCAGTTTTTCCACAGACCTGCGCCCCATAACGAAACGTTTCTAATCTGATGGCAGATTTCCGGCTGTCAGTAAGGACTGTCTGAAAGGGTGCATCAACTCAAAGAATTCTCATCTTTTCAATAACTTGATGAACGTCTCAGATTCCGGTTTGGGAGGAATCAGCGGGCCTGTGGGCCTGCTCCGGATGAAGCAGGCGACCTTGGCTTGTCTCCCCGCGAGTCTTGCAGATTCGGCATTGAGCCACATTTTGAAGCGCAAATTGGGACAAAAAATCAAATCCATCCTGGTAGTCGGCTGCCTTCCAGGGCGGTGGCCTGTGCAGTCTGCACTCCGGGAACTGGACCGCGAGATGTTGAGTCCAAAAATCCAGAAAAGTGGATAGTTTGAAGGTCCGCCCTGGAGGATAGGCCGATGCCGTTTAGAATCTTTGATCTGAGGAACGGCTCACTTGTGGAAAACCGGTTGCCGTGGAGCCCAGAACATGCCAAGCCCTGTGCAAACCACAACTGGGCTTCCGATGCGATTCTTGAGATGGGGCTGCCCGAGTGATTGCGGTCCATAACTTCACCGGTTTCGTTCTGCTGTGAAGCTGGCTTCCAGGACGCCTAGCTGTCCATCAGGAGGAACGGGCAACTCCCATTGCGGCCCGCCCATGGGTTGAATGAGCGAGCCTTGTATAACGGCTGGCGCCTCGGGCCGCATTGCGTGAAAACTCAAGAACTCTGCTAACTTAACACCTTGTCTTTTCTGTCCCAGAATTTCGGATTATTACTTTTTATGATCAGGAGCACATGACCATGTTTTATGTGCCTGTGATTCTCGGGAGCATTCGAAGAAACCGGCAAAGCATCAAGATCGCCAAGTTTGTGCTCCGTAGCCTCAAGGACCGAGGTACGGTTGATGCAGACCTGCTCGACCTAAAGGAATTGAACCTGCCTATGATGGAAGAGCGTCTGAGATTTCGCGACGATGCAGGCCCTAATCTCCTGGAGTTCAGCGCCAAAATCAAACGGGCCCACTCGATTCTGATCGTAACTCCGGAGTACAGTGGCGGTTATCCAGGAGTGCTCAAAAACGCCCTCGATTACATAAAACCTGAATATTCACGGAAACCCTTCGGTATTATTACTGTGTCTGCGGCGACGACTGGCGGCGTTCTATGCCTGAACTCTTTACGCCAGGTAATTCTTCACCTCGGGGGAGTTCCTATTCCTGCAAGCCTGCTTGTCCCTCAAGTGCAGGAGGCCTTTGACACGGAAGGTGTTCCTGTGGACCCGGCGTTTCACGATCGCGCCAAACTCTTTTTCGACGAATTTCTATGGTTCACTGAGGCATTGGGATCTGCCCGAGGAAAATCCTCCTGATCACAATGACAGAACTTTGGCATCAAGCGAGCAAAATGAGCCCGAAAGTCGTGAAAATTCGCTTTATTCTGTAGCACCAATTCCTGAGATCTTGTTGACACAGGCTGCCGGATGGCGACGAACGGACCTCAATCGTGTGTAAACAAACAACTTTAACCCAGCCGGAAACTGAATTTCGGCCGGCTTGTTTGCAAATTCAATATTCAGTCGCGAGCAACGGTTATTCGCTTGATGCAAATACCGATCGTGCTTCAAGCGATCGGTTATTTCGGGAATAACGTCTGTTGCTCGAAATTCACAGCAGGCTCAACAAAAAACTCTTGAAAGTCCCAAAAGGAAGGACTAGTCTGCTCGTGCTTCTTTTCCGCAAAGCAATCAGTTGCACGCTTTTCCTCTTTGAAACAAACGTCAAACACGGGGTAATATTAGAAATCCATAAGAAACAAAACAGACAGGTTCACGCAACATGCAAAAAGACAATATCCAACTTGTTGCGAATTTTTCATCCCGTGCACCGACTGATGCAGAAGTGCGAACGCTGAGCGACAAGGCAGATTGGCTCGAAATTCGGTCGGATCTATGGGGCGAAATTGCGCCTGAATGGATCAGGGAGGCTTTTTCAGGCAGGCTACTTTATTCTTTGAGAAGCCGCCAAAGCGGCGGCGCGTTCTCGGGTTCCACGCTGGACCGTCAAGCCAAGCTGGTGGCTGCATCGTCAACCCATCACTTGGTGGAGTTGGAAGCCATCCATGACTTCTCTCCTGCGTTGCTCTCTGCTATACCAGAGGAGAAACGGATCATCTCCTGGTACGGGCCTGCGGCGGATGTCAGGGATTTGCTGGAAAAGTTTGAGTGGATCTCCCAGCATCCTGCGCATATTTATAAATTAGTCGTTACGGGAGCCTCCACAACCGGGCTGGTCACTCTGTCTCTGCTTAGATCACTGCGCCGGTCCGATGTTGTTGCATTCTGTGAAGGGCCTCTCGGACTTTGGAGCCGCCTGGTTGCGCCCAAGTTCGGGGCGCCATTGATCTATGCAGCCGGCGCAAAATCATCATCCACCGCAGAGCCGGATGTTCATCAGCTCATCAGCGACTATGGGTTTCCCAAAGTCCATCCTTTGCACAGACTTTATGGAATCGTGGGCAGCCCGGTATTCCAATCGAGTTCGCCGCGGCTCCACAACGCTGCGTATCGCAAACTTGGCGTTTCTGCTCTGTTTGTCCCTTTTCAGGCTGAATGCTTTGAGCGCTTCTGGCAGGAAATAGTTGAAAGCCAGCAGTTGGACCATCTGGGTATTCCACTGCATGGTTTAACGATTGTTTCCCCCTATAAAGAAGATGCGCTGGGTGCAGCTACCACAACCAGCCCCATGGTCCAGCAAACCGGCTCAACCAATATTTTTGTCCGCACCGGCAGCGCATGGGCCGCGGACACCACTGACCCGGAGAGCGTGCTGACCACAACCCGCGAACGAGGGATCAGTGTGCAGCCCAAGAAAGCAGCCGTGATCGGATGCGGAGGCGCAGGGCGCGCCGTGGCTGCTGCCTTGCAACAGGCAGGCGCGGATGTCACCCTCGTCAACCGAGGGAAAGAGCGTGCGGACAAGGCAGTGAAACTGCTGGGCCTTCCATTCATTCCTCTTTCGCAGTTCAATGCCAGGGGGTTTTCACTCCTGGTCAACGCGACTCCCATAGGGCGGGATGACACCAAGCTTCCTTTTGAGATTCAAATGTTAAACGATGATGCCGTCGTAGTTGACCTGGCATACGGACTGAAACCCACCCTCCTGGTGACGGACGCCGTCGCTCAAGGCCATAAGGTCATTGATGGGCATGACGTTCTTATTAGCCAAGTCCGCCGGCAGTTCAAGATGATGGTAGGCAGGGAGATGCCGGACATGCAGGCCAGCGAACAACCGGAGAGCCTAATTAGCAGAACCATTCATGCGAACAGCCTGGAATGTGCGGCTGCGGCAGGAGACTGATATTCATGCAAACCCTTAAATTTACACGCGCAGATGATCAACCAGCCAACGGAACCGGCCTTGAGGGTGAACCTAAGCTGGATTTGTCTCACCTGCTCGGGACCTGGTGGAGCACAGATAAGGCCACCCGAGGAATCAGAAAGCTCGTTCTTTCAGAAGAGAACGGCACTTTGATGGTGCATGGTTTTGGCGCCTGCCTCCCAGAATTATGCGATTGGGGAAAAGTCCCGGCTGTGCCCTATGCCGCAAACGTTACTTCCAGGGAAGCCATGTCCTTCACCTCCTGCTACGATTTTGGATTCATGGAGACGACTCTTGCCGTTTACATGAAAGGCGGAATCCTGGTGTTGGACAGTTTCAACGCTTTTAAGGATTCGAGCGGACGCAGTGATTATTTCACCCGTGAGTTCTATCACACCTAATACGGAAGCGATGAACACTCTAAGCTATTCCCGGGCAATGGACCAGCACACCGGCGCGGTCAAAGGACCGCCCGCGATTGGTCTTTCCCCACTTGTGGGATCGTGGATCAATTTCGACAGGAATACGCGAGGGATTATCCGCATTGTCCTGACCGGCGACGACCAGAAATTGCGAGTCCACGCTTTTGGCGCTTGCTCACCCGAGTCTTGTGACTGGGGTACAGTTCCGGCAGCGGCGTTTGCTGAGAGTGCGAGCGCGAGCGAGGCAGTCGGGTTCCGCGCATTTTACAATTTTGGGTTTCTGGGGACCATGCTGGCTGCTTACCTTAACAAACGCCTTCTAGTTATTGACGCTTACAACCAGTTTAAAGACGGCAGCGGACGCTCAGAGTACTTTCTACGTGATCATTTTTATTTGGAGGATTAGTCCATCACCGACCTAACGCTCGAATGCGATAAGCACCAGCGGGAAATCATCCTGCGCGCTCGAAATCTGGCCCAGGAGAAGTTTGCGCCTCGCGCCGCTGCCTACGACCGGGCAGCCAGTTTTCCTTTCGAGGATTTTGCTGATTTATTTCAATCTGGCTTGCACGTGCTGGTGGTCCCCAAGGAGCATGGAGGCTTGGGCCTGGGCCCCTACCGCGGAGACGTCTTTACTCTTTGGATGGTCACCAAAGAGTTCGCCAAGGTTGATCTTGCGCTGGCGCGTTGCTGGGAAGGGCACGCTAACTCCCTGGTGCTGTTGGACGGGATTGGGACGGAAGAACAAAAGCGCCGATGGTTTGACGGAGTCGTTCAGGAATCTCACATCTGGGTCGCCTGGAGCGGAGAGCCGCAGACCCGCTCTCCTTCGCAAAGCTCTCAATTTGGCACCACCACCCAGAAAGTGGACGGCGGCTACATTGTGCACGGTACCAAGGTATTTGCAACAAGTTCTACCGGGGCACGGTGGGCGCTCTTGTTGGTGAGCACAGAGGGGCCAGGAGGAGCAAGGCACGCAAGCGGATCCTCTGATTCTGTGCTCCTTCTGGCGTGTGACCTGCGTGACCCATCCATTGCGATTGATACTTCGTGGTGGGACCCAATTGGTATGCGTGGCACCGGCAGCCATTTGGTGCGTTTTAACCAAACTTTTATTCCGGATGCAAATTCGCTTGGAATTCCAGGGCAATATCTGCGGGAAAACTGGCAGACCTGCTTCATTCCTCACTATGCGGCCAGTTTTCTAGGCGCTGCCGAGGGGGCATATCAGTATGCGCTTGACTATGTAACCATGCAGAACAAGGTTGGCGATCCTTATTTGCATCACCACATTGCGCAGGCAGCCATCAATGTGGAAACAGGGCATCTGTGGCTGCGCCGAGTAGCAGACCTGTGGGAAAGTGGACGGCATGCTGAGGCCCAACTGGCCGGCAGCCGCGCCCGTCATGCGATTGAACATCTAGCTGAGGATACGCTACGGCATTGCATCCGCGCTTGCGGGGCGCGGAGCTTAAATGGTGACAGCCTGCTGGAACGTGCTTACCGGGACCTGTCGTTCTATGTGAGACACGATAATGATGACCAAATTCTCGCCACGATAGGCAAGTCCTTATTGGGCCAGCATCACGATCCATCGTTTTACAAACCATGATCGCAAAATGAATTGAATCGCATAGATGAACGCCACGACGACGACAAAACGGCAATACAGCCTGGGGATCTGGGCGCTGGGTTTGGGCTATTTCATCTTTTACACTCCCTACAGCGGTCTCATCAAGGCAGTTACCGCGGGCTTGCTTTCGAATAAAGAGGGCGTCTCTGGATTTGTGCTCCTCCCCTCAACCTTGGTTGCCACTGCTCTGGCGATGCCTCTCTTCATCACCGTCATGCGATGGTGGAAATTTGCGAGAGTACGCAAGATCGCGCGCTTCACGGTTCCCGCCCCCAGTTGGCAGACCATGCTCTCCGGCGTATGCTTTGCCACTATCATTGCCACCACTACGCTGGCCTACAGTTTCAAGGGTGTATCCATTGTCTTTGCGCTACTGCTCATGCGCGGTGGAATCTTGATTATGGCCCCGCTGATTGACTGGGCTTTTCGGCGGCGGGTGCGCTGGTTTTCCTGGACTGGGCTGGTTCTAAGCCTGATCGCATTGCTCATCGCTTTCCTGGATGTGCATCAATATCAACTGTCTTTGCTCGCAGTTCTCAATCTTGTGGCTTACCTCACCGGTTACGCGCTCCGCCTGCCCTGCATGACCCAGATGGCAAAGACCGGGAACCAAGAACTGTCTCTTTGTTATTTCGTAGAAGAGCAGATGGTAGCTATGCCCACCCTCGTCCTGGTGCCCGCGCTACTCGCGCTGTTCGGCCACGGAGCCATCGCGGGTGATCTCCGGTCCGGCTTTGCGCACTTGTTCAACGGTTCATTCGTTTTGTACGGCCTGGCCATCGGTTTCTTCTATGCTGGCCTGGGAATCTTCTGCACCTTTATATTTCTGGACCGGCGTGAGAATACCTTCTGTGTACCCATGCATTCCGGCTCCAGCCTTCTTGCGGGAATTGTTGCCAGTTACGCTCTCTTCTGGTGGTTGCATGGCCCGCATCCAAGCGGCGTACAGATCGGAGGCATCGTGCTGATTATGGCGGCTTTGCTGATCATGTCGCCGCTTCATCACTTACCCCTGTACGTAAAACAGATCAAGGCAGCCATCGCCGGCAAAGAATTAGTCCTTCTGGATTTTATTGGGAACAAGCAGATCAACGCTCAATCGACGCCCCGTTTTATCACGGTAAATTTCCAGGCCGTCCGCAACGTGCTGCGGAACAACAGAAAACAACAACTCTAAAGCATCGTTCTGTAAGCACGCGCTCCCGTTCAAGCAGGAACTACCGCACCTGAACAAATTTGTGATTTTTTGAATCAACCTCGACTACACGTGGAGTAGGTATGGCAATGTGCTGATTGGGGGCAAAATTGAATGCAGGAGTCCATCCTATCTCCAATCCCGTGAGGCCCTCTTCTGTTTCAACCAGCTTCTCCCGGCTCAGGTCACGGCCTGAGCGTCGCAGAAGTTCGACAAGAACTTTGGCCCCACAGAGGGCCGCCAACTGAGCTTGCAGATCACTGGATTGCAACTGGTACTTTTTTGCCAGTGCCCTGTACTCGGCGAGCCCCTCTCCGGCAAAATCGGAGGGCAAGATTGGAAACGCCGTAAGAATGCTGCTGCCATTCATCAGAGGAGAAGCAATTGCATCGGGGGACAGCAATACTCCAGGGACTAGAAACATCGTTTTCGGCCATGCAACAAGCTCTTTCTGAGAGATGTTATTGGAAAGGAGCATCACTATATCTGGATGCAACTCGCGTAGCTTGGTGAGGTCAGAATCGCTGCCCAGTACAACTCGTTGCACCTCTGTCCAACCTGCAGTTCGAAATTGCTCGAACGCAGCATCTGCCATGTGCTGTTCAACTCCTCCGGAAGAATGAAGAATCAGAACTTTCGGCGGACTACCCGTATGGGCCGCAATAGCGTAATTAGCAAGCGCCTCAGTCTGCGAGGGAATTCCGCCATCCAGAAAGAATGCGTAGCGATCGGTTGCGGACGGGGGAAAAGGCGTCACGCCCAGTATCAGCGGCACACCGATGTCATCTAATGCGGCAACTACCTCCTTCTCGGAGCCCGTGACAAATCCGGCGACCAGGGCAAAGATGCTGCGGTCTCTTATGAAATCACGGACGGCCTTGCCTCCTTGCGCTGAATCATCCGGCAGGTTCAACGTCTCCAATTCAATGTGCCGTCCGAATATCTCCTCCTGTTGTGCAGCTTCGTGAAAATAGGCAATCAATGCTTCGCGCACAGCGGTAGAGCCATGGGGTGGCAAGATTGCGCCAACCCGAACAGAAGTATCCAGGACGCCTGGTTCCGGCTTTACTCCCAGTGTTTTCATGTAAGCAATCAGATCGTGCGCATCAGAACCTTGCAGATGATAAAGAGGCATCACGGAGTTAAGGACTGTTCCACCCGAATCCAGTCCCATGGTGAAAGCCCGAGTCAGCAAGCGATCGGTATAGGCGGGTCGCGGGCGCGCGACGCCGCTTCCGGCTGAGGTTTCACGCGTGAGTTGCAACCACCGGAGATCAGAGGGTGTCACCCCTCCTTCTCTCCTCCCGCGCCCATCGCGGCCATGACAATTGGCGCACGGAACGCTGCTGGCCGGCAACTGAGGTCCGTCTTTGCCAAACTGTGCAATAATGGCCTGGCCTGAGGGGCTGACGCCATGCAGATATATCTCCCGGCCCCTCTCTTCTTCCGCTGTAAGTCCCTGGCCCACAACGGAACCTGACAGCAGCACAACCAGCAATCCAAGAAAGAGTGGCCCCGACATAAGAGCGGGACGCGTATCAGCCTTTATCATCCAGCACCGATTGCACCACGCGCATCACGTCATCCACAGCACTCAACCCGAATGCTTTCTTCCAGAGTCCGGTGCGTTCGTTGCCGATGAGGAAGACACTCAGATGGTCCTGTTTGTCGTCCACATATTGGCCGAGCTTATGGAGCACCGCGCTGACGTTTGCCTTGGTACCGGTCAGAAATATCCAACCCGGTTTTGCCGCCAACTTGTCAGCGTAGGCCTTGAGTTTTGCCGGCGTCTCCTGCTCAGGGTCAACCGTGATCGAGATGATGGTCACGTCAGTCCCCAGGCGTGTGCCCAAACGTTTTTGAATCTCCGCCAGCGTACCTGCCATGCGCGGACAGCTCTGCTCGCAAGTTGAAAAAAAGGAATTGATGATCACGATCTTGCCCATGAGCAGATCGCTGTAGAAACGCAGCTCGTGCCCGTCCTGATCCACCACCAAGGTATCTCCAAAATACTTTCGAGCGGCAATGGTGCGAGCCGTAGATCTGGCAATTCTGGTCAGTTGCGCCGCCATTTGTTCTGGATGCGCGAGTCCGTCTCCCCGGGACCATTCACCGGTTATGCCGTTGCCCAGAATCACCACAGGGCTATGGTTGTTGATGTCGGGACTAAACAGCGCCAGTGCTTTGAGCAATTGCTCTACATCGGCTTTCGCGCCGGTCAGCAGCGTCCAGTTGTGCGATGGGCCGAAGCGGGCAGACCACTGGCGCAGCCGTTCGGGGGTGTCCGTGGAGGGATCCACGCTGATGGAAATCAGTTGCACTCCATGGGTATCATCCTCCGCCTGCAGCAGGTTGGATAATTTGGCGAAGTTAGCTCCCAACGGCAGACAGATTGTTGTGCACGTGGTAAAGATCGTATTGATGGCAAACACGTGGTCCTTGACAAGATCACTCACGAAATGGACCTTATTGCCCAACTGGTTCACCAGAACAATATCGGGCAGAGAATTCAGGCTTGATATGTCCGCTGCCGGCTTAAATCCGGATTGATCGCTCGATTGCGCGCGTATCCCGCTTTCCGGCGCGAGCAAAATAAAGCATATCCACGCAGTAAGAACAAGCCGAAGCCGCTGCCGAGTGGGAATAATCAAAACCGGAGAGATTGCATTCATAAGAAAACAAAAATTCCTTATCGTAGACCGACATAATCTCACACTGTAGATGAGATTGAAACATCCTGTTTTTCCCGCGCGCGAATTCGCGGCAGGACCTCTCTTCCAAAGCAGATCATGGTATCCAGTTTGGGCCAGCCGGAAATAATGAATTGCGAGACTCCAGCGCGGGCATAATCCATAAATGCATCGGCAATTTCTTCGTAAGATCCCACCAGGGCAATGGATGGCGCACCATGACTGCGCACTGCACCCGTCCACAGCACCGGCGTTAACCACTCCTGCTCCGCGGCCCGAAACATTGCGGAAATGGAATGGGAGTCGCTGGCGTTCACGAACCGTTGCTCAATGTGGCGGTCCTTTTCACCCCGCCAGCGTTGATCAACCAGGGCCCGGCCTGCTGCAATAGCCTCTTCTTTTGTTGCCCTGGGAATTACAGAGAGCCGCAACCCGCACTGTTTTCCCGCCTGAAGCACCGGGGCGCCCGCTGCGAGCACAGCTTCGGGGGTGTCCGCCAGCCGCATCCAACAGTCTCCATGCGCCTCAGTCAAACGGCGCGCCGGCTCTGACCCTCCTCCTATGAATATCTCCGGACGGTTTCGGTCAGACGAGACAAACGGCGTCTTCAGTTTTCCTTTGACCACGCGAAAGTAGACTCCTTCAAAGTCAACCTCGTCGCCCTGCCAAAACCGCCGGCAGATTTCCAGAAACTCGTTCGTGCGGGCATAACGCTCATCATGGCCAAGAAAATCCCCATACGAGCGCTGCTCCTCAGGTGTATGGCCGGCCACAATATTCAGGCTGATCCGGCCATTCGTAAGGGCTGAAAACGTGTTGACCTGTTGTACAAACAGCGCGGGAGCGGTTGAACTGGAACGGACTGCAACAATGAATTTGATGGACCGAGTGTGGCAAGCCAGCGCCAATGCCAGCACCATAGGATCCGGAGTGCCGGAATTCAAGTCAACCAGCAGGCTGTCAATTCCACTTTCTTCGGCGGACCGGCAAAAGTCTGCCTGGGCATCCAGATCAAGCAGGGCCGATTCCGCCAGCGAAGATTGCGCAGCCCGAGTCACAGCATGGGCCTCTCCGGCCTGGATCAATCGCCAATGAAATTTCAACATTGGGGCGCCTTCAGATTCTGCTTCTCCAGTTCCAATGCGTGCTCCATTTTGCGAACGATCGGCAGCACGCCTTTCCCGAAATATTCCATTTCCAAGATGTCCGGCCATCCGGTAAACAGGAATTGTCCGATACCTGCCGTTTTGTATTCCAGCATGGCGGAAGCAACCTCTTCAAAAGACCCCACCAGGGCCACTGAGGGCGCTCCAAGTACTGGCACTGCGCCTGTCCATAAGCATGGGCTGAGCCAGGCAGAATCGTTCATGGCTGCAGAAAATATCGCCCGGAATCCTTTAGCATCGGATTGCTCATAAAATTTCCGCTGCGCCGCACGGGCATCGTTGCCAAAACGCGCTACCAGCGCGGTCGCTGATTGGAGCGCTTCTTCCCGCGTCGGGCGAACGATCAAGGACACTAACAGGCCTGCACCCACGCGCCGGCTCTGTAAGCGCTCGAACCAGGGACGCAGGCGAGGTATTGTATCGGGAAAACGCCACAAACAGTGACCATGAGCCAGGGCCAACTCCAGCGCCTGATCTGAATTGCCGCCAACAAAGATCTCCGGGCCGGAGTTCTCCCGTGCCACAAAGGGAATTTTGACCTTGCCGGACTGCACTCGGTAATAGATTCCTTCGAAATTCTCACAGCCGCCATTCCAGAGGGCCCGGCAGATGGCCAGGAACTCGTGTGTCCTTTGATACCGAAGGTCGTGCTCCAGCACGTCTCCGTAGAAACCAAGCTCGTGCGGTGTGTGCCCGGAAACAATGTTCACGCATACGCGCCCGTTCACAATCGCGGACAGCGTATTGATCTGCTGAACGAAATACGTGGGAGATTGCAGCCCCGACCGGCAGGCTACCATGAACTTGATTTTGTCCGTCCGCAAGCCGATGGCTGCGGAGAGCAAGATGGGGTCTGGCCGGGCAAACCCAATCGCCATCAAAACCGATTCGATTCCAAATCTCTCTCCCTGCCGGCAGAGAGCTACCTGGTCTTCCAGACTCAATAAACCCGGTTGTTGATCTGTGGTGCGCGTGCGCCGGTATGGATCACCCGCCTGGGAAAGACTCCAGTGAAATCTTAATGGGGCAATACTGCCGCAGTTTCGAACGTTCGGATCGTTGAGCAACTGGTAAGTATGCATTCTACAAGTTAAATAATTCAATCAATTTTCAAATGCGCAGCGTTTAAAAGTAACAGCGAGTCGCTTTCGATGTTACCGGCTGCTAAACGGCCTGGCCATTGGCGGCCCCAGAGAGATTTCAGAATGAAGAAGATTATAACTCTCTAATTCCTGAACCTCCTCTGATGTCTGTACTCAAAGTAATAAACGGTTTCAGCACCTTCGATTGAGTGTCTATTTGAAAAACCTCTTCCGATTTCACTGATGATCTGGTATTGTCGTGGACAAAATTCCGTTTTTGGTAATAGAGCCAGCCTGAAAATACCTGGCGAACAGATCCTTATTTCAAGGAGGAGTTCATGCTGCTTCGTCGCCGGACGTCCAACTTTGTCGGCGTTCTGTTTCTAGCGATTACGGTGCAATTCGTTTTGGCACAACAGTCCGCTGCACCATCCGCCGGAAAATACAAGCGTACCATCAAAGCGCAAGTGGTCGCGCTCGAGCAACCCATCTGGTACAACCGCTTGGGCGCATTTCTGCCTGGGCAAATGATGTATGCGCTCAAGAGAGATGTAGTGCCCAAGAGCAATCCTAATGGCCCAAGTTGCGCCGACTCAGACACCACATGTACGCCCGGCAACGTTATGCTGCGGCCGGACAAGCGGCCACGGCCCATGGTTTTACGGGCCAACCAGGGCGATCTGTTGCAAATTGAATTCACGAACTATATCAGCAATCCCGCAAACTGTCCGGCCAACACTCCGCCCCCGCCGCCGTTGGGCCAAACCTGTACCCGCAATGCCGGGGTACATGTGGCTGGCCTTGAATTGGTCAAGACTATTCAGGATGATTCGTCGTTTGTGGGCGCGAATAGCCCGAGTGGCCTGGTTGCTCCCGGTCAAACCGGCACCTTCAATTATTTTGCCAAGTCCCAGGGCAATTTCCTTCTCTACAGCTTTGACGACGGAACCGGCAACATTGGCCAATGGGACACGGGTCTGTTCGGGTCTGTCAACGTTCAGCCGGAAACTGCGGAGTGGTATCGCAGCGAGGTTACTAACAAGGATCTGAAGAATGCGACTTTCAACAAGTTCCACCTGCCCCCGAATATGAAACTCTCCAGTCCTCCGGCTGGAAGTAAGACTGCTGTCATCGAAGGGGTAACTCACGAACTTTGTGCTCTCACCACGGACCAGCCGGGTGCTGGCAATCGCCACACCACCACCACCGCCCTGGTATATGTAGCATTGCTGGGTGGTGAGCCGCCGTCTTCTGCTTGCAGCACGTCCGGCTCTCCCGCTAAACCTGGCGATGGCGACATCTATACACTTTCCGGGCACCCGGTGGTGAATTACGACGCCGTAGATAAGAATGGCACACCCATTCTCAGCATGTTGAATCCACCCCATGTGTTGGCATGCGAGGACAGTGCGCGCGGTGAAAAGCGTCCTGTGGTGGCGGCTTCTAACACCCCTTGCGGTACCGGCGAAATCGTTCACACGGACCTGACCGCGATCATCACCGGCCCCTATGCCGATCGTTTCGACTACAACACAGACGGGCCAGAATTCCACAATGTGCCGGCAAGCCCCGATCGCAGGCAGCCCTACCGCGAGTTTTCGATCTTTTACCACGAAAATAATTTCATTCAGCAGGCTTTTCCGGATTATTACAACAACCTGGACCCCAATCCGGCGGGAGGGACTCTAACGACGCCGCTGACCACGTTAACCAATACCATGGCCAATGGCAGCGATGCCTTTGCCATCAACTATGGCACCGGCGGGATTGGCTCGGAGATCCTGGCGAACAGGCTCGGAAAAGGCCCTGAAGCGGATTGCGTTGAGTGCAAGTTCGAAGAGTTCTTCCTTTCCTCGTGGGTTGTCGGCGATCCCGCCATGGTGGTGGACAATGTTAGCAAACCAACCTATGCCCGCTTTCCTGATGATCCTTCCAACGTTTACCACAGCTACCTGCGGGACCACGTGAAGTTTCGCATCTTTAATGCCAGCCCCAGCCAGCAGCACGTTCACCATCAGCACGCGCATCAATGGCTGCACACCTCCAACGATGACAGCAGCACCTATCTCGATTCGCAAATGATCGTCCCCGGAGCAGCTTATACGTTGGACATGGTTTACAACGGGAGCGGAAACCGCAATGGCACCATCGGAGACTCCATCTTCCATTGCCATTTTTACCCGCACTTCGCCGCCGGCATGTGGTCACTTTGGCGCGTGCATGATGTATTTGAAGAGGGCACGCTGATCCAGGGACAGGATAAAGATACTGGTCATGAGCCGGCTGGTCCGCCGGTGAGTTGCAGTCCACAAGATAACAAATGCTGGAACCGTGCTCTGCCGGATGGGGAACTCACGGCCGGCAGCCCCATTCCCGCTATCGTTCCCATCCCCACCATTGGCATGGCGCCAAAACCAGCCAGAGTGAAGCTGGTTGAACATGGCCGTCGTGCTTTTGTTCAGCCGGAACTCACGCCTTCCGAACCGGAACTGATGACCGGCACTTTCAAATATGTCAAGCCGCAGGAGACTGTAACCTATAAGAACCCTGGCTATCCCTTCTTTGTCCCGGGAATTGCCGGCCATCGCGCTCCGCATCCACCCATGGATTTTGCAGTGAGTAAAGATAAGAGTGGGAACCCCATGACCCTGGATGGCGGCCTCCCACGACACATTCTGCTGGGCGGGCAATTCATCCGCGAGTTCCACACCATCTACGATTTCAGCAAAGACTTCAGCGGCCACGCAGTGGACCAGCCTAAAACCGAAGTGCTGGGTAAGATGATTGCGGAGCAGTTGCCCGAGCAGGGTACGCCGGTGGAAATTGCCGCCATGCAGTCCCAGTCTCGGCGTACCGTCTCAACTTATTCGCCGGACGGTCTTCCCGGAAACTTCACCCTGAACGGGCTGCCTCCCATCTCTGGCGCACCCTTTGCCAGACCGGAAGTGGATGACAACGGCAATGTAGTCTCCAACACCAGACGTTATCAGGCCGCCGTGATCCAGCGTGATGTGGTCCTGAATCGGGATGGCTGGCACTATCCCCAACAACGGTTCCTCACGCTCTGGCAGGACGTTAACGATACCATGAGCGGAAAACGTCCGCCGGAGCCGTTATTCTTCCGCATCAATACCGGAGAAACCGTCGAATTCTGGCATACGAATCTGGTTCCCAGCTACTACGACCTGGATAATTTCCAGGTCCGCACTCCCACCGACATCATTGGCCAACACATCCACCTGGTGAAATTCGATGTCCTCGCTTCGGATGGCGCAGCCAACGGATTCAATTACGAAGACGGTACTTTCAGCCCGGACGAAGTCCGCGAACGCATCGCCGTCATCAACAATACCGGCAACAATGGCAAGAACGGTATTCTGGCCTTTAGCGCCGCCTGCTGGGACAGCCCCACTGCTTTGTTGCCCTGTCTGGAGAAGGGAGCACGCACCCCGTTGACGGCCCGCACGGTAGCGGAATCGAACTATCCATTTACCGCGCCTGCGGGGCAAAACTGGGATGGCGCTCAGACTACTGTTCAACGCTGGGACACAGATCCTCTATTGAACAACCAGGGTCGTGACCGGACTATGCGTACGGTCTTCACACACGATCATTTCGGTCCGTCAACTCACCAAAACGTAGGCCTGTATGCCGGATTGGTGATTGAGCCGGACAATTCCCAATGGTTCGATTCTGAGACCGGCGCACCGATGTACACCCGTACGGATGGCGGTCCCACAAGCTGGCAGGCTGTCATCAAAACCGGCAACGAAACGGAGAGTTACAGGGAGTTTTTGCTGGAATATCAGGATAGCCAGTTGGCTTACACTGCCGGCAGCCCCTCCGCCGCAAGAACGCCCACCGGGTTGAACCCGATTTTTGCTACCAATAATGACTACAGCTCAGTCTTGAACACCAA
This sequence comes from Candidatus Angelobacter sp., assembly GCA_036522115.1. Classification (GTDB taxonomy): domain Bacteria; phylum Acidobacteriota; class Terriglobia; order Terriglobales; family Acidobacteriaceae; genus Angelobacter. The sequence continues at coordinate 17,828 of DATDGL010000132.1, forward strand.
TCCTGATCAGTGTATGCAGACGACGCCGGCGAACGGAAACAGTTGTGCCTGCACCGCCACCACCGCCTGCTGCGCCTTGCAAAAGAATTTCTGTCTCAACGGTGTTCCTCTGACCGACAAGGCCACAGTTTCCCAGACTGGTGCCTCGACCTGGACCATAATCGACCATTTTGGAACCAACAACAGCCCTGTGGATCAATATACGCTGACTACAGTCAGCAACAACTGCCCCTCAGGCGTTGCTACTTGCCAAACTGTAGCCATCAACACCATGCCGTCTGCGTGGATTGATTGGGCTCAGTCAAAAAACACTGCGATTGCGCCCCAGACAAAAAATCTTTTCAACTCCGCCCCATCAACGCAGAACGGCGGCGTCAACGTGATTGATGGAGCCGGAATTCCTCCCGGAACCTATTCAGTGAATTATCGCAATGAGCCGGTACCCTTGCGAGTCATTAACCCCAGCAACAACCATCAACCTGCCGGTCAAACCGGCGATCTTTCATATGCTTTTGTGTCCGGGTTGACCCGCGCCGATGCAAAACTCAACTCTCAGCCGGACAACGGCGGCTTCATCGGTTCTTCAGGTTTCACATTTCCCCAATGTCCGCTGATGCCAACGGTAGGTGCCGGAGGGAGCAGTTGCGATCCTAAACTGGCCTGCCCATCTGGAAGCGGGGCTGGAGGCTGCGTTCAACCTACAGATCCCTACACTCCGATGCTGCGAGCCTTCCAGGGAGACCGCGTGCAAATACGTACCTTGGCTGGCGCTCATGTCATGACTCATCCGGAGATGGTACGGGGAATAAAATGGTTCTTTGAACCGTCTGCCGAGAATTCCGGGTACCGGAACGCTATTGACACCGGACTCTCGGAACACTTCGAGTTTCTCTTCCGCTTGCCCTTTAATAACGTCAACTCGACCGTCACGAATGCCGCCGACTATCTATATCAGGTAAGTGCCGGTTTGCATGGAACGACAAATGGCATGTGGGGCCTGATGCGCGCCTACAACCCAAGCCAGCCGCCGGTCGGCTTGCACAAGCTGCCCGTCCCGGCGCTTCCGGAGTCCACAACTGCTCCCCAGCCTTGCCCGGCAACCGCGCCGCAAAAGTCTTTCAACGTGGTTGCCATGAGCACACAAAACTTGCCTAATAAGGGAATTACCTATAACTCGCGCTCCGGCGCAGCAAATATCGTTGATCCCAACGGCCTGATGTATGTCTTGCAGCAGAATCAGGCGGCAGTCCAGTCGGGAACTCTGGCAGCAGAACCGCTGATTTTGCGCGTGAATGCGGGGGACTGCGTTACGATCGCCCTGCAGAACAACATCACTAAGATTCCCTCGGGTACTGCAGCGCAAGCGCCCTTCTATAACAAAGGAATTGCAATTCCGAATCTCACTCTTCAAACCTCTGCAGAAGTTGGCCTGTCGCCCCAACAAGTGGCCTACGATGTAACCCAGAATGCAGGATTCAATGTTGGATTCAATCCCCAGCAGACAGTCGCGCAGAAGAATACCGGTACTTTCACCTGGTATGCAGGTAACCTGTTTGTGCGGAACGGCAAGACCCTTGGTGTTCCTGTGGAGTTGGGAACCCTCAACCTGTTGCCCTCAGATCCTCTGGCGCAGGACCCGTGGGGCCTCATAGGAGTGCTGATCGTAGAGCCTCAAAACGCAACCGTGACCGTGGATGGCGGTACCCAGGCATCTGCCACCGTCTCCCGTACCATTACCGAAGCCGACGGGACCACGAGGACGGAGACCTTCCGAGAGTTCGTCATGGTCGCCGAGGATGACAATATCGAGTCATCTTTCAACTATCGCTCGGAGCCTCTTACCGGGCGGATTCCTAATTACAGTTCATGCTCATCGCCGTGCCTTTTAGATATTACCAAGGGTTACTCAAACTCAGTCCTTACCGGTAGCGGAATTCCGCCATTCCCTCCTGGGCTTGATCCGCAGACCCCTGTCTTCTGGTCACCTGCGAACACCCAGGTCCGGCTCCGAGTGGCGCGTCCAGGACAAGATGATGACCTGGTCTTTGACGCTCACGGCCACGTCTGGCAGGAAGAACCCTACATGGAGGGCTCGCGCGTGATCGGCTTCAATCCGCTCTCCAATTGGCTCGGAACACAACAGGTGGGCGCGAACGATCGCTATGACCTGCTGATCGGAAGGGCTGGTGGAACATTCAACGTCTCCGGTGATTACGAGTACGAGATGCTCAACCATGCCCAGGGAGGCCTCTGGGGAGTGCTGCGCGCCACTCCGGATCAGGTCATCATCAGCAATGCCAGCCTGAGCGGCTCAACCCTGAATATCTCCGGCAGCGTAACCAAACCGGTGAACGGCCAGTCCATGGCAACCGGTGTGATCATTTCGGAAGTGTATGATCTGCTTTCACCTTCCGGCGCCCCCTGCCCCACTTCCGGGATGCGGCCCTGTGTGGTTCAGCTTGGAACGGCCACGGTACAGTCCAACGGAAGTTGGAGCACCTCAATTCCCAACGTTACGCTCACGAATGGAGCAGCCATTCGTGTTCAATCCAACATAACCACCCCCAATTTAGGAGGCCAAGCTACAATCAATGTGCAATAACAGTTTCACGTGGATGAGGTAAAGCGTTCTGCCCTACTCACGACGGTGTGATTCCGAAGCCCGTTAAGTGAGCGCGCGTTTGAATCGGAATCTCCAGCACGCGCGGTTTTGTTCTTGCGCGTGATGGGGTGATCGTCAGCGTGCTCGCAGGGACGAGGAATCTGCTCCGGAGATCATGACGGCACAATAGAAAAAACTCGTGACCTCACACTCCCCGTTTCCTCAGAAGCTCTCCCAAATCTGGTCCATAGCCATCTACCGCGGACCCACCCCGCTTGATCTTCACTCTGTAAATGGACAAGGTGACCCTGTGCTCACTGCGCGCCACGTCACGGATATTCAAGCGGAGTTTGTTGCTGATCCATTTCTGATTTTTGCCGGTGGAATCTGGCACATGCTCTTTGAAGCCATGGACCTCCGTTCGTCACGCGGCGTAGTATCTCTCGCCACCAGCCCAGATGCCCAAACCTGGACGTATCAGCAAGTCGTACTCCAGGAGCCGTTCCATCTTTCTTATCCTTACGTATTTGAGCAGGGCGGCGAATATTACATGGTGCCCGAATCAGGCCGCATTGGCGCTGTTCGCCTCTACCATGCCGACCCATTCCCCTACCGATGGAGGCTGGTAGATACGCTGATCAATCTGCCCCTGGCGGATTCCTCGGTAGTTCATTTTCAGGGCCGTTGGTGGCTGCTGGGAACACAAGAGAATCGCAGGCTTCATATCTTTCACGCCGATCAACTGTCCGGACCATGGTGCGAACATCCAAAAAGTCCGCTAATCCACAACAAGGCCAACCGGGTGAGATCAGCAGGAAGAATTATCTCCTGGGAAGGGGGCCTGTTGCGGTATACGCAGGATTGCGAAACCGTCTACGGTGCATGTGTGTGGCCGAATCTTGTAACGGCTCTCTCGCTAACCGACTATGCCGAAGAACCCCTGGAAAAACAGGTCGTAGGGCCAGGCAAAGAAGCCTGGAACAGCGGAGGCATGCACCATGTAGATCCCCATTTGACCGCTGAAGGAGACTGGCTCGCCTGCGTTGATGGCTGGTTTGCAGAACCAGGTTAGCCCCCAACTTCAATCTTACCCGCCGCAAGTGCAATGCCGTCATTCTGAAAACGCAACTTGTAGTCTTGAAGGCCTCGCCCCAGGTCTATATGACGAAGCCCCAGATTCTCCGCGCTTCTTGCCATTTCCATCAATAGAATGAATCCTGGAGAGTACTTTTCAAAGGCCCTGTCATAACAAGGAAACCAATAATGCCACGCTCTGCGTGACCGCAGGCCCAAGTGCGCGGCCACGATCTGTTCTCCCGCGTACAGGACAGACAACATCCCGGCAAAGTTCTCCTGTTGGGTCGCATGTACTCGCTCCAGGACCTTCCTGAACCACGGCTTCTCAAAATGATCCCTGGCCATGGTCCTGCGGTATTGCTGGGACTTGCAAATCATCAACCAGGCCAAGGTGGTTATATCCGAATCATGGGCCTCATACCGGACGGGGCCGTGGTCGCGTTCCAGCCTTCGCCGCTGTGCCCCAATTTTGCCAATCAGATCGGAACCGGACTTCTGGATGTCGTCGGCATAGACTGCAAAACCCCGGCTTAGGTCCATGATGGGGGAATACAGATGCTTGCGGTGATGAGGGTGAAATTGCGTCTGGGACCGGATTAAAACCTCGAACTGCCACTCCTTCAAGCTACATCCGCGGAGCAACTCGCGGGCGGTCCATTGTGCTTCCCGCGTCCCGATCACGCCCTCATAGTCTGCCAGGCGCTCTATGGCGGGACCTGCGACGCCTGGCTCCTGCAGATGAAACGGAAAGAAACCGATAACACGGTTGCCGTCTTCCAAGATCCCAACATAGATGTCGTCCCTGGCCGCAGCTACAGCCTCAGTGAACTCCGGACAAAGATAGGGGCTGGAAATGGAGCGATCGCCAGCCAACTGGATAGCCGACCATACTTGTTTCTCTGAGCTGCCTAGTTCCCCGCCAAAAACGATTCTGATTTTCATTTACCGCCGAGCGAGCCTGGATTGCATTCAGCTTGCCCTTGGCACGCCTACACGCGGCGATCCAATGGATAGCCGGATCAAATGCCGCCGGCTCTTCTCGCTCAATGAGCGCCGACCGTGCAGCATGCGGCTGTTATCAATGAACAAACACTCGCCGGACTGGAGACGTATCTCAATCGCTTCCGTTTCCTGCTTGTGCAGCACCCATTCGCCCAAGCGGTCCAGCGCGTTTTTTTGTGCGTCTTCATAATTTTCCAACTTAAGCCAGGAAACCCAATATATGCCGTAGCGCTCACCGCTCCTGGCAAGAACCGGAACCGGAAGAGCAATTTCTTTTCCTGCCTCGTCGCGGCTCGGAACCAGCAAATGGGTCGCGCAGAGCAGTTCCAACTCCTCCTGGCTGAAATGCCTGGTTATGTCACTGGTATCAATCAGGATGCTGGCGCCCACAGCCGCGTCCTGCTCAATGCAGTACCAGCCGAGGACATTCCAATAAGGATTGTCATTATGCAAGCCTAAATCTCCGCCCAGGTAAACACTTGGCCGTTCGTGCTTGAATGTTCGGGTCTTCCGCTGCGCGGCGTCCCGTGCCGGATCAAAAATAATGTCGGACTTGCCTGCTACGGTTCCCAATCGCGACGCAATTCCCTCGCACCATTCCACCGTGGTGTGCCCATGGATGTGGGCGTAACCGGTGGTGTTCAAAATGTCCACAATCTGGTTCGCCGCCCGATCCAGTTCTTCTCCGCTCATTGGATCAGCACTGCTATCCGGCTGGTATTCGAGGCTCTTGCTTGCGTCAATGGTCTGCATACCTGAGTTCGCCTTCTTGTCCTTTCCGCTATTTCCGGTTTGATATCGGCTTGATTCAGTTGCTATTGTGTTTCTCAGCACCCTCGCATCTCGGCGATCGATTTCCAGTTGGTTTTGCTGACAGCAGTAACCTATCTTGCGCCGTCATTCTACCCTACCAAGCCCAATCAACAGATACAATATTTTGATTGCATTCACATTCGGCCATGACTTTTTCACTTTCAAAAACGGCAAAGTTTGCCCCCATCGTGTTGCTCGTCTCTCAATTGATAAATGGTGGTCCTCAAGTCTCAGATCGGTTCCGTTACCAGGCCACCGACCACGGTATCGCTGTGGAAGCCGATATCAGCCCCGTGGATAACACAACTTCAGGCGCGTTACACGAAGATGATGACGTCACCATAAAATTTCGCTTAAGCTACGCAGACGGCAATCATCCCGTGCGCGGCGTTTTTGTCAGGGCGTGGATGCAAGCAACTTCCCCATCTGATTCCCAGAGTTGCACGGCCACAGTCAGCCACTTGCTCAATTCGGAAACCTCCAGAAAGCGCGCCGAACTCGATCTGAACTCGTATTACGTCCTCGCCCTCAATGCTGATGCCACCATCACCGTCGTAGACCCGCTTTTTGGCTACGGAGGCACCAAGCTGCTGTCACTGATTCCCCTTGCCGGTGTCGGAGAAGATTGGGTATTGGCACAAGATCGCGACCGCCTCTACGTGACCCTTCCGGATGCACGCCAGATCGCTGTTATTGACACGCGAACGTGGAAAGTCATCGCTGCCATCTCCATGCCTGCCAGACCTCGCCGTGTGAGCATCCAGCCTGACCGTTCTCAAATTTGGATTACGCTGGAATCTTCCAAGCCGGAAGACCCCGGACTTGCAGTTCTTGATGCCGGTTCTCTCCGTCTGGCGGCAACACTTCCAGCCGGCCCCGGTGGACATACGATTGCCTTCAGTGCAGATAACCATTGGGCCGCCGTTACCAATTCCGCAAACGGGACAATCTCTCTGATGGATATCCAAAGTAAAAAAGTAAGGACTATTCCTTCAGGCGCTGAACCCGTCTCGATTGCCTTCTCGCCCCTGAGCAAGATGTTTTACGTGAGCGACCACAAGGAGGGCAGCATCGTGGCCATCGAGCCTGAATCAGGACGCCAAGCCGCCCGCATCAAAGCCGAACCGGGCCTTGGCCAAATCAAGTTTGCTCCCGGAGGCCGCCTGGGATTCGTGGTGAACCCGGAGACCAACCTCCTTTATATATTTGATTCATCGAACAACCAGCTTTTCCAGACTGCCCGGATGGATGGCGGACCAGACCAGATAGTGTTTTCCGATCAACTTGCATACGTCCGGCAACGCAACAGCGAGACCGTGATGGTCGTCCCCCTGAGTATCCCCGCCAAAAAAGGCGCGCCCCTTGCTGTTGCAGATTTTCCCGGAGGCCAACACAATTTTGGCGACGTAGCGCTCCCCAGCCCTGCCGACGGCTTTGCCCCTGCCCCCGGCGAAAATGCAGTTCTGGTGGCGAACCCCGCAGACAAGGCCATCTATTATTACGAAGTTGGAATGGCTGCGCCTCAGGGATCATTCTCCAACTACTCCCGCGAACCTCGTGCCATTTTGGTAGTAGACCGCAGCCTCAAGCCTGCGGAGCCGGGTATTTATAGGACCACAGCCAGGCTTCCCCACCAAGGCGTATATTCCCTCGCAATGCTCGTGGATAACCCTCGCGTTGTACAGTGCTTCCCGGTCAAGATCGAAGCCAAATCCGGAGTAGCCGCTCATCCCAAACCCAAAGTTGAGTTCGCCAAACTAAAAGGCCCTTTGCAAGCCGGCCACGCTGCACATCTGCAATTTCGCCTGATTGATCCCGCCACAGGCGCACTCCAAGGCAACCGAACCGATGTTCGCGTAATGATCACGCTGCAAAGCCTCGGGTGGTCCAACCCAAGTCCCCAATTCGCCGTTCCCGAAGGCAATGGTGTTTATGGCTTCGATTTCGTCCCTCCATTCCCAGGCCACTACACTGTGCTGGTAGAGTGCATCCCCATCGGCCTCCCCATTTACCAGTCACCGCAACTTCAGTTGGAGGTCTCGCAGGCAACCGGATCACCACTGTCTAATTAAGCTGTGAGGTGGAGGGCTACCATCACGGTCAAATCAAGCTGGCCCTGAAGATGATAGGCCAACCCATGACCAACGAGGAAGCCGGGTCGATCACCTGGGGAGTCTGGATGCGCAAGAAGGGATCTTCATCGAACCAGACAGAGTCCTGTACGTGATGACTTGAATGCCAAGGCTCTGCAGATATGTTTTTAGCGCTACACTCTGAAATGCCCTCCAGTCGGCCACCCGAAATCGCCAGTTCGGCGTGATCGTCCGCAACTCAGCCGTATCGTGCGCCGGATGCAGTAGCACGCAATTCAACCCAGGAGGCAGCGAAGAGAATAGCGATTTCAAAATCGCAACGCGGTTCTCGGGGCGCCCACTGTTCGGCGGACTTGCGATCCGATCAAAGACCGGTATGCTCTGTTCGTCGACTTTTAAGGCGCCTGGCCCGCGTTTCCGCCAGCTTTCCAGCGCCTGCCGGTCAATCAGGCCAGGCAGCCTCATCTTGCGAATGAGCCGGAGATAGATGGAGAGAAAATGGCCCTTCAGAGAAAACATGTGGGAATCCACGTGAGATGGCTTCATTCCCAAGCGTCGCGCCAGGGCAACCTGGGCGCATGCCTCTTTCAATATCGCGCTTGGTTTCCCCTGTCTCTGAACCTGCTTCGTTGTCCTGGGCAGAAAACCTTCCGGGTCCACCAACCCCGAAGCCGGACTCACTGTAGAAACGGGACGCCAGCGATAGTGCGCCCACTCGCTGGTGAGAGTGATGTGCACGCCTGCATCAACGTCCGGATGCGAGCGAATCCATTCAGCGGCCGCCGGAAACCATGGACACGGAACCATGACCGAACAGGAAGAAACCAGTCCGAAATCCAGTAGCTCCGCCATGGCCGGAATCGTGGCTTCACACATCCCGATATCATCGGCATGAATGATCACCACCCTGTCTTTGGCGCTAAACCCCATCCTCCGGAGAACCGGATTCACGCGCGTACCTCCAGGAGTTGGTTCCGAATGCCGTTTCGGACCTCCTCCAATTCCCTGGCGATGGAATTTGGCCAGCCGCCCAGAGCAATGGCATTTTGCAGCACCTGCAACCGGACCCGCAACGCATCCTGCACCTGTTCTGGCGTAAGGTCTTTGCCGGGCGTGGCGCGGTTCGCTCGTGTTCCATCTGGATAACGGCGAATGCTCGCCAGCACCTTGGGCACAATAAGTATCCTGGAGATACTAAGCAACCTTATCTCCAGGTCCCAGTCTTCAAAAAACCTTAACCTGGGATCAAACAATGGATCTCCCAGACTTTCCAGGCAGGAGCGCCGGATGATCAGGCTGCTGGTGGCAAAAAGACTACCTTGCATCCATATCGTCCGGTCGGGCGAGAAAAAGTGCGGCTCAGCAGGGATGCGAGCACCCTGCTTGGCTGAGAGCCAGGAGGTCTCCACGAGGTTATTCTCAAACCAACTGTCAGCATCGGAGGCGATGGCTCCAGCCTCTGTAAATGCCTCGAACATATCAAGCTCGGTCTTCACCTTATCGGAAACCCACACATCGTCGGAATCAAGAAACGCGATGTACGTGCCCTGAGCGCTTCGTACACCCAGGCTTCTCGCCACCCCGGCCCCCTGGTTCGTCTGGCGGAGATAGATCACGCGTTCTTTGTATCCAGCCACAAGGGCGGCTGTATCGTCCGTGGAGCCGTCATCCACAACAATCACCTCTGTATTCGCCGACCTCTGTTCTAAGGCGCTGTTGATGGCGTCCTGCAGAATGTAAGCGCGGTTGTAGGTGGGAATCACCACGGAAACCAAGGGCAAATCATTCATCATGCATCGTTGACCTCAATGGGTCTTGAGCGTACTGCCAGCGACCTTTCACCATATTAATAGTCATTAATCGTCCAGGGCCGGGCACGGGCTGTAGACCGCGTGCATTTCTTCAAAACTATAAGGAGCGATGTCTCTCATTTCCGGCGCCCATTGCAGCCATACGTTTTCATACCACCCTGGCCGGATGTGTTCAGCGTGGGAAAAGCTCCCAATCTTTTCCCTGATTTTCTCATCGGACTTGACCCAGGACATGTGGTGAAGAGTGGCCGGTAGCGTGGATGCAGCAGGCAATGGATCGCCAGTGGTCTGTTTCACCTGCCTCTGCTTGTAAAACGTGACCCGTTTGGGATCAACCGCTATGACGGGAGCTTCCCAGCCCTCGATCGGAGCGCAAATGTAGTCCATCGTCTTCCAGTAGGTTCGCATCTCCCGAATGCGAAAGTAAGGTTGCCGCAAACTCCGGAGGGCAGCGATCATCGCCTCAATCCCAGTGCGCGAATACAGTTCATCCGCATCCACAATAAGCACATAGTCAAAACCCATGAGTTGCGCCAGTCCCCAATTCCTCTGCTCCGCCTCGCTCCGCCAATGCTGGACATGAACCTCAGCGCCTTCTTTTCTGGCCACGTCCGCCGTACCATCATCTTTGCCAGGGCCATTGCCGAACCAGGGCCTGGAGGAAACCAGGACCATATGACGCGCGACAAAAGAGTTAAATTGCCGGATGCATCTTTGAATCCATTCCCGTTCGTTATAGGCGATGGTGCAAACTGCCAGGCTCACACTGGAACTCCATTGCTAACATTTAGCTCAATAAAATACCGCTTCGGGAAGCATCTGCAAGGTTTCGCGAGCCTGCACTTGTAACCATATTTTCGGAATGCCAGAATCGTCATTCCAAGGGTCTACCCGCGCCCGGCATTGCGTAGATCGGAGGGCTTTACGTTTGGTGCTGGCTTTCCGGGCTATTTTCCTTTTTTCTTCTTTTTTTTCGTACCGGATGCCTGCAGAGAATGCGTGAGCGCCAGTAGAAGATTGCGCGCGGTTACCGTATCCAGGACAACATTTACAACTGAACCGCTGGCGTGGAGCGCATTTGTTAAGGCCGGCAAGGCGCTGTTGGCAGTCTTTCTATCGAGTCTGGCAGTTACGGTACTTTGTGTCTTGGTCATAGTTTTCCCATGATGGACAGCTCAATTGATTTGGTTGGCGAGTTAATCTTGTATCATAAAAAGAGGTCTTAAGCGATTTGTTTGTGTGTATTCTCAAGACTGTAACTGGCGTCAAAATCGAAACGATCAACAACCTGCATGGCGCATTAGATTTTTCCAATGTGGATGCAGGCTGTACTGAAAATTTAAATGCTCAGCGCATCCGGCCAGGCGACCGCCGTTTTTGACTTAACCCCAGAGATCGAAGATATTATTTCCAGCGAGTTCGAGAATGAACCGACCGCTCGCGTTTTGCTCGCCCGCTTTTTGGCTTGTGCTGCTTATTCCCCCGATTTTGTTGAAGAACTGATTGGCGTTGCAGCGGGACCTTCCGGCGCCTCCTGGGAGCTTCGCCGCGCCTGCGTGCTAATGCTTGAAAATCAACTTCTTCGGCTCGCAGCGGAAGATCTGGATGAACACCGCCGGGTTCTCCGCGTTATTGGGCTGGCATCGTCTGACACTCGAGACCAAGAGTCAATTTCGAAGCTTCGCCATCGGCTTTCCCGACTTTCTCGTGTGCATCGCCCTATAATCGGTCAGAAGACCACAGCAGCCTCGCTGGCTGATTTTCTGCACGTGGCCCGCCAGGAGTGCAAGCTCACGCTGGCCCGCTATTTCTTCCAGCCCCAGGAAGTGGCCGCCCGACTGGTCTCTCTCGTGCGCGTTTCCACTGGAGTCGTTCATTGGGTTCCATCTGCTGAAGACCGGGAGGAAGACAGGATGGACATTGGCGAATATGAGCAGGCAGTGATCGCGGCGTTGTCTCCTGAATCGAAAATCTACTGGACCGGCCATAAGACGCCATCGGCCATCAATTCCCTTGTGGAATCTCCCCTTGGGACTGTTGTACTAGTGATCAAGCTGCCGGGTAGTGATCTTGAGTTGGAAATCAAGCGAACGGGAGTTCGTGGCCCTCACCCTTTGCAGATCAAGATGCCGAACGAACGGAGGTTGTTTGGCGGAAGTTCTGGAGGAAACCTGGAAGTGGAAGCCAGTTCGGCCCTCCGCCTGGCCCAGCTTTATGAGGGGGTCCACGGCCGCGAAGCGCCGGTGAGCATGACTCAGTGCACGTCCTCCATCCAAACCATTCCCGCCTGGCAGGGTGAAGCGCACCTTGTGGATTATTTTAGTGATCGCGCTACCTATGGAAATGGATACGGCCTCATGCGGTCCGCCATGGATGAAGCCATGCGCCGATTTGAACCTCAGGGGCCACGCTTGAACCTGCCCGGTCCCATAGGCCTGACGGTCCGCTATCTGCATCGGATGTTGCCTCGCCAGTCATGGCTCCGCGGGTCCACTGCGTTTCGCCTCGACCTGCTGGAACGTTATTTATCCAGCGAGGGGCCTTCGGCCTATTTCACGGAATTGCAGCGCCTCATTCCGGCAGATCACACAGCTAGCCCCTCGGCGCCAGAGCCGTGTTGCACCCACGATGAGGCTCGTCGTTTTGCCGACGATCTTCTGGAAGAAATTCTGGGGGTGTTCGTTCCGCCGACTGATTGTAGTGGACCCTATAGCGAGTATGTCGAGCGAGCCATGGCTTTGCCGGAGAACCGTTCTCGGGCTGATGCCGTCTACTTGTCTTTGCTGTGCGAAGTCGGCTTGTTGTGGGGAACGCTCCTTGCCACCTGGGGTTGTTCGCACGGCGAATCGTTCGTCAGGCGCAACGTAGGCCTCAAGAGCCTGTGGCGGAATGGGATCTGGCAGGTGCGAATCATTTTCATGGACCACGACATACTTTGGGTGCCTGGCCAGTCGCAGAATGATTTCGATCCCAAGGTGTCTCTGGAAGGCATACTCATGGACAGCGGTTATCTCTTTGAGCATAAATCCGCCCCAAACCAGCAACGTGGCGTCATAGGCACTTTGGAACGAATCTACCGCATCGAACCTTCCTTGCAATCGGCAGGTGCAACGGTTCTTGAGGACGCATTAGCGGAGGCATATCGGAAGACGCGGCGCGAGATGGTTAGTTCACCCAACATCCGCAGAATGTTTTCCGGAACTGTTCTAGCCAATATGGCAGATTGGGAGGCAATTGTCTGGGACCGCCTGGAGAGCGAGAAGGCAGGACTGCATGCCAAAGAGTGGCTTGGCCGAACAATCGTGTTTCTCCGGGAGCGCGGTTACACGCAGCAGACCATTGAAAAATGGATGGAACAGGTGGAAGGTTATCTGGATCTGCTCACCCGTTACTCTTACTTATTCGACCCCAAATATCTGGATTTCAATCTCTCATACAAGCACCCTGCTGGATAAGCCGCATCTTTGTCCTGGCCGCTGTCTCGCCACATTTCATTCCAGAGGTGGACCGCAAAAACATCTCCGGCAAGATCTTGATGATGGTTCGGCTCCAAAATCGATTTCCACTCCCGAAATGGAATTGGACAGAAGGTGGGAGCGCTGCGGACATATTGATGGAGGCGACAGCGTTCTACCGCTTCAGCTACCAACCTGGGGCCCGTTTCTCCCCAAACGAGCTTCTTCGAGTCTTTCATTTGACAAACTCCCCAGGCGTATTCTGCAAATTTAGATCCCAGAGGAGCTTTCATGGCCGCCGAATCAATCACCTCTGCGCCTTGGTGGACCTCCGACGAGAACACGTATTCCTCAACGAAATCAAAGTGCCTGAGGCAGATCGTGTCCAGGTCTACCCACCATCCGCCGCGGTCCAACAACAGCTTATAGCGGAAGAAATTGGAAAAGCCGGCGAACGAGCCACTTCCGCTGTATCGAAAGACGCTGGACTGGGGCAGGATTTGGTTGGCGTCCATGATCGTAGCGCCCGCAGGCAGTCCGGCGATGGGATCGTAGGCGTAAAGATGGAACCGGTGGCCGTTGGCAAGAAAAGAAGTGATCGAAAGCTGTTCCATTGTAGAAAGCTTGCTTCCGATCCACAGGCTTTGTATGACAAAATTATGGGCGTCAAGCATTGGCCGTATGTTCCCAGGGCAGCTATGAGTTGGCGGTAAATTGCGGGATCGGAGTGCGACGAGGAACTCCAAGCAACCGGTCATAAAAATTGGCGAGCCGGGAGGCATGTTGATCGAGGCCAAATTCCTGCTCTACGTCGGCGCGCGCCTGCCGTGAAAGCCGGGAACACAATGCCGGATTGGAGAGCAACGCCAGCAACGCCTTGTGGATCTGGTCTGGAGACTCATAATCCACGACCCAGGAATTTTCACCGTGACGAAGCAACTCGTGGGCAATCCCCGCTTTCGTAAAAACCGATGGAATGCCGGCCGCCATAGCTTCCACGTACACTTGTCCGAATCCCTCCACCCAACCGGCGACTGGAACGTGCACAAAGATATCAAAAAGATGGTACAGAGCAGAATTATCCATTTCGTACGGAATTTCCAGGTGGCTGCCAGGCGGCAACCTGGAAAGTCCTGCCCGGACCTCCGCCAATTTGCCGCGGGCATTTGCCAAAACGAGTTGGGCCTTGGGATAAGCGGAAAGCAGGCGCTGGAACGCTTCTACAATGTGTTGCACTCCTTTCGTCGGAACAAAGCGCGCGCTGGCCCCGATGACCGGTCCTTCCGAACGGATTCCGTATTGCTCCGCAATCCGCTGTATCCGGTCCGGGGCCACATTGTGGAAAGAATCAAGATCAAAACCATGGTGGATGAGTTCAATTCGGTTTGGATGGACACCCTCATCCATGAGCCGTCGTCTCACCATATCGCATGGTGCGATGATGGCGGTCGAAAACCTATTGTTGATCTGATCATAAAGTGCCTGGCGGCGGACCCGCCCTGAATAGGGATGCGGCGAGCAGTGATGTCGAGTATGGATGCGTATTTTGATACCCGCCAGATGGCTTCCGGGAAGTCCTGACAGGCAGGCGTTCACGAAATGCGCGTGCACCACATCAAAATGTTGTTGCCGGCAGAAGTGAAAGATTTTCCGCATCGCCGTTGGCACTTGCAATCGCTTGGAAAAACGAATGTGATGGCAAGGCACGCCTTCCTCCTTGAGTTCAACTGCGATCAAGGATTCATCCGGATGCAGAAACAAAAAGGTGAAATTGTAGTTCCGGCCATGGAGTTTCCGGCATATATCGCCGAAGAACCTCCACGGTTCAATGCCTGCGACGATATAAAGTATCTCAGGTCTGATGATTCGGCTGCCCATTTCTTGTCTCAATTGTCTTGTGGTCCACTCTGCCTATGTGGTTAAAACAGTTGACTTGATTCATTTCTGAAATTTGGCTCCCTAACACGCTTTCGCGATTAAAGCGGGTCCCTGAAGCAGATCAGTGTCCACGTCTACCTACCATCCGCTGCGATCTAACTGGTAACCGGTTCAGGGCAGGTGGGATGATAGTTCTCTACTCGCAAACCAAAGTAAAAAGGACGCTTATGGGTTCAGCCTCAGCGTCCAGATGCAGAATTTTTTGGTTGCGGGGGGTGGATTTGAACCCCAGGTCCCCCTTGATTCTACGCAACTTATTGATTCTGCAATACGCGAAATTGGCTTAAATGGCGAAAACGGCGAATCTTTTCTACACTTTTTCTACACTTTGTCTTCTTGCTCGGGCATTTGGCCGTTGTGGCTCTTGCCGGCCATTCTCGCCCTTCCACGCCATTGTCGCTCGCATCCCGCCACCTTCCTGAACCCGCGAAACAAATTCTGATGGTATCAAGATGCCGCGCGTCGGTTCAACTGCGCCACAATTCCTGCGCCACAATTCCCCCCGGGAGAATCAACCGTACTCGTCTGACGCAGAAGAACAACTGCGCCGCTTCGTAGGCGCTGCATGAGCGCATGAGTTTGGCCAACCGAAAAAACGTGCACGATCTCACATTTTCATGCTACATTGATTTTGTGAAGCACCAGCTTCAATTTCGATCGTCATTACGACTCCGTCGATCCCGACTGAGTTATTAACTCCTGCACAATTTCTAGTTTCAGGCCCGTGGCGGAACTGGCATACGCAGCTGCCTCAAGAGCAGCCCTTTTGTGGGTTCAAATCCCACCGGGCCTACCAGAATTCCTTGTTCTTTGACAATTCAACGGAGAGTGGGCCGGACGGTAAGGCACTTGTCTGCTACACAAGGGCTCTCGCAAGAGGCTAGCGGGTTCGACTCCCGCATTCTCCGCCATGCGGAAGGTACCGCTGAATGGTCGGCAACTGGTCCTGAAAACCGGGGCATGGTGATGAGCCATGGGCGTTCGATTCGTCTACCTTCCGCCAAGCTTGCACAGGTGCGTGAGCCCCGGCCGAAACGGACCGGCTGTAACCCGGTCTCCCCTAGTGGGACGCGGAAGTTCAAATCCTCCCCTGTGCACCAGAGTGCCAGCGTGTGCGAATTGGAATAGCAGCCTGTCTTAGAAACAGGTGTTTGAGAGTTCGAATCTCTCCGCTGGCACCAGATTTCTTG
>DATDGL010000133.1:0-7203 GCA_036522115.1 Candidatus Angelobacter sp.
GGTTTCGGGACCTTTTGAGTTAAACGATGGAACCGCAAGGTCCCTCCGCTTTACCCCCGCTGGCGCGTGGGTAAAGCCTCGGGATGACGAACCATGTTGGGGAGCCCTTCGCAAATAGTGACTCTCACTTTTAATTACACCCATCCCGAATCCTCCGTTTTTCTCTGTGGCCTCAGTGTTAAGGTTTGCTTTTTTCTCCGTGCATCCGCGTCGTAGCCTCCTTCGAGGTATCAGCCGAAGGATGGTGGGTGTTGGTTTTTGATTGTGGCTCCTCTACGGTGTACCTCCCCGGCCAATCCGTCTGCCTGCCTGGGGCGTACTTAAACTGAAACGTTCTGGACCGGAAGTAATCTTATAAGAATCGGAAATCGTACCCCTGAATCCGCAGCGGTCGGCTAAAATTAGACAGGATTATGCTCATTAAGAAACCAACTGACATCCCTTCTTCGGAGATCACTCCCAAGTCAGCCTTCCTGAATCGGCGAAAATTCATAACCGGGGCTGCGGCCACGGGAGCGGCCATTGCTGCCGGCCTGTATCTGCGCGGCATGGACGGTGGCAAGGCGGAAGCAGCCGGCACAGGGGCCAAACTCGCGGGGATTGTAAAGAGCCCGTTCAGCGTTACTGAGCCGCAGACTTCCTTCAAGGACATTACCAATTACAACAATTATTACGAATTCAGCACTGATAAATATGAACCCAATGGGCTGGCCGCAAATTTCCGCACCCGCCCCTGGACAGTGTCCATTGAAGGGCTGGTGAAAAAGCCAAAAAAGATCGATATTGACGCCATTATGAAACTCGCTCCACTGGAGGAGCGTATTTATCGGCACCGCTGCGTGGAAGGATGGTCCATGGTCATTCCCTGGGTAGGCTATCCTCTCAGCAATTTACTCAAGCAGGTCGAGCCTCTGGGAAACACTAAATTCGTGGCCTTCGAAACCGTTTTTGCTCCCGATCAAATGCCGAATCAAAAAAGGTCCGTACTTCCCTGGCCTTATGTTGAAGGGCTCCGAATGGATGAGGCCATGCATCCGCTCACCCTTCTCGCACTTGGCCTGTACGACGAAACACTCCCGAATGTAGATGGCGCTCCACTGCGGTTGGCGGTGCCGTGGAAGTATGGCTTCAAGAGCATCAAGGCCATCGTAAAAATCAAGCTCGTTGAGAACATGCCTCCCACGACCTGGAACATCTCGGCGCCGGATGAGTATGGCTTTTACTCCAATGTAAATCCCACCGTGGACCATCCACGCTGGAGTCAGGCGTCGGAGCGCAGGATCGGAGAGAGCCTCTTCGCTCATAAGCACCCCACGCTCATGTTCAATGGTTATGGCGACCAGGTAGCGAGCCTTTATTCAGGCATGGACCTCCGCAAAAATTTTTGATGCTGCCATTACGGGAAAAACTGATTCGAACGCTCAAGTTCCTTGGGTTCCTGCTGTTTCTCAGCCCTCTCGCCCTGCTCGTCTGGAAAGGCTTTCACGACCGCCTGGGGGCAAATCCGGTTGATGTGATCACCCGCACCACCGGCAGATGGACCCTTATTTTTCTTCTGCTCACTCTAAGCGTGACGCCTTTGCGCAAGCTCTCGCGGCTGCCCTGGCTCATCCGCTTTCGCCGCATGCTCGGATTATTTGCCTTTTTCTACGGCTCCCTGCATCTGATGACCTACGTGTGGCTGGACAAGTTTTTTGACTTTCCCATGATGCTGCACGACATCATCAAGCGCCGCTTCATCACCGCCGGTTTGACCGCCTGGACGCTCATGCTGCCCTTGGCTTTTACTTCCACCAGCGGATGGATTCGCCGCCTGGGAGGAAAGCGCTGGCAAACTCTCCATCGCCTGATTTATTTCAGCGCTGCCGCGGGCGTGATTCACTTCATCTGGCTGGTCAAGGCCGACCTGCGACAGCCACTCACCTATTGCGCAATTTTGGCGGTCTTGCTCGCATACAGAATTGTCGTCTGGGCCGTGGCCAAGTTGCGATCCAAAGCGTCTCTCGCGGTTGTCGAAGCTGGTTCAACGACCAAGTAAAGCTTCTGGCTGCAAAGGCATAAGCATGAAATAAATTCTCTTCAGCTCTGCTTTCCTGACAACCACTTGAGGATGCAGGAATCTAATCAAGGAAGTTCGACGTACCTTCAGACGACTGGCCGTAGTGAAGATCCTGGATAGCAGAAAGATCCTCCACGGTCCGCACTATTCCTGCCGGAGTGTGGCATTGGGGGACATTTTGTCATTATTATTCATAACTCCCGCTTCAAAACGCTTTCGACAAGAGTTCTTGCGCCAAAAACTGACCACTCCGGAAGACGCCGGCCTGGGAGAACTCCTCGACCACATCATCGATCACGGCATTTTCCTGGATATGCCTTCTCGCCTCCGGCTGCTGAGTCTTACCCTGCATGGCGCTAAGGAACGCCTGATCATCGACTGGAGCCAGACCCGCTTCTGATTCTCTCCCGCCAGCCGACTACCTGGACTTCGCTCCTGCCGAGAAATCCGGGCTTGCCACCCCGGAGATCAAGACGGCAGACATTTTGTGATCAGGTCAGCATCCACCCATTGATGAAAAATCAATTGAGTCCGTGATTACCGCGTCCATGCCTTCGAAGCTCCAAGCCTTCAGCCAAAGCAGTTAGCGGACTGAGTGCTGAATGCTTCATTTGCGGTATCCTTAATAACTTCGGGTCTTCCTATGAAAAAATGTCTGCTCTTCCTGTCCTTATTGTTCGTCTCCCTGGCAGCCACTTTTGCTCAGGACCTTGCCTCCTTTGAAAAGCGGATTACAGTGCAGAAACTCGCGAACGGCTTGACCGTAGTGATCATGGAGAGGCCGGAAGCGCCAGTATTCTCCTTCTACACGCACGTGGATGCCGGGTCCTCCCAGGAAGTGGGGGGCATCACCGGACTGGCACACATGTTTGAGCACATGGCGTTCAAGGGTACCGATAAAATTGGCGCCACCGATTACCCGGCTGAAAAAGCTGCCTTGCAAAAAGTGGAAGAAGCCTACGCCGCCTACCAGGCGGAAAACGAAAAGATGGTCGGCCGTGATCCCAACCAGGCCGCTGAACTGGAGAAGGCGTGGAAGGCAGCCATGGAAAAGGCCGATAGCTATGTGGTTCCCAACCAGTTTGGTGAAATTGTAGAGAGCCAGGGCGGGGTTGGCCTGAATGCCTTCACGGACTTCGATGAAACCGGTTATCACTACTCCTTCCCTGAAAATCGCCTTGAATTGTGGGCCTACCTGGAGTCCGAGCGGTTTTTGCATCCGGTGATGCGCGAATTCTATAAAGAACGCGACGTGGTTTTTGAAGAACGCCGCCTCCGCATAGACAGCTCGCCCCAGGGACGTTTGCTGGAGCAGTTTCTCCGTTCAGCTTTCATTGCCCATCCCTATGGACGCCCGATCCTGGGCTGGCCTTCTGATCTCGTCGCATTCTCAGCAACTGACGCCGCCAATTTCTTTCACAAATACTATGTGCCCGCAAACATGGTGGTCACCGTGGTTGGCGACGTGAAGGCCTCTGAGGCTATGCCTGTCATCGAGAAATATTTTGGGCGCCTGCCGGCAGCCCCCATGCCTGAGCCTCTACGCACCAGTGAACCGCCGCAAATCGCTATCCGGGAAGCTATCCTGAAGGAACAGAGTCAGCCGCTCTACGTTGAGGGATATCACCGGCCCAGCGTGAGAGATCCGGATGACCCGGTCTATGACGTGATGTCGGATCTGCTTTCCAAAGGGCGCACGTCCCGGCTCTATCGCTCAATGGTGCGCGATCAACAGATTGCCATTGCAGCCGAGGGAGGAAGTTATCCTGGCGGCAAGTATCCAACCCTGTTTTATTTTTTCGCCGTGCCTTCCGAGGGCCACACAGCCAGGGAAATGGCTGGCCCCATCCATGAGGAAATCGAAAAACTCAAAGCCACTGACGTAAGCGACGAGGAACTGCAATCCGTAAAGACTCGCGCCAAGGCAGACCTGATCCGCAGCCTGGCAGACAATGAAGGCCTGGCCCTGCAACTGGGACAGACTCAAGCACGTTTTGGGGACTGGCGGGAAATCTTTCGCGACCTCGACCAGATTGAGAAAGTGACCAAAGCCGACATCCGCCGCGTTGCCAACACCACCTTCATAGAGAACAATCGCACCGTCGCCTTGATTGAGACGCAAAAGCCCACAGCAACCCCGGCCAAAGGAGGCCAACCATGAGATCGGGGCATCCCTGGCAAGTCGGCACAGGTTGGTTTATGCAGCGGCCTTGCAACAAGGTTCCTGGCCAGCTTCCCCGATTCCTGCTCATCTTAGCCATCTCCCTCTGCGCCTTGCTTTCCCCATCATCTGCGCAGACGAAACAACCGGCGCCCGCAGCACCAGGCAGCTCGTCCAGTTCAGCGACACAGTCCTGGAAGCAGATTCCCATTCCGCCCCTGCACCCGTTTCACCCTCAGGAACCCAGGCGAGTGGAACTGCCGAATGGTCTGGTGATTTTTCTTCAGGAAGACCATGAATTGCCGCTGATTGATGGGCGCATCCGCATTCGTGGTGGTGTGCGCGATGAACCCGCCGATAAAGCAGGCCTGGAAATAATCTATGCCGACGTCTGGCGTACGGGAGGAACCAAAAGCAAGACCGGCGATGAACTGGATGACCTTCTGGAAATGCGAGCGGCCCGCGTGGAAGCCTCGCCCGGCATCGACTCCACTTCACTTGGCTGGTCTTCGTTGAAGGAAGATTTCGACCGGGTCCTGCCGGTCGTGCTGGATTTGTTGCAGAATCCGGAGTTTCGCCAGGACAAAATAGACCTTTCCAGGCAGCAACTCTTAAGCATCATCCTGCGCCGCAATGATGACGCGGGTGAGATCGCGCAGCGGGAAGTCACCCGGATTGCCTATGGACGCGATAATCCTTATGCCCGTGTTCCTGAATACTACAGCGTAGCCACGATTACGCGTGACGATCTGCGGCAATGGCATAAACGCACGTTTGCCGCCAATAACATGATTCTGGGAATCACGGGCGACTTTGATTCCGCGGTCATGGAAAGAAAGTTGCGCGAAGCCTTCGGCAAACTCCCCAAAGGGCAGCCGTTCCCCAAGACCAACGTCGCGTTCCACGAGCAGGCTGCGGGCATCTATCTTGTGCAGAAAGACGATGTGAACCAGAGCACTATCGAGGTCCTGGGCCTGGGAATTGAGAGACGCAATCCCGATTATTACGCGATTGAAGTCCTGAACGAGCTCTTCGGCGGAGGATTCAACTCCCGTTTATTTTCCAGCATCCGCACTCGACTAGGCCTCGCCTACAGCGTGGGCGGCGGCATTGGGGCCTCTTTTGACCATCCCGGCACCCTGCGTTTCAGCGCCAGCACCAAGAGCGCCAGTACCGCCGCGGTCATTCAATCCCTGAGAACGCAGATTGATGACCTGATCAAGAATGGAGTCAAGCAAAACGAAGTGCAAGAAGCCAAGGACGCGATACTCAATTCCTTTATTTTTGCCTTCGACTCCAAAGCAAAGGTCCTGGCTGAACGTATGGCCTACGAAGCCCACGGATATCCTGCGGACTTTCTGGAGCGCTATCGTTCAGGCATTGAAAAAGTCACGCCCGCCGACGTGGACCGGGTGGCCCGTCAATATATTCACCCCCAGCAACTGTCAACACTGGTAGTAGGAAATGCAAAGGATTTCGACCGCGATCTTTCCACGTTCGGCAAAGTCACGCCCGTGGACATCAGCATTCCGCAGGCGCCTCCGAAGTAAGAACTCAGCAGTCAGCCCACGGCACACGGCTAAATACAAGCACTAAAGACTGCTATTTGGTCGCTGAATTCGTGCCAAAAACTGTATTCCCCGTTCCTTTGTAGTCCCCTGTGCCGCCCGCTTTGACTGCTCTACAGTAGTTGCCGTTGATCTGGTCCGGCAATTCGTATTTGCCTTCAATGAATATGCAATAACGATAGGGGTGGTCCGAGCCCGCTGAGAAAATATTGCCGAAAATATTATTCTCTCCGCTGTCCGTGATATGAATGGCGTCGTACCCTGAAGGACGTCTGTCACTGCCGATGAATTCATTGGAGGAAATCAGATGGCCGGTGGCAACGTGCCTCTTTGCGGCATAGTCAAAACCCTGGATGTTGATGTCATAGTGGGCGTTGTTGCCAAACTGATTCCCAACAATGATCTGGCGGTTGGATTGCAAACGTGATTGGGCGGTCCCGTACACGCGGATGCCATCCTCAAAATTGCCGCCAAAATCGGAATGCTCCAGGCGCGTGGTGGGCGAGTTGTTGAGTTCAACGCCATACTTGCCGTTCTCTTCGAACTCGGAAAGAGAGATAAAGACATCGGCGGTGTTGGCCAGGTGCAGTCCGGTCTCGCCGTTGGCGATGGCCATTATCTTTGATAATTTTGCGCAGCAGGATTCGTTGTTGTCGGAATAAATTTCCATTCCGTACTTGGGCGCATTTTGCGCGGTAACACGGAACATCTCCGCCCGGTTGGCGTTCAGCACCAGAATGCCAACGTTGCCCTGCGGAGCGTCCTTTTTGTTTCCGTCCACGGTCAGGTCCTGCAACACCGCAAGCGGCCCGTCGATTTGCACGATGGCATTCAAACGGCTGCCGTCGGCAGCCTTGATCACCGTAGGCGACTGGTCGGAGCCAATCCCCGCGGACGCCGGCATGCCGACAATGGAACTCTTTGCAAGGACATGAATGGTTCCTTTGGCAAGCAGCGTTACCGGGCCAAGCATCAGCTCTACCGGCTTGCCTGGCGTGCCCACGGTGAATCCTGAGTCGGCGGACTGATTTCCTGAAAGATTACGCGCGTCGCACACGCCACCCGTAGAGGGCAGGGCGTCCATGCATTTTCTAATCTTCTCGCCCGCATCGGCACCGGGATATTTCTCCGCCCGCAATACCGACTGGCCCTGAGCTAATACCGATGAAATTGTGACCACGACCGCCCAGCCATTCAGCCGCATGCTGCTTCCCCTCGACCGAAATACTACTCCTCAAACTGCGCCTGCCCCCGATCGACTCCGGCCTTGGAGCAGGGGTGTAATTAAAAGTGCGAGTCAAGCCAGTACCCATGCTGTTTACTTAAGCGGTTTCGGGACCTTTTGAGTTAAACGATGGAACCGCAAGGTCCCTCCGCTTTACCCCCGCTGGCGCGTGGGTAAAGCCTCGGGATGA
>DATDGL010000134.1:0-40616 GCA_036522115.1 Candidatus Angelobacter sp.
GTAGCTCTCCGCGTGATTGATTACGTCATGGTCGTATTCGCCCTTGAGTCCATCGTATCCAAGCCATTCATCGGTATAGACCGAAGTGCCTTTGCCGATATGTTCATCAATCAGCGGGCGCAGAGTCCGCTTGTCTCTCTCTTCGATGACATGTGCTCTCACCTGTCCACCACGCTCCAGCATTCCCATTACGATGGCCTTGTTCGCCTGTCCGCGAAGATTCATTTTGCGCCGTCTGCTCTTGTGCATGTTGCGGGCCTTGCCACCGATGAAGGTCTCATCCATTTCAACTTGTTTTCCTTCGCCACCAAGTTTCACTTCAAACGAACCGCGATGCATGGAGAGTCTGATTCTGTGCATCATGAACCATGCGGTTTTCTGACAAACTCCAAGCGCACGATGGATTTCCCAAGAGCTGATGCCGTTCTTAGCTCCGCCAATCAGCCACATGGCAACAAGCCACTTGCTCAAGCTGATAGGCGAGTCTTCGAAGATCGTTCCAACCTTGACGCTGAATTGTTTCCAACACTCTTTGCATTTCCAGCGTTTCTGATTGGCAAGGTAATAGTGGTCTGTTTTGCCACATGCCGGACAGGTGGGCTTGCCATCGGGCCAGCGCATAGCGGCAACGGCATCAATGCAGGTTTGTTCGTTGGAGTAATACAGAATGGCTTGCTGAAGGGTCTTTACTTCTGTCACACCGGCCTTGCCTTCCTACAGGGCGTAGCCGATAATGGGATTGGAGTCGGCATTCGGCTTACCCCGTTTGCTGATTTGCCCCGTTCGCCTGTTAGCGCAGGAAACGGGGCGTTTTTAAAGTGTTTGGTGGCCCCGGAGGGATTCCAACCCTCAATCAGCTCGTTTACGAAACGGGTGACCACATGCCAATGGGCGGAGCCACAGGACAGGGGCATTCAAGAATTAGCGTTCTTGAATGCCCTGCGCTTATTTAATTGGTGGCGGTCTAGTAGTCATTTCCGTTCTCCTTTCTTCCTCAAATTAAGGCAAGCGGGCCAAAGTTTCGCGCACAACGTTCTCGGCGCGTGTGTGGCCTTGGTTCGTCAAGCGGTACCGTTTGCCGCGATGCGCTCCTGTGACAATGACTGCGCCTTCATCTGCAAGGCTCGACAGAATGCGGTCAATACGGGGTGTGCGATAACCGGATTGCACCATCCCGTCAATAATCTCGCTGCCTGTAGCATTCTCGTTATTGCGGTAATGCCGTTGCCCGTAGAGGACAAGCAGCACAGCATCGGTTTCCGACGAAGGCGGAGCGGTGAGCGAGATTATGCGATTGTCAGCGCGGAAAATCCTGTCAACGTTCAGGGGAATCGAAGGGTTTCCATTAGCAACAGGATTTGCATTGGTAGCCGGGGCAGCAACAGGAGTAACATCAGTATTTTCCGGCTTATGGATGGGAATCACGGCAATCAGTTCCTTAAAGGCCTCAAACTGAGATTTTACTACATCTGCGGGGCCATCAGCCTCAAACTCATGATCGCCAATCTTTACCTTGAGTCTGTATTCAGCCATATTTCCCTCTTATGGAGCATATTATATGTCACAAGAAAAATGTGTCAAGGAAAAAATACATAGAAAAAATTCTCTGGATGATAGAAAAAATGCTAAGGATGTTGGGAATTCTGCCTGTTTGGGGTGTGGGGAGCATCTAGCTTACTGCGGGAAGCCATTCTCAGATGAAATAGAGTGCCGAAATTGTGGGGCGGTCAATGTGTTCGTGGAATCACAACAACCCAAATTTATCAGGGAGGAAGCGGGAACGGCATCTGCCATTCCCGCGAAAGGTTAGCGCCGTGTTACAGCGTGTCCCTGAACTCGACATTCTGCGCTGGACGCCAGCGTTGAATAATCCGCTGGTTGCCAGTCTTCCAGTTCGAGTAGTCGGTCTCGACGGTAAAGCTCGCGTCGATGGAGAAATTCAAACTGGTTTTGTCAGTGAAGTTGACGCTGACCGAGTGGTAGCCAGGCTCGGTGCAGAACTCGACAGTCTCAATCGTTTTACCTTTGGTTTGCGGGAAGCGCAGAACTTTGCGCGGCCAGTTAACGGATTGCTTCTTACGGACGGAACGTTTAGCTTTTCTCTCAGCCATATTCGCCTCGTATACAGGTGGATTTGGTTAGGGCTGCGTCACTGTTTCAGCAGTGGCGTGGCCCGTTTGTTTTGTCGCACAGAGGCAGGGCGAATGCAAGGAGAAAGTGCAGTTTCGCCCAATAAAAATGCATGGTTAGCCAAGTCAATTAGTGCCAAAACTCGTTGCAGAATCGGTTGCAGAACCCTTTTTCGTTGCGGAATCCATGCGAAGCCACAGGGAACAGAAAAGCAAAAACGAGACCAAAACCTCTCAGCCGTGAATTGGAGACACTGCTTCCCCGGCGCTCGCGGTGGCGGTTCGCGAGCGCCGGATCCACCTCTGCGGCTGCGTTCTGCGCGCGGCTGGCGCGTGCAGAAGCGGAAGAAGAAATCCAGTTTCTTCGCTCGGCACACCCCCGCCTCGACTCAGAAATGACAGTCGGGCAGTGCTGCGATTTGTTAACGCAGCACTGCTTTTCCCGGCAAGCCGGGATTTCGACAGAAGGCTCCCAGTGAGTTCACGCCTTCTGAACGCCTCAATATTCAGTTGTCAAAGACCACTGCCGGGACCGATGAATCCCGGTCGCCCGAGGGCGATCGGTGTATTCCTCTACGCCTAATATGAGCATTGCAGGAGAGTGATTGCCAGTCAATCAAGTGCTGTCACAATGCTGTCAGAGTGACAGCACTTTCGCTGGTTTTAACCGGTTTTTAACCCAATACCGTTCACGTAAGAAGAAAACTGAACCTCATTGGTTACCAGCGGCTTGCATTCTGTTTTGAATCGCTGAAGCGAGGGGCCTGCTCACGGTCTCGAAAAATAGTATCAAAGATAGCGATCCGTCGCGGGCCCATAAGCTTCTCCTTGAAGGACGTAGAAATAATGAAGCGCCCCTCATTATGTGCGCGAATTGTAACTCGGGAATCATCCCTGGCCGGTGCAAAAGAGGCTGACTTCGCGTCATTTACGTGCAATGATGGAGTAGAGATAAGCGATGAAAATTCCTAAGTGCATAAACCCAAGCATTAGGAAAAAGGGGATAAAAACAAACGCCGCTTTGGTATGGTGTTCGCCTGACGCTTTTAACACATGGAATTCATGCGGAGGATGGGCACTGATGAAGTTTGTCACAGCATCATAGAAGGCGTGGAGCAATGGCTTTTTTGGGAATGTGTCTGCATACCATATATCAACATAGAAAACTGCAGTCGCAAACACCATCCAGAAGGCAATGGCGATTGAGATTTTTGCCAGACTGCCAACCAGGTTCTCCGTATACCACCGCACCCCCTGCCAAAATTTGCATAGTGGATACAAGTACCGTGACATAGAACCTTGGCGGCTCCTCTCAAACCAGAGTTGCCGCCGACGCTTCTGCAGCTGCCGGATGCAAGCCTGTTCCTCTTCCAGACGATCATTATCTTTTAACGTTGATATCAACCGGCTCACGATGTTGATTTCGGTTTCCAGTTGCGAGACGCGGCGGGTTTTGTGATAAAAGTGCGTCGACAGCCACTCCACCTCTTCTTGAATATCTTTCAAGCGGGCATCAATGTCTAAACTTGAGTGAAGCCCATAGAACATACATTCGGCGGAGACTTCAAGTTCATGTTTCAAGCTTACAGCCTGAATGGCCGTCGTCGGTGTACGGTTCCCCAGGAGTTCCGCTGCTTCCAGCGCAAGGGTTGCTCCATGGATACAATCCTTGACTGAAGTTTTTGTCTTGAGGATGGCTTCGGCCCGCGCAATCAAGCATTCCGCGATTACAAGAAGCCTTCCGGGAACACCATGTTGACCACACCGCTGTTCTGCCGGATTCTGTGGTGACGGCGGCCATCTGAAGGTACGATCCAGAGTCACCCTTTCCTCCAGTTCAGCCCTTTCCCATAGATCGAAGATGCCCGAAAGAGGCTTATATAGAATCTTGGTCCAAATCGCTTGCTCTTGCAAAGAACGCAGGTAGGCTTCATTGTCGGCAGCCTGGGGATCATCCGGCTTTTCGGGTCCCTTGGTTACGAAGATCCGGTATTTCAGGGACTGCAAACCAGGAAAGTTCTTAAATTCATCTCGTTCGCGGAGCGCCGAGAAATGTTGTCCCTGCCGCTTGTCAGGAAAATTCAGGTAGATATCCTCAAAAACGAGCCGGACAATCTCCGATCCTCCGTTCGGGGCATCATCCTCGTCGGTGACATGCTTAAAAAGATCTTCCATCATTTGCTGCGAAGAAACGACATGACTGCGAAATCCAAATCGGTAAGCGCAATAAGCATTGAAGTATGCATACTCCTCTTCATCGTCAATGGCAGCGGCCAAATGCTGGCGGTAGGGTATGTGTGGCGCCGGATCTGATTCATTTTCGTTCCGGCGGCGAATGCGGTGGCGGATGGAATTTCTCAGCTTGCTGGCATCGAAGAGCGGGGTAAACCCGTGGCCACCGAAGGCAAGAGTCGCGTCCAAGGCTGCAAAGTCTTCCGTAGAAAAAGTATGGATCCGCTTTAGTAGCGCAGACTCGTTGTCCGCCGCATCGCTCATGAAAACCCACTGAACTTCGGGATAGGAAAGCACCAGCATGGAGAGGACCACAGTCCAGGCGCGAAGATTATGATCCCGGTCCAAGGGATCGAGATACCTGATCCGGGACAAATTGCTGTCAACAACCTCTACGAAAGCGAGCGCGTTGCGAAGCGCGGTGGCGCAGTTGGAGCGGCCAACCCAGTCTTCGATCTCGTCTACGATCCGTCTGTAACCATGCATGACCTGGGCTTCAGTGGTGGCGTTTTCCGCGTTCGTTCCGGGCCAATGGATTCGCACAGGGTCTTGCCCCAGAAGGCTGGCTAAATATGAGGTCAAAGCTTCAGAAAAGTTTTGCTCTTTTGTAGTGATAACAAACACCGGAGGCATGGAGCTTCTCCGTGAGAATTGAAATGGGCTGCAAAATCAAGAGTTCCTGCTGCTCTGATTGCCTTACTCCAGAGACTCCTTCGCCAAACGCGGACAGATCTTGGATAACATCTGTAGACGGCGATCAAGCTGGCGGCGGCTATTATATCCTAGGAGCTTCCAAGCTTCCATCTTTTTTCCATGGGCCATTCGAATCGCATCCCGTATGTAGGTTAATTCAATCTGGTTCAATGCTTCCTTCATTTTGAATCCAGGTTGTCCTATTCCTGCACCCAAGAATATGGGCCCAGATGAATCCAGATCATCTTTGGGAAAATCATCTAGTTCGATTCGGGTATGGCCTTTGGTCTTAGAATTAATTAGCGCAGAGTCTATCGCAGCGCTTAACTGCCGAACATTCCCCGGCCATTGCTGACGCTGCAGCCAATCAGCGGCAGATGCAGAGATTTCTGAGATTCTCCCGCCTCGTTGGGCTTGCAGCTTGAGAAAAAGGGCCACAAGCAGAGGAATATCATCGCGACGCTCGCGGAGAGGAGGTATAACGATTTCATGGCCCCGCAGGCGATAGTAAAGGTCCTTCCTGAACCGGCCCTCGCGCACGCCGACTTCGAGATCGGAATTAGTTGCAGCAACAACCTGGATATCAACCCGGAGCGTCTTGGTGCTGCCAAGCGGATTGAACTCCCTTTCTTGCAGGAATCTCAGGAGCTTATATTGAAAGTTGACGTCCACATCTCCGATTTCATCCAGGAACAGCACGCCCCGGTGGGCCGTTTCAAGGTATCCGATCTTCTTCTCTCGCGCGTCGGTAAAGGCGCCAGCTTCGCTGCCGAAGAGCTCAGATTCAATCAGCGTGGCGGGGATTCCAGTAACCGCAACGAAAGGGCCGCTACTGCGAATGCCACTCGCGTGGATCGCCCGAGCAACCAGTTCCTTGCCGGTACCGGTCTCGCCCCGGATCAGAACCGTGATTCGCCCATCCTGAGCAACTGCGGTAATGGTCTTTTTAATCTGGCGAAGTTGCGCTGACTCACCCACAATCTCCCGAGGCTCAATTAAATCCAGTCTACCCTGGGCCTGTTTGGCCTTCCGCGAATTCCGCGAGTTCTTGAGAACCAGCGCCAACCGGCTCTGAATCAAGAGATCCAGATCGTCGCTATCCTTGTCGATAAAATCCGCAGCGCCCAACTGCATGCACTGGACCGCTGTCTTGACATCGCCATACCCGGTAACCATGATTATGGGAAGATCCGGGTAGCGTAAACGCAGCTTCTTGAGTAACGATACTCCCTCCTGATTGTCGGCGTCATCTTCTCGAAGCCGCACATCCAGAAGCACAGCGTCGGGCGACGGCGACAGCGATTCCAAGGCAGTGCTTTCCGAATCTGCTGTACGGACCAGATATTCCGCCCCAAGGACACTCTCCATAGCGGAGACAAAAGGCTCGTTGTCATCGACGATTAGCAGTTCCGGTTTAGCGGTTGAGGTCGTCACTTTCATGAACGGTCCAACCTCACACTAGAAGTCTAGCGCAGGCAATCACTTATTTGGCCCCACTTGCTTTATCGGGGACAAGTATCTTCGATAATATCCGTAACTCAGCTTTGATGGCCTTGATCCATTCGAGAACCGGATTCTTCCTCTCTGTCAACTTAGTCTTGAGGATCCTGCGACCTTCAACGGTTTGAAGCTGATTGATGGCCTCCACGGCAGAAAGAAAAGATGCATCAGCAACCGGTGGGTCTGAAGCGGGTAGCAGATTGGTAATCCTTTTCCAGCTCGACTCCACTTTGGCGGCCTCTGTGGCATGTACTGAACCAAGGTAGTCTTCCACGGCCCGTTCCAGCGTAAGATGGTTCGGCCCGCCAGCCGATTTGTACAAGAGTCTTCGCGCTTTATCAGTTGGAAAGGGCTGCAGTTTGCGGTCGCGGAAATAACCATCAGGAAAGCCTTGCCTGGGCCAGCCCCCGAAATCCACTTCGAACGGCTTCAAAATATTGGCGAATTGGTGATTGAAATCTATCCACTGATGAAGCCCTTCGGATTTGTAAAAAAGGTCAAATAGACGATCGAATCCCTCTCTTATCTTGTCAGAGGCTGGATCTTTCTTGGCCAGTTCTTCGCACCATGGTTTGATGAAAGCGTATGGCGTGCCTCCCGCAGTATAAGGATTCAGGGGAACGCGGACAACGAGTAATGATGTAGCCAATACGGTTGAGGGATCGGCAATGCCGGTGTGTGTACCAATGACGGGTTGAAAACCATTGCACTTTGTCAATACTTCGTTTACCCGTCTGGTGTTCAGGTCCGAATCGTGGTCGTCTGAAATTATAGCCAGGAGTCTCTGCGCCTCTGCAATCGGTTCTTTCGAACACGTCGTACCTTGGTCACATTCAATATAACTTATTTTCCCGCTTATCCAAAAACCTGGTTTTCGGGTCAGTTGCTGGCGATCGTTATCACTGGATGTCAACAGGATAACAACTCTTTTGGGACCGTCCGCCATCTTATCCCCCACGTGCCCGCCCTGACAGTAGTGTCTGTACAAGAAAGTATTTGCTGGCGCCTTGCTCGGAAAACCACGGCTGGACAGCGGAAAAGGGAACAAAGCGGGTATTCGTCGGCAGCTTGGGCAGGAGACCGCCGCGATCGGATTGCACAACTACAAAGGGAGCGGTTTTCTTTACCTCAGTGACCCAGCTTTCGACCGCCTTAGGAGCGTCAAAGATTTTGTCCAGCATTCCCTGATGGATCAAGAGGATTGTCAAACGACGATGTTGTACCCACTGGAGCAGTTTCTCGCTGTGATCGAACTCAGGATGTTCGTATGCACTTTTTTCTTGCCATAGGAAAACATTTGCCTGCTCCATCCGTTGCAGCGCATTTGCGTTTTGACGGAACTTGCTGAAAATCCGCTCGTCTACTACGCCAACCCGGTGCAGTGCTGATTCGAAAAGGTCAAGAATCGTGCTCAGCCCGGTCCATGGATCAGGGGGCGGATTGAAGAGGAGCAATTGCGTGGGCTGGGTTCCGACAAACCTCTCGTAAAACCAACCCAGAGTATCGCCTTTCATATACTCTCTTATGTAGGGGCTGTTCATGGTGCTCCAGGCACCATGGTAATCGTAAACCAGGGTTGGGTCGCTGCTGCTCCACTCTTCACTATTCGTAGGAACCCGCACGGTCCACTCCCCGTGGGACGAATCTTCGTGATTGAACTTGGTCGCAACCGCTTGCCACGGGTCCACAATGTCAGCCGCCGCCGGTATACCTTGAGATGCGCTAAGGTGAAGGATCAGGGTAAGTTTACTGGGGGCCTTTAGAACTTTCTCGATCCACTCCTTATGTGCTCGCAATATCCCTACGGGAAAATCGTTTTCCTCGCATTGCCGGATGATATCCCGGTAAGGTTCCTCTTGGAGGACGTATGTGTCAGGCGAAGGCGGCAGAGATTGAGCTCCGGATAGAAGAAGGACCGATGAAATCTTGTCACGGCCGCTTTGGATTTCCTGGATTTCTTTCGTTTGCTCTTCCAGATCCTCTCCGAAAAAACGATAGAGACAGCGCCGGTGGGGGAGTATGCGCGTAAGGTCCGGGCGCACATCCACCCCACGAGTCTGCAGTTTGTTCTTAACCGTATCGGAACAATTGATACCGACCAGCACCGTGTCCGCCGGCCGGCGCAGATAGAACTCGTATCCCATGTAGGCTAAGTTTCCCAGCGCCTTGGCTTTGTCGTGACTTAAGATTTCACCCTCATCATTGACCAAAACCGGTTTCAAGACCGGAGTTCCGGGGTCATCGCGGTCCAAGGTTTCAGTCACTGGAAGCTGCCGTAACCAGGACGCTGCAATTCGCATCTCCTTAATGCCCCAGCCTCCGTTGATCAATTGGCCCTGTTCATCGGTGATACGCCAAAGATCTTCTTTTTTTTCCTTCACATTCGGTTTCCAGCCCCCGTTGGGCTCTAGCTCCCGATGATCGCCCATAGGCTCACGATCTTCTCTCTCCATCTCGCGCATGAAATCCGGGCGGCAATTTGGGGGAAAGAATTGGCAGATGGTCTTGAAAAGCTCAAGATCATAAATGCTGTGATCGTCCCACGCTCGTACTGGAATGAGTCCAAAGTCCCCTCCGAAGCCTTGGTTGGCGGTGTCAACGGCCAGCGTGAGGCAAAGCTGTTCTTTCGATTTTGCGGTGAGGCCAGGGCGCTCCTTCGGCTTTCCGCCATATTTCGCGCCATTTCGGATGATGTTTTCCAAAATGCAATAGAGGCCATGGCTTCCGATCAAGCCCCCGGGCACGCTCACAAACGTATCAGGCTGAATCTGGCCGTCTTTAACACGGACTGTCCGGGCGACCTTGACGTCTTGGTCACTGTAATACAAGTGCTGAACTTCGCGCCCATCAAGCAAAACGCGCACCCAGGTACACTCCACCCCCTCTGACTCCGCCAGGTGCTTACACACTGGGCTGGGATAGAATCTTTCGAAACCGGGGGGAAGACGCTGCGAATCCCCCGGCCTACTCTTTGAGATTGAAGCAAAAGAGTGGATTAACTGGGACATGAATGGCAAAGCCATCGCCCACACCGGCTCTGAGGTGGTAACCTCGGCTCCGAAAACCATCAATCCACGAAGAAACTGCACCAGGTGTTTGAAGTAAGCTTCTTTAACGGTAATCTCAAGTTCTGTTGCATCATCCTCAAGCAGCGCGTCCAAGTTAGCATGGCTCAAAACGTGGCCGAAGTCATGAGCGTTGACCCTGCCCATGATTGCGCCCACAGCAGTTTTCAGAGTTTCCCGGTGAAAGATCCTTCCTTCCTGGACGGTAAACACGCTGTAGATATAGGCAAGGATTTTCTCCTTCGAGGCAACGATCTCCTTGATTGTCTCCCGGAGCCTTTCATTCTTAAACAATCCGAACGAGATTGAGAGCCTCAGACCTTCTGCGAGCACTGGGGGAACAAGGTGCACTGTCGCGATATTTTCATCGAGTTCGAGTATTTTTTTCACATATTCGCGTAGTTCACCCAGCGCTTTCTGCTGCTGAGGCCTATCAAATAAATCCAAGCGCTTGTCGTCATTAATATCAATTACATTGTCGAAGCTGTGGACAGGTAAATTAGCATTAAAGACGAAGAAGACATCGCCGCGAACCTCCAAGCCGTCAATCAGGTAGTCCAAAATCACCGATCGGGGTCCCGACGTCTTCCATGCTTCAATGTAGTTCGAAAGCTTTTCCCGCCAATCCAGATCGTCAATAAAGATATCGGAAGTCGTAGGGCCATGGTACTTTACAAATACTGCGGAATACAGGCAATAGCGGGAGAAAGGAAAGAGCGGGCGCTCATAATCGCTACTGATCATTTTAATTTCTTTGATTTCTTTGATTTCTTTTGAAAAACCAGAGCCACTTCCGTTTCGTACAAATTGTCTTCGTAAGAGCGACTCTCTAGTTCTTTGATCAGGCACCGCCGATCCTGGGCCGTCACTCCGACTCGCGCAATGTTCCAAAAAACCGGCTTGTCCTCGGCAGGACGCAAATCATCCATTTGCATACTGTAGTGTCTCAGTCCACTTGCCATAAGCGGACCTTCTCTTACGAACTCAAAACCTAGTTTCTCTGCCGCTTCAATACTGAGTGTGGGCCATACAGCGGTGAGCATCTGAATAGGGTTCCGCAGACCGAGTTGTTGCCGGACACTCCAATAATTTTCCCATATCTCTCGTATGGGGCTGACACCGGAGTCAAGCAGGAAAATGCCATTCAGCCAATAGGTAAAGTTATCATGTCGCATCCCCACCACAAGATATCCGCCGTCCTCGAGCAATTGCCAGGCTTTGTACAGATAGAGCTGCCAGTGTTTGAATGAATGCAGGATGAAAAACATGAAAACAGCGCCGTACTGATATCCCGGTTTAAACTGGAAAAAATTGCTATCCAACTGAACGAGGCCCTTGAGTTCGGCATGGGTTGAGTGAAACTCCTCATGGGGTGAAGCGTCGATTCCTTGATAGAGCCATCCTCTCATTTGACTAACTCTGGCAATATGTCGAGAAAACCGTCCATCCCCTACACCTACGTCAAGAATTCTCTTCCCGCTACCCTCACTCAATTCCATGCCGCTGATGGAATGGAGGATGATATCTTCGCATATATCAGCTTTGAAGATTGCTTTGCGATCTGCAATCTTAAGCGAGTGGTCCATATAGATGTTTGGTTCCTTATGAAGCTCCCCGATCATCCTGGTCTCCGAACACACCAAAGCTCCGCGATTGGAATCCAGGAATTCGCCGATCTCCCGTTTCAGATCTGCATGGGTTGGCTCTGAAAGAATGAGGATTCCTCCGGGATCCAGGAAATGAAAGAGAAAGTTGAGATAGTCTTGTACCGATTCAGGATCCAACTTCAAGATGTGGTGGGAAACAAACCCATCAACAATCACTACGTCCGGCCATATTTCCTCGCGCAACTTCCCTATCATGCCGGCAAGTTCGTCATCTGCTTTGACCAATCCACATTGGCTGTTTATTTCTCCCAGCAAAGTCTGCATCCTGGCTACAGTGAATCGGGCTACAGCCTCCTTGCCTTGAGCAATGATGTCCGTCGAAATGGGAAAATACTCGATTTTTCGATATTTGCACGACGCACCGCCTTTTGTTGGTTCTGACGACCGTAAATGAAGCCACTTGGTTTCCAGTGGCCAGTCAGATGAAATCAGCCGGGCGAGTTCAGGGCCTTTACCTGAATCTGTACCCAATTGCCAAACCACCAAAGGCAATTCGCCTGAACGTTGTTTTTGATATTGTTCTAAACAGGCAGAGTACGTGGACCTCAATCGGCGGAGATAACGCATCATTCGGCTCTGAACGGTCGCTTTCTCTAAAGTGAGCGACATTGAAGAATCGAGTAAGACATTGGTACTGGTCATGAAAAATTACCTTGTCCTCAGAACCAAGAGCACTAAACCGTTAGAGGAGCTTCGGCGGCCTAAGCCCGGTACGCGGCAAAATATAAGCAATTATTATACCAAGGCAGATTTAAAACTTAAGTCTTTTAAAATGTTTACGTTGCGTATACTCCTTTGACTTGACCCGTCTCGCGATGAGACAGATTTGTCTCACCCTTGGCCCTTTTTGCAACCCCAAAAGCGCTTCGAGCATAATTCAGGTTTTGGGTAAACCACTGGTTCGACCAGTGCGACTTGAACAGGTTTGACCGTTCCGCCTACCGATGGGATTCGAGGGGTGTCAGTAGTTTCTCGAAGATGTCCGAAGCTGGCTTTCGGGGGCCAACGACGAAAGCAAGAAGGGAACTGTTCGCAGCGAGAGGACATTTAGACTGCGCATCTTGGTCTCGGTAAGATCTGAACGGAGGAAGAAGTCGGTTTGCAGTGGACTGACCGCCTTTGAGGCGGCCCCACTCATCAAGCCACCCGCTCTGCGGGGGGTGTCTGACTCTGAAACACATTCGTTGTCGGAGTAGCAGCAGACAGTTCTAAGCACGTTCAGAGTGCCTAGAACATCTCCTCATGCGATCCGATTGCGATCCGACTTTTGCACGCTGGTAAGTGGTTGCTTGTCATAGAATGGGATTAACAATTGTTGTATTGCGGAAATACCCGCTTTGCAAAACCTCTGGTGAGGTGGTACATGCAGTTACGCGAGAAATTTGGGGAACTGATCTTCGAGGAGCGCGGAGCTCCTATTCAAGGCCAACCAGCCCCCATTATTTACGATACGACTCTTCGGGATGGGGAACAGATGCCTGGCATCGCCCTCCGGCCCGAGCAGAAGCTCGAAATTGCAATAGCTCTGGCGAGGATTGGGGTACGTATCATAGATGTGGGTTTTCCGGCGTCAAGCCTCTCCGACCGCCAGGCTTTAAGCTTGATCCTAGAAGCAAAACTGAAGGGCCAAATTCCGGAAGATGTTGAAATTCTCGCGATGTGCCGAGCTGTGCCACAAGATATCGATGCCGCCTTGGCCGTGGTCGGGCGACTGGCCATGCCCAGCGACAGCATAACATTACTTATTTTCACCTCAGCGTCCGGCCTTCATGTGAAATACAAAATTGGGGATAGCTTGCTGGCGCGAGCTGGCAGACCGAGAAGTGAAATGGTAGAAACACCGCTGGATTGGTTCCGTGCTCAAAATATTTCCTTGGTGCAGGAAGCCATCGGATACGCTTTGTCGAAAGGCGCCACCAAAATTGAATTCGGTGCGGAGGACGCTTCCCGAACCCCACCTGCGGATTTAATACCTCTAGTCAGAGCAGCGGTGGCTGGCGGAGCTACCCGCTACATTTTTGCAGACACAACCGGGGGGTTAACTCCGGAGCGTACGGCAAGTTACTGTGAAAAACTTCGTGCTGCCTTTCCCAAACTTCCTCTGGTTGCGCATTTCCATAACGACTTCGATCTTGCCACGATCAACACGATTACTGCCTATGTGCATGGAATGTCAATTCTCTCCGTCACCGTCAATGGAGTCGGGGAGCGTGCGGGAAATGCGCCGCTTCACAGCGTGGTAGCTGCGTTAAAACTTAGATATGGGATTGATATACCTGGTTTCCGCTATGAACTTCTTGGGGAACTGAGCAAAGTGGTTTCAGCTTCAACCCATGTCCCGATATCCCGCAACGAGCCGGTCATCGGAGCCAACGCCTTTGCCCATGAGTCGGGCATACACGTTCAGGCGATCTTGCGCGACCCCTCAATGTACGAGATTATCAATCCCGAATCTGTAGGTGCCACTCGAACAATTTCCTATGGCAAGCACTCCGGAATAGCTGGTGTACGGTCGGCCATAGAAAGAAATCACACTGCGCTGCACATTGCTTCCGACGAAATCAGTCCGGATCTTATTGCCAAGATAGTCGATCGGGTGAAAGAAGCGAGTGAGATCAAGCACCGAAATACCAACGAGTTGGATCAACTGATCATGACTGAAAACGAGGTGCTTGCAATTGCTGAAGATACAATTGCTCAAGAAAGAGCCGAAAGATCACCCACCCGCGGCGCGACTGGTAATATGCCGTGATATATTCAATAACCCAACAATGCCATTTTTGGAAGCAAAGAGATCGGATGATCTTGCATGAAATTCGAGAGGAGTAATTCTTTAATTGCGACTGGCTTCCATTACATAGTGGGTGCCGTCATCGGGGCCGGGCTGCATATGGTCTTCTCCAATGCGGCTGATCGCCGGCCTGATTCTACCTTCTACGCAATTGCTGTGTTAACCCTAAGTATTCAGACAGTCTTTTCTTTTTTTCATCCATCATCGGCTTACGGATATGGCGCCTCGCATCGGGGCGAAAACCCGGTTGGTCCCGTATCCGGACGCATATCAGGAAGCGGAAGAAGCGGTCAGTACAGCTCAGGATGAGATCCTGATTGTTTCGAATTGGACGCTCCCGTATCGGCCCAAACCGGAGATGGAAGAAGCCAGAAAGAAATATTTCGCCGCGGCCTTGAAGAAAGCGACATCCACCCGAGTCAAATACCTGCGAGTAGCACAGATTCCACCTGAATCCAGCGACATTCTTGGGGCCATTCCGCCGCTTGTGGTACCTCACTTAACCCAATGCATGAAAAAGCGCGATGCCGGCAAAGGCGACATCGGGGTATTTTGCTGTAATCCCACGGTTCTGGTGAGTTTTCTTTTAGTGGACTCCAAGTTTCTGCTCCTGCAACTGGACGAACGTGATCCAAACACAGGTTATTTTCAGGTAAGCAGGGCTTTAATTGTGCAAGACGACGAGAAAAAAGTGACCCAGGTTTTTAAGACGATATTTGAAGAACTAATAAGGCGGGATAGTCATTCGATGCAGCTCAAAGAACTGGCAAGGGTTGAAGACATATCTCACAGAAGCACCGATGCCGCCACGTCTTGATCCCTCAATGCCCCATTCCTTCCTGGGACGCTGCCCGCTTGGCGGGCTTCTTCATGAGCAGAAGCAACGGAAGCATGGAAATAAACAGGATGGCTAGAAGAAAGAAGACGTCCAGATAGGACATCATAGCGGCCTGCTGTTGCACTACGCTGAATAGCGCCTCATAAGTCTCCCTGGTTGCCGTCGCTGGATCTTTACCCCCAGCGATTAAGGCATTGCGGGTAAGGGTAAATGCAGTTGTAGAGGCGAGATCATAGTTCGTCACGTGACTTACAAGCACGTTGGTGTGGGCCTGGCTGTGTCGGGCAACAACTGTCGTCACGCTGGCAATGCCGATGCTGGCACCGATGTTGCGCATGAGGTTGAAGAGGCTGGCGGCGTTGCCGAGTTCATGTTTGGGAATGGGATCGTTGGTCACCGTGGTCAGCGGCACAAACAAAAGTCCGAGCGAGCTGCCTTGCAGCAATTGCGGCCAGAAGATATCCCAATAGCTGGCGTTCAGGTTTAGCCGCGACAACTGATAAAGACTGTAGCTGCAGATGATGAGTCCAGCGGCAAGCAGCTTACGAGGTTCGACCCTGGTCATCAGCATGCCGACAACGGGCATGAACAGGAATGAGCCCAGGCCGCGCGGGAGCATGGCTATGCCGGCCTGGAACGCGGTATAGCCCATCAGGGTCTGCAGCCACAACGGAATCAGCACGGTGCTGCCGTAGAGGACGAATCCCAGCACCGTCATCAGGAAGACCCCGGTCGAGTACGTGCCTATTTTGAAAACGCTCAGGTGCACCACGGGATCGCGGGTGACCAGTTCACGGACGATGAAGAAGACGAAACCGGAGATGGACAAGATCGCCAGGACGAGAATGAAGTGCGAGCCAAACCAGTCCACCTCCTGGCCTTTGTCCAGCATGATCTGCAAGGCCCCGATGCCAAGCGCAAGGTATCCGATTCCCCAGTAGTCCACACTCTGGGCCGTGCGCCGGATATAAGGCGGATCAAAGATGAACAGCATGGCCATGACCACCGCGGCAATGCCGATGGGAAGATTGATGTAGAAGAGCCAGCGCCAGCTATAACTGTCCGTGATCCAGCCGCCCAGTACAGGACCGAGCATGGGCGCAACCACAATGCCCAGCGCCCAGAAAGCCATGGCTTTCCCGCGTTTTTCCGGGGGAAAAGCCTCCAGCAGGATAGCCTGCGAAAGTGGCTGCAATCCGCCGCCGGTTGCGCCCTGGAAGATGCGAAAGATGATGAGCAAAGGAAGGTTGGGAGCGATCCCGCACAGAAAGGAGAAACAGGTAAACCCGGCGACGGAGATCAACAGAATCCGGCGACGTCCAAAATAGTTGGCCAGCCATCCGGTGAGGGGCAGCACGATGGCGTTGGCAACCAGGTAGGAAGTGAGCACCCAGGTAGCTTCATCGGTGCTGGCGGAGAGGCTGCCGGCGATGTGCGGCAGGGAGACATTCACCACCGTGGTGTCCAGCACCTCCATGAAGGTGCCCAGCATCACGGAGATGGCGATGATCCAGGGATTGATGTTGCGCTCAGGCATCAACCCAAAACCTCACCACAGAGGACATTGAGGAACAGCGAGGGCACGGAGAAGCGCCGCAAAGGGAAAACCAAAAGCAAATCCTCACCACAGAGGACACTGAGGAACAGCGAGGGCACGGAGAAGCGCAACCAAGGGAAAAGCAAAAGCAAATCCGTACCACGGAGGACATTGAGGAACAGAGAGGGCACGGAGAAGAGCCGCAAAGGGAAAAGCAAAAGCAAAACCTCACCACAGAGGACACTGAGGAACAGCGAGGACACAGAGAAGCGCAACAAAGGGAAAAGCAAAACCTCACCACTGAGGACACTGAGGAACCGCGAGGACACGGAGAAGCGCAACCAAGGGAAAAGCAAAAGCAAATCCTTACCACGGAGGACACTGAGGAACGGCGAGGGCACGGAGAAGAGCAACAAGGGATGACACGTGGTGATTGGTTGGCGTGCTGGACGAGAATGCTGCATTACGAAATGCCTTACTTCACCAGTACTGTGGGCACTACGGACATTCCCGGCCGCAGGAAATGGTCGGGGTCCTGGCCCTTGTCGAAGCGTATGCGGACGGGCAGGCGCTGCACCACCTTCACGTAGTTGCCGGTGGCGTTCTCCGGCGGCAGCAGGCTGAAGCGCGATCCGGTGGCGCCGCCGATGGACTCCACACTGCCACTGTAAGAGCGCCCGTAGGCGTCTACCGCTACAGTCACCTTTTGTCCTGTATGCATGGCCTTGAGTTGAGTTTCCTTGAAATTTGCCGTTACCCAGATGTCATCCATGTTGACGAGGGAAAACAACGGCTGGCCCTGCTGGACCACCTGTCCCGGCTCTACATTGCGCTTGCTCACGATCCCGGAGACCGGGGCTACGATCTTCGTATATTGCAGGTTCAACTGTGCCTGGGCCAGCGCCGCGCGAAATTTCTGCACCTCGGCGGCAGCAGCGGAGGCGCGCGCCTTGGTCACTCTCACCTGCTCCGGCACGGTATGTGCCGAGGCAGCCTGGGCCCTGGCCTGCGCTGTCCGGCTCTGGGAGTTGGCCAGCATGGCCCGCGCAGACTCCAGGGAGGCGTGCGTTGCTCCGGCAGCGGCTACCGCGGCATCGTACTGCTGGCGCGAGACTTCGTCCTTCTGCACCAGTTCTTCCATGCGCTTCAGGTCGGCGGCTGCTTTGTTGTAGTTGGCCTGGGCTTCCTCAACCCTGGCCTTGCCCGCATCGATTTCCCGGTCGGCGGCAATTACCGCGGCATCGGCGGCCACAAGCTGGCTGGAGCTGGTGGTTGTGGTCAGCGGCACGCCCACCTGGGCTGCGGTGGCGTTGGCTTCGGCATCGGCCAGATCGGCGCGAGCCCGTTCTACCGCTACTTCGTAGTCTTTGGGATCAAGCTCCACCAGCAAAGTACCCGCCTGGACAATCTGGTTTTCGTCCACCAGAACGCGCACCACGGTTCCGGAGACCCGGGCGCTGATGGGATCGATGTGGCCGTCAATTTGCGCGTCGTCAGTGGATTCACGCAGCGAATAGTAATGCCAGACGAACGATCCGGCCGCCACCAGAACGAGAAAGAGCGCCAGCAGGACCCACTTGGCATAGGGATGCTCGCGGAAATATCCAACGGCCTTTCCCTGCCCTGAGCTCCTGCGATCCACGGGCGTTACTCGTCGTTCCGTTCTCTCTTCTTCTTCCAGGGGTGACGAAATTTTCACCGGATCGGCCACTTATTTTCCTTTCAGAAAATCGCGTGTCTGCTGCTCGGCCACTCCCAGGACGCGGGCCAGAGAAAGTTTGGCGATATTGTTTAGATACAAAGACTGAATATAAGTTTCATTGGCAACCGCCACGGATTCCTGCACCTGGACCACCTCCAGGCTTCCGGAGACGCCGGAAGCATACCGGTCGCGGGCCTGTTTTAATTCTTCAGCGGCGAGATCGACCGACTGCGTGGCGACCTGGACCTGTTGATTGGAAGTGGTCACATCCATCATGGCGGAGCGGACTTCGAACTCGATGCGGCCATGCAAGTCGCTAAGCTGTGCCTTGAGCTGGTTGAGATTGGATTGCGCCTGCAAGACGTCCGCCTTGACTCTTCCGCCTTGAAAAACGGGAATGCGCACGCCGGCGGCAACGTTGTATGTCTGGCGGGAGCTTCCCGGCGTTGGGCCAATCACCCCGTAGTCTCCATTCAGGTCAAGCGTGGGCAGAGCTTCTCCGCGCGCCGCCTTCACCTGCAAATCTGCGGCCC
Organism: Candidatus Angelobacter sp.; assembly: GCA_036522115.1. GTDB lineage: Bacteria > Acidobacteriota > Terriglobia > Terriglobales > Acidobacteriaceae > Angelobacter. The sequence continues at coordinate 18,688 of DATDGL010000134.1, forward strand.
GAACGCGGGCTTCGGCAGCCAGGTACTCCGGCCTGCGGGTATAGGCGCGGCCCAGAGCTTCCTCCAGATTGATCTCCGGGAGAGGCGCGTAAGGAACAGGGTCAGTCAGTTCGAACTGCTGGGTCACGAGCATGCCGATGGTGCGGGCCAGGGCCATTCTCTGCTTGGCCAACTGGTTTTCAGCCGAAAGCAGGCTTTGTTGTTGCTGCTGCATCTGCACTTGGGCCCGCAGGACGTCAATCCCGGCCACCGTGCCTGCCTGCTTCATGTCCTGGGCCTGGCGGAGGATGGCCTGAGCGGTGACAAACTGCGCTTTAGCTGTCTCCACCCGCGCCGCCGCGGCGATGGTCAGCAGATATTGATTGCCTACCACCAAAACCACCAGTTCGCGGGCATCCTGCACGGTAAGATTTGCCGCTTTTTCAATTTCTGAGGCAGACCGCAGACGGTTGATGGCGGTGAAGTCCAGCAGCCGCTCCCTCATGACCGGCCGCACATCGAAAATGGCGAACGGGCCTACGACGGTTGAGCCATTCACCGTGAACGGAATACCGAATGCCGCCAGATCGACCTGCTGAAGGGTCTCTGAGCTGGTGACGGTGACGTTGGGCAGCAGCGCGCTCAGGTTGCGCAGGTGCTGGGCGCGGGCAGTTCCAGCCTGCTGTTGCGAGAGCAGCAGGCCAAGATTGTGCTTGAGTCCACGATCGATCGCATCCAGGATCGAGAGCTTGATGACTCCGGGAACAAGCGCATCCGTGCTGCCGCTGCCGTTGAACTGGTCCAGAGAGAGCGGCTGAGATTGAATGGTATCCGGGGTGGCTCGTTGGTCGTTAACGTTGCCACTCGCAGACGAACCTCCAGGATTGCCCTGGGCCACGGCAGGCAGTAGTGCAAGCAGCAGGAAGCAGACAAGCAGGACAGCTTTCGTCCTCATCATAACTTTCGGATCTTTTCCGGCTTTCACACAACCATGCAGACAAACATGGCTAGATGCGGACACACTTAGGAGGGTCGTCCAAGGGGGAACAGCTTTCAAGATGGTCATGCGTGCAGACATCTGCCGGGCACCCAGTCGAATTAATTAACTAGTTAGTTAGTTAGATTAACAGCCAGCGCGAGAAGGATGCAATTCTTTTCCTGCAACGGAGAGAACACGAAAGGAATGCTCAACAATACAGGGTGCGAAAAAAAACAGACGAAAAATCGTCCGGAGCAAAAAAGGAGAGACGGCGAGGAAGCACCTTCTCTCTTTGGGTTAGTTAATTACGTACTTGCCGGCCTCAATGACGCGATTGGCGATCTGCTGCGTCAGGGCAATGGTATTGAACGGCTCGTATTTGAACAGGCGACGCAGGATCACCAGTTGGGTGCGCAGCATATCGCCTTCGGCGACGGCGGCGACTACTTTTCTGGCTGCGGCTTCGATCTTGTTCAGTGAAAGCGCCAGGCTGACCTGGGTCATGGCCACGGCGTGCTGCGAACGGGCTTCGCCTTCGCGCTCGATGAGTTTCCGAGTGCGGAGGACCACAGAGTCCATGGCATAGGTTTCAATCACCATGTCTGCAATGGCTCCCAGGATCTCCTGCTGGTCGGAGAGCGCCATCATGTATTTCTGTGAAGCGGCGCCGGCCAACATCAAGCCCGCTTTTTTGGCGTTGCTGACCAGCGTGCGCTCGGCGGCCAGCGTGCCTTCCAGGGGATCGTTGCCGGCGCCAGCCATAATCTCGTCCGTGAGTTTCTTGATGGCCGGCAGCAGCGCCAGTTGTCCGCTCATGGCGCGCTTGAGCAGCCATCCGGTGATGATCATGCGGTTGATTTCGTTGGTGCCTTCGAAGATGCGATTGACGCGCGCGTCACGGTAGGAGCGCTCGGCGGGATACTCTTCCACAAAGCCGTAGCCGCCAAAGATCTGGACGGTCTCGTCCACCACGTGATCGATCATCTCCGATCCCCAGACCTTGAGGATGGAACACTCCACCGCGTACTCCTCAATGCCCTTGGCCGTCTGCTTGTAAACATCGGGAGCGCTGCGGTCGATCTCCGAAAGCGCACCGTCAATCATGCCTACGGTGCGGTAGGACATGGATTCGCCGGTATAAATCTCGACCGCCATGGTCGCCAGTTTTTCCTTGATCATGCCAAAGTCGGCCAGGGCCTTGCCGAAGGCCTTGCGCTGCCTGGCGTAGGCAATGGAATTGTTGAGAGAATGGCGCGCGCCGCCAATCACGCCGGCGCCCAGTTTGTAGCGGCCAATGTTCAGCGTGTTGAAGGCAATCACGTGGCCTTTGCCGATCTCGCCCAGCAGGTTTTCCCTGGGCACGCGACAATCATTCATGATGATGGGCGTGGTAGATGATCCGCGGATGCCCATCTTCTTTTCTTCCGCTCCTGCCTGGAAGCCGGGGAAGGTGCGCTCCACGATGAAGGCGCTGAATTTCTCGCCATCGACCTTGGCGAAGACGATATAGACATCGGCAAAGCCGCCGTTGGTGATCCACATTTTTTCGCCGTTGAGGACCCATTCCTTGCCATCGGGAGAGAGCACAGCCTTGGCGCGGGCGTTCATGGCGTCCGACGCCGAGGTTGATTCTGAGAGCGCGTACGCAGCGATCATTTCACCCGTAGCCAGCCTGGGCAGATACTTGGCTTTCTGTTCCGGCGTACCAAAGTAAACAATGGGAAGCGTACCGATACCCGTGTGCCCGCCAAAGCTCACGCTGAAACTGCCGGAAACAGAGATGTGCTCGGCAATGATGGCGGAGGCAATCTTGTCCATGTCCGAGCCGCCATATTGTTCCGGGATGTCCACGTTAGCGATGCCGATCTCGCAGGCTTTGCGGATGAGCTCGCGCGTGACCGCAAATTCCTTGTGCTCGATTTTTTCCAGGTTGGGAACAATCTCGTTCCTGGCAAACTCCTGGGTAGTTTGCACGATCTGCTGGTGCTCTTCCGAGAGGTCCTCCGGGGTGAAAACGTCATCGGTCGAGTGTTCCTGAATCAGGAAGCTGCCGCCAGTGAGTTTGGTTTTGGGTAGGATTGCCGTTGCCATAATCTTCTCCTCTAACACTGAAAAATCTTTACCACAGAGGACGCAGAGGAACACAGAGGACCTCTTTAGTCAGTTGCCCTCAATGAATCTCCTGATACCGTCCCTCAAGTGGCGAACATGAAAGTTAATGAGTAACCCTACTTTCTTTCCACTTAATTTCAAATATGAGATGATTTGTGCCTCGTAAACGGGAATCATCCTTTCAGCACATTTCAACTCGACAATAACCAGATCGTTTACGATCAAATCGATTCGATAGCCAAGTTCCACGCGAACGCCATCATACACAACAGGTAGTTCAACTTCTGTTCGCACGCTGAAGCCTGTTTTGACTAACTCATGGGCCAAACAAACCTCATATGCCTTTTCTAACAGCCCTGGCCCAAGCGCCGAGTGCACTTTCATCGCAGCCCCAATAATGGCTTCGGTGATCTGATTTATTCCAAAACCCTCTGTGGAACTCTGTGCCCTCTGTGGTTCAGGTTTTGTGGTCATTGTATGTTTTCGAAAATACCTGCTGCACCCATGCCGCCGCCGATGCACATGGTCACGATTCCGTAGCGGGCGTTACGGCGCTTGAGTTCGCGAAGCAGCGTTGCCGTGAGTTTGGCGCCGGTGCACCCCAGGGGGTGGCCGAGCGCGACGGCACCGCCATTGGGATTGACCTTGGCGGGATCAAGGCCGGCCTCTTTGATTACGGAGAGCGCCTGCACAGCAAATGCTTCGTTGAGCTCGATCACATCAATGTCTTCCAGCCTCAGGCCCGCCATTTTCAGCGCTTTGGGAATGGCATAGACCGGGCCCAGGCCCATTTCTTCCGGCTTGTAACCGGCAGTGGCAAAGGCCACATATCTGGCCAGCGGTTTGATGCCAAGCTGTTTCGCTTTGCCGGCTGACATCACCACGGCCGCGGCTGCGCCATCAGAAGTTTGCGACGAATTTCCGGCGGTGACGGTTCCCTTGGCGTGAAATGCGGGACGCAGGCCGGCCAGGGCTTCCAGCGAGGTATCGGCCCGCGGTCCTTCGTCCACTTTGAAGACAATCTCCATGCGTTTGGGCCTGGAGCCATTGGGCGTGGTGAAACTTACAGGAACGGGCACAATCTCATCTTCAAATTTGCCGGACTGAATGGCGGCCAGGGCTTTCTTGTGGCTGTTCAGGGAAAATTCATCCGCCTGTTCGCGGGTGATACCAAAGCGTTTTGCCAGACGCTCCGCGGTGAGTCCCATGGAAAGATAGGCGTCCGGGTAGTTGCCCACAAGCCAGGGATTGGCTGAGACTTTGTGTCCACCCATGGGCAGCATGCTCATGGATTCAGTGCCGCCGCCGATCATAATCTCGCCGCGTCCGGCCATAATGGCTTCCGCAGCCTGGGCAATGGCCTGCAATCCGGAAGAGCAGAAGCGATTGATGGTGACCGCCGAAACCTCGATTGGCAAACCTGCACGCAAGGAGGCGATCCGGGCCACATTCATTCCCTGCTCTGCCTCCGGAGTGGCACAGCCGATAACCACATCCTCAATCTCGGCCTTATCCACTTGCGGCACGCGATCCAAAGCGCCCTTGATGGCCACTGCGGCCAGATCGTCAGGACGGGTCATGCGCAATCCGCCCTTGGGGGCTTTACCTACGGCGGTACGGACTGAACTGGCAATGACGACTTCTTTCATAAGATCGCTCGCTCCTAGCTTCTGGCTTCTAGCTTTTGGCTCTTAGCTTTTGGCTCTTAGCCATTAGCCCCAATACTGTTCACTTAGGAGATTTCGGAACCTTTTGAGGTTAACGGCTGAACGCAAGGTCCCTCCGATTTACCCCCCGCTAACGCGTGGGTAAACCCTCGGGATGACGAAACTTTTTTTCGCGTCCTCGTTAAGTGAACAGTATTGCTCTTAGTCATTAGTCCTTGACTTTCATTTGACGGCGGTGCAGTTATCTTTTAATTGCCAAGTGGAGTAAAACAGCACTTTCGACAGATGCCATATCTGCCCGCGACAAAACACCCAACCGGTTCCCCAGGCGCAGTTTGCTAACTGCCATGATCTGGTCTGACATAGTCTTTCGCGGTTCTCCGTTCAAAAGGATCCGTGCCTCGCCTGGATAAAGTTTGGTCACATTGCTGGTAATTGGCACAACCACTACTCTGTTCAGACCAGTGTTAGCCGCATCATTGCTAATCACAACTGCGGGCCGGGTTTTCTGTATTTCACCGCCAACCGCGGTATCAAAGGATACCCACCAAACTTCACCTCTCCTGGGGTGCATTTGCTATTAGTCCCTCACACCATTCTTCGGCTTCGGTCTCCCGCTGATGATCGGCCGCCATTTCGCGGTAAGCGGCCTCGAGATTTTGGTTTGTCTGTTTAGCTAGAGTTTGCGCCTGCTCCAATACACATTCTGCCAGTTCCCCTGGAACAACAAACCATGTTGGATTTCCGCGTGCTTGAGGACTCCCAATGCCACGTTCTGCGTCTTCATCACCATTCCACCGGATTCCCACTGCTGGCTCTCCGTCCCAAGTCAATTTGGCGACCGACCAGCTACTCGCAGTGGGACCTGTATTGAAAACTACCTCGACATGGCCGACTGAACCTCGTGGGGACAGAACGGTTTTTGGGTCTATGTAACTCATGAAGTTTCCTCCTCGACCATTTTACATACGTATGTATGTACATGTCAAAGAGGTGCTTTGTTTTAGTTCCTTAGCGGCTTCCCGGTCTTCAGCGTGAACTGGATTCTCTCTTGCGTCTTTTTCTCGCCGCAGAGAGATTTAAATCCTTCACGTTCCAGGTCCAATATGTATTGTTCACTGACCGGGGTTCCGGGCGAGACGTTTCCACCACAGATGACTTCCGCCACTTTGGTCCCAACCTTTACATCGTGATCGCTGATGTACTCGGCCTGCCGCATTAGATGAATTCCCAGCTTCAAAGTCGCTAGCACGTTTTCCCCCGGAGCGGGAATATCGGAACGCGGCGTGGGCGCTTTGTAGCCGGCGCGGGCCAGTTCCAAGGCACGCTGCTTGGCATCGCCCAGTACGCGCTCCCGGTTCATGGAGATCAGGTCGCCGTCAGAGAGGAAGCCATACTCACGAGCTTCATACGCTGACGTGGAAACTTTGGCTGTGCCAATGAGTTCGAAGATGCGCTTCATTCCTTCCATGAGTTCCACGGATTCAGCGCGTCCATCCGGACGGATAGCATGAGCGTTATCAATGGCCCGCAGCAGCATCTCCTTGCATCCACCGCCGCCGGGCAGAAGTCCTACTCCTACTTCCACCAGGCCCATATACAACTCGGCATGGGGCTGACGAGCGGCTGAATGCAGAGAAATCTCTACCCCACCGCCCAGGCACATGCCAAACGGAGCAGCCACCACCGGGCGGGAGCAGAACTTAATGGCCTGGGTCATGCCCTGAAACTGCTTGATGGCCAGATCAACTTCGTCCCACTCCTCGTCCTGCACTGCCAGCATCAGCATCATGAGGTTGGCGCCGACGGAGAAGTTGGCAGCATCGCCGGTAATCACAAAGGATTCGAATTGATCGCCCACGCCACCGGACTTAAGCGATTGCGTGACCATCTGCACGATGTCACCACCCAGCGCATTCATCTTGGAGTGGAACTCGATGCAGCCTACGCCGTCTCCCAAGTCAACCAGTGAAGCGCCGGCGTTTTTCTTGACTACACCGTTGGATTTCTTCGCCACTTCGACCGACCATACGCCTTCCGGTACTTCTACCGGCTGATAGTTGGCGCTCGACAGGTCAAAGTAGGCGCGGCCCGAGGGTGCCGCGGGATCGTCGGCGTACCAACCCTTTCTGCCTGCTGCCAGCAGTTTTTCTGCATTGCTGGAAACCGGCCTGCCTTCTTTCTTCATGCGGGCAACGGTTGGCTCTACTCCAGCCATGTCCCAAAGCTCAAACGGACCATATTCCCAGTTGAAGCCCATGCGCATGGCGCGATCAATCTCGACAACATCGTCAGCAATTTCCGGAATGCGATTGGCGGAATACGTCCAGAGTTCGGAAAGCGTGGTCCAGTGAAATTGAGCAGCCTTATCACGCGGATCGCCGTTCATCAACATGCGCACCCGTTCGGCCGGATCTTCCACGTTCTTGACCATATCCAGCGAGGGAAACTTCGGTTTCTGCACCGGACGATACTCCAGGGTCTTCCAATCCAGCGCCAGCCGCTCCTCGCCGGCAGCACTCTTGGTCTTTTTGTAGAAGCCGCCTTTGGTCTTGTCGCCGAGCATCTTACGTTCCAGCATTTTCTGGAAGAATTCAGGCAGTTTGAGGTCAGAGCGTTCGTCTTTGACGTTCCTGAGCAGGTTGCCGACGACCGCGCCCAGCACGTCCAATCCCACCAGATCAATGGTGCGGAACGTAGGCGATTTAGTCCAGCCTCCGGCGCTGGTAAGCGCGTCTATCTCTTCCACGCTGAAGTCCATCTCCTGCATCAGACGAAAAACGTTGAGCCCGGAGAAGGCGCCAATGCGGTTGGCGATGAAGTTGGGCGTGTCTTTGGCATAGATAATTCCCTTCCCCATGCGCACATCACAGAAATGAGCAATGCTCTCCACCGCGGCCGGATCCGATTCCGGTGTAGGGATGATCTCCAGCAGCCGCATGTATCGGGGAGGATTGAAGAAGTGGGTCCCGAACCAGTGCTTGCGCAGGTCTTCACTAAAGCCTTCAGCAATGCTATGGACGGGAAGGCCGCTGGTGTTGGTGGTGACAATGCTGCCGGGCTTGCGCACCGCCTCGACCTTCTTGAGCAGGTTGCGCTTGATCTCCAGATTTTCGGCCACGGCTTCGATGATCCAGTCGACATCGGCCAGCAGCTTGAGATCATCATCAAAGTTGCCGATCGTGATCAGCTTTTCCAGCCCTTTCTGAAAGAAGGCGGCAGGCTTGGATTTGACCGCCGCATCCAGGCCACCGGCGACAATTTTGTTGCGGTACTTGTCACCTGCAGGGACGTCCGGTGGGACGATATCCAGCAAAATGCACGGCAGACCGGCGTTGGCCAGGTGAGCCGCAATTCGCGCACCCATGGTGCCCGCGCCCAGCACGGCAGCTTTTTGAATACGTTGATGCGCTACCCTGGGTGGTGCGTGGCTGGATTGCGTGGAGGACGAATTGACAGTCGTCTGCGTGGGACCGGAAACAACAGCGTGACTCATCGGAAAAGCTCCCGGGAGGACAAGAGTGCCACTTCTGAATGTGCCGAATGATAGCAGCTTTTGGGTGCTGCTAAACTTCGCGTGAGAATGAATGCATTCTGCAATGCCTGGAACTCCTTAGCGGAAGTCCGAAATATTGAAGTCAGTGTTGGGGCCGCAACCAAGTAAAGGAGATGAGAAGCGGGCGCGGAGCACACCAAACCCATCACGGCAATTGTAATGAATGAACGTTCATTCAGTCAATAGAAAACCGAGTTAACCCCTTTGCTAACAACAGGTACACTTTCAGGAAAGCAACTCTTGCTGATGGGAGTCCACATATTCTGAGGCCTGTTTGGCCATTTGTCTCTCGCCGGTGTAGCTGAGTTTCTCCGCTGCTGACGTCAAAGGCAGCCAGTAGGCCCGCCGAACCTCATGCTTCATTTCGTCCTTAATCTCCCCAATGCGCCCGGAGTGGTATTTCATCAGATAAAAGGTGACGACTTTGAAGATCTTTTCTCCGCCCGCCCACTTGCGAGAGTAGACATAGCGAATACTCGCCAGGCGAATAATGGTTTTGGCGTGCAGCCCGGTCTCTTCCAGCACCTCCCGGATAGCCGCCTGCTCGGGCTTTTCGCCCGCATCTACATTGCCCTTGGGGAGGGCGACGATGTTTTTCCGGTCATCCGGTTCGCCATGCCGTGCTGGTTCAATAACGGCTACCCACCACTTGTCCTGCATGTGGCGGAGGACCAGCGCCCCGGCGGAGAATTCTCGCTCTATAGCCATCAACTTGTCCGCAACCGACCGATGTCCTTTAGATTACTAGAGGTTGGACATTATCGAAAAATATCGGAACAAACGGACGGCGGCATCGTTTATATCTGAAGGAAGCATCTGAGAGAGTAGCTGGAGCACTCACACCAGCGGCCTGGAGTGTGGTTTTTGAGAAACCCACTGGACAAAATCGTACGCTCAGTACAAGCCTTCGGGCGCGAACTCAAGCGCCAGCAGCAATCACCCGCCCATGTCGAGCCGCCGCGCAGGCCGCTTATCGGAGTTGCCCTGGGCGGTGGATTCGCCCGGGGACTGGCCCATATTGGCGTCCTGAAAGTTCTGGAACAGGAAAAGATCCCTATCGATTTCATTGCAGGAACCAGTGTTGGCTCGGTGATTGGGGCGGCATATGCCAGTGGCGTCTGCGCCAAGGAGATGGAGGAGATTGCGGCGATTGTCCGGTTCAAGGATTTTTCCCGCTGGACTCTTTCCCGCTTCGGATTGTTCAGCAACGACAAAATGGCAGTCTTCCTGAACAAGTCTCTGCGTTGCAAGACGTTTGAGGAACTACGAATCCCGCTGGCCATAACGGCAACGGACATCGTCACAGGTGAAGCCGCGGTCTTTACCAGCGGCCCGTTGATTGACCCGGTGCGGGCAAGTTGTGCTTATCCAGGGATGTTCCTGCCGGTTAACATCAATGGCCGTCTGTTGGTGGATGGCCTGCTGGCCCATGGCGTTCCCGCCACCCCGTTGCGCGATATGGGCGCAGAACGAGTGCTATCCATTTTTCTGAGCGCCCACTGGGTGCGACCGAAAGGTCCTCGCCACGTCTTTGACGTGATTGGACAATGCTTCTCTATTGCCCAGACCAAGATGTGCGGCCCCTGGAAGGCAGCTTCCGACGTGATTCTGGAACCTGCAATCGGGGAGTTTGGCTATGATGATTTTGCCCGATCCAAAGAACTGATCCACGCCGGCGAAGTAGCGGCGCGGGCCGCTCTGCCGCAAATCCGCCAGTGGCTGCCGGAACCCCGCCCCGTACTGGAGGCTGGACCACAAGGCGCGACTGTGCCCAATCCCGTGGCGCCCGCACTGGCCAAATAGCCCTCACTACAGCAGGTCAAAGTGAAATTTAGCCAGACGTTCGCCATCCGGTAACAGCACCTCCAGCACGCATCTGTCAGTAATCGGCAATTTCTCTACGTTGAAGCTCACGCGGTAGACTCGTTCGTCGGACGGGATATCGGCGGGAACGCCTATGATCCGGACAGATTCCGGCGGTATTTCTCGTACGTCCAGACCGTGATAGGCCTTGAGGCGGAACTTCAGCTTGAGCAGCAAATCCTCGGGACGCTCCGGAGTGTTAACGGCGTCCGTGGGGTCTACGAGGACAGTTTTGCGCAGCGATGCGGTGATGCGAAAACTGAAATTCTGAGGAAAGTGCCTGAGCGGCTGGCCATCCACATTCACGATGCCGGCATTGACCCCGGTGGCAACCTGCTGAGCGCCCTCCAGATCCGGACACTCAATTAATCCAAGAAGGGAGATCACGGCCCCACTCGGCTTGACCAGGAAAACTTCATAACCGGCAGGGGTACTGGCATGGAAGACGGGCGTTGAGTGCCATGATTTCGAGGAGGCTGGAGCCGTGACGGCAAAACTGATTGCACTGCCAAGCAGCCAAATGCTGAAAACTTTTATGCTTTTCATCAGGACACCCCATGCTGGCTGCTTGTGGCGCAGCTTGCCTGCGGCGTGTTACACATGAGGATTGGCAGTCGGGACCCCAAGGTCAGCCGCTTTACTGCTTACTCATGTGAGAAAGGAATTCAGGCAAAAAAGATGCTTCGCTTGCTATGTATTACTGCCCATCCGGACGACGAGGCTGGAGGCTTTGGCGGCACACTACTTCATTACGCTCAGCGGGGCATGGAAACCCACGTCCTCTGCCTGACGCCGGGTCAGGCTGCCACGCACCGTGGCGGGGCGAAATCTGACGATGAACTGGCGCAAATGCGTCGCCGGGAATTTGCCGCATCCTGCACAATGCTGCGAGTCACCAGTGGCACCGTCCTGGATTACCCCGATGCGGGACTGGACAAGCAAAACTTCCACTCCGCCGTGGCCGATCTGACACGCCGTGTGCGGGAGATTCGTCCGCAGGTCATCATGACGATGGGGCCGGATGGATCAGTTACCGCTCATGCAGACCATTCCATGGTTTCGATCTTTGGCACCATGGCCTACCACTGGGCCGCGCGCACCAATCGCTTTCAGGAACAGTTGCAGGCAGGAGTTACGCCGCACCGCACGCAAAAGCTTTACTACGGAACAGCACTATTTGCTCTCCGCGGCCGGCAACCCATATCGCCGTCGCCTTTCAGCGCGATCATTGAACTCGGCAAGGAAGGATTGGAGACAAAGATTGCCGCCTTCAAATGCCACGTCTCGCAAGCCCCTCTGTTTCCCATATTTGAGGAGACCATGCGTGGACGAGGATCGCAGGAGCTATTTCACCTTGCGGCCAGTTCCACCCCAGGCAAGGTAATGATGGAGACCGATCTTTTCGCGGGGATCAAGGAATGATCCGCAGGAATTTGTGACTGGTGGTTTTTGATTTATAATTGACCTGCTAATGGCTGCCTGCTAACGGCTTGATGATCTGGCTCAAAATGTCGGGCCTGGATTCATCGCGAACCAGATGCGCGTATTGTTCGCCATCGTGATAATTGAGCGTGATGGTCTTGTAGAAGTCTCCATTCATCACCAGCAAATCCAGGCTGGGCCCGTTGCCTTTGCCGGCTTTTAATGCCTCGTGCAGGATGTCCGGAGTAAATTTTCTTCCATTCACGGCCACCAGTTCCATTCCGGGAGCGATGCCGGACTTCCAGGCAATGCTGTTCATGATTACGTCGCGGATTGCGCCTTTCTCATCCAGCGCCAAACCGATGGAAAAGCGGGCGTCGACAAAATGGCGGTCTTTTTCCATAGCTTTGGCGAGTTCGCCGGCATTGTCGTCGTAAATCAGCTTCCATCCGCCATTGGTGATGCCGCCCAGCGGCGCGTCGGGGCCGTAAGTATCCAATCGGTCGCGCAAGAACTTCCGCCAATCGTTGGGAGCTACTTTATTCAGGGTATCGACCACGTCGTCAAAGGTGTACGGGACGATCATGGGAGGGCCGCTTTGGCCACCATGAAAAAGATGACAAAAATCGTTCATGGATTTCTGGCCATTGGTCTTCTGGCGGATGACAGTGTCGGCCTCCAGCCAGATCAGGAAACCTTCAGGATAGTAGTCCACGCTGCGCCGCCAGCTTTCAAATTCAGGGGCAGCACCATAGAGAATCTGGGCTGCATCGGCGGTGTCCTGAAGTGGGCGCCAACCACGTCCGGGAGTGTGGTTCAAAGCAGCAGCGGTCTCCGCCGCCTCATCCAGAAACTGCTGTTTGGTCCACAGGCCACTGCGGGCCGTCAGGATTTCTCCCAGATACTGGGTGAGACCTTCGTAAACCCACAAAAGATCGCCCTCCATGGGCTGCTGGTAGTCCGGAGTTGCCAGTCCCTTGGGACGGCGATATTTGCCGTTCCAGGAGTGGGTCATCTCGTGCGGAAGCAAGCCGGCAGCGAGCCAGCGCTCATCATCGTCAATCATGGTACGCTCGTCCACCCGGTCATCGCTGGACTCGTGATGTTCCAACCCAAAGTGGGCCACGTGATCGCTCAAGGTGAGCAGGAAGTGATAATCCCGGTAGTGCCGCGCGGTATACAAGGCGCCGGTTTCCGCGATCAGATGTTTGTATTGCTCAATCGCCTCGGGCGGCACCTCCAGGGCGGCATCGCTATCCGCAGCAATGTCAATAAAGTGCTGGATAGGCCCTTCAGGTGTAAGCGGAATGCGACGGAAGTGTTTGCCGGCAATGACCGGCGAATCGACCAACTCAGTAAGGGGGACCGTGCGAAAGTTGATTTGACCTTCGCTTTCATCGAGAACCGGCAGCGCTGTGCCATACCGCCAGCCGTGGGGAAGCTTGAGGGAAGCAGCGACCTCAACATCATCGCTCTTCTTGCCGGCCTGATAGAGCACCAGTTGGTTCCAGCTCAGGACGTCAAGCTGTGAGGTGGCCGACGCTCCTGAAGAAAAACCTTGCGCCGGAGCGGGCATTACTAAATCAAGGTGCGCTTCCAGGGTCGTGACTCCCTGGGGCACAGTGAGATGAAACATGTACATGTCTTTCAGGTCGCGACGCCAAGGCAGCCTCTGACCATTGGCGAAAAACTCTATCCCGGTCAAATCAACGATTGGACCAGTCGGGCCATGCTCGCCTGGGATCCATTCGGGATAGACAAGCTTGAGCTCTCCCGGCGCTACCGGGACCTGGAGTTGTGCATGAAGAATCTTTTCCGCGGCATGAGTAGCGTCCACCATAAGCTTAGTTGAGGGCGGCAGGGGGTCGCCCGTTGCTGCTTGCCGCTTCTGCCTGCCCTGGCCAGAGGAGGCAATTGAGAGGCCCAAGCTGAGGGCTAGAGCGCAAAGACCAGTACGCCTGAGGAATAATGTCATTGATCTTCTCCGGGGCGAGCGAACCAAGATTAAAGAATAGACAGGGCTTGTGCAAGTGGAAGGACAAGGGAGGAGCATAGCCACCTTCGGCTGTGGACAACAATCATTTCTTTCTTTGGGACGGTTTTTCAGTTTCCGGCTGCGCGCCGGTCACGCTGGCCAGCACTTTGTCGAAGGCCTCTTTGGCGGTCATCTCTTTGGCTCGGCTTTTGTTGCGCCGGTATTTGTGCTCATTATTGCAGGTGCGGCAGCGAGTCTTAAGCACTTCTTCGCCAGCCATGGCTACTACTGAATGGTCGGTACTGCGCTTGCAGCGCGAGCAATGGTCGTCAATGTAGTCTCCCAGTCGCATTTTTCCTCCTCCATGTTCTCACGATTTTCCTGAGATATCCTGGAAAACAGCCGGGCATCACCGCATCATCCTATGCTCCCCGGTTGTTAACACCAAATGTTCATACGCAGTCTGCGGTTCACGGCTTGACAGGTAGAATCTATTTGACCACGCAAACGCAAAGTAGTGATGACCAAAACTGTAAACCCACCACCCGGCGGAAGTGAAGCTTTGATGTCCCGTGTCATTGAGCTTTCACGAAAGAGCATGAACTCCCTGAATGGCGGCCCGTTCGCTGCCCTGGTGGTGCGCGGCGCGGAGGTCATCAGCGAAGGCACCAATTCAGTGACGCTGTGGAACGATCCTACCGCCCATGCGGAGATTGTGGCCATCCGCCGCGCCTGCGAGGTCCTGAAGACCTTTCAACTCTCCGAGTGTGATATTTATTCCAGTTGCGAGCCGTGTCCCATGTGCCTGGGGGCCATCTATTGGGCGCGTCCTCGGGCGGTGTACTTTGCCGGTGACCGCTCTGATGCTGCCCAAGCCGGCTTTGATGATGCTTTCATTTACGATCAATTACCGGTTCCGCCCCATGAACGCAATATTCCCATGGTGCAGACGATGCGCGAACAGGCAGCCAAAGTGCTGGCCGAGTGGAAAACGAAGCCGGACAAAACCCGGTATTGATTGGCAATCTCCGTACACCGAGATTGCCAGGGAACATCGGAAAAACCAGGTTGATCCGCAAAGATTATGAAAGGGCATTTGGCCTCTGAAACGGCGCGGCAAATTCATCACTTTTGAAGGCCTTGACGGCGTGGGCAAGAGCACTCAACTGGAAAGGCTTGCTGGCTATCTGCGCAAGCGTGGCCATGAGGTGATTGCCACACGGGAGCCCGGCGGCACGGCGATAGGAGACAAGCTGCGCGCCGTTGTGCTCAATTCACGCACGGCGGGCCTTTCGCCGTTGGCAGAGCTGGGAATGATGTTCGCCGACCGCGCTCAACACATTGATGAAATGATCCTGCCCGCGCTGAGCAAAGGGCAGTGGGTGCTCTGCGATCGCTTTACGGATTCCAGCGAGGCCTACCAGGGTGGCGGCCGCGCACTGGGCAGCGAAGTCGTGCTCCAACTCCACAAAACCCTGTGCCAAAACCTTCAGCCCGACCTGACGATTCTCATGTTGTCTGATCCCGAGCACAGCGTAGCGCGCGCCCGGCGCAGAAACACGCAGCAGACAAAACGCTCACAGCCGGACGAAAACCGATTTGAGAAAGAGAACCGCGCCTTCTACAAACGGGTGCTCGATACCTATCTGGCCATTGCCGATCGCGAGAAGCGCGTGGTGAAGGTTAACGCCAGAGAGCCGATTGAAAAAGTACACAAAAAGATTGTTCATGCCGTGGAAGTAAAGCTTTTGGAGAAGCAATAAGTCTTTCCTTTGTGCCCTTTGTGGTTAAACTATCTTCAATGCCTTTCTCCGAGTTTCATGGCAATCCCGAGGTGGTGCGGCAACTCCGTGAAATGCTGGCGCGGGACCGCTTTCCCCACGCCGTGCTTTTGGCCGGCGCGCACGGCAGCGGTAAATATACGCTTTCTTTAATGCTGGCGCGGGCCATGAACTGTCTTGAACCATTACAGACGGACAATCTGCCCGATTATTGCGGGGTCTGCAGCAATTGCCAGCGAATTGCCCAGGCACTGGATATGGAGACCCGGTGCTCTGAAGCGGTAGAAGCCCGCGAAGCGATGCGCGATACCGACAAACGTGAGACCCGGATCTTTGTCCAGACCCATCCTGATGTTCTGGTGATTCCCCCCGACCCGCCACAAATGATGATCAAGGTGGACCAAGTGCGGCATGTCATCAACACCATTCATTACAAGCCCGGGGAGGGACGCAGGCGGGTATACATCTTCACCGATTCGGCATTTATCAAAGAGGCAGCCAACGCCCTGCTTAAAATCCTGGAAGAACCTCCAGAGTATGCAACCATTTTTCTGCTGGCAAGAAATCCCGGCGATCTGCTACCCACCATCCGCTCGCGCTGCGTGCAGTTCAAACTCACGCAACTCTCAACCGAGGAGATCGACAAGGACCTGGCCAAACATCGTCCTGAATGGAATGCCAACCAGCGCAAGCTCGTGGCCAGGATCAGCGGCGGCGCAGTGGGGATGGCCCGTTCTCTCGACCTGGCTGAGTACATGGAGTCCCGCCGTGACGCGCTCGCCCTGCTGAACTCAGCCAGCCAAACCGGCGACCATTCCACGCTTTTTCAGACCACAGAGGCATATCGCGCCGGCGCGGACGGCAAGGAGAAGACGGACCGCCTTCTGCGGGCCCTGTATTCCCTGCTGGAAGACCTGCTGGCGCTGGTCTCCGGGATGCCCGAGTTGGTGCGAAACACTGACATAGCGGCGGAGCTGAAGCCCCTGGCAAAGTCAGTGGATTTCCCGTGGATCACGCAGGCCACCCAGCAACTGGGCCAGGTCCAAAGCGGAATGCGGCGGAATGTGCTGCGCTCGCTTTCCCTGGATGCATTTGCGCTGTCGCTGGAACGATAGGGCATGGACCAGCAGATGGCGCACCTTGGCGTTTCCGTCAATCCAGGTTTGAATCCACGCCGCTTCCTGTGATAGGGTAAACAACAATCCGCAATCGAATTCCCGGCAAAACTTCGGGTCGGCTTGTTTTTGCTTCCCGACCGAGTTTTCCTATGCCGCAAGAGGTGAGGTAAAAACCATGAAGGATGGAATGGAGTCAACAGCGGCCCGAGAGGCCCCTGAACCCTCTCAGGAAGAATTCATCAATCGCAAGCTCATCCGGCCATCGCTAAGTTCCCCTGCGCCGCGAACCGAGCCTGTTTCCGAGCGACGCGAGCGGCTGGAACGCACAGACCGCATGCCGAATATGAAGAAGATGGCATCGCAGGACCAGACCCATGCTGAAAACTTCTACTATCAGAAGCAGATGCAGGGCAAGACTCCGGTCATTCTGGTATTGAAAGACGGCGAACAGGTGCAAGGCCTGATCGAATGGTATGACAGGATCTGTCTCAAAATAAACCGCCACGGCAATTCCAACCTGCTGCTCTATAAAGCTGCCGTCCGCTACATGTACAAGGCGGGTGAGAACAAACAGCCGTAAAATTTAAGATAATGAACTGGCCCGGTATCGGCCACGACTAGCCGCACGGAAGTCAGAACCCGAGACGGCGCAAGTCGTGCCGCTCTTGTTCCAAATCCTCAAGCTGTTCACGCTATTGGCACCCACAAACGGCCCAACCCCATTGTTCCATTGACAATGTGCTGGAAAGTTCCATAGTATCTGCAAGTTACACTGATTTGGCGAGGAGAAGCCGCCAGTGATAAAGCTTGACATCATTAACGCCGTGGTCACCAAGATTGGAATCACCAAAACGCAAGCCGAACTGGCGGTGGAAACCGTCTTCGAAAGCATGAAGCATGCACTGGCCAAAGGCGAGCGCATTGAGCTGCGAGGATTTGGCGTCTTTAATGTTCGTCCGCGCAAGACCGGCATCGGGCGCAACCCGCGCACCGGCGCTGAGGTGAATATTCCTCCCGGCAAAGCCGTGAGATTCAAGCCGGGCAAGGAGTTACAGTCCATCGATTGATGCTGGGCTTCCCTGTTCATGCCGGATGATGCCTCTCCCCCGCAGGAATATCAGATCTTTGATCCTGAACGCCAGGAAATCAAAGTTGTAATCATCCAACCGCCCAAACGGCGATACTGGCTTCACCTTCTGCTGTTTCTCCTTACCTTGCTGAGCACTCTGTGCGTGGGCGCTCGCTTGCAATATGAATTTGACCACAATCAGAACTTCTTCCCATTTTCAGACGAGTCATGGTTCATTCCCTGGATTTGGACCCTGTCACATGCGCAAAGGTTACTTCTCGGAGTCCCATTTTCGCTCTGCCTGCTTGGCATCCTGACCGCGCATGAACTCGGACATTACCTGCTCTGCGTGCGGCGCAAGGTCCATGCGACCTGGCCCTTTTTCATTCCCTTCCCCAGCCTCATTGGCACCATGGGCGCATTCATTCGCATACGGTCACCCATTCGCAATCGCAGAGATCTTTTTGACATCGGCATTGCCGGGCCCATTGCGGGATTCATGGTAGCGGTTCCGGTGATGTTTTTTGCCCTGCTCGCCTGCAAACCGGTAACACCTGAAACCCAGGATTCGGCATTTTTTGGCATCCCTCTTATCTTCAAACTGGCCCACTCTATCTTTGCCGCCATGGGCAGCCACGCAGCCATCGCCCAGGTCGACCCCAACCAGCTCTTCTTTCATCCGGCAGCTTTGGCGGCCTGGGTAGGAATGTTTGCCACTGCCCTGAACCTGATTCCCGGTGGACAACTCGATGGCGGGCACATCGTCTTCGCCCTTCATCCACGCGCGCATCGCCTGGTAACGGTCCTGGCCATTGTGGCCCTTCTTCCGCTGGCTTGGTTTTTCTGGGCCGGCTGGCTGTTGTGGGCGGTTGTGCTGCGGCTCACCGGACGTCATCCTGACGTTCCAAACTTCCCCGATCTGGACCTGAAACGAAGACTACTGGCAGTGTTTGGACTGATCATGCTGGTTCTGACTTTTTCCTACAACCCGCTACTGGGAGGATTAGGAGACTTCCTTCAGCAGTGGCTACACCCCTCAAAGTAGCGACAACGCATCCACATCCACGATCAGGTGAGTTCGCGGAATTTTCCGGCTGGCGGCGAAGGCCAGCATGCTCTTCAGGGTGCGATTCAGCTTGTCGCGGCCGTTGGCCTTCAAAATGAAGTGATAGCGATAGTCACGTTTCAGGCGCATGATGGGGGCCACCGATGGTCCCAGGACTCGCGTGCCTTCAGTGCGCGTGCCTTCAAACCACTTGCCTAGCTGTCCAGTCCATTGCAAAGCCTGATCAAGTTTGTCGCTGCGCACCAGCACATTGGCCAAAGCAGTGAAGGGCGGATAGTGCATCCAGCGGCGATAGCGCACTTCTTTCTCATAGAAGCCTCGATAATCGTGCTGTTGCGCAAATTGAATGGCGTAGTGATCGGGATGAAAAGCCTGGAGAATGACTTTGCCCAGAACTTCGCCGCGCCCGGCGCGTCCGGCAACCTGGGTCAGCAACTGGAAGGTGCGCTCTGCGGCGCGGAAATCCGGAAAGCCGAGCGCAAAATCCGCGCCCACCACGCCCACCAGCGTCACCCCGTGAACGTCGTGTCCTTTGGCGATCATCTGCGTGCCTACCAAAAGATTGATCTCGCCCGCATGGAACTGGTTGAGCACGCGCTCAAAATCGTGCCGCGTCCGCACGGTATCCCGGTCCAGCCTGCCGATGCGCGCCTGAGGAAAAGCTGCGTGCAATTTCTCCTCGACCTTTTCCGAGCCTGCGCCCAGAAAATAGATGTGCTCGCTTTCGCATCCGGGACACACTTTCGGCACCGCTCGCTTGTATCCGCAGTAATGGCATTCCATGCGGTAGCCGGATTTGTGAAAGGCCAGGGCAATCGAGCAGTTCTTGCACTGCAGGATTTCGCCACACGCACGGCACAGCACCGTCGAGGAGTATCCGCGGCGGTTGAGCAGAATCATGGCCTGCTCGCCGCGCTCCAGACGCTCGCTCACCTCCTGCACCAACTGCCGGGCAAAAAGCCGGTCTTCCCCTGCCTGCTGGAACTCAAACCTCATGTCAACGACTTCCACTTCCGGCAAAGGACGCCGTTCCACCCGCTCTTGCAATTCGATCAAGGAATATTTTCCCGTCTGCGCATTGTGATAAGACTCGACCGATGGCGTGGCCGAAGCCAGCACCACGGTCGCATTGCTGAGCTTGCCGCGCATCACCGCCACATCCCGGCCGTGATAGCGCGGAGCCTCTTCCTGCTTATAGGAGGAATCATGCTCTTCATCCACCACCAGCAGCGCCAGACTGGAAACCGGCGCAAATACCGCCGAGCGCGTGCCCACAACAATCCGCGCTTCGCCACGCCGGATGCGATGCCACTGCTCCGCCCTCTCATCGTCACTCAGCGCCGAATGCAGAATGGCGACCTGGTCACCAAAAACCTGATGCAGATTGGCGGCCGCCGCCGGAGTCAAGCCGATCTCAGGAACCAGCAAAATTGCCGAGCGCCCCGCTTCCAGAACTGCCTGCATCGCTGCCAGATAGACCGCCGTCTTACCCGAACCCGTAACGCCGTGCAGGAGAGAGACCGAAAAAGTCTTCTGCCCTACCGAGCGCTGAATCGAATCCAGCGCCGCCTTCTGCTGCGAATTGAAGATGAAATCCAGGTGCGACGGTCCACGCCTCTTGAGTCCGCTCACCGGAAAGTCAGCGGCTTCTTCCACCAGTTCGACGATCCCGCGCTTGACCAGCGTTTGCAGCGTGGTCCGCGGGACTTCCAGGATGCGCAGTTGTTCCACCTCCAGCCTGCCGCCCGCCTGCTGCAATGCGGCAACGATCTTTTGCTGATTCTCATTGAGCTTGCCGCCGGTCTCTTTCAGGATGGCAATCTGAATGGTGCGTCGGGCGTCACGCGCCGTGGATGCGTCTTCGCGGGCAATCCACTTCTTGCGCACCAGATTGTCCAGCACCTGCCGGTTGGCTCCAGTTGCGGAGCGGATGGTCCCTTCCAGAACATCACCGGAGAGGGCAAGATAATCCAGCACCGCACACTCCAGCATCTGCGCGTCCAGTTCCTGGCGCGAGCGGCGGGAAGAGCCGGTAGTGGCCGAGGCATGCAGCACCTCCTCGCCAGCCTCAGTGATGCGGTAGACCTTGGCTTTTCTAATCTCCGCAGCCAGCGGCAGCATGGTTCGAAACACATCGCCGATCGGGGCCAGGTAGTACTGTGAAATCCACCGGCCTAACTGGGTGAGCGTCGCATCCAGGACCGGCTCCGAATCCAGTACCTGCAGCACCGTTTTGGTTTGAATCTCAGGCTGACGATCATGCAGGGCCGTGACCACTCCCGCCAGGCGATCATTTCTGAACGGAACCAGCACGCGCCCGCCAATCACCGGCATTTGGCCGGCGATCTTGTAGGTAAACGCCATGTCCAACGGGACCGGCAGGGCGACGTCACAGAATTGCGGCATGAGCAGTTCGATTGTAGTGTTTCGCGCGCGTTGGCGTTAACTCGTGGCCTAACGGTTTTCTGCGCCAGAACCCGTAACAGTGTTACAACCCTTGTATTTATTGGTGATTTGCGAGTGCTGCGATGCGTAACCGCGGCCGAAGCGAAGGCCAGAAAAGCAAACGCCGCTCCCATGGATAGCCGATACAGGGAGCCCTGATTCGAAGCAGCTTGGGAAGCGGATTGGGCCGCTCCACCTCACCATGCGCAATACCGGCGCGCACCGGGGACCCCAAAACTGTTGGGCACCGTACATGCAGCTCCTTTTTGGCCTATTCGCCTTTTGTTCGTATTATGGAATTGATTATAGCCGATGTCAAGACACAAGATATAGTGGTATATCCAAGAGATATAGATTAGACATAGGCATGGCGCCGGTGGCAGGCTTCCAGGAACCCGAGCAGCCGGGGACCGGGCGGGAATGACACGGGTCCAAGAGTACGGGCAATATGCAAACACTCACACAGACATTAGCAGTACGTTTTCGTTTGCGGCTTGCCGCGCTGTGCCACACGATTCTGTTTCAGGACCGGCAAAACGGCGAAGTAAGGCCATAGCAACTCTCGTTCTGCTCTAAAAGTCCGGAGCCCGGAGGCAACTGCCGTCGTATCCAACTTCGACCTCCTGAGCAGCGCCCAGCAGCAGGAGAGCCTGAGGAGGTGACAGTATGGTGAGAATTCCCTGAGGCAGTATTTTGTGGGAAAGAGGGCGGGGATCCTTCGGCACAAAAAAGCGTGCCTCAGGATGACAGAGGGTGAGAGTATCGGCTGAAGGGGAAGGGACACCGTATCTTGGGCGTCGGCGACAAGAAGACGCAGCCGGGGGCGGCTGCGGTCCCACTCATTTTTTGTACTAGCGACTGGTTGGGCATACGCCCTGATGATGCATTCCCAAGGCA
>DATDGL010000135.1:0-11848 GCA_036522115.1 Candidatus Angelobacter sp.
CATCACATCGTGTCGGACGGATGGTCGATGGGGGTGTTTTTTAGTGAGTTGAACAGGCTGTACAGGGCGTATGTGAGCGGGGAAGAGGACCCGCTGCCGGAGTTGGCCGTGCAGTATGCGGATTATGCGGTGTGGCAGCGGGAGGTGCTCCAAGATCCGGTGTTGCAGAAACAAGTTGAGTACTGGCGCTGGCGCCTGGAGGGCCTGCCTGTGCTGGAGCTGCCAACCAAAGGCCAGCGCCCTGCGCGCCCCAGCCATTTTGGAGCCAAGTTACCGGTCCACCTGCCGCCGCGCCTGTTAGCGCGCTTGAAAGAACTGGCCCGAACTGAAGACGCGACACTTTTCATGGTCCTGTTGGCATCATTCCAGTTGCTCCTGTCCCGTTGGACCGGTCAACAGGATTTGGCCGTAGGCACGCCGGTTGCCAACCGAACGCGGATGGAAACGGAAAGTCTAATCGGCTTTTTCGTGAACACCCTGGTATTACGGACGGATTTTAGTGGATCTCCAAACGTCCGCGAATTGGTGAAACAAGTACGGGAAGTCTGTCACGACGCCTATGCCCATCAAGACCTGCCGTTCGACCGGTTGGTGGAGGAACTCAATCCGCATCGGGAGCTGGCTCAAACGGTGCTGTTCCAGGTGATGTTCGGGCTGCAGAGCGTTCCTATAGATGACTTCCATATGGAGGAGTTGACCCTCGAGCCTTTATCACAACCGGACGCGGTAGCGAAATTTGACCTTCATTTTTTGACCCAAGAGAGTGACGGCGGGCTCGATGGATCCGTGACGTACGCAACCGAACTCTTTGAGGCAGCCATGATCGATCGAATGTTCAGGCACTGGAAGGGGCTGCTGGAGTCAATGGTAGTAAATCCCAACCAGGCGATTTCCGACCTTCAGATGTTGGAGGAAGAGGAGATAGAACAGATTCTCGTGGATTGGAACCGCACTGAGCAGCCGCATTCCGAGGCACAGTGCATCCAGGAGTTGTTCGAGGCGCAGGTGGATCGCTCTCCCACGGCTACGGCGATCATGTTTGAAGATCAGCAGCTGAGCTACCATGACTTGAACGAGCGTGCGAACCAGTTAGCGCACTATTTGCGAGAGTTGGGAGTAGGCCCGGAGATACCGGTAGGGCTGTGTGTGGAACGCAGCCTGGAAATGGCAGTAGGGCTCCTGGGAATCCTGAAATCCGGGGGTACTTATGTGCCCCTGGACCCCGATTATCCGGCCGACCGCCTGGCCTTCATGCTGAAGGATGCGCGGTCTCCGGTGTTGATCACCCAAGGATACCTGGGCCAGCGGATGACGGAGGCAGCAGCGCACATCGTTAACATCGATGATTGGGCAGAGATCGCGAAAAGTAGCCGGACGAATCCGCCGGTAATCAACAACGTAGAGAATGCAGCCTACGTGATTTATACCTCCGGGTCGACCGGGCGGCCCAAAGGAGTTGTCGCCTCCCATCGAGGACTCGCGAATACATTGATGCATGGGCTCAAGGCCTTTGCCATCTCCAGCCACGATGTTATGGCGGCACTGGCGTCTTTTGCTTTTGATATTTCTTTGCTGGAAATGATGACCGCATGGCTGGGCGGAGGCGCCACTCTGATCGTCACGCGGATGGACGTTCGCGATGTTGATCTGCTTTTGGATCGCCTGAAGCCGGTCACAGTCCTGCATACCGTGCCCAGCCTGATGGGACAAATGATCAAAGTCATCAAGGAGAGCGCTCCTGGAAAATCGCCGGTCAATCTTCGTTCTCTGCTCATTGGAGGCGACCAGGTAAGCGCTGATCTGCTGGCGGAGATGCATGAGTTGTTTCCGCATTGTGAGGTCCGCGTATTGTACGGGCCAACCGAAGCAACCATTATTTGCGCCAATCAGGAAATGGCTGCCGGAACCCGCGTCCATCACTCGCCCATTGGACGCCCGATCACCAACATGCAGCTTTACCTCCTGGACGGCACGATGCGACCGGTGCCGATAGGAGTTACCGGAGAGCTTTACATTGCAGGGGCAGGGCTGGCACGCGGCTACTTAAGACGTGCCGACTTAACCACTGAACGATTCGTGCCTAATCCCTTCGCCCGGAGAGCGGGAGAGCGCCTGTATCGGACAGGAGATTTGGGCCGCTGGCGTGAAGACGGCACTATTGAATTCATTGGCCGTGCGGACCAGCAGGTAAAGATACGCGGTCACCGCATCGAACTGGGCGAGATCGAATGTGCATTGCGCGAGCACGCTCAAGTGAGCGACGCAGTGGTGATATCGCGTAAGGACCATACGGGGCAGAACTACCTGGCGGCCTATATCGTCGGCGCTGCGAAAGAGGAGTACCCGGGCGCTGCCAAGTTGCGTGCGCACGTACAACAACGCTTGCCGGAGTACATGGTCCCGTCGGTATTTGTGGAGATGAAATCGTTGCCCTTGACGCCCACGGGGAAATTAGACCGGCGAGCATTGCCGGCGCCGGAGATGACAGGCGGAGAGACGGGAACAGCAGCGCGAACGCCGGTTGAAGAAATCTTGTGTGGCATGTGGGCCAAACTGCTGGGCAGGGCTCAGGTCGGGGTGGAAGACAACTTTTTCGAGTTGGGTGGACATTCGCTGCTGGCCACGCAGGTGACATCAAGAGCAAGGCAACTCTTCGGTGTCGAGATGAAATTGCAGGATTTGTTTGAGCAACCCACCGTGGCCCATCTGGCCAGGATAGTGGAGGCGGCCCAGAAAACCGGTGCGCTCCACAAGGCGCAGCCTTTAGTCTCAGTGGGCCGTGACGGGATATTGCCGCTATCGTTTGCCCAGCAGCGTCTATGGTTCATGGACCAATTGGAGCCCGGCAGTATCGCTTACACCATGCCTCTGGCAGTACGGCTTGTCGGGCATCTTCGGATAGACGCCCTGGGCCGGGCACTGTCCGAGATCGTTCGTCGTCATGAAGTGCTGCGCACACACTTTGTTGTAGTTGACGGTCACCCGGTGCAGAAGATCGAGAAGTTTGATGCGGGCGCAGATGGGCACAGCCTGATGCACGTAGACCTCTCCGGTCTCACAGAGGCGGAGCGGGAAGACGCGATGCGCCGGCACACGGCGGAGGTGATGAAGCCGTTTGATCTGTCGAGAGGGCCGCTGATGCGAGTACGTGTGCTGACTCTCGGTGTCAACGACCATGCCTTGCTTCTCACCATGCACCACATCATCGGCGATGGCTGGTCCCTAAGTGTGTTCATGAGTGAGATCGCGGTCTTGTACGAGGCTTTTGTGCAAGGTCAGGAATCACCATTGCCTGAATTGGAAATCCAATACGCGGACTATGCATCCTGGCAACGCGCCTACCTGCAAGGTGAGGTTTTGGAACGGCAGTTGGATTACTGGAGAAAGCAATTGGCCAATGTGCCTGTGCTCGATCTGCCAACAGACAGAGCGCGTCCGGCGGTGCCCAGTCATAAGGGCGCTTATGTATTGTTGAATCTCCCCCCGGAACTTCTGGAGCGACTAAAGAAACTGAGCCGGCAGGAAGGGACCACGTTATTCATGGTGCTGCTTGCCGCTTTCCAGTTGCTGCTGGCCCGTTACAGTGGACAAGAAGACATCCCTGTAGGTACTGACGTGGCCAATCGGACCCGCACGGAAGTTGAGTCACTGATCGGTTTTTTTGTCAATCAATTGGTTCTGCGGGTGAACACGTCAAAGCGTTTGACCGTCCGTAAGTTGCTGGCCCACGTACGCCAGGTTTGCCTCGGTGCCTACGCGCACCAGGATCTCCCATTCGAGCGGCTCGTGCAAGAAATGAATCCAGAGCGCAGCCTGAGCCACACACCGCTCTTTCAGGTAAAGGTTCTGCTGCAAAATATGCCTTCATCTCCGCGTCCGTTTGCCGGGGTGGAGATGAAGTCGCTGGATCTGGTAGGTGGAGTCTCTCAATTTGATCTGCTCCTGAGTCTGCAGGAGGCAGGCGACGTAATGGTTGGTCATTGCACCTATGCAACCGATCTGTTCGACGAACACACAGTGCTACGAATCATAGGGCATTGGACGCGGTTGTTGGAGGAGATTGCGGCCGATCCCAAGCGAGCGGCTCGGGATTTAGAGATGCTGTCTGAGGCAGAGCGGCGACAGGTTTTGGTGGAGTGGAACGGCAATCGGCAAGAGTCTGGGACAGGATGCGTGCATGATTGGTTCGAGCAGCAGGTGGAGCGGACGTCGCGCTCAACCGCTGTGATATGCGGCGACCAACATTGGGACTACGCCGACCTCAATGAGCGTGCTAACCGATTGGCGCGCCATCTGCAAGAGTTAGGTGTGGGACCGGAAATGCGCGTCGGGTTGTGCGTAGACCGGGGTCTGGAGATGGTGGTTGGGATTTTGGGAATCCTGAAGGCCGGAGGGGTGTATGTGCCGCTGGATCCGGGATATCCAGTGGAGCGCCTGGCCTACATGCTGGAGGACGCGCAGATTCCGGTGTTGTTGACGCAGCAAGCTCTGTTAGGAAAACTGCCGGCGAGCCTGGCACAGGTGGTGTGCCTGGACTCGGATTGGTCGCAGGTGGAAACGCAGAGCGGAGAAAATCTGCACGTAGTGCTGGATGCGCGGAACGCGGCCTACGTAATTTACACGTCGGGATCCACGGGAAAACCCAAAGGGGTGGTTGTGACCCATGGAGGAGTGGTGAACCTGGCGCTGGCCCAGATCGATAAATTCGCGATCAGGGAGGGCAGCCGGGTTTTGCAATTTGCTTCACTGAGTTTTGACGCCGCAGTATCGGAATGGAGCACAGCCCTGTTAAGCGGAGCCAGCCTGGTGGTCGGGTCGGCGGACCGCAGGTGGGGAGCGACTGAGGTGACGCGGCTGGCAGGTGAGGGCAAGGTGAGTGTAGTTACGCTGCCGCCATCCGTACTGGCGGCATTTACAGAGGCGGAGTTGGTGGGAGTGGAGACACTCGTGGTGGCAGGGGAGGCATGTTCGGGAGAACTGGTGCGGCGGTGGGCGGCTGGACGAAGAATGTTGAACGCCTATGGGCCCACGGAGACAACGGTGTGTGCCTCGATTTCGCGTCCACTGGGTCCGGATGGAGATTGCCCGATCGGCGTTCCACTCGCGAACATGCAGGTTTATGTGTTGGATGAATATCTTCAACCGGCCCCAATCGGAGTCCTCGGCGAACTCTACGTAGGAGGAGCAGGACTGGCGCGCGGTTACTTGGACCGATCTGATTTGACCGCGGAGCGATTCGTGCCCAGCCCCTATGGGGGAAAAGCGGGGGAGCGTTTGTACCGGACAGGGGACCTGGGTCGGTGGCGAGGGGACGGCAATCTCGAGTTTATCCGACGGGCTGACCAGCAAGTGAAGGTGCGCGGATATCGAATTGAACCAGGAGAAATTGAGGCTGCTTTGACGGGTCATCCCCGCGTGCGGGATGCAGTGGTGATTGCGCGAGTTGGTGAATCCGGTCAACAACGCCTGGTGGCGTACGTGGTAGGGCGGGAGGGAAAACCACCCCAGGCAGCCGAACTGCGCACGTACTTACTCAGCCGCCTGCCGGAGTACCTGGTTCCCGGATTGTATGTGGAGTTGGAACAACTGCCTTTGACCGCCAACGGCAAGGTGGATCGGCAGGCACTACCGCAGCCTGAAAAAGTCCGCATGAAGGCGGATCGGGAATTCAAGGGGCCGCGAACGGAAGCGGAGAAGACCTTGTGCGAGATCTGGGCCAAGGTTTTGGGGCTGGAGCGGGTGGGAGTGGACGACAACTTTTTCGAACTGGGAGGCGATTCGATTTTATCCGTGCAAATCGTGTCGCGGGCGCGGGAGTCAGGGTTGCAGTTGAGCGTGCAACAGATGTTCCAGTACCAGACGGTGGCAGAACTGGCTGCGGAAGTTCAGCCGGTGTCCGCAGGGTCATATCTCGCTCCAGCGCCGGTGATTGGCGAGGTGCCGCTAACGCCGATCCAAAGTTGGTTTTTTGAGCAGGTAACAGCGGTGCCATCCCATTACAACCAATCGGTGATGTTGACAGTGCCTGCGGATGTGGGGCCGGAAGTTGTTGAAACAGTCTTACCCGAGTTGCTTAGGAACCATGACGCATTTCGGCTGAGGTTCTCCAGGCAAGCGGATGGTCCATGGCAGCAGAGATGCGAGGAGTGGCAACCGGGGCCGTCAATGCTGGAACGCTTCGATTTTAGTGTCGAGCCGGAACAGAACCGGCGTGCGCTGCTGGAAGCCGAGGCGAATCGTTTACAGGCCAGCCTCGATTTGGAAAAGGGGCCGTTGTTGCGGGCGGGATGGTTTGAGCTTGGAAGGAATGAGCGGCGTCTCTTGCTGGTGGTTCACCACCTTGCCATTGACGGTGTCTCCTGGAGAATTTTGCTGGGAGATCTACAGGCTCTTTGTTCGCAGGCGAGCGCAAACCAACCGTTACGGTTGGCCTATCAGAGTGCGTCCTTTGGACAGTGGGCGCAGGCGCTGCAAGAGGATTCTCAGTCCGAGGCGATGAAAGGCGAGATCGAGTACTGGCTGCAGGTGATCGCCCATCCTGCACTACCGGTGCGCCGCGACCTGGATGCCGGCGCTGATTCAATGGGCTCGATTGCATTCGTGGAACTGCGATTGAGCGCAGAAGAAACGCAGGCCTTGTTGCAGCAAGTGCCAAGGGTCTATCACACACAGATTCAAGATGTGCTGGTGACGGCGCTCGCGCGGGGCTTCGAGCATTGGAGCGGAAGCAAAGGGCTGTTGCTGGAACTTGAAGGTCACGGCCGCGAACAGCTTTCCACAACGGTGGATGTAAGCCGAACTGTGGGTTGGTTCACCACCATATTCCCCGTGTACCTGCAGTTGACAGGCGGTGGGCCTGGAGAAGATTTGAAAGCGGTGAAAGAGCAGTTGCGAGCAATACCTCGGCACGGGATCGGCTATGGCATCCTGCGATATTTGACTGCCGAAGGCCGGAGCAGCCTGAAGATGCAGTCGGAGGTGGTGTTCAACTATCTGGGACAGTTTGATCAGTTGTTGAGCGATGGCGGATGGAACTCTGCCCCGGAATCACCGGGAGCCATGCAGAATGCAACCCAGAAGCGTTCTCACCTGCTGGAGATCAACGGAGCTATCACTGGGGGACATCTACAACTTGCCTTTGCTTATTCCCGCAACATTCATCACGAAGAGACGATTCGGACATTAGCCGCCGCCTGTCTTGGGGAATTACAGGCGTTGATCGCACATTGTTGTTCCGCTGAGGGCAGCTTCACGCCTTCTGATTTTCCGCTTGTGCGGATCACGCAGAAAGAACTGGATCGCATTTCGCAGGGTCGGAAGCTTGAGGATCTCTACCCGCTGTCCCCAATGCAGGAAGGAATGCTGTTCCACACGATCGAGGCTTTGGGTTCCGGTATATACATGAGCCAGTTGTGTCTGGAACTTGAAGGGGCCTGGGACCAGGTTGTCTTTCTGCGGGCTGCGTGGGAGCAGGTGATGAAGCGTCATGGAGTGCTGCGCACCAGCTTTGTCTGGGAAGGTTTTACCCGGCCTCTGCAGAGAGTGGAGCAGGCGCCGGAATTGCCCTGGGACAACCAGGATTGGCGCGGCCTGAGCACGGGCGAACAGCGTGGGAAGCTGGAGCAATACCTGCCGGAGATCCGCACTCGCGGCTTCGATTTGGCGCAAGCACCTCTGATGCGCATCGGGCTGGTCCGCATCGCAGAGGACCGTTTCTACCTCGTGTGGACCCATCATCATCTGCTTCTTGACGGCTGGTCGGTAGCGCGGGTGCTGGGTGAAGTGCAGCAATTCTTTGATGCGTACCGTTCCGGAGAAGAGCTCCAGTTGCCTCAGCCGCGTCCTTATCGAGACTACATCAGTTGGTTAGAGCGGCAGGATCTGGATTGCGCTGAGGGATTCTGGCGGGAACTGCTTAAAGACTTCAGCAGTTCCACCCAATTGGGTATTGAGAGAAGACATTCGAAAAGCGAACTTACTTCCACTCGTTTTGGACGGAAGAGGGTGCCGCTCGACCGGAAGTTGGCCGATGAACTAGGGGCCTTGGTGCATCAGCAGCGGCTGACGTTGAATACGTTTATGCAAGCAGGTTGGGGGTTGCTGTTGAGCCGTTACAGTGACCAGTTGGACGTAATTTTCGGGGCGACCACTGCGGCTCGTCCGGTTGACCTGCGGGGGGCTGAGGAGATCGTAGGGCTGTTCATCAACACCCTTCCGGTGCGGCTGCGTTTGCAAGACCGGGACTCGGTGCTGGATTGCCTGCGTAGACTACAGCAAGAGCAGATCGAGGCCCGGCGTTACGAATATACGCCGCTGGTGCGCATTCAAAGCTGGAGTGAAGTGCCACCTGGCCAGCCGCTGTTTCAAACCCTTTTTGTCTTTGAGAGCTATCCCGTTGCCAAACCGGCCACCGGACCACAAACGGGAGGAATGCGTGCGCTTGCAGCTTCAGGAGAAGAATCGACCAACTATCCATTGACCGCCACGGTGATCCCTGGGGCGGATTTGGTTTTAGACATAGCCTATGACCGTGAGTTGTTTGATGCCGAGACTGTCGAGCGAATGATGGGGCACTGGCGGCGGCTGTTGGGCGCTATGGTGGAGCATCTGGAACAACCGGTCTTAGTGTTGGAGATGCTGGATGAGACGGAGCGGCAGCAGGTGGTGGTGGAGTGGAACCGGACAGCGGAAGAGTATAGGCATGCATGTATTCATGAGCTAGTGGAGGAGCAGGCGGCAAAGCGGCCGGAAGTGCTTGCGGTGGAATATCAAGGGCAGGGACTGAGCTACGGGGAACTGAACCGGCGTGCCAATCAAGTGGGACATTATTTAAGGAAGCTGGGAATAGGGCCGGAAGTGCGAGTTGGGATTTGCGTCGAGCGGAGCCTGGAGATGGTGATCGGGCTGCTGGGAATCCTGAAGGCAGGAGGAGCGTATGTGCCGCTGGATCCGGAGTATCCGGCGGAGCGGTTGGAGTACATGGTGAAGGACGCGCAGGCGGCGGTGCTGGTGACGGAGAAGAAGCTTGAGGAGGTGTTGGGGCAGAGTGCAGCGCGGAAGATCTATCTGGAGCGGGAATGGAAGGAGATTGAAAAGGAGAGCGGGGCGGATGTAGGAGTGAAGTTGGATGGCGGGAACCCAGCCTATGTAATTTATACCTCGGGATCGACGGGGCGACCCAAGGGGGTTGTGATCCAGCACGGCGCGCTTTCAACTTTTCTGCATGGCATGAATGCGCAGGCTGGTTTCAACTTCAGCCATACCCATCTGGCGGTCACCACCATTGGCTTTGATATTTCCATTCTCGAACTTTTCTTGCCTTTGTGCTGCGGGGGCCGTGTGGTGGTTGCCTCCAAAGAGGAGGCACAGGATCCAGCACAGCTTTGCCGCCGGTTGCGGTCTTTAGCAGTTAACTCGATGCAGGCTACACCCAGCCATTGGAGTATGGTTCTGCAGGCGGATTTGGACTCTCTCAAGGGGCTTCGGGTTCTGTGCGGAGGCGAGGCCCTTTCGCGTGAACTGGCGCAGTCGCTGTATCGATCCACTCAGGGCCAAGCCTATAACGTCTACGGTCCCACTGAAGCCACGATTTGGGCCAGCTCTCATAAGATCAAAGATACAGATTTCACAGAGCAGGCTCCCCCAGTCATTACCATCGGCTCACCCCTCGCCAATTATGGAATGTATGTGCTGGATGGGCGCTTGAAGCCCTGTCCTGTCGGAGTCGCAGGTGGTTTGTACATCGCCGGCTCGGGGTTGGCGCTCGGATATCTGAACCGGCCGGAACTGACGGCGGAGTGCTTTGTCCCGAATCCTTTTAGCCAAGTGGGAGGAGAAAGAATTTACCGGACGGGAGACCAGGCAAGATGGCAGGCAGATGGAAATCTGGAGTTTCAGGGACGATTGGATCATCAGGTAAAGCTGCGGGGATACCGGATTGAATTGGCGGAGATTGAAGCGGCGCTGCTGGAGTACGCGACGGTAAAGCAAGCGATAGTGGTGGCACGGGAGGAAGCGGGAGGGAAACGCCTGGTGGGTTATGTGGTAGGGGAAGATGGAGCGGGCGCGCGCGAGATGGATCTGCGAGGCTACCTGCGTCGCCGATTGCCGGAGTACATGGTGCCAACGGTAATTGTGGAACTGGATGAGATGCCGCTTACTCCCAACGGAAAGGTGGATCGGAAGAGGCTGCCGGAGCCGGGGTATTCCAGCCGGCGGGAGCAGATGGCGCCGCGGAACGTGGAAGAAGAGATCCTCTGTGGAATTTTCGCGGAAGTGTTGAAGCGGGAGCGGGTGGGAGTGGAGGATAGTTTTTTTGAATTGGGAGGGCACTCGCTGCTGGCGATGCAAGTGATATCGCGGATACGAAGCGCCTTTGGGGTAGAGCTGCCTATACGAGCATTGTTTGAAGCGCAAACGGTGGCGGTGCTGGCCAACCGGGTCAAGCAAGAGCGAGGGGAAATAGAAGGGGCAGAGCCCGTTGTTCGCGATCTCGGCGTTGAAGCCATTTTGGACGCGAACATCGTTCCACTCTCCCAGACACCGGCGGCTGCGCCACCGGAGAACGTATTCCTGACAGGGGCTTCCGGGTTTCTGGGTTGTTTCCTGCTGGTTGAGTTGTTGAAGCGTACACAGGCTACGGTGCATTGTCTGGTACGTTCGTCCACCCCCGAAGAAGGAGCGGCCAGGATA
The DNA here is from genome assembly GCA_036522115.1 of Candidatus Angelobacter sp. GTDB lineage: Bacteria > Acidobacteriota > Terriglobia > Terriglobales > Acidobacteriaceae > Angelobacter. The sequence goes on from DATDGL010000135.1 coordinate 10,693, forward strand.
AGCGCCGAGTTGAAATCGTTTGACCTGTGGGACGCAACCATGGCGGATCGTATTGTGGCTGTTTCCGGAGATCTATCCCGGCCGCGGCTCGGCCTCTCCATCGAACAGTTTGAAACAATCGCTAACATCGTGGATGCAGTCTATCACTGCGGGGCCATCGTGAATGCTGCCTACTCATACGATCTTTTGAAGCCTGCCAATGTGCTTGGAACTCAAGAAATCATAAGAATGGCCTGTCTGGGACGCCGGAAGGTGCTGCATTACGTTTCCACCATCGCAGTGCTGCCACCGCTCGGCGATGCGGAAGAAAGCGAGCCGGTCACAGAGGAAGCACTCTTTGAAAGATGGCAGGACCATAAAGCTGGCTATCCTCAAAGCAAGTGGGTCGCAGAAAAGCTGGTGCGGATGGCAGGTTCTCGCGGAGTTCCCATTGCTATTTATCGGCCGCCCTTCATTTCCGGATCTCCGCAAAACGGAGCAGGCAATCCGACTGATTTTCTTTCACTTTTCATCCGTGCATGCCTGCAGCTTGGCTGCATTCCCGATATCGGTGACATCGAGATCGCAATCAATATGTTGCCTGTGGATTACCTGAGCCACGCGATTGTGGCACTCTCGTTGCGAGAAGACATACTGGGACGTTGCTTCAACCTGGTGAATGATAAAACGACGAGTCTCAAGACAGTATGCCAGTGCCTCGTTTCCTGGGGACAGGCCTCCGGGTTTCCCATCCAAAAGGTCTCTTTTGAAAGTTGGTGGCGCCAGTGCAATGCCAGTGATGAGCTGAAGCTTTTACAAATTTATTTTCCGGAGCCGGCGCTGGCAAAGAGCAGGGGCGCTCGAGTGGAGATAAAGCTGGATATCGAGAGTACCGATCGTTTTCTGCGGGCAGAAGGAATACACCGCCCGCCGATCACGCAGGAATTGTTGAAGAGCTACATAGCCTATGGAGCAAAGCAGTTGAGCCAGGGGCCAATAGTTGCCAGAGGTCGGGAAGCGCGAGGGGAAGGGAAAAAGGCGGCGCCGCCCCTGGTGCGGGTAGCGCGAGAGGGCGATTTACCGCTGTCCTATGCGCAGCAGCGGCTGTGGTTTCTGGATCAACTGCAGCCGGGGAATGCGGCGTACAACATGCCGGTCGGGATTCGCCTGGAAGGGG
>DATDGL010000136.1:0-19488 GCA_036522115.1 Candidatus Angelobacter sp.
TCGGCGTGGGGGACTTCGAACAAAAGTTCATCGTGCACCTGAAGCAGCATGCGGGATTTCAGCTTGCGCGCGCGCAGATCTTCGTCAAGGCGGATCATGGCCATCTTGATCAGGTCCGCGGCCGTTCCCTGAAGCGGCGTGTTGACGGCAGTGCGCTCGGCAAAGCCGCGCATGTTGGCGTTCTTGCTGTTGATGTCTGGAATGGGACGAACACGCCCAAACAGAGTCTTGACTCGCTGCTCGCCCCGGGTCTCTTCCAGCACGCGATCAATGAATGTGCGCACGCCGTGGTACTTTTCAAAATAGGCGTCAATGAACTTTTTGGCTTCGCGCTGCTCAATACCCAATTGTTGAGAGAGGCCGAAGGGAGAGAGTCCGTAGACAATGCCGAAGTTCACGGCCTTGGCCCGGCGGCGATGCTCGGCATCCAACAGCATGGGCGGCACGCCGAATACCTGCGAGGCGGTGAGCGAATGAATGTCGTCTCCGCGCCGGAATGCTTCTACCAGCAAAGGATCTTCAGAAAAATGGGCCAGCAGCCGCAATTCGATCTGCGAATAATCGGCGGAGAGCAGGACGTGGCCCGGCTCGGCAATAAAGGCTGCGCGAATTTCGCGTCCTAATTCCGTGCGGATGGGAATGTTCTGAAGGTTAGGATTGGTGGAGGAAAGCCTTCCCGTCGCCGTGCCGGCCTGGTTGAAAGTAGTGTGCAGGCGATTGGTGCAACGATTCAACAGCAAAGGCAGGGCGTCAACGTAAGTGCTCTTGAGCTTCGAAAGCTGGCGGTAATCGAGGACCAGGCGCGGGACTTCGTGCTCCGCCGAAAGTTCTTCCAGGACATCGACCGCGGTGGAGATAGTTTTGCCTTTGCCATATTTCACCGGCTTGGGAAGATTCAGCTTGTTAAAGAGCACGTCGCCAAGCTGCTTGGGTGAATTGATGTTGAAGGTGAAGTCAGCTTTCTGGTAGATCTCGCGCGCCTTGGCGTCACATTTTTTTTCCAGATCGATGGATAACTTAGCCAGCATCTCGCAATCGACTTTGACTCCCGCTTCCTCCATGCGCGCCAGCACCGGGGACAGAGGCAGGTCAATCTCCTCATAAATCTTGAACAGGCCGGAGCTTTCCACTTCTTTGCGCAAAGTTGAAGCCATGCGGCCGGTCACGTCAGCCGCTTCCGCCAGCGAGTCCGATAGCTTCAGGTTGAAGCTGCGGATGCCGATCTCCGGCAATGTGTGCTTGGCATATGTGGGATTGATGAGGTAGGAGTAGAGCATAGGGTCGTCCAGAACCCCAGCCAGCTCCATGCCGTGGGCTTGCAGTTCACGCAAAGCAGCTTTGTAGTCGTGCACGGCCTTGGGCAGCTTTGCATCTGCCAGAATCTGTTTTAATGCCCGGCTGACGTCGTCGCCATCTGCTCCTGCCGTTATTGTCACCGTCCATGCTTTTCCCAGCTCGGCGGAGAGGGCAACTTTGATGGAAGCGGGTTCGTCTTCTGCGGGTTCTGACACGGCCATCAAGGGCAGAGTGCCGGACTCCGGCTCTGCCTCTTCTTCCTCTTCCCCGGTACTGGTTTTTGCTTGTGTAGCTTCGACCGCAATCGCCAGCGATGCAGCCTTTTCCAATGGCTTCAGGTCGGCGGCAGACTTGGCCTCGCGATAATCCGTCTCACGAAGCTCCAGCGTCGGCGTCAACTCTTTGAGCAGCGTGGTGAACTCCAGTTCGGTGAACAGGGCGCGCAAGGTTTCCGCGTCGGGCTGGCCGGCCATCATCTTGTCCATGTCAAGTTCAATGCCCACGTTCTGGTCAATGGTGACCAGTTGCTTGCTCCACAGAATGGTGTCTTTGTTGTTGAGCAAAGATTCACGGTAGGTCTTGCGCTCCACCTCGGCGGCGTGGTCTAGAGCGTTCTCCAGGGTGCCGAAGCGCTTGATGATCTCGACGGAGCCTTTGTCGCCAATGCCGGGCGCCCCGGGAATGTTGTCGATGGAGTCGCCGCGCAGCGCCATTACGTCAATCACCTGTTCTGGACGCACACCCAGAAGTTCTTCCACTTTGGCGGCATCGCAGATCAGGTTGTCCTTGGGAGGATTCAGGACGCAGATCCTGTTGTTTACAAGCTGGAGCATGTCCTTGTCGCTGGAAACCACAAAGACCTGGTAGGACTGCTCCACCGCTTTTCGGGCCAGGGTGCCGATGACATCATCCGCCTCAAACCGTTCTTGCTCGAGGATGGGAATGCGATAGGCCTCAAGCGCCCGCCGAATGTACGGGACCTGCTGGACCAGATCGGGCGGCATGGCTGCGCGCTGCGCCTTGTAGCCGTGGTAGGCGACCTCCTGGAAGGTCTGGGTCTTGATGTCGAACTTGCGGACAGAGGTGACGGCTTTGGCCTGCTCGTCGCGAAAGGTGGGGCCGGCAACGTCGAAGACGGCGGCCAGGTACTCAGGATGAAAGTCGTCGCGCAGCTTGCGCAGCATGTTGACGAAGACATAGGTTGCGGCGGTAGGCACGCCGGTCTTGGTGGACATGGGCCTCTGCCGCGCCATGGCATGGTAGGCGCGGAAGATGAAAGACATCGTGTCCAGCAGGAAGACGCGGCCCTTGGACGCGGATTTGGAGGAGGCGGGCAAAAGAAAATTTTAACAGCTAAGAGATGGGACCGCAGATTCATAGCTAGGGCTTGCCCCAGTGCTCACATGTAAGACCTTTGATTCGAGCGAACTCCCTGACGTTAGCAGTTACCAGGATCATCTTGTGCTGAAGAGCCTGGCCCGCGATAAGGACATCGTAAGCGCCAATCGGTTTGCCAGCCAATTCCAGATCTGCTCGCAGTGCGCCTGCGCTTTGCGCATCATCTTCCCCGAATGGCAGTTCCCTGATTTGACCCGAAAGAAATTCTTCAAGCAGCTCGATATTCCGTTGGCGTCTCGTGCTTTTTGAGACTCCGTACCAAAGCTCGAACATTACGACAGATGAAACAAACAACTCGTGACCATCATCAAGCGCCTTCCTGAAACGAAGTCGTACGGAAAGTGGCTCACCGTTGATGAGAGCTATACAGGCATTCGTGTCTAACAGATAGTTCATTCAAATATGTCACGAGAGGGCGCCATCGGCTGATTGCGTCCTTCCGCCATGAATGGCCCAGACTTCCGACGATCCAGTTCGGCGAACCATTCGTCTACGTTGTTGATGGGTTCCAGTAATACGCCTCTCGACACCCGGCGCACACGCACTCGGTCCCCTTTAAATCGAAACTCCTTTGGGAGTCGGACCGCCTGGCTACGGCCGTTACGGAACAGTTTTGCGATTCCAGATTTGCCCATTGTGATGTTCCTGCTATAAGTATATACCCGCTGATATATATCAGAGCAACAATCTTACCCAATCCACATGCAATCCCCGTACGAGAAAAACCGATACCGCTCCCGCACGGCATGTTCATAGGCCTTGATAATGTTCTCTCGACCGGCAAAGGCGGAAACCAGCATCAGCAGCGTGGATCCTGGCAGATGAAAATTGGTCAGCAGCGCGCCGACTACCTTGAATTGGAAGCCGGGATAAATAAAGATGTCGGCTTCCCCCGAGCCGGCAGGAATCCGTCCGCTGCCTTGCAGGGCCGCAAACTCCAGCGTTCGGACGGTCGTAGTGCCCACAGCTACTACTCGACGGTTTTCTTCCAGGGCACGATTGATCTGAGCTGCGGCTTCCGGCGAGATCGAGAAAAGCTCGCTGTGCATCTTGTGTTCCTCAATTTTCTCGACGTGCACCGGCTGAAAGGTTCCCAAACCGACATGCAAGGTAATCTCTGCGATCTCAACTCCGCGCTGGCGGATTTGTCCAAGAATTTCCGGGGTGAAGTGCAAGCCGGCGGTGGGAGCAGCAATGCTTCCTCTCTGCCGGGCATAGACGGTCTGGTATCGCTCCCGGTCTTCCGGCTTGTCTTCGCGCCCGACATAGGGCGGCAGCGGGACATGTCCCAGCCGCTCTAAAACGGGAAAGAAATCGGTGACTGGCTGGAAGCGCAATGTCCGTTCTCCATAGTCGCCGCGAGCGGTAATTTCTGCCACAAGTTCAGGGCGGTCATCTGACCCAAAATAGAGCCACTCTCCGACTGCAATTTTCCTTCCCGGACGCACCAACACCCGCCACTCCCATTCGTCTAACTGACGGGTCAACAGGACCTCCACTTGCCCATGCAGAAACTCCCGGGCGGCCCGGTTTCTGGGGCTAAGTGGCTGAGATCGCAATCCTGCGCGGCGTCCCAGCAGGCGGGCAGGAAACACTCGGCTGTTGTTTAAAACCAGCAGGTCATCGGCCCGCAGGAGGGCAGGAAAATCGGCAAACCTCCGGTCCTGGTATAGGGCTTCCGGATGCTGGAGGTGCAGCATACGGGAGGCACCCCGGATGGCCAGAGGTTCCTGGGCAATCAGGTCCTCAGGAAGTTCAAAATCGAACTCGGAAATCTGCACTTTTTAGATTATATTTGGTTAATCTTCCCCCTACGATTTGACTACAAACTCCTGTATAGTTCACGAACGCAATGGAGCGCCGAGAAGGAAAAGACCGATGACCCAAGTAAACGAAAGCTGCGTTCGCCAGGAGATCTGCCGCATTGGCCAGATGCTGCATGGACGCAGCTATGTGGCCGGTACTGACGGCAATATCTCCGTGCGGCTCAGCCATGATCTGGTCCTCTGCACTCCCACTTCGCTGTGCAAAGGGATGATGGAGCCGGACGACCTGGTGATTGTGGATCTGGAGGGTAAACAGCGGAACGGCACGCGCCATCCCTCGTCGGAATTGGCGATGCACCTTCTTTTCTACGCCATGCGGCCTGAGATCAGGGCCGTTGTACATGCCCATCCGCCCACCGCGACCGGCTTTGCCGCTGCCGGAACCAGCCTGGAGGAAGCACTGGTGGCCGAAGTGGTGACCGCCCTGGGCAAGATCCCCCTGGCCAATTACGGCATGCCGGGGACCCATGAACTGACGGACGCGCTCCGCCCCCTGATTCGGAACCATGACGCCATCCTGATGGCCCACCATGGGGTGGTCACCTGCGGAAATACCTTGCTCCGGGCCTACATGAACATGGAGTGTGTGGAGCACTATGCGCGCGTGGCGCTGGTGGCCAGACAGCTTGGCGCCCACCCCCTTCCTGAGGAGGAGGTCCGCAGGTTGATGGAAGCGCGCGAGAACTACGAGGCGAACCGCCCGGTTCCTGTGGATTGGGACTGAGTTGGGTGAGTAATAGGCAAACAAAAAGGCGGCCTTAGCCGCCTTTTTGCATGTTATTGGAATTAAATTACTTGCACGTTCTCTGCTTGCCAACCCTTGGGGCCTTTGACGACATTGAACTGCACTGGCTGGCCTTCCTTCAGGCTGCGAAACCCGTTTGCCTGAATTGCGGAAAAATGAACGAAGACGTCTTCGCCATTTTCCCTGCTGATAAAGCCATATCCTTTAGCGTCATTGAACCACTTAACTGTTCCTTGTTCCATTGTGTTACACGCATTCCTTGTTTCTTTAGATTTGCGCTAATTTTCGGAGGGTAGTGCAGGCAGGTGTGCAGACAATTGCAGGACCGCTGTACAACGCTTCGAACAAACGCAAGGGCATTATACCTAAGCCATCCAGAGTTGTCTTGCAAAAAAGCACCCCTTGGCGAGGGTCCTTCGGCCCATGGCTTCTGCCTCCAGGCCCTTGATTTAGGCTCTTGTTCTGCATTTTTCGTGAGATTGCCAGACTATCTGCGGCAGGGTGGTTGGATGCTGTAATCTGTAACCCTGATCCCTTTACCCCCTATGATTCTCGGTACCGGCGTTGATATCACTGAAGTTCCGCGAATCCAGCAGATGCTGGACCGTTACGGAGATCGCTTCCTCAAACGCATTTTTACCCCGGAAGAGATCCGTTACTGCACCGGAAAGCCGAATGCCGCGGAGCGCCTTGCCGCCCGCTTCGCCGCCAAAGAAGCCGGCATGAAAGCCATCGGGACAGGGTTGCGGGGCGGGATCACATGGAAGGACGTGGAGGTGGTACGGTTGCCGGGACAGCGTCCACAACTCCAGTACCACGGACGGGCGGCTGAAATTGCCACAGCCCTGGGGTACAAACGTACCCACCTGTCGCTGTCCCACACGGCTGAGCAGGCGATCGCGCACGTCATTCTCGAGAGTTGAGAAGATTGTTGATTGCCAAAAAATTGCCAAAATTGAGAATTCCGTTATCTTTAGACAGAATCACTGTCATCGGGGGGTATCGCTAAACTTGAGTCAAACCACGCTCGCGCCTGAGATACCGGCTGCTGCTGTTCCTTTGAATCGCCGCGCGGTGATGCTGGCCGTGGCGCTGATCAGCTTTGCCAGTCTGCTCCTGGAACTGGCCATGACGCGGCTGTTCAGCGTAGTGCTCTTCTACCATTTCGCTTTTTTTGCCATCTCCGTAGCCCTTCTGGGACTGGGTTCAGGTGGAGTGTTCGCCCATGTCCGCCGCAACTGGCTGGAGCGGTTTGATCTGAGGACTCTGGGAGTGAGGATCTGCTGCCTCAACTCCGCCTTTATTTTCCTGGCATTGGAGATTGTGCTGCACATGCCTGTGGACCTGGCGGTGAATAGCCGAAACCTGGCCAAGGTGACGCTGATCTACATGGTCGCCGCCGTTCCTTTCTTTTTTACCGGGCTGCTGTTTTCCGTGCTGTTTGCCCGGTCCAGCAAAGAAATCTCTTTTCTCTACGGCGCGGACCTTACCGGGGGAGCATCGGCCTGTCTGGCTGTGGTGCCGCTGCTGAACGTTGTGGGCGCTCCCAACGCTTTGTTGTTTGCCTCGCTCTCCATGTCCGTGGCCGGCGCCATCTGGGCGGGTAACAGAAGATTCCGCACCTATGCCCTGGCGCAGGCTGCTATTTTTGCCGTGCTGATGGCCGGCAATCTCTCCGGTAGATGGCTTGACATTGTCTACGCCAAAGGAGGGTACCGTGATCCGAAATGGGTGGAATTCTCCCAATGGAATGCCATCTCCAGGATTGAAGTCGATAACCAGAACGGCGGGCGCTACATCGTGATTGACGCCGATGCCACCACCGCCATGATGAATGTTGATCCGGCGCTTTGGGACCGCGATCAGGGTTCCGCCTCAACTCCGGTACATACCGGCTTGCCTGCCCAGCCCAGCTTCAACTGGAAGAAGAGCTTGATGTCCTCGGCTCCTGCCATTGCTAACGTCCTTCGCCCGCAAGGCGAGTTCGCCATTATCGGTCCAGGAGGCGGCGTGGATGTGTTGCGCGCTGTGGCCAACGGCAGCCCTAACGTGACTGGAATTGAGATCAATCCCATCATCATCAACAACGTGATGCGTGGACGCTACGCCGACTATTCCTTTCATTTGTATGACCGGCCGCAAGTCCACATCCATATCCAGGACGGTCGTTCTTACATCCGCAGCGCACAGGAAAAATATGATGTCGTACAGATGACCCTGGTAGATACCTGGGCCTCCACTTCAGCCGGCGCTTTCGCCCTGAGTGAAAACAACCTGTACACGGTTGAGGCCTTCCGCGAGTACTTTGATCATCTCAAGCCGAATGGATTCATCGCGATTACCCGCTGGGAGTTTCGCGAACCTCGCGAGGCTTTGCGTGTAGTTTCGCAAGCCATTGAAGCGCTGCATCGGAGCGGCGTCACTGATCCCCGGCGGAACTTCATGATTGTGGCCGACGGCAGCCTGAATGAAGATGGCCGGCCGGTGCTGGTGGTGGCCAAGAAGGTCCCGTTTACATCCGATGAGTACTCAGCAGCGGCGCGGCACCTGCAAGCCAATCCCAACCTGGTGTGGCTGAATCCATCGCCGGAGTATGCCGGAATGCAGGTCCTGCCGCCCGCCGCCAAAGTTTTTCAGGAATTGATCCAGTCCAACGATCCGCAACAGTTTGCCCGCGACTACGCCTATAACGTGGCTCCGGTGACGGACGATGCTCCCTTTTTCTTCTTCACTCTCAAGACCGGTTACGTTTTGAAAAACCTGCTGGCTCGGACCGGCCACGGCATCGATTGGCGGATCAACCTGGGCGTGGTGGTTCTGGGTATGCTGCTGATTATTTCTGCGGCAGCCGTGCTGGCGTTTCTTGTCCTGCCTCTGCTCCTGCACAAAGGAGGTGCGCCGCTGAGAGTCGGCCCGCTGCTTTATTTCGTGGCCATCGGGCTGGGCTACATCTTGGTTGAGGTCTCCCTGATTCAACGGTTTGTCCTGTTTCTGGGGCATCCTACGTATGCGCTGACAGTGGTGGTTTTCCTGCTGTTGCTCTCGAGCGGCGCCGGAAGCATTGCGGCCCGCCGTCCCCGGATTCGATTGACACTGGCAGCGGTGGCCATTTTGATTTTGCTTCATGTTGCTCTGTTGCCGCTGCTGCTGTCTTCTGCCGTAGGCCTGAATTTTGGCATCAAGCTGCTGCTCAGTTCGGTGGTCCTGGTTCCGCTGGGGTTCCTGATGGGAATGCCTTTCCCCACTGGCTTGAAACTGCTCACGCAGAGCGGCAATGCCACGGTTGAGTGGGCATGGGCCATGAATGCTGCCGCCAGCGTGTTGGGGTCAGTGGGAGCCATGGTCATCGCCATCCACTTTGGCCTGACGATCACACTCGCTTGTGCCGCTCTGGCGTATGTGATGGCCGGCGTCTGGTCGAGACAATTAACGAGCGCCAGATTGGCGTAAAAGACGCAGTTCAGGTTGAGATCACCCGATCTTCGCAGGGAGCCTTTGAGGAGGCCAAAAGACCCAATCAGTACTTCTTTTGCGGGGTTGCCTGCCTGATCTGCTATGATTTTTGTCGCAAAGTTAAGTCAAAGTGCCCAGTCAACAGCAACTCAGGTGGTCCCAACTTCGAGTTGGAATCACGGTGGTGGTGGCCGCGATTGCCTTGGCCGTTCTTATCTTCTTCATGAGCGGCGAAATTGGATTTTTCACATCCAAAATCACCCTGATCGCCTATTTTGACAATACTGAAGGACTGAAAGTAGGAGCTCCGGTTGCGCTTCAGGGAGTAACCATCGGCAACGTGAAGGACGTCCGCGTGGTTCCTAACCGCCAGCTCGATCCGGTGCAGATCACCATGCGGGTCAACACCAAGTACCAGTTTTTTCTGCGCAAGGACACCATTGCCACCATTGAGACTGCCGGGGTGCTGGGAGAGTCCTTTGTTGATCTGGACAGCAAGAAGGCCAAAGGCACAACCGTGCAGGATGGGGACGTCCTGATTCCAGCGAATTCGCCAGGGTTGCAGGATGTAGTTCGGGCCAGCCAAACGACGCTGGGGAATCTGGATACCCTGGTACAGCGTCTGGATCGGATTGTGCAGCAGGTTGAAAGCGGTCCCGGCACTTTGCACGGCATCATCAGTGATTCCACCTTGATTGACCGCGCTAACGCCATCCTCGGCCAGATTCAGACGCTGGTCAACGATGTGAATGGCGGCAAGGGAACGATCGGCGAGCTCCTCAAAGATAACAGTATGGCGCGCAAGATCAACGCTTCGCTGGACAAGATTAACGGCATCATTGATGACATCAACGCCGGCAAAGGCAACGCCGGGCTGTTACTGAAGGACCGCGCGCTCTATGACAACGCGAACCAGATGGTGGCCAAAGGCAACAAACTGATTGATGACATCAACAACGGCAAAGGGCTGATTGGAAAGCTGGCTAAAGACGAAGCATTCGCCAAGAAGCTGGATGATACGGTCGACAGGCTTTCACAAATTGCCGCGAAATTGAATGACACCAGCAAACCCGGCTCGCTGGGCCTTCTGCTCCAGAACCCATCGGTGTACAACAATACCGACCAGTTGTTGATGGAAACTCGAAACCTGATGAAGGCAATCCGCGAAAATCCCAAAAAATACCTGACGATTCATTTCAAGGTTTTCTGATCAGGCAACGGTAAGTTCAGCAAATTCAGCACTCGGCATTCAACCCGCAATTGATGTAGGCTGAAGGGTTGCACGAATCGTGGGTACGCAAAGAATTCGGCTACGAATATTTATGACGCTCGACAATTCCAAGGACAAAACTATGCGCATAATCCATCTTCTTACCGGTTTAGTTCTCTTAAGCAGCCTTGCCATGGCGCAGGGGCCTGCAAACAGCAAATCCACGGAAGAGCCCAAACAGATTCCCTCGTTTGATGTGACAGCGCTGGATCGCGGCGCGGAGCCGTGCGTCAATTTTTACCAGTTTGCCTGCGGCAATTGGATGAAGAACAATCCCATTCCCGCCGACCAGCCGAGTTGGGGCCGCTTTAACGAATTGTCGGAGCGCAACCGGGCTGTTCTTCGTGAAATTCTGGAAAGCTCAGCCAAGGCAACACAGCGCACAGCCAATGAACAAAAGATTGGTGATTACTATGCGGCGTGCATGGACGAAGCCGGTATCAACCGCAAAGGCGTGGCGGTGCTGAAACCGGAATTCGACCGCATTGACGCGCTCAAGGACAAATCTGCTCTGCCTTCCCTGGTTGCCTATCTGCATCGCAGGCAGTTCAACGTGTTTTTTGATCTCGGTTCCTCTCCGGACTTCAAGAACGCCAAGGAAATGATCGCCGCCGCAGACCAGGCCGGTTTGTCTCTTCCGGACCGTGATTACTACCTGAAGACCGATGCAAAATCAGCGGAGCTGCAGAAGGCTTACGTGGAGCACGTGACCAATATGTTCAAGCTGCTGGGCGACCCGCCGCAAAAAGCCGCAGCAGAAGCCAGTGCTGTGATGACCATTGAGACCGCACTGGCCAGGGGATTCATGGACCGGGTCCTGCGCCGCGAGCCTGCGAATATCTATCACAAGATGACCGAGAAGGAATGGCAGGCGCTGTCGCCGGGGTTCTCCTTTCCCAAATACCTGGCCGAGGTTGGTACACCCTCATTCACCAGCCTGGATGTGGTCGCTCCAGACTTCTTCAAGACGATGGACCAGGAACTGCACGATCTGACGCTTGACGATTTAAAAACCTACCTTCGTTGGCACGTTGTTCATAGCGCCGCAGGGCGCAGCGTTCTGCCCGATGCTTTCGTGGATGAAAACTTCAATTTCTTCGGCAAGACTTTGCGTGGAGCCAAAGAACTTCAAGCGCGCTGGAAGCGCTGTGTTGCCGCCACCAATGGCGATCTGGGTGAGGCCCTGGGAGAGGCTTATGTCGCCAAGACCTTCCCGCCTGAAGCCAAGGAGCGCACCCTGAAGATGGTACACGCTCTGGAAGAAGCCCTGCGCCAGGACATCACCAACCTGCCGTGGATGACAGAGGCGACCAAGAAGCAGGCCCTGATCAAACTGGAGGCCATCCGCAACAAAATTGGTTATCCCAATACCTGGCGGGACTACAGCAGCGTGAAGATCGAACGCGGAGACGCGCTGGGCAACTCGCTGCGCTCGAGTGAATTCGAATTTGAGCGCCAGATCCAAAAGATAGGCAAGCTGCGGGACACGCAGGAGTGGCAGATGACTCCACCCACGGTGAATGCCTACTACGATCCCACGGAGAACGACATCAACTTCCCGGCGGGAATTCTCCAGCCGCCTTTTTATGACTTCAAAGGAGATGATGGCGTGAACTTTGGCGGCATTGGCGCGGTGATCGGCCATGAATTGACCCACGGCTTCGATGACCAGGGACGCCAGTTTGATAAAGAAGGCAATCTCAAAGACTGGTGGACCGCCGAGGACGCCAAAGCCTTCGAGCAGCGCGCGCAGTGCCTGGTGGATGAGTACAACGGCTTTGTGGCCGTAGACGATGTACACCTGAACGGCAAGCTCACGCTGGGGGAGAACACCGCCGACAACGGAGGCTTGCGCATTGCCGACATGGCGTTGCAATCCGCCCTGGCGGGCAAGCAGGCGGAGAAAATTGATGGCTTTACTCCGGAGCAGAGGCTCTTTCTGGGCTGGGGACAGATCTGGTGCCAGAACCAAAGCGATCAGATCGCCCGGCTCCTGGCGCTCACCAATGAACACTCAGCGGGGAAGTATCGCGTGAACGGCGTGGTGCGCAACATGCCGGAATTCAAGAAAGCCTGGGGCTGCCAAACCGGCCAGCCGATGGCCCCGGAAAATGCGTGCAGGGTGTGGTGAGTTGTGCAAACGACCACAAGAATTCTGTTCCTGCGGCGGCGGAGACAGCGTGGTTCTCGTGGAGAACTGGGTAATTTGGTAACGTGTAATCCACTCACGCGCGACGGTGAACCGGATACAATATCAACAGCAGAACATGGCCAGCGCAGTTGAACTCGTGCAGATTGACCTTCAGCCGCAGCGTCCGCAGCCCAAGCCGCCCTGGCTCAAGGCGCGTGCCCCCGTGGGCGAGAACTATCACGAGCTCAAGAAGCTGGCGCGCACGCTGGGACTGCACACTGTCTGCGAGTCGGCGCAATGTCCTAACATCGGCGAGTGCTGGAACCACGGCACGGCCACATTCATGCTGCTGGGGAATCTATGCACGCGACGCTGCGGCTTCTGCGCTGTCCCCAAGGGCAAGCCCGAGCCGCTCGATTGGGACGAGCCCCGCCGCGTGGCCGAAGCCGTCGCCACTCTGGAGCTTAAGCATGCGGTCGTGACCAGCGTGAATCGCGACGACGATAACCTTGGTGGGGCAAAAATCTTCGCCGAAACTATCCGCCAGATTCGCTCTCAGGCTCCCGGATGCCAGGTAGAGGTCTTAATTCCCGACTTCCAGGGTCGCAATGATTGCCTGAAAATTGTTTTGGATGCCCAGCCGGAAATCCTGAACCACAACACAGAAACCGTCCCCCGTTTGTACCGTGCGGTCCGCTCCGGCGCGGGTTATGAGCGCACGCTCAAGCTGCTGGAAAATGTAAAGCGATTCGCTCCCGGCATGGTTTCAAAGACCGGAGTCATGGTGGGCATCGGCGAAGCCATGGATGAGCTGTTGCAGGTCTTTCGCGATCTTGCTGGCCGGAAGGTGGACATTCTTACCGTAGGCCAGTATCTCCGTCCCTCAAAAGATCACCTGCCCATGACTCGTTACTACACGCCGGATGAGTTTGCTTTCATGAAGCACGAAGCGCTCAAGATGGGCTTCCGCCACGTTGAGTCTGGTCCGCTGGTGCGATCTTCCTATCATGCCCACGAACAGGCGGAGAGCACAGGTCTGATCAGCGTCCAATAGAAAATCCACCGCCCACCTGCCCAAAACCGTTTCACCGGGTGCTTTACACAAAAACGCGCTTTTTCGGCCAATTTCTCAAAGCGAACAAGGCTACAGCAACTCTGAAGCCGCCCTAATGGATGAGATGAACGCCGCTCCAGACCAACTGCAAGCCTAATAAGAACGTCAAGGCAATGATGGCCATGCGGAGCCTGTTGGAAGGTACTTTTGGGGCCAATGCAGATCCGGCTAGCACGCCGGGTATGCCTCCGACCAGCAAGGCTTTTAACGCGGGTCCACTGATGGAGCCCAATCCGAGGTGAAGCACCGAGCCGGCGGCGGCGAGAACTGTGCCAAAGACCAGGTCTGTCCCGACTATTTTTGCGGCGGGCATATCAGAACAATTGAACAGCAGGATTGTTCCGAGCGCCCCTGCTCCGGCGGAGGAGAACCCGGTCTCGACCCCTATGGGCAATGTGAGCCAGGGCAGCCATGCCGGGGCATCGGCCCTGGTTGAAGGCCGGGCATTGCGATAGAAGAAGGTCAAAAGCGAAGAGCCAATGAGAATGGTCCCGATCACAACCAGAATTACCGGATTCCAACGGCGGGAGTTGAAGCTGGACAGCAGGTAAGTTCCACCCAAGAGGCCGGGAACGGCTCCCAGGAGCATCAGCCGAAGGTAACGCAGATGAATGTGTTTGCCCGCCAGATAGAAGGGTGCGGCGGTGAGCCGTACGATGGTCGAAAACACCAAGGCAGTGCCTACAGCTTCTGCGCCGGAGAGCCCGGCAGTCAAGACGAGGGCAGGAGTGGTAAAGCTGCCGCCACCAATGCCCGTGAGTCCCATCAACAGGGCGATGCCAAATCCAATTAGAATCTGCATCAATCAGCCCGCTTCGAGAAGGTGTGGATACCGCATTCCAGCTTGAGTCCGGACCAGCGACCGGACCGGGGGTCATTGTGATTAGTTGGAAGCGCGGTACATGGCTCACACCCAATGCTGGGGTATCCCTGACTGTAAAGAGGAAGATAATCAATTCCGTTCTGGGCCATAGCCTCTGAGACCTGGGGCCAGTTCCAATCTGCCAGCAAGCTCACCTTGAGCAAGGACCTGCCGCTCGGAAGCTGATGCTGTTCCACTGGCTTGAGGTTCTTCCGGGTGGGAGATTGTTCGCGGCGCAGCCCGGTAAACCACACATCAAACTTTTCCAGCGCGTCCATGAGCGGCTCTACTTTCCGCAAGTGGCAGCAGCGGCCAGGATCGGTGCGATACAGGATGCCAAAAGTGTTTTCCTGTTCAACCGTGGCGAGGCCGGGAACCAGGTTCACGAGGTTCAATTTCCAGGCGGCAGCCATGCGATCGCGATAGGCATAGGTTTCCGGAAAGTGATAGCCGGTATCCAGGAACAAGACGGGAATATCGGGAATCCGGCGGCGAAGCAGGTGCAGCACGACCATGTCCTCGGCCTGGAAGCTGCACGTGATGCAGACCTGTCCGGTGTGCTCCTCGAGAATGCGGTCGAGCACGGTTTCGGCGTCATGCTGTAGCGCGGCGCTCATGGTTGCTCCTTTCCTTGTTCTTCTTTCAGGGCGTGCAGCCACTCCAGCATTTTGGCGACGGCCTCGGCATCATTTGCGGGCAAATCAGCGTGAAATACGCATGGTTCTCCAAAAGCGGCGATCACCGCTTGTTTGAGTGTGACGTCCTGGTGATCAAGATGGAGTATGGCGGTGGTTCCCATGCGTTGCAGCACACTGACGACGGCAATCAATTGGGCAGAACCGAATTCCCGGCTGGAAACCAACTGAACATGCCGGCCTTCATCTTCATCTTCGCCGTCATTCTGGACGAGCCGCGCCAGAGTTTCAGCGACAGACTGCCGGCCCACAATCCAGAAAGCTGCCGGTGAACGCGAGCTGGAGTGAGCTGGTGGATGAGAACTGGAAGAACTACTTTCCGCCGGCGCTTCTATCATGCCTGCGGCAAGCGTGGCGTTGGTGACAGGGTCGATCAGAATGAAGCTGCCCAGGGTGCGATTCTCCCGGTAGGGATCAAAGAACAGAGGCAGAGTGGTTTCGACATTTACAAGCGCGATATCGTTGGCATGAAGAGCATCCGCGGAGACATGCGCCAGGGTGTTCATGTCCACGCGATGCAGAATTTTTTGAATGCGGGCGCGGACGGTCCGAGTGGCGTGCTTGAGGAAGTAGAAGTCGCGCCTCCTGCTTGATTCGGAGCTCAACCAAACCAGATTGGACCTGAATGCGGTTGAAGATTGCGGAGGATTCTCCAACGCGGCGAGCAGGTCGCCGCGGCCCAGGTCAATTTCGTCGTCGAGCGTGACAGTGATGGAGCTACCTGTTTGTGCGTGATCCAGTTCGCCCTCGAAGGTGGTGATGGACTTCACGCGAGTGCGTATGCCAGAAGGGAAGGCGGTGACTGCGTCGCCACGACGAAGAATGCCGGAGGTAATGCGGCCGGCGAAGCCACGAAAGCGGGAATCGGGCCGGATGACATACTGGACCGGCAATCGCAACGGACCCGAAGCTTCGCGGGTTTCGACTGGAATGCTTTCCAGTTGTTCCAACAACGGAGGGCCGGCAAACCAGGGCATGCGGCTGCTGGGAATGACAATGTTATCGCCCTTCAGGGCGCTGACCGGCGCCAAGTAGACATTGGCGATGCCCAGCTTTCCGGCCAGGTCCTGAAAGTCGCGGGCGATCGCTTCGAATACCTCTTCTTTGTAATTCACCAGGTCCATTTTGTTGATGGCCGCGATCACATGCCGGATCCCAAGGAGCGACGCGATATAAGTGTGCCGGCGGGATTGCGTGAGCAATCCTTTGGTCGCGTCGACCAGGACAATGGCGGCATGGGCGGTGGAGGCGCCGGTGGCCATATTGCGGGTGTACTGCTCGTGACCGGGCGTATCGGCAATGATGAATCGGCGCCGGGGAGTGGAGAAATAGCGGTAAGCAACATCAAGGGTGATGCCCTGCTCGCGTTCGGCGCGCAAGCCGTCTGTAATGAGCGAGAGATCGAGGGGGCCATCCGAACGGTTGATGCCACTTTTGGCAATGGAGGCCAGTTGGTCCTCGTATACGGCCTTGCTGTCATACAACAGGCGGCCAATCAGGGTAGACTTGCCATCGTCCACGCTGCCGGCGGTGGTGAAGCGCAGCAGCTCCGTTGGACGCGCAGAGGCGGAGATAAAAGGCGATGGTTGAGCTTCAACGCCGGCAACGATCATTAGAAATACCCTTCCCGTTTCTTGGTTTCCATGGATCCTTCTTCGTCGTGATCAATGACCCGGTTTTCACGTTCAGACTTGCGGAAGGCAAGCATCTCCTGGATGATCCCGGGTACAGTGTCGGCGTCCGATTGAATGGCTCCGGTACAGGGGACACAGCCCAGAGAGCGCATCCGGCATTTCATGGTGCGGGGACGCTCCCCCGGCAAGAGCTTCACGCCCGATTGCAGCAACAGAATGGAATTTCCCCGCTGCACAACTTCGCGGTCGCGGGCGAAGTAGAGCGGGACGATGGGAATGTTTTCTGCGTGAATGTAGAGCCAGATATCCAGCTCCGTCCAGTTGGAAAGAGGAAAGATGCGTATGCTTTCACCCTGGCGGTGACGACCGTTATACAAATCCCATAGTTCGGGACGCTGATTTTTGGGGTCCCATTGACCCTGGCTGTCACGGAAGGAGTAGACACGCTCCTTGGCGCGGGACTTTTCTTCGTCGCGCCTGGCCCCGCCAAAGGCAGCATCGAACCCGCCATGGGCCAGGGCATCCAGCAAGGCCTGGGTTTTCAGGAACCCACAGCATTTCTGGGTGCCTAAGACGTAAGGATTTGCGCCTTCGTCCAGGGCCTTCCGGTTAGCATGAACAATGAGCTGGACACCCACCTGCGCGGCATACCAATCGCGGAATTCGATCATCTCCGGAAACTTGTAACTGGTATCAATGTGCAAAAGCGGAAAAGGGATCTTTCCCGGATGAAATGCTTTTTGCGCCAGGCGCAGCATGACAGAGGAGTCTTTTCCGATGGAATAGAGCATCACCGACCGGGCAAATTCCGCAGCGGCTTCGCGGATAATAAAAATGCTTTCTGCTTCCAGTTCTTTTAAATGGTCCATATGGTCCGATTTCCGGGTCGAAATTTCCCCGTAAAAACACAAAACCCGCCAACCTGGTGCCTCCAGGCGGCGGGTGAACTTTCACGCTGTTGCTAAAAGACTATTTTAGAAACTCACGCCCCAGAGACACACGTTTGTATCGGAGTACAACAGATACAACACGTGGCGTGGAGCAACGAGTTCATGGCGAAAATTATTTATACAGGAAAACATTGCAGGGTGTCCAGCGGGTGCGGGGGCGGTCTGGGGGCGGTCCAGGGCCGACGCATATAAATTTCCCGAGCGAAAAGATTACTACCTTTGTTCCTTTCGGCGGATTTGGCAAAACAACTCATCCTTAATTGTGACCTGAGATTCTTGCTGTGGACCCCCTACAGATCGCAATTGGTTCAGTCTGAGTGCGATTTCGACCAGTTCCACGGCGTCTGCGGCTCTTCGGAAGTCTAAAACGTCGAAAAAGAATTTATATGCGTCGCCCCTGGGCTACCGGGCAGGTGTAACTGACAAGCATTTCAAATTGAAAAACCTTGAAAAAGTCGTGAGGAAAAGAAGAGTGGAATCAGAGAAATTGGACGATGCCCAAGCTTCTCATCCGCTGTCCTTCTATCGCCAACAGTTCTCCCATTTAACCTAGTCGGGTTCGTAGTGAGGATGAATGAGGCCCAAAGTGAGGATCACAATTATCAAATAGACGAACTTTACAACCTCGTCCCACATTGAGGGAGCATCCGGCCTGTTTCCTCGAATGAGCAAAAAGAGAAACATCGCTGTAAACACCAATTTGAGCAGCCCATACATAATCAGAAATGGCTCAGTCATTGGAGGGACGGGAGCGGTGCGCCAATAGTCAGCGACTTGAACCCCTTGGTTCGGATGCAAGAGAAACGTCACGGTAAATATCACTTCAATCACGCTGTACAAAATGGCAATGAGAGCGAGTGATTTCCAGCCCTTTTTGTTTCCCAGATAGCTGCGGACTCCACTACAAACGGCATATAGGCCGATTAATGTAATGAGTGTGCTCACGATCGTGCTGGTAAATTCAAGTTTCAGAAATGCTGGACTTGAGTGTGAAGGAAACGAAAGGCCGATGACGGATGGAGCGATGAGGACGATAAGGAGTCTCACAGCAATTTGTTCCTCTGAGACCAGCTCCTTGAGATTTGCGGCTGGCAGAAGCTTTTCCGAAGCACCGGCCTCTGCTTGCAAGGGGCTGACGGCCTCACGACGCAACAACACACCTACGTAGACCAGCAGAAAGCCAGCAAAACCAGCCAGTAATTCAGACGGATTTGGTTCACTGTAATACGGGATTAGAATTGCCCAGTTTAGCGAGAAAAGAATTAGTATAGTGAACAATCGTGGGGCATTTTTTGCAATCAAGAAGGCGCCGCGTGCACAGACAGTCGCGCACACGACTGTAGCAAGCCAAGCAAAAACCTTAGTCAAGTAAACGTGCATCACGCTTTCCAATCAGCGCCATCGGACAATATGCCAAGGCGCTGAGTCAGATTGGAATGTCCCTAAACCATAATCTGCCTTCGAATGAGGTCGCTAGGAGGAAGTGCCAGAAGTATCCGCAAAGAGCATGGCGTTGTCAAGCTAAAAGCCACTCCGGATCAGGGCCGACGCATATAAATTTCCCGTGCGAAAAGATTACTATCGTTGTTCCTTTCGGCGGATTTGGCAAAACAACTCATCCTTTAATTGTGACCTGAGATTCTTGCTGTGGACCCCCTACAGATCGCAATTGGTTCAGTCTGAGTGCGATTTCGACCAGTTCCACCGCGTCTGCGGCTCTTCGGAAGTCTAAAACGTCGAAAAGAATTTATATGCGTCGCCCCTGGGGGGCGGTCAAACAACTTATTCTTATAAGGTTTCCACAGGTAACGCAACTGCTTTCATGATTGGAAGCCCCCTGGTAAATCGCCTAGTTTCCGTGTAATCAAAGACTTGCAGGCTTTACAGGAAAGCATCATTTTTCGGGCTGAATTTGGATATTGAGAGCCTTCTGTCCATTCAACTCCGCCAGTCTCTTTTGGATGTCGACATCTACATAGAGAATATTGACGGTTAGAGATCCACGACCTGCAAGGAGCTTTTTCACTACGCCGGCGGTACTGTGGTGGCGCTCCAGACACTCCTCGCATGATCCGTCCCAGTACTTGACGATGGTGACGTCGGCTTGTGGCAGC
>DATDGL010000137.1:0-14454 GCA_036522115.1 Candidatus Angelobacter sp.
GATGGAACCGCAAGGTCCCTCCGCTTTACCCCCGCTGGCGCGTGGGTAAAGCCTCGGGATGACGAACCATGTTGGGGGCGTTCGCAAATAGTGACTCTCACTTTTAATTACACCCTGCACTTTCAGGGAGTGAGATGAACACGTCTGAACGCTGCTTAATTCCTGGATGCTGTTGTGGGATTCTTCCCCTTCGCTACGCTTCGGCTCAGAATGACAAGGAGAAGCTGCATGGTCACGATAAAGCAAAGTAGCCACTACCGATCTTTCCTGAAGAATGCCTGCTTCACGATTACTTTGGTTACATGCGGCATGTCCGAATGGCCAGTTATGATCGATGCAACTCGAAATCCAGGTTGCTGTGATGTAGGAAACGATAGGAGAAGAGAATGCCCCCCCTAATATCTGGCGGGCGCGCACCGCTGATGAAGTCGCTCTTGACATTGCTGTTGTGTACACTGTGCCTGCTACCCCAGGCCGGCGCGCTTCAGACATCCATACAACTAGAAACGAATAGTGGAGGCCGCAAAATCAGGACCCGGATCGAGCCCGAATATCCTGAACTGGCGTTGAAGGCCCGTATTTCCGGGACCGCCCGAGTATCATTGACAGTTACAGCCGAAGGCTCGGTGAAAGACGTCAAGGAATTAGGCGGGAGTCCCATCCTTCTGGCGGCGCTTGTCCGTGCCGTCAAGCAGTGGAAATATGAACCAGCCACTAAAGAGAGCGAGGTCGAAGTAAAAGCTGCCTTCGTCCGATGAACGGACCTCTTTCCGATTATGTCGAACGTTATGCCTTTTTAGCTTACCTCGAACCCTGAGCTTGCCGAAGGGGGGAGGTCCCTACCCCTCAGTCGCATCGGCCCGCGATTTTGAAGGTCACACTATTTCTGAAAATGCCATAAGCCTTGTGCGCGCGAGTTCTGCTTCCATTAAAATTGCCAATTGATGCCTGAAACAAAACTCTCGCCCTCATTGCAGCAGACCATGGATGCGATTGACAGTGCCATTGCAGGCATGACAGTCGAGCAATTGGTTTGGCATCCTGAGGGCAAGTGGTCCTCCGCGGGCATCCTGGAGCATTTGGCGCTGGCCTACGAACGTACCACCGAGCGAATGAGGCCAGTGGCGCAGCAGGGCAAGATCGCTATCCGCAAGACCACGTTCAGGGAATGGGTCGGCGGCGTCATCGTTTTGAAATTAGGGCGAATCCCAGCCGGCAGAAAGGCGCCGGAAGGTCTTTCTCCTAAAGGGACGGAGCCCGATCAGGCGATTGCGGCGATAAAACAGAATTTGTCAGAAATGAACGAAGTTTTCAAGCAATGCGAAGTGCATTTTGGCGACCGGAGAGCCGTGCTCGACCATGCCATTCTCGGCCCGCTCTCCATTCGCGACTGGCGCAGGTTTCACTGCATCCACACTCTCCATCACATGAAACAGATCCAGGGCTTGCGAGAGAAGATGAGCATCGCGGATCGCTCCCACGCATAGCCTGAGGGTTCCCGATACCGTTCAGTTAAGGGGAGAACGAATCTCGGTGGTTAATGGACGACGGGGTAAGGGTAGGGGATAAGGGTAGGGGATAAGGGTGTTACCCAGTGATCCTCGTGGCTACAGTACTGCTGACGGTTTGGTGGAACGAAACATGGGGCGGAGCAGATTCCTCGCCCCTACGAGCGCGCTGATGACGGCGCTCGCTCGCTTCACGGGGGCTTCGGAATGACAGAGCGTTTAGGTTAATAAGCGCGACGACGAAGCCAACATCCTTGGCAGTACAGTCTGTTGTCCTCAACTGAACGGGTATTGCCGGGGCCCCTCAACATGCAGTTTAGCCTGTTCACTTGCTCATCCGGAACGAAAAACCGGCAAAGTTGTACATCCAGCTTCCCTTTTGGTACACGCCCTTTAGTTTTCCGCTGCGTACTTCCTCGATTGCCACAACTACCTGCGCAAGAGTACGCGGATCAGCTACGGGAACATTGTGTGATGGCAAAAGTAGTTGCAGCTTGGGAGCGAGCGCGGCAAGCTTCTTTACCGACGCGGTGTAAGCATCAAGGTCGGTTTCCGGCCGGTAAAGATAGATCGGTCCGGGATAGAAGGTGTCCCCGGTGAACAGCAGGCCGTTCTTTTCATCCAGCAGGGAAATGGAGTCCGGCGTGTGTCCGGGAGTGGCAATCACCTGAAGTGTGCGCCCGCCCAGCTCAATCTTGTCGCCGTCATGGAGCCAGCGAGAGATGTGAAAGGGCTTGGTGGAATACTCTTGCGCGTTGAACCCGGAGGGTAACTCTCCGCAGACTTCACCCGGGGCCAATTCAGCCTGGGCATCGTCCCTGGAGCCTTTGGCGTTCGTACGGGTGAAATCGGTATCCATGCCGTACACCGTAGGGAAACGCCAATTGTCTCCCACGTGATCATTATGAGTGTGCGAGTTCGCCACTATCACCGGCAGCTTGGTAAGCCCATCCACCACCGCCCGCATATTGCCAATGCCGAGTCCGGTATCAAACAGCAGCGCCTTCCTGGTCCCCACCACCAGGTAGGAAATCACCTCTTCCGATTGGTGTGGTTCGTAGAACGCGAACACGCCGGGGCGAATCCTGTAAACCTCAAACCAGGGATCGGCAGTTTTGATTCGCTCCAGGGTGGCGTATACCGGTCGCGGCAGACTTTGGCACCATTCCGGCTTTTGTGGCGTAGCGGATGTCATCAGGTAAGTGAGTGAAAGAAGAACAGAGGCGAATTTCACCGTTCGATTCTAACTTCATCGCCTGTACTGGGGAAGGTGGAAGGCGCCTCCGCATGAGAGCGCCCTCCGTGAGAGATCGCAGGATCTACTGTGGCGGCTTGCCGGCAGTCGGGGGAGTTTGGGGAGGCGTACTGCTGGTTGGTGGATTGCCGGCCGGAGGAGTTGCACCGCTGGGTGAACTGCCGCCCTCCTGCCGTTGGTGCATGTTTTCGATCATCTGATCAAATTTCGGCTGCTGATCGGGAGCGAGTGTTTGCCGGACCTTGGAAATGGTCGTCTCGCGCAGGCTGTGGATCTTAGTCAGCTTGTCTTCGCGTGATACGGAATTGTCCTGGACCACAGACATCGCCTGCTGGTGCTGGTCTGTCAGAATCGATTTGACTTTCTCCTGCTGGTCGGCAGTCAGGTTCAATTCACTGGAGAGAATCTTTACCTGATCGTCAATGTTGGATGCGTGTCCCGGTCCCTGAGAAGGCGATTGCGGCGATTGTCCCGGCGGCACGGATGGCGTGTTCTGCGGTGACGGAGTCATTTGTGGCGGCTGGCTGGCCTGGGGCGACTGACTGGCTCCGGTTTGACCCGAGTTGGGTTGCGTGCCTGGAATCTGAAGCGCAAAAATTCCAACCGCGAATAATAGCGTACACAAGAAAGCTGCTGTGGCCCTGATCTTCTTCATCTGTTTGACGTCTCCTTGGTCACGACGTTGTGGCTTGGTATTTGGATGCGGAGTGCTCGTGTCGGGAGGGCAGCTCGGCCGGCAAGTTCCTGGCCAGGGATGCGGATAGGAACTGCTCGGGCTGGAACGTAATATTCTTGAATTTTGGGCCAATTCCTGAAAAAGCGCCCCAGCGGTCCATGTGGCAAGCGGCGGATCCAGGTAAAACCGGGAGAATGAAGGTATCCCATGCTGCATTTATAATGACCGGACAGTCCCAGGTGTATGAAAACTGTCCGGAGGTAGTCATTTGAAATCACGCGGGGTTGTTTTCATCCTCGGCTTCATCATTGGCATTATTGTGCTGCCCATTTGCGGTTACTTCTATTTCCGTTTTGGCTATGCGCCAGTGGCCACCGCCGCTCCGCCAATGCCTTTTGAAAAGAAGATGGCGAGCATGGCATTACACGCCAAAATTTCCTCTGAGGCGCCCAAGAGCGCTCCCATTCAACCGGACGAGCCCAACCTGACCGCCGGCGCAAAGATTTATATGGATAATTGCGCCTTCTGTCATGGCCTGCCCAATCAATCTTCTCCGTCTCCTGCGGCCAAGGGCATGTTCCCGCCACCGCCACAGCTTTTCAGCACCGACGACATGGTGACCGATGATCCCATAGGCTCGACCTACTGGAAAGTGGACAATGGAATCCGTCTTACAGGCATGCCGGCCTTTGGCAAGTCTCTTTCGGCGACTCAGTGCTGGCAGGTAAGCCTTCTCCTGTCCAAAGCCGACAAGCTTCCTGACCAGGCGAAGACGGTGCTTGGAGCGAGCACAGCGCCTACGCAAAACAAATAGTTAGAGTCCAGTTAAAGCAGACCATGGTCTCCACCCCCGCAGGAAAACCGTGTTAAGAGCAACGTTTATTGCTTTCTCCCAGAGCAGGTCTCTGCGTTCATTCGCCGAGAAAACTGCGCTGGGAAGGCGGCTCTCCAGCCGCTTTGTAGCCGGTCTCACCGTTGATGATGCCCTGCGTGCCGCCCGCGCCATGAACCAGCTTGGCCTGGGTGTAAGCGTGGACAACCTGGGCGAGAACGTAACCAGCGCGGAGGAAGCGCGGCAGAGCGCCCAGCTCTACCACCAGATGCTGGACCAGATGGCCAGCCGGGGGCTGAATGCAAACGTCAGTCTGAAGCTTACGCACATGGGCCTGGATGTGGATGAAAAACTCGCCTATGAAATCACTTCTGATTTAGTGCAACATGCCGCCCGGACCAACAATTTTGTCCGCGTAGACATGGAAGGCTCCGCGTACACGCAGAGGACGCTTGATTTCGTTCGCCGCTTGCACCAGGAGCCCGAATATGCCGGCCATGCAGGCGCAGTCATCCAGTCCTACCTGCGTCGCAGTGAAGCGGATGTTGAGCAGCTTGTGGCGGAGCACATCCGCATCCGGCTGTGCAAAGGCGCTTACCAAGAGCCGCCGCAAATTGCGTTCGAGAAGAAAGCTGAAGTCGATGCCAATTATGTGAAACTGATGAAATTGCTATTAAAGAGCGGCATCTATCATGGAATTGCCACTCACGATGAGAAGATGATCAGGGCCACGATTGACTTTGCCCGCCGTGAAAATATTCCGGCTGCCGCTTTTGAATTTCAAATGCTCTACGGTGTTCGCCGCGACCTTCAGCAAAAGCTGATCCAGGAGGGCTGGCGGTGCCGGGTCTATATTCCATTTGGCGCCGAGTGGTATCCGTACCTGATGCGCCGCCTGGCGGAGCGACCGGCCAACGCCATTTTTATTTTGAAGAATCTGTTCCGATAGACGCTAAAACTCTCAACTTGCAGGAACAAAGAGTATATGGACGAGCATCAGTTGGGACCCGGTGTAATTTGCTCTCTAAGGCTCCAGCTTGCGTTGCGGCGCGCCGGCGTATAGTTGCTAGTTCAAGATGATGACATTGCGACAATTCGATGCGGGGATTGAATCGGTTCCAGCGACAACTTCATGGTACCTCGCCGATCTTGGCGAATCACGGGGCCGACAAGACTTGTTTACTGCCCAGTCCCCTCAGATCTTACAGGTTCTGCGGGAGCATGCCCTCATTGAAAGTGCAGTCTCGTCCAATCGGATTGAAGGTGTGGAGATCGAGCCCAATCGGATCGGAACTGTAGTGTTCGGTTCTCGCCTGTTAAAAGATCGCGCCGAGGAAAACATTCGCGGATACCGTGATGCATTAAAGATCATCCATGAAGATGCAAACCATCTGGATGTCTCAGAGAGAACGCTGCAAAAGCTTCATCGTTTGTGTTCGGGAGAAATCTGGGATTCCGGCCGCTACAAAGAGAGGGATGGAGACATCATCCAGAAATATGCAGATGGCCGGCAACGGGTCAGGTTTAAGACCGTTAGGGCAAGCGAGACGCCAAAATTCATGGAACAGTTGATTCTGCTTTGGCAAGATTCCATTCGCCAACGTACCGTGCATCCTTTAGTGGCGTTAGCCGCGTTCAACCTCGATTTCCTGTGTATACATCCCTTTCGTGACGGCAATGGGCGCGTTTCACGCTTGGTGATGCTTCTTCAGCTTTATCAGGAAGGATACGAAGTTGGACGATACATAAGCCTGGAGCGCCTTATTGAGCAAAACAAAGACCGGTATTACGAAACACTGGAAGAGAGTTCGCAAGGATGGCATGAGGGAAAACATAATCCGTGGCCTTATGTCAGCTATCTGTTGTTCATTCTGAAATCAGCTTACAAGGAGTTCGAGGAGAGGGTTGGACGGACGGAGTCGCCGAAGGGGGCGAAGGCCGAAGACGTGCTACGGGCCATCCAGAAGCAAACGGGTCAATTCCGTATAGGAGAAATTGAGCGGGCGTGTCCGGGTGTGGGACGGGAGTGGATTCGCCGCATTCTCGCCGATTTGAAGAAACGGGGGCAAGTCTCGGTGGAGGGGCGGGGTCCGGCAGCACGCTGGCGATATTTGCGGGCAGGAGAATAAGGGTATTACCACCAAGTAAGGGTATTAGTAAGGGTACTATGGCCGGGATGAGAGAGAACTAGAATAGCTTCTGAATGAAGGAAAGCGGGTAATTTGGTTACTCGGGCTGATCTTAAATTACCCAATTACCAAATTACCCTTTTACTCAATGGTTTAGACGCTTCTTCTCGGGCGCACGCTCAGTTCACGTACTTGTGAAAGCAGGCTGGAGCGCTGCATCGAATCCAGTTGCTTGACGTACGGCATGACCTGGGACAAAAAGTCGTCCTGCATGAGATCGGCGATTTCGTCTTCCAGGCTTCGATTCGATCCTTTGAGCAGATCGGCCATGGATACTTCCAGCGCCGTGGCCAGCCGTTGCAGCGATGACAGAGTGGGCATGGCCTTCTCGTTCTCGATTTTGGAGACGTAGGTGCGCGGCACCTGCATGCGCAGGGCAAGCTGGCGCTGGCTGAGGCCGGATTTTTGGCGGAACATGCGGATAGTAGTCGCCACCTGAAGGTGCGAGTGGTTGCCGTTCACCGGTTCGACCGGTGGCGGCTGCACTACAAGGATGGGCTCGGGCTCGTCCTCATCCAGTGACGTGCGGCATTTTCTGCAAAGATTGTTGGCCGTCCTGAATTGAACGAGGTGACAATGATCGCAACGCACAACTTCCCGGGAGTCGACCGGCGCCAGTGTGGTAGCCATTTAGATTTACGGGGAGCGGCCAGAGCGGGCTACTCCTAACTTATACAGCAGGTTCCCTCAACTGGGGGTAGTTTCAAGCATTACTTTAGCATTGTCAAGGGAATTCTTAGCATGAAAGCCGGAAATAACCCTAGAAAACCAGGGAAGAAACGAAGAAAATAGGTGAAAATACGTGGTGAACCGAGAATCAGCCTGGCAATTGTTATGTGAATATACGCAGTCAGAGAGTTTGCGCAAGCACATGTTGGCGGTGGAGGCCTGCATGCGCGCCTACGCGGGCAAACTGGGCAGTGACGAGGACCAATGGGGAATTACCGGCCTGCTCCATGATTTTGATTATGAAAAATACCCGACGCCGCAGGAGCACCCATTCGTCGGCAATAAGGTACTGGAGGAGCGCGGCTATTCCGAAGAGCTTCGCCGGGCCATTCTCTCCCACGCCGACTACAGCGGCGTGAAACGCGAGACCCCGATGGAGAAGGCGCTGTTCGCTTGCGACGAACTGGCAGGATTCATTACGGCTACAGCGCTGGTCAAACCGAGCAAATCGGTGGCCGAGGTGGACGCTAAATCAGTGCGCAAGAAGATGAAGGACAAAGCTTTTGCCCGCAGCGTGAGCCGTGATGACATCATCAACGGCGCCGCCGATCTCGGCGTTGACCTGGATGAACACATCGCGTTCTGCATTGAAGCCATGAAGGGGATTGCGGAGGAACTGGGGCTCTCCGGTGTTACGACAGGCGACCCGACGCCCCGATGATCCGGAAACGATTTTTCGCACCCCGAAGAAGTCTCCCGAATCTAAACATGATCAGCAAGAAATTGATAAGGAGCGCCCATGCCTCTCGTGCGAATTTCTCTTCTTGAGGGCAAGCAGGAGTCGTATCTGCAGAGAGTTGGCGATGCGGTCCATCGTGCGCTTGTGGAAACAATCTCCATTCCAGCCCAGGACCGTTTTCAGATCATTACCGAGCACGCCAAATCGCATTTCATCTATGATCCCGATTATCTCAAGATCCGCCGCAGCGATGACTTGATCATCATTCAGATTGCACTCAGCCAGGGGAGAAGCGTGGAGATCAAGAAAGCACTCTGCAAGAAGATTGCCGAACTGCTCCACCAGGAAGTCAATCTGCGCAAAGAGGACGTTTTTGTGAACCTGGTCGAGGTGGCCAAGGAGAACTGGTCATTTGGCAATGGCGAAGCGCAATATGCAGCCTAGTCCGCGGTTGCCGGTTTCAAGAGAATCGTCTCGCAGTCAGCACAACAACTGCAACCCCAAGAAACAGCACTCCGCCTTCCAGCCGGGTTGACCATTGATGCATCCGGTTGAACTCGTTGCCGGCATCAGAACCCTGAAGGCTATCTGCCGCGTGGAGCTCTGCGCGCAGGGCGCGAATTTCAGGCGTGATACCAAACTGAGAAATCAGGGTCAGGACCAGCATGATCACGACTAACACGTTGACCAGGGCAAACGCCTTCAGGCGGGCGGACTTGGCGCGGTTGAAGGCCAGCGAGCAGATCAGAAAGACTGCGGCTGCAACAATTCCCATCCAGTGCAAGGCGGTCAGGCTGCGACGAACCACGTCTCCGGCGAGAGTGGTGGTGGGCAGAACGGTAAATGCCGTGGGTGCGACAACGAAAGCAAAGAAGATGATGCCGCCGAGCCAGACTACCAGGGCGAGCAGCATGAACGTTCTTAAAATGAACATGGGCGTCCAGTATAGAAGGTGCAGGCTTGCGCGTGAATCCGAAACGCAATCCTGGTGATGACCCCTTAGAGTGGAACGGGAACAGCCTGCAGGATCTCGCCGATGATGGTTTCCGCCTGTTCGGATTTTTTTGAACTGGAAGTGTAGCGCGCGCTTACTACTACGCGATGCGAAAAAACGGGGACCGCCAATGATTTGAAGTCTTCGGGTGTGGCGAACATGCGTCCGTCCAGGTAGGCCATGGCCTGGGCGGCGCGATAGAGCATGAGGGAGCCGCGCGGCGAGACTCCCAGTGAAAGAGCGGCTGACTCGCGCGTCCGGCGCACAATCTCCAGCGCGTAATCCACCAGCGAATCGTCTACCTTGACTCGCGTAGTTTCTTCCTGCATGGCCAGCACGTCTGCGCCGCTGGCGACAGGTCGAACCTCTTCCAGACGGGCTGCCCCTGCCTCGGAGCGCAAAATCTGGCGCTCATCCGATGGCTGCGGATAACCCATTCGTATGCGTAGCAGGAAGCGGTCAAGCTGAGACTCAGGCAACGGATAGGTGCCATGATGCTCGATGGGATTCTGGGTTGCGATCACCAGAAATGGCTGGGGCAGCGGATTGGACTGGCCATCCACTGTGACCTGGCCTTCGTTCATGGCTTCCAGCAACGCCGATTGGGTTTTTGGAGTGGTGCGATTGATCTCGTCGGCCAACAGCACGTTGGTGAACACCGGTCCCGGTTTGAATTCAAACTGCTGGTCTGCAGCCGAGTAAACGGTGATTCCCAGAACATCGGTCGGCAGCATATCGCTGGTGAACTGGATACGTTGAAAACTGCAATCCAGGGCCCTGGCCAGGGCATGGGCCAGCGTGGTTTTGCCCACTCCGGGTACCCCTTCAATCAGCAGGTGACCCTGGGCGAGGACAGAGACCAGCGCCAGGCGTATGACCTCGTCGTTACCGCGAATAATGCTACGCAGAGAAGTTTCGAGCGCAGTGGCGCGCGAACCTATGGATGACTGGAGCGTACTTGTGACCATTGATTCTACATTTTACTGTATTGGATGGTGGGAGGCTAGGTACTGAGGTACCCCTACCCAAGGAATCGGGTGATCTGGCGAGTTCTCAAGCTTTCCGATCACGGCGATCACCAGATCACGCGCGATTCTTCACTGGTATTCCTCCGGCCTTCCGGTCAGGCGCGCGATGCGCTTGGGAATGGGGGGATGAGTGGAAAAAAGGCTTCCCAGGTTCATACCCATAAAAGGCTGCACGATGAACAGGTGAGCCGTGGATGCAGGCACGGCCATGGGAATCCGTTTGGAATAGGCATCCAGCTTCTGTAATGCCCGTGCCAGGGCGTAGGGATTGTGGGTGAAATGCGCGCCGGTGGCATCTGCTTCATACTCACGAGCGCGAGAAACCGCTAGCTGGATGAGCATGGCGGCAACGGGAGCCAAAATCATCGTGAGGATTCCGCCCCCACGATCACGATCATCACGTCCGCCAAACCAGAACTCAAAGCGCGCCAGCATGGTAATGGCGCCGGCCAGAGTTGCAGCTACAGAGCTGATCAGGATGTCACGATTGCGAACGTGACCGAGTTCATGGGCCAGCACGCCTTCCAATTCTTCGTCGTCCAGCAGATTCAAGATGCCTTCCGTGACCGCGACCGCGGCGTGGTTCGGATTGCGTCCAGTGGCAAAGGCGTTGGGAGAATCCGTGGCGATCACATAAATCCGCGGCATCGGCAGGCCTACGCGCTGCGTAAGCTGTTCAACTACGTGATACACGCGGGGAAGCTGCTCGCGCGTAACTGGCCGCGCGCCATTCATGGACAGCGCCAGCTTGTCAGAGAAGAAATAAGAAAAGAAATTCATCCCGACAGCGATGACGAAGGCGGTAATCATGCCGTTCTTTCCGCCCAGCCAATCGCCGATCCCGATCGCCAGCAGAGTCAACAGCGTTAATAAGAATGCAGTCTTGAATCCGTTCATATCTGAGTAGATGATAAATCCCGGCTCAGGTTTCATAAAAGCTGGAAATGTGTAAGTTTATGAAAACAAGCACTTAGCAAGTCGGATATAGAG
Organism: Candidatus Angelobacter sp.; assembly: GCA_036522115.1. Classification (GTDB taxonomy): domain Bacteria; phylum Acidobacteriota; class Terriglobia; order Terriglobales; family Acidobacteriaceae; genus Angelobacter. The sequence goes on from DATDGL010000137.1 coordinate 10,881, forward strand.
ATGGGAACGGCAGATAGCAGAAGTCTATGAGGATGGCGCCCGCCCGACACTCTGCATACTCAGAGCGTTGCGGACAGAGAGTAGCTCGGCTAAGACTGCGGGCAGGTTCTTGAGGTCCAGCGCATTGGCGCCGTCTGACTTCGCCTTTGCCGGATTGTCGTGGACTTCCATGAAGATTCCATCCACACCGGCAGCCACTGCGGCACGGGAAAGCAGAGGGATAAATTCCGGCTGTCCTCCGGAAACTGCCTGGCCATCAGAGCCGGCTGATGGAAGTTGCACGGAATGAGTGGCATCAAAGACCACGGGCGCAAATTGCCGCATGATGGCCAGCGAACGCATGTCCACTACCAGGTTGTTATAACCGAAGGAACTGCCGCGTTCCGTCAGGAAGATATTATTGTTGCCGGATTGCCTGACCTTCTCCACGGCATGCTGCATGTCCCAGGGAGAGACGAATTGCCCCTTCTTGATGTTGATGGCGCGCGCGTGCCGGGCGGCTTCGACCAGCAGGTCCGTCTGGCGGCACAGAAAGGCGGGAATCTGGACCACGTCCACGGCTTTTGCCACCAACGGGACATCTGTCACTTCATGCACATCAGTCAGAACCGGTATAGTGAGTTTTTCTTTGATTCTTTTCAGGATGCGTAGCCCTTCATCCAAACCCGGCCCACGAAAACTTTTGAGCGAGGTGCGATTGGCCTTGTCGTAAGACGCTTTGAAAATGAATGGAATATGCAGCTTGCCGGCTTCATCGCGAACCGCTTCGGCTATTTGGAGTGCATGGGATTCACTCTCAATCACGCAAGGGCCGGCGATAAGAAACAGCCTGTCTCCGCCAATCTCGATATCACCGACTTTAAATGAGTGTTTCATGCCATGGATTAGCCGCGAACGAACGCGAAACAACGCGAATTAAACCAGTTGCCAATTGCCCGGCGTTGCGGGGTCGCATCAGCGCCGAACAATCCGCTCCGGCCTATGAAACATTTCCAGTTCTTCCTGTAAGCGGCCATCGCGGCGGTGGCGCCCATGATCGTAGGCGGCCTTCACAAAGTTGCTGAACAGGGGATGCGGCTCCAGCGGCTTTGATTTGAATTCCGGATGGAACTGGCAGCCGATGAAATAAGGATGATCGGGAATTTCCACGATCTCCACGTAAGTTCCGTCCGGAGTGGCGCCGCTGATCTTCAATCCACCGCCGACGAGGATGGACTCGTATTCCCGATTGAATTCATAGCGATGGCGATGGCGTTCGCTGATCTCACTCTCACCGTAGATCCTGGCGGCGACGGTATGAGCTTCCAGTTTACAGGTCCACGCACCCAGGCGCATGGTGCCACCCAATTCGTCGATCCCGCGCAGTTCGCGCAGCTTGTAGATGATGCGGTGGGGAGTGCTGGGATTGAACTCGCTGGAGTCGGCATCCTCCAGTCCACAGACATTGCGCGCAAACTCGATGCAGGCCGTTTGCATGCCCAGGCAGATGCCAAAATATGGGACTTGCTTTTCCCGGGCATAGCGGATGGCGTTCAGCATGCCTTCAATGCCGCGCTTCCCAAATCCACCCGGAACCAGAATGCCGTCAAACCCTACCAACTGGGCTTCCCGGGCTTCCTGGTCCTTGGTTTCCAATCCCTCAGCTTCAATCCAGGTGAAATTGAGTTTCAGGTTATGTGCTACTGCGCCGTGCACCAGGGCTTCTTTCAAAGACTTGTAAGAGTCTTCATATTCCACGTATTTGCCGACAATGCCGATGTGGACTTCGTCGCGAGGATTGTAGATTCTGTGCACAAGATCTTCCCAGCGCGACATGTCGCGGTCCGGGCAATTCATGCGCAAGTAGCGAAGCAGCAGCGTGTCCACCCCTTCACGGGCGAATACCAGCGGCACTTCATAAATGGAAGCTACATCTTTGGCCGTGATCACGGCTTCGTCTTCCACATTGCAGAACAGGGCGATTTTGCTCTTCAGGTCTTTGGAGAGGAAGCGGTCCGTGCGGCACAGAAGCATGTCCGGCTGAATGCCGATGCTCAAGAGCTCTTTGACCGAGTGTTGCGTGGGCTTGGTCTTCAGTTCACCGGCTGCTCCGATCCACGGCACCAGAGTGACGTGGATAAAGATCGTGTTATCGCGCCCCAACTCCTGCCGCATCTGCCGGATGGCCTCCAAAAAAGGCAGGGACTCGATATCGCCGACCGTGCCTCCAATCTCCACAATGGCGACATCGACCTCCTGGGCAACTTTCTTCATTGCCGCCTTAATCTCATTCGTGACGTGAGGAATTACCTGTACGGTTTTGCCCAAATAGTCGCCCCGGCGCTCTTTGGTGATGATCTGCTCGTAGACCCGCCCGGTAGTCCAGTTGTTATCGCGGGAGAGCCGGGCGTGAGTGAAGCGCTCGTAATGGCCAAGATCGAGGTCGGTTTCGGCTCCATCATCGGTGACGAAGACTTCACCATGCTGGAAGGGAGACATGGTTCCTGGATCAACGTTGAGGTAGGGATCGAACTTCATCAGGTTGACTTTGAGTCCGCGGCTCTCCAGCAGGCAGCCGATCGATGCCGCCGCCAGGCCCTTACCCAAAGACGAAACCACACCACCGGTCACGAAGACGTATTTCGCCGCCATGAATTCCTCATCTCTGATTGTTGGAGGTTGAAAGGAGACTCGGCTGCCCGGCTCGCGAGTGGCTTGCGCCTGGGGCCGAGAACCTGATTGGGGTGCACAATCAATTATGGCAGAAAGCACGCTTGAAAGAAATCCCTTGTTGCTGTGGAAATTCAAGTCGTGAGTAATTTTCAAGGTTACCCATATACTCGTATCAGCGTTCCAGCGATTGGCTGATGAATCGTGGGTCTTTGATGGACGTCACGTAACTCACCTGGACAGTGTCCCTAAGGCCTGTGCCATTGGTTGCGAGACTATTCCTGGCAAATAGTGTCAATATGGTTATGAGTCCAGCCCGCCGCTGCGGTCATTTTTGGCCTGGATTGGGAGATTCGAACATGAAGGCTGTAAGTCTGCGCAAGTTCTGCCTGCCTGCAATAGCAATTCTGTTGTTCGTTGTTGCGTCCGCTCCGGCCTTTGCTGACGACGATGATCCACCTTCGATCGTGGCCCGAGTCAGTTCCTTGAACGGCAACGTCTCTTTTGAGCCTTCGGGGGAAAATGAGTTCGCTCAGGCTTCTCTGAACTATCCTGTCACCACTGGCGACCGCATTTACACCGACCAGGGTGCACGCGCGGAATTTGAGACCGGCAATATAGCTGTGCGTATTTCCGGCAACACGGACATCACCACGACCAACTTGTCTGATCGTTTCATGCAATTTGGCCTTTCACAGGGCACAGCGCGATTCAGGGCTTACAGCCTGTCCGAAGATCAATCCATAGAGATTGACACTCCGAATGCCGCTTTCACAGTTCTGCGTGCGGGAAATTACCGGGTAGAAACGTTTCCAGATAGCGATACCACGTTTGTGACGGTGACCAGCGGAGAGCTGGAAATCAGCGGCACAGAAGATTCTGCCATCGTGCATGCAGGGCAATCGGTGAGACTCACGGGATCAAA
>DATDGL010000138.1:0-3685 GCA_036522115.1 Candidatus Angelobacter sp.
CCTCTCCCCCTTCAGCCACTCCCGCTGCCACACCGCATAGTCCCCATACTGCAGCTCCAACTCCCCCAGCGGCGACTCTTCCCCTCTTCCATACGCCTCATACAACCGGCTGAACTCCCGCATCAGTATCCCGCTCGACCATCCATCACTCACAATGTGGTGCATGGTCACCAGCAGCACATGCTCCTGCTCCCCCAGTCGTACCAGCTTCACCCGCACTAGCGGCGCCTGCCGCAGATCAAATCCCCGCCCCGCCTCCCTCCCTCCCACTCGCCCCAACTCCGCTTCCCGCTCCGCCTCTCCCATTCCGCTCAGATCTTCTTCTTCCATCCTCAGTTCCACCGCCCCGACGATCATCTGCACTGGCTCGCCACCACGTTCCTCAAACCCCGTCCGCAACGCCTCATGCCGTCTCACCAGTTCCCGCAAGCTCCGCTCCAACACCTCCCGCCTCAATTCCCCCTTCAGCCACAAGCCAAACGGTATGTTGTAGGCCGCGCTTCCAGGATCCATCTGCTCCAGAAACCACAACCGCTGTTGTGCATACGACAACGGCAATCCTTCTCCTGGCCGCCACTCCGCCTTAGCAATCGGCGGCGCCGTGGAAGCACGCTCATCGCGGGCCGATTTCATCCGCTCTGCCAGAGTTGCGGGTGTCGCCGCTTCAAACATCGCCCGCACCGGCAACTCAACTTCCAGCGCCTTCCTGATACGCGAGATCACCTGAGTGGCCAGGAGCGAGTGTCCGCCCAAGTCAAAGAAGTTGTCGTCAACCCCCACCCGTTCCCGTTTCAGTACTTCCATAAAAATACTGCATAGAATCTCTTCTTCGAAAATGCGCGGCGCGAGGTATTCGTCTTCGCTCTTGTTTTGTTCGGGCCTGGGCAGCGTTTTACGATCAATCTTTCCATTAGGAGCAACAGGCAATTCCTCCAGCAAAATAAAGGACTGCGGCACCATATAGTCGGGAAGTTGCTGTTGCAGCTGCGCACGCAGATTGGCAATCAGGACTTTCGGGCTACTCCATTGATTAGTTCGTACCGGCAGGTCTACTGTTGGCTCTTGGGTCGCAGCTGACCGAACGGCGTACACGTTGTACAAGACCGTTTCACGCAACTCACTACTCTGTTCCACGGCAGCGGCGAATCCACGCCGGCGAAGCAAGTCGAGGACCTCCGCAAGTCGGCCTTCGACATCGTGTACCTCAATCACGATTTGGGATATCTTCGGCCAATCAGCCTCAGAAAGCCCTTCCAAAACCGCCCATTCAGATCCTTCAACATCGATTTTCAGCAGATCAATCTTTTCTACTCTCTGTTCCGCAATTATCGCAGCCAGAGAACGAACCCGGCATTGAACCGTCTCGTGCTGTAAACGTTCTTTCAAGACGGCTTCCGTTTCCGCCTCGCTCAGATGGCCATTTTCCTGAGTGCGCAAAAAGCTTTTCACCGTCACGAAAGCAGCGTTCGCGTTAGAGCTGCCTGAAAGCACAGTAGCATGTGGGAAGTAATCGAGATGAGCCGTGCCTTCAGCGTTCCCTAAACAAAAGGGAAAGAGCAGGGCGTCCAATCCATGCAGCCTGGCGTTCGCCTGAAGCACGTCAAAGACTGGGGGCACCGGTTCAAACGCATAGATTCTCGCCGTTGCATCCTGCCAGTGGACAAAGAGAGAAAAAAGCCCGATGTTCGCTCCTACATCAAAGACACACGCGCCCGGCGACAAACGAATCCCATTCTTGATGTATCCGTTCTCAGCGAAGATCTCCTGGTACAAAAATTCCGTTTCACCACGATTTTTGTGCAGCACCAGCTGTCCGTTAGGCAGTTCATGACGCGTATGGCCTTCCAACTCCCGTTCCTTTTCCATGCGTAACAATCGCCGGAGTGGTCCAGCAGTTGCCGGATCCGGAACCACATAGGCAACCAACCGTCGGTCTGCCGGTGTGTCTTCGCGCGCCACTACAACTGCCTGCTGCACCGCCGGATGGCCTTGCAGGACAGTCTCAATTTCCCCGAGTTCAATCCGGTTGCCCCTTATCTTCACCTGATAATCAAGTCGGCCGAGAAATTCGATGTTCCCATCCGCCAGGTAACGGGCACGATCGCCAGTGCGGTAGAGCCGTTCGCCGGCTTTGTCGAAGGGATTGGGCACGAACCGGTCCGCTGTCAATTCCGGTCGCTTCCAATATCCCCGAGCCAGCCCTGTTCCGCCGAGATACAATTCTCCGGCAATTCCCACTGGCAAGGGCTGCATTTGTTCATCCAAAACATAGGCTTGGGTATTCGCGATCGGTTTGCCAATCGGTACAAAGTCCTTGCTCCACTCTGAATGGCAGATCCAATGCGTCACATCAATGGAAGCCTCGGTGGGGCCATATAGGTTGTGCAGCTCTGCGATCAAACTGCTTTGGAATTTCCTCTGTTGCTCAATTCCCAACGCTTCGCCGCTGCAAATCACGCGCTTCAAGCTCGAACATCTTCTGGTTTCCTCGTGCCCAAGCCAAACATTCAGCATCGCCGGCACAAAGTGCATGGTCGTGATCTGAAAACGCTGGACGGCTTCGACCAGATAATCGCAATCCTGATGTCCTCCCGGTCTTGCCATCACCAGTTGAGACCCCGTCATAAGAGGCCAGAAAAACTCCCACACAGAAACATCAAAAGTGAAGGGTGTCTTTTGCAGGACTCTATCATTCCCGTCAAGGCGGTAAGTTTGCTGCATCCACCACAGCCGGTTACAGAGACCGGAGTGGATATTCATGACCCCTTTGGGCTTGCCTGTTGAACCCGAGGTATAGATCACATACACGAGATTCTTCGGGCCGGCGATCCTTTCTGGATTTTGTGGGCTTTCAGCAGCGATCAGCGGCCATTCCGCATCAAGACAAACCGCCCGCGCTCGTGTTTGGACCACCCTCCCGAACCTCTCCTGAATAAGCAAGAGGGGAACCTGCGCGTCTTGCAGCATGTACTCCAGCCGCTCCTGAGGATGGCCCGGATCCAGCGGCACGTATGCTCCCCCCGCCTTCAGGATTCCCACCAGCCCCACCACCATCTCTAGTGAGCGCTCCATGCAGATCCCCACCGGCACTTCTGGCCTCACTCCCAGCCTGCGCAGATAGTGGGCTACCTGGTTGGCTTTGCAATTTAATTCCCCATAAGTTAGCTGTCGCCCTTCATACACAGCGGCAATCGCTTCTGGGTTGTACTCGACCTGCTTCTCAATGAGTTCGTGTATGCATGTGTCGTTGGGATAGCCAGCGGCTGTGTGGTTCCATTCGGTAACAATCTGCGCCTGCTCGCCTGGACTTAGCAGCGACAACCGCGATATCGTGCGTTGCGCTTCCTCGGCCGCGAACTCCAACACCATCACAAATTGTCTGGCAATGCGTTGGATCGTAGAAAGCTCGTAGAGGTCGGAGTTATAAAGCAATTCGCCGGCCAAGCCCTCTGCTCTATCGCCCAGCGTCAACACTAGGTCAAACTTGGCGATATCGGTTTCGAGATTTAACTGTCTCACCCTCAGGCCCGGCAACTGCACCTCTTCGTTCGCGTTCTGCAACACCAGCATCGTCTGAAATAGCGGCGTACGGCTAAGATCCCGCTCCGGCTGCAACTCTTCCACCAGTTTCTCGAAAGGCACATCCTGGTGCGCATAGGCGTCCAGCGCCGTGCGCCGCACCCGC
>DATDGL010000139.1:0-6003 GCA_036522115.1 Candidatus Angelobacter sp.
GGCGCATCTATCGCACCCACTTCCAGCATGGCAGCAGCAGAGTTGGGAGTCAATCAAGTGCTGTCACAATGCTGTCAGAGTGACAGCACTTTTTTGCAAAAAGGCCAATGTTTTTGGGAGTGGGCTACTTTGACCGCAAACAAAAGATATTTTGTGGGCAAAAAAGTCAAACCGCATGCACTTTCAGGGAGTGAGATGAATACGTCGAACGCTGCTTGATTCCTGGATGCTGTGTGGGGATTCTTCCCCTGCGCTACGCTTCGGCTCAGAGGCTGTGACTTTTTAAAAAAATCGAGAATTTTTGCCGTGCAAGTGCTTTGTTTTCAGCATGGCTTTTTCGCGAAAAACCAAAAAGTCACAGAATGACAAGGAGAAGCTCCATGGTCACAATAAAACCAAAGTAGCCCACTCCCATGCTTTTGGGGTCCTTGCTTGAAATCTTGAGGAGAGGCTGATTGAGGTGAACTGCCGGAGCTGTGAAAGATAACGCGGAATCAGCTTTGCGTTTTCGGTTTTAGGGGTTTAACAGAATAAAATCCTGGGAATGAGGACCGTCATCACCGCAAGGAGCCTGCTCTATACCGGTTTAACAAAAAGTGTGGCCGTTTGAAATGAAAGAACCGCAAGGTCCCTCCACTTCTTCACTACGTGAAGAAGTCTCGGGATGACGGCCCTACGTGGACACACGATTAACTAAATCGATCTAAGTGGCCAGACTCGGCCGATGTTTCTCCGCCCACATCTCCGCCGCGGCAATTCTCCTTGAAATGGAAGGATGAGAATCGAAGAGAACCTCCACCAGGCGTGAAGGATTGCGCTCGCTCAGGTTCTGCATCGTGAGCTTCTGCATGGCGGTAACAAACGGGGTCACGCTGGGAACAGACTTCCAGCAATAGAGGTCGGCTTGGCGCTCATTGAAACGGGAATAAGCATTCAACAGAGGCATCAGCACCATGGAGAGCACGCTGGAGACCAGCACCAGCAGCGGCATGTTGGCAAAGTCCGTGAGTTGCAGGAATATGTGGCGTTGATGGACTGCGTACTGCAGCACCCAATTGGCGGCCCAGAAACCCACCAGGGTGACCCCGGCTTCCACCACAATGCCCTTGATGATGTGACGGTGAACATGATGGCCAAGCTCATGCGCCAGGACTGCCTCGATCTCGTCTGTGCTGTAGTTTTGCAGAAGGGTATCGGCAAGAATGATGCGCCGAGTACTGCCGAGTCCAGTCAGCGCGGCATTGGCCTTCCTGGTTTTCTCTGAGAGCTTCCATTCATAGACGCCCTTGATCCGCGTCCCGGCCCGTTCGCCCAGCCGCATCAGTCGTGATTTAAGTTCTTCATTTTGCAGAGGGCTGAATTTGTAGAAGATGGGAAACAGCACTACGGGGGCCACCTGGGCAAAAAAAACGTAAAGGCCGATAAAGATCATCCACGCAAAGATCCACCAGTGCGAAGGCGACCTGCGCATCAAGCCATAAACAATCTCCGCCAGCATGGTCCCGATGATCAGCCCCAGCACCCAGCCTTTGATCTCATCCAGAATCCAGGAACCCAGTTTTTGATTGGACAAGTGGAAGCGATGCTCCAGGCGGAAGCTGTACACATCCAGCACTACGGTCAGGAGTTTGCTGATGACGCTCAGGAAAAGAACATACAAAAAGAGAGCAAGTAAATAGTTTTCCCTGGCCGCATGGCGGGAGATAGCACTCAGACGTCCCGTCCATCCAGTCACCAGCAGCACTACCAGGAAGCCTACGCCCAAAACCAGATCGAACATGCCCAACCAGCGCTTGATCTGGTTATAGCGGCGCGCCTCAGGCGTATCGGGTAGCGGATTGGCTGTGGGTAAACTCATGGCAGTTGGCTTTATTCGATTTTAAGAGTTGGGCAATTTTAGTTTCAAGGTGACAAAAGCTCAACCTGCAATCTGCCACCAAAGCGCCATTAGGCCAGAGGCCAGCACTGCTCCTCCAGCGGCTCCAATCCAGAAATTTTGCCACCACGTGTTTGTGGTGCGCATCACCTGGCGATTATTCGAGATGAGCAGGATAAAGACCAGGATAGGCACCGTCAATGCTCCGGCCAGAATCTGCGACCAGTACAGCGCCACCACCGGGTTCAACTTGATGAAATTAAAGGCTGCCGCCAAAAACATGGCAGCCGAGATCAGCACATAAAAGCGGACCGCATCCCACGGGTGCTCGTTGAGCCCGCTCCTCCAACCCATGGCTTCGGCAACGCTGTAACACATGGACGCCACCAGCACCGGCAGGGCCACCATGCCGGCGCCTATGATCCCCAGCGCAAACAAGGCCGTCCCTAATTGTCCCGCCGCCGGGGCCAAGGCCTGGGCCGCCATGCGCGTGGTCAGGTCGCCCACCGGAGCAATGTGCAATACAGTTCCGGCAGCCACCATGATGGAATAGCAAAGCACGGTGGACACAATCGCCCCTGCATGATGCTCAAAGCGTCCCCCCCGCCCGCCAGCCAGCGCCGTCTCGCGGCGCGAGCTCGTCTGCCACACCAGGACGTACGGGGTCAGCAATGAGCCAAAAATGCCCACCACTGCCAACGGATATCCGGGATCATGCGGAATACGCGGAAACACGGAGCGAGCGATGACCTGCTTCCAATCGGGATGGGCCAGCAGCGCGGCAGCAACGTAGATGAAGAGCGGCAGGGAAAGCAGCACCAGGGTCTGCGTGATCCTGCGGTAATCGCGGAAGATCAGGATGTACCACACGGAGAACGCCACGGCCGCAATAAAGTACATCCGCGGCATCACCATGATGATGGAAAACGCATCCGTGACCGCCATCAGGTCGGCCACGATCATAGCCATGTTGATGGCCACTACCACCCCTGCACAGGCAAAAGCGATGGAGCGGCCGTAATGACCTCGCAGCAAATCTACCAGTCCCTGGCGGCTTTCCATGCCGATGCGCGCGGAAACCGCAAAGACCGCCAGCAGAAATGGAACGGAAAGCAGTACCGACCAGAGGAGAGAGTAGTGATAGGTGGCGCCGGCCACCGTAGCGGTCAGCACCAGAGCCGGATCAACGTCCGATGCGCCGGTGACAATTCCCGGCAGCATCCGCTGAAAAAAGCCGCCTGATCCTTGGCTTCCGGAGGTCTTGGCAGGAGCAGGCCACCTGGCGATTTTTTCCCGCTCTGCCACAGCACCTTCACGGAATCTTTGGGAGTTCACGTCTCAGTTCTCTTTCGATCCTTCGTTCATGCCACAGCCGCAGCGGCCTGGAGTAGTTGATGATCCCGAAAGCGGCAATAGCGGCCAGAAGGGATGTGCTGCTGATCACCAGAAAAATGCGGGAAGCTGCGGTGCGCGCCACCGCCAGGATCACCAGAACATTCCTGGGCGTCAGCAGCATGGAGAGCGCCAGCGAGAGCATGCCAATGCCAGCCAGCAGACCGGTCACGTTCTTGGCCCACCGTCCCTTGGCGTGATACTCGGCGAAGAGGGTAAACCCGTACGAGATCAGCCCGCCAATGACCACAAAGGTCGTGACAATGGCAATCCATTCCCTCGGATCCATATGTCAGGTATGACGCACGCAGAGCAGCTCAGGTTGGTAAGGGAAAAACTTTGGCAAGAGGAAAGACTGGAATCAGTGGACGCTTAACGCAACGAGGCGTTGGGTTTTCTTCCGATGAACCGATGGCCGGATGACCCGATTGCACACACTACCAAAATGCAAGTCAGCAGTTAGCGGCAATACTGTTCACTTAGGAGATTTCGGAACCTTTTGAGTTAACGGCTGAACGCAAGGTCCCTCCGATTTACCCCCGCTAACGCGTGGGTAAACCCGCGGGATGACGAACTTTTTTCACGTCCTCGTTAAATGAACAGTATTGCAGTTAGCGGCCTCTATCAACTATTCGTTCTAAAAGACCAGAAAGTGCTTCTTCTTCTTGGCCTTTGCCTGCTTGATTTGATCACCGGAGGTACTGGCAGCAATAATCACAGGCTTGCTTTCGTTAGGGCTGGCGCCGGTATCCACGAAGCCCGGTTTGATGTCGATAAAAGACTCCTCGCGCAGCTTGGTCAAATAAGAGCGCGCCGCCGGCTCCAGTTTCTGGACGTAGAGAGCATCGCGAATCTTGCTGTCAACCTCCGCGAGCGGGGGAATCCCGGACGGCTGATGAGCCACCACCTTAAAGATGATGAAGCCCGGCTTGGTGTGAATCACGCCTGTGATTTCTCCGGCTTTCAGGGGGAAAATCCTGTCTTCCAGCTCTTTGTCCATCTCGCCCCGCTTGAAATCGCCGATCAATCCACCCTGGGCCGCGGTGGTGCCATCAGAGGATTTCCTGGCCAGTTCGTCGAACTTCGCCCCTTTGTGCAACTGTTCCAGCAGGTCGTTGGCTTTGACCTCGGCTTCAACGACCTTCGCCGGATCTGGTGGGAGTTGAGGAGCCTGCGCCGCAGCGTCTTTGTTCTTGTCGTCAGTGGGAGGCTTGGGAGGCTGGGTTGAAACCAGGATCTCCGCCAACGTCACCTGCTCCGGCACCGCCAGCTCTTTCTGGTGCTGGTCATACCATTTCTGCACCTCTGTATTGTTGATCTCGCGCGCCACATGCGAGCCCACTTCCTGGCTAATGACTTTGGATGTCACAATCTCGGTGCGGATCTGCTCTTTGAAGTCCTCGTAGGAGACGCCTTGCTGCTGGGCGGCCTTTTCCAGCTCTTCCATCGAGTTCAGGCCGAACTGCTGCCGCAGCTCGTTCAACCTCTTGATCATCTCCGTCTCCCCGGTGATGCCCAGGTCTTTGCCTTTCTCGACCAGAAGCTGGCGGTCAATCAAGTCGCGCAGAAGGTCCTTTTCCCGTCCGGCCCACTTGGACTGCCAGTCGGACGGAAAGCGCTGCTTGAGGTCTTCTTCGTTTTGCTGTTTGCCTCTCTCCAGGTCGGTCCGGGTAATGATGGAACTGTTCACCCGGGCAACGATCTCGTCCACAATGTTATCGGCATGCAGGCCAACGGCAAGCAACAAGAAGGCGATAAAGAGCAAATGTGATTTTCTGAGCATGATAAAAGCCTTCAAAAGTTCAATTCTGGCGTGGAGGCGTTACGTGTATTCTAACACCACCACAGAAGGTTATTTTATCGCTCCAGCGAGCGATTTGGCGTTCTTTCAGAATTTGGTAGTGTCTTAATAGCGTGTTGCTCCAGTTATAGCCGTCACCCTCTATTGCTTTCGCTTTTTCTTCAGCCTATCGTGTGACTCTCGGAACGGAACCCGCCAACGCATCCACGCTGACGGATTCCTGACCAAATTCCCTCACAACAGGAGAGAAAATGGCTAGAGGACATCTTAGAAGAAAACTCAGGACGTATCACAGCCTGTCCACCATCAATCATCATTTCGCCGCGATCTCGCGGCACGTCTGGCGACTGGAGCAAGCGGGATTCATGCGCGTTGACAAAATGCGCGTGCTCCAAGGGCTTGTCCGCGAATTGCAGTCGCAAATCTCCCATGACATCGTAGACCGCATGCATGCCCTTGAAGATCGTGACATGTTCGAGTTTGGCAAGGTGCGGATTGCTTGGGAACATCGTCTGAATCCGAGTAGGCCAGCTTTCAGGCAGCAGTAATCCTCTAATCCTCACCACTTTGGCGGCTCAGTTTCCCGCTGAGTCGCTTTTTTCTTCCGGTTCCCACTCAAACCCTTTATCTTTGGTCACTCTGGCGATTCTAATTGTCCCGCCTATCAGATCACGGCGGTCACGGTCTATTTCTGGTGCCACAGATGAACAGCAAGCTTTGATATATCGAACAGCGTATTCTCTTGCATCTTCCAATGTTGGCTTTTGCGGGAAATGATATTGATACTCAGCGAATGGAGAGTCGTTAATGAATCCGCCATTGTGCTTGTCGTACATCGCTTCTGCTACCCTGTCAGAGCCATACAGAATCGCTTGCTCTCCATACGATTTATTACTGGTTTTAACCTTATCGTCTTGGTGATAGATACGGACAA
>DATDGL010000140.1:0-62465 GCA_036522115.1 Candidatus Angelobacter sp.
AGAGTATCGGCTGAAGGGGAAGGGACACCGTATCTTGGGCGTCGGCGACAAGAAGACGCAGCCGGGGGCGGCTGCGGTCCCACTCATTTTTTGTACTAGCGACTGGTTGGGCATACGCCCTGATGATGCATTCCCAAGGCAATCGCATGAAAGATTGTTAACGTCCTTACGCGGGATTTTTATTACCAAACAATCTCCGAGAAGCACGGATGGACCCATATTCGACAACATTTAACTCTGTCTAAGCAGGCTTCCGACCTGATCGCGGATACCGTCAGAACCAAAATTGCCGTGCAACTTGTCTGAAAGCTCAAGTTTTGGGGGCAAAAAAGTTTTCATGCGATTGCCCTGGACACTGCGGCTTGCCGCGCGGTGACGATCAGCGGTATCCGTGTCGCCAGTGGTAAGATTTTTTGCCAATTGTTCTCTCATGAAACTCCAACTCAATGGCGAACCTCGCGACTTCCCTGACGACCTGACCCTGGCTGCGCTGGTCGAGCGTCTGGGTATGAAGCCGGACCGCGTAGCCGCGGAGTTGAACCTGGAGATCGTCCCGCGCGCCGAATGGCTGGAAACCAAGCTCAAGGACGGCGACAAGCTGGAGATTGTTCACTTCGTAGGCGGCGGGCTTTGATTTCGGCGGATACCACCTTGCCTTATATTGCTCTTATTGGCCAAGTCACTCTGGATCTACCCGAAGTACTGTCTACCTTCCTGACCGCTTCCGGGCATAACCTCGAACGCGCAGCCTTGCAAGCTATTGCGCTCGAAGCCTACCGCGAAGGCAAGCTCTCCATGGCGCAATTACGGCGGCTGCTTGGGTATCCCACTCGCACGCAGGTCCATGCCTTCCTGAAGGAGCACGGCGTTTATCTCCGCTACGGCCTTGCGGACCTGGAGCATGACCGAGAAGCTGGTAATGCCATGGAGTCGGCGCCATCCGCATGATCGTCATAGCCGACACGAGCCCAATGAACGATCTCGTGCTCACTGTTAATGGTTTCGTTTACTGCTACGCAGGATCACACTGGAAATCGTCGTACACAAATTTGAAATTACACGTAGTGGCCGTACACCCGGTGCCGGCGCCTTGAATTTGGTCTATTTCTTCGGGCGTCAGCTCGCGCGCCCCCCTGCGATTCAATACTCGGTTTGACATGGTTTTGCTCCTCGAATAGGGAAAGTCAACCTTCAGCCTGCCCCTGTTGTCACGATATTGTATACCGCTGTGCACAAGGCACGGGACATCGGATCTCCGCTTTACGGACGGGGACCTATTTAGAAGAGGAAAATATACTCGCGACGCGGAAGAAACCGTTCGAGGGCGACAAGGCGTTCATTCTAAGCGGACAGCGTGGCCGCGATGGAATGTGGAGCGGTTGGTAATTAGCCAAACTGCAAGAGGCAAGACCAAAACAGATCGGGATGGCTCCCGATTGGTTTTTGGGTGTTGTTTACTATCTTTGCCACTTTCCCATTGACATTCCACCTTCTCGTCCTAAAATATTGCAAACATTTTATTAGTGAAATGTTTTAAACATTTCCCTTGGAATATGGATCAACGGTTTACATCAGCGCAGGTGGTGGTGCTCACGGGCATTACGGCGCGCCAGCTTCAGTGGTGGGACGAGCGGGGAATCGTGGTTCCGCAACGAGAAGGGCGGCGGCGGCTCTACACCCTGGACGATGTGACCGAGATCGCCGTGATCTGCGCGCTGCGCCGGAAGGGTTTTCCCCTCCAGCGGGTGCGGCACATCATGAAGTTCCTGCAAAAAGAGTTCGGGAAACGGCTAGCTTCCACGGTGAGCAGCGGATCTGAGTACCATCTGCTGACGGACGGCAAGCGCATTTATGTGGAGAACTCGCAGCGCCAGGTGATCGACATCCTCAAAAATTCGAACCAGCCGATGCTGGGGGTCTGTCTGAGCGATGCGGTGCGCGAAATCCACGCCGAAATCTTCAGCCGCCGGCCGGCGCAGGGCCAGTCCGGCGCTAAAACAGGGAAGAGAAGGAGCCAGTAAGCCGGAACCGCGCAATTCCAAACTGCGCGAGAAGGGATTGGGAGGTGACATGGTAGCGGAACTCAACATTCTGACGGAATGGATGCCGGAGCAAATGGAGCCGGGCACTCTCTTTGTTCTGGAGAATGCCGGCGCGGTGGGCGAGCCGGGTGACCCCTACTGGGCGGTACTGGCATGTCCGGAGTGCGGAACCCTGGGATTGATCACGCGCAACCAGGTGCGCGGCCTGATTCCGGTGATCTGCGGCTCACGCACGTGTCCCGCGCAATTCATGATTTTGAACGAGCAAGTGTGCCCGAGGCTGCCTAACTAAAGCAATCAACACTTAGCATTCAGCCCGCAAGCATTTTGGGCTGAAGAGATGCTGAACCGTGGGCCTGGTGGCGGTCATGGCGTTCGAGGTAAGCTTCGCCCAGGTAAAACCTGCGCCCTTCCATTGTTTTCGGGGTATTCACCCTGCGGCGTCCTGGTCGACGCAGATTTCCTGGCTTCGCTTGGGGATGAACTTCTCAACCCCAAAACTCTACCGCGGCACTGCCTTTGTAGTCCTGACCGGAATTTGTTCGGTGATGCTGATGCCGAAGCCTTCCAGGGCCGCCACGCGCTTGGGGTGGTTGGTGAGCAGGCGGATTTCATGGATGTTGAGATCGGAAAGGATCTGGGCGCCTACGCCGATGTCCCGCTGGGTCTTTCTTTGATGGGCCACGGTTGCCGATTCACGCACTTCACGGTGGAAGACCAGCCGGTGGGCATCATCCACGCTGAATCCCTTGGATGTCTGGTGCAGATAGATCAATGCGCCCGAGCCTTGATTGGCAATCATCTCCAGTGAACCATCCAGGACCATCTGGCAATCGCAAAGGGCGCCGCCAAAGACGTCTCCTGCCAGGCAATGAGAGTGCATGCGCACCAGCACGGGGCCGGTGGAATCCTCCACGCTGCCTTTGACCAGCGCGACGTGGGACTCACGGTCAAGCTGGCTCTCATAGGCGATCATGCGGAATTCGCCATGCCGCGTAGGCAGCAGCGCTTCGCCCACTCGGGCCACAAAGCGTTCGTGCTCCATGCGAAAGCGAATCAGTTCCGCCACCGTGATCATCTTCAGTTGGTGTTTCTCACAAAACTCGATCAGGTGGGGCACGCGGGCCATGGTGCCGTCCTCGTTCATGATCTCGCAGATGACGCCGGCAGGAATGAGGCCAGCCATGCGTGATAGTTCCACCGCAGCTTCCGTCTGCCCGGCGCGAACCAGCACGCCGCCCTTGCGGGCGCACAGAGGGAAGACGTGGCCGGGACGCACCAGATCAGCGGGACGACTGGCCGGATCAATGGCCACCTGAATGGTACGCGCGCGATCATGAGCGGAAATTCCCGTGGTGACTCCCTCGCGGGCCTCGATGCTCTCGTAAAACGCTGTCCCGTACGGGGTGGTGTTTTCCCGGGTCATAGGCCCGATGCGCAGATGGTCGAGCCGCTCCGGAGTCATGGCCAGGCAGATCAATCCCCGGCCATATTTAGCCATGAAATTAATGGCTTCGGGCGTAACCTTTTCCGCCGCCAGGGTAAGATCGCCTTCGTTTTCGCGGTCTTCATCATCTACGACCACAATCATGCGTCCGGCGCGAATTTCTTCAATGGCGGTGAGAACGTCCGAAAATGGGGAAGTGGATGACATTCAGCACTCAGATTCAGCCCGCGGTCAGTGTAGCTGCGTGGTCAGCGGCGGCGTGGGCATGGTTAGAATACGTATAAATCCTATAGTTCCTTTAAAAATTGTAGCATTTTTGCAGCCTGTCCTAGATGGTCCAGTCTTCTGTTTTTAACTTTTTGATCCGGGTAAATGCCCGATCACTACTCACCAGAATGGCGCTCAGCGCCAAGGCATGAGCTGCGATCATCAGGTCAAGATTGGCGATTGGCTGCCCCAAGCGTTCCAGCTCTGCACGAAGATGGCCGTACTGCCTGGCTGCGTCCGAGTTCCAAGGGAGCACGGTTACCCGAAGAAGGAATTCTTCGACCAGCCGCTGAAGCTTTGTTACTGCCGGTAACCGTTCTACACCGTAGCGCAATTCGCCTTCCGTCACGCTTGAAATTAGAACTTGGGCCATGGGAACTCGCATCAACTTTCGACGCACAGCAGGAATGTTCCCTTTAATGATGTAGCTCGCCGTGTTTGTGTCAAGGAGATATTGATTTGGCATCAGAACAGCTCGCGCTTCTGAGGCGACTGGTCCCCTCGCTCGCACATGAAGTCCTCAGGAACGCCGATTTCCCCGGTTAAAGCAAAAAAGTCCTGCCATGAATCCGGGCGCCGCGACAGAATCACATCGCCGGTTGCGGAATCTTGCCGGATAAACACCTCATTGCCTTCAAAGCGAAATTCTGAAGGCAGGCGCACGGCCTGGCTGCGACCGTTGCGGAATAATTTTGCAGTGCGAGGCATCAGGTTCTTCTCCCAGTGTTTGGTATATATCATAGTCTATCACAATATGAAGTTACCAACCCAGCTCTGACTGGCTTACAATTCTCTTATGGCAAAGTCATCCCAGCCCTTTGAAGTCGCATGTCCGTGCTGTAGCGCGGTCATGAAAGTGGATCCGGGAACCAAGGCGGTGATCTCCCATGTGGCGCCCATCAAGCCCAAGATGTTTGCCGACCTGGATGCAGCCGCCAAGGCCATGCGGGAGCAGGATGTGCGGAAGGAATCCATTTTCCGCCAGGCCGTGGACGCGGAGAAGAACAAGTCCGACCTGCTGGAAAAGAAATTCCAGGAGGCAGTGAAGAAGGCCAAAGAGATGCCGGATGAGAAGTTTATCCGCGACATCGACCTTGATTAGTGCTATTGCTCGGACATCGCGGGGCCCGGCAGGATGCCCGGGAAAATACGCCGGCGGCCTTCGATCTGGCGCTGGAACACGGCGCCGACGGCTTCGAATTTGATGTTCGCCTGACCCGCAACCGGCAGCTTGTGATCTGCCATGATCCTAAATTCAAGCGATTGCCGGTGCGGCGTGCAACCCTGAAACAACTTCAGGCAAGCTGCACTGCACCGGCAGAATTTCCTCCGACCCTGCAGGAAGCCCTGGATCGTTATGCAGACTGCGCTTTCCTCAATCTCGAGGTAAAGGTCAGGGGCATTGAGCGGCTGGTCTATCGCATCATCCGTAGTTTCCCTCCGCAACGAGGTTATTTCATCTCTTCATTTCATCCCAGTGTAGTCCGGGAATTTCATCGGCTGGATAGCTCGCTGGTGCTGGGCACGCTCTCGCAGACCCGCTGGCAGCTCCGCCGCTGGGAAACATTGCCCGCGGGCTATGTTGTGCCGCAGTATCGCTTACTCTCACGAAGGCTGGTGGAAGAAATTCACGCGGCCAAAAAACTCGTGGTCACCTGGACGGTGAATGAGCCATCCCAGATGGCCCGCGCCGCTGCACTGGGGGTTGATGGAATCATTTCCGATGACACGAAATTGCTGGTGGAAACACTGAAATCGGGGGAGTGCGCGCCTTTGGCGCGGAGACGGTGCTGAGCACCGTCTATACGTTTGAAAATGCTCTAGCTTGCCCGCACCGGCTCGGGCTTTGGGTGCAGGAAGCTTCCGCGTTCCTGTTCAAATCTTTCAGACTCCCGGTAAATCTGGATCCGGTCCCAGCCCAGCACTGCACCAATGCGGGAGGCTGCTTGCCGGGTGCAGGACTCCGACCAGCAGGGGCCCAGAGCTACCGGCACGCGGCGTAAGAGAATGTCCGCCAGCGTGACTGCGGATTCGTGCATTACCGCCTCCACGGCCTCAGCCACGATATGCTCGCTGTGACTGCAGAGCGGGGACCTCAAGTTGTCATCCAGTGATGCCGCACTGGCAATGGCCAGGGCGCGGCGGCCATGCCATGCTGCAATGGCGTGGGCGCTGGCTTCTGGAATATGGGCCTTGGCGGCCACCAGGCGCGCCCATTGCTCCAGAGTGGACTCAATACCGCCGGCCGGGGCGGGCGCGGCCAGGATGTTGGCCGGTTCGGTTGCGGGTAGACTGAGTTTTCGCGCCGTCTCGCGCGCCAGCGCCATCGCAGTAGTGAGTTTTCCCCCAATAATGGATATCAATCCGGCGGCGCCATCCTGAGTATGGTCGTAAATCAGGTGCTGGCGCGTTACTTCTGACATCTTTTTTCCCGGACTGTAAGGCAGCGGGCGAATTCCGGCAAAACTATAGCGGATGTCAGCTTTTGTGAGCCGCGAACCGGGAAAAAGACGGGTGAAGTTGTCAAACAGATAATCAATTTCTTCTGCGGTGGGGTGCGCCTTGGCAGGATCGGCTGAGTCGGCTACTTCCGTTGTGCCTACCAGGGTTTGGCCGTTCCAGGGAATCACAAAGAAAGGCCGGCCATCTGTGGCTTCCGTATAAATGGCAGCACCAGGCGCGCCGATGAACCGCGGCAGCACGATGTGAGAGCCGCGGACTCCTCCAATCAGCTTGCCGGTGGCAAACCCCGAATCTTGCAGGACGAAATCCACCCAGGGCCCGGAAGCATTCACAATGTGGGACGCGGCGACCTGAGATTCTCTTCCGGAAATTCCATCCCGCAGCCGCGCGCCAGTAACTCTGCCGTTCTGGCGGGCGATATCGAGCACCTGAGTGTAATTGCAGGCAATGGCGCCCTCTGCCGCGGCTTCGGCCAGCCATTCTGCAATCAACCTTTCCGGGAATTCGCATTGCGCATCTTCATAGGAGAAAACTGACCATCTATGGCCGGCGTCCAACTGGCGTTCAAAGGCGCCAACACAGTTGGAGGCAATCCGGGGCGCGCCGGCCCAGCGATGGTAAAGCCAAAGCCCGGTGCGGATGGCGATGGCGCTGCGCATGAATGGTCGAGGCTCATGACTGAGCGCGAGCAGGAACTCCATGGGACGGACCAGATTAGGATAGCGACGGAGCAGCCGGTCGCGCTCGCGCAGCGACTCCCGCACCAGGGCGATTTCGCCGTGTTCCAGATAGCGCAACCCGCCGTGAATAATGCGGGTAGAGCGGCTGCTGGCGCCGGAAGCAAAATCATTTTGCTCTATGACGGCCACTTTTTTGCCGCTGCGGGCACACTCCCGCGCAATGGCGATCCCGTTGACACCTCCGCCGATGACCAGGACATCAAAGCCCTGGCCGTCAAGGGAGGTTCGAGCTGGGCAGGTGAGCGGCACAGATGGATTTAGATGCGTAAGTACCTGTACTTAGTAGTTAGCAAAGTCAAGAAGAATCGGGTGACCTCCACCCCAGAACGCCAAAACCAGGCGTGCCGGGGATACTGGGGGATCACGCAGCACAATGAATGACGACTTCAACCTCAATACTCCTCCCATTTTGGTAATTCTTTTGTCCTGTCCCGGCTGCCTGGCCAGCCGTGGGAGCGAAACGGAAGGACCGACTGCCAGGGCCAGACTTCCTCTATGATTCGAGGAAACTATGAAAACCAACGTGTTTAATCTAAAAAGCAGAAGCCAGTAGCTAGGAGATGGTAGCTCATTTAATCTAAAAGCGTGACCGACCAGCAGCACATTCATCTTATCGGCATCTGTGGAACGGCCATGGCCTCGCTGGCCGGGCTGCTCAAGCAGCGTGGATTCAAAGTTACCGGCTCCGATGCGGCGGCTTATCCTCCCATGTCCGACTTTCTGGCTTCCATGAACATTCCCGTGGCGCAGCCCTATGCTGAGGCCAACCTGAAGCCCCGTCCCGACCTGGTGGTTGTAGGGAACGCAATCTCACGCGGCAACGTGGAACTGGAATACGTTCTGGATGAGCGCATGCCCTTTCACTCGCTTCCGGATGTTCTCCATGAATACTTCCTGCGCGCGCGCGAGCCCGTTGTGGTGGCAGGCACCCACGGAAAGACCACGACCACATCCATGCTGGCCTGGATCTTTCAAGTGGCAGGCAAGGACCCCTCGTTCCTGATCGGCGGCATTGCGGAAAACTTTGGCGGCAGTTTTGCCCTGAAGCAGGGAAAGCACTTCATCCTGGAAGGCGATGAATACGATACGGCGTTCTTCGATAAGGGGCCAAAATTCCTGCACTACTTTCCTCAGGCGATCATTCTTACCTCAGTGGAATTTGATCACGCCGATATTTTCCGCGATCTGGATGAAGTCAAGAAAGCCTTCCGGCTCCTGGTCAACCTGGTTCCGCGCAAAGGCAAGATCATTGCCTACGACGGGCATGCCAACGTAGATGATTGCCTTGCACGGGCCTTGGCTCCGGTCGAGCGCTATGGAATGAAAGACGGTTCTTTCTGGCGAATCACCAACATTGTATTTGCCCCTGAGAGCACCTCATGGTCAGTATTGCGGGAAGGGAACCATTGGGCGGATTTTCAGTTTCCATTGGCTGGGGAGTACAACGTGCTCAACGCTACCGCCGCCGCCGCCTTGGCTGCACACTACGGAATTGAGCCGCAAGCGATTGCTGACGCCGTGAAAACCTTCAAGAGCGTTCAGCGCCGGCTGGAGGTCAAGGCTGAGATCGGCGGCGTTACCATCATCGACGATTTTGCTCACCACCCTACCGCAATTGCTGAGACGCTGCGGGCCCTTCGGACCCGATATCCGGCAGCGCGCCTGTGGGCCATCTTTGAGCCGCGTTCCAACACTCTGCGGCGAAAAGTTTTGCAAAAGGAATTGGTCAACAGCCTTGCGCTTGCCGATCATGTGGTCATCGCCAGCGTGTTTAAGGCGGAATCCATTCCCGAAGCTGAGCGGCTCACGACTTCGAGCGTAATAGCAGGGTTGAAGCGCGAGGGGAAACCTGCGCGTGAGTTGGCGGATGCGGACGCCATTGTCAACGCGGTCGCGCCTGAACTGCGCCCCGGGGACGTTGTGGCGATTCTGTCGAATGGCGGGTTTGGCGGTATTTATGAGAAGCTGCCGCGCAAGCTGGAGCAACTGCACCCTGAGCGCCCTGCATGATTGCATCCCTGCGCATGGTCTCGGCGATTCTGTTCATGAGCCTTGCCGTCCCCCTGGCCTCGCTCTTCGTCTTCCCCTGGACACTCATCACGCGGGATGTCCGCCTCCTCTATGCCACCGGCATGGCCGTTATCCGGACGATGGTCTGGTTGACCGGCACGAAGATCAAGGTTGAAGGCCTGGATAAAATCGATCCGGCAGGGACGTACATCTTCATGTCCAACCATGTTTCCAATCTGGACGCAATCATTCTGATGCCGTTGATTCCCCGGCGGACTTCAGTGCTGGTAAAAAAAGAGATGTGGCGACTTCCTGTGATTGCCCGCGCTTTTGATCTGGCCTCACTGGTTCCAGTAGAAAGACAAAACCGGGACGCCGCTATCCAGAGCGTCCGGCGCGCGACCGAGGTCATGAACCAAGGCGTCAACATGATGCTCTATCCCGAAGGCACGCGCTCCCGCGATGGCCGCTTGCTTGCCTTCAAGAAGGGTCCCTTTCACATGGCGGCTGAAACCGGTTTTCCCATTGTGCCGGTCACCATGGTGAATACATTCGAAATATTGCCCAAAGGCAAATTCGCCGCCAAGAAGGGAACCGCGAGGGTGATTTTCCATCCGCCGCTTGATCCAAAGACGTTTTCTTCGCGCGAAGAGATGATGGAAGCAGTTAGTAATGCCATTGGCAGCGGTTTGCCATGAAACAGTGCCAACGGCTGATTAACAACAAGTTGCAACATAACCAGTGAGTCGTTGGTCCAACATCTCGTCCAGAAGCAGCTTCACTTGAGCAAGTAGAGCTTATTGTTCTCAGCTAGTGCGGCGAGAGCCTGTTCACGACTGACTGTAGGAAAGCCCTCAAGGAACTCTTCCAATCCCTGGTTGCCGCCTCCATCTTCAACATGGTCAAGCAGAGTCTGAAAGGTCACGCGAGTCCCGCGAAATACAGGTGCTTCGCCCAGAATCTCCGGGTTACTGTAAATAGCGGGTAAATGCTGTTGGACCGGCATAAATACGCCTCTCGCCATCAGTGTAAAACATGGATGACTCCACTCACCTGACAAAGGCCACACTTTTGCTGGTATTCCAGTGGCGAACAGGGCCTGCCCTGAGGCAAAGACAATATGAGTACTACGGCCAGGACCGAAACAACAGATTACGCTGCGTGTGGACCCGGATGTAATTGACTTCTTAGTTGAGCTTCAGTTCACTGGTTGCGCTATCCTGTGTCAACTTGATCTCAATCGATCCTTCATCATTCTTGTGTACTACCGGCCCGGCAGATACATGGTCTACAGCACGGGAATTCAGAAACTCGATCTTCAGTGCTCCGGTCGCCGTCGGCTTGATTTTGTATTGGTAGGTCTTGCCAGGATCGAGGATGTTGATGCCAAACGTCGCCTCCGGATAATCAATCGCGATGTTGGAAATCTTCTCCTTGCTGGTATTCGTGACGGTGACCTGAATCACGTGAGAATGCCCGCATCCGCTCAGGACAATCAACAGCAAAGAGGCCATGGCTGTCCTGACGAGGGTCATTTCTTTTCAATCACCCGCGCTGTGAGCACCACGCCGTTGCGATTGTCATGCAGTTTGAGCGGGAAAACCAGGATGTTCCAGTTCCAGCGGGCGGTCTTGGTGGGCAGATGGGGCAATCCGCGAAAGCTGCGGTCTACATAGGTCTCCCTGGTATCGGCCACGGTGCGGATAATGTCTCTCCATTCCGCATCCAACTCGGGAAATTCCTCGAACAGGTTCTTGCCTGCAAACCAGCTTCGCTTCTTATCGTAAAGCCTGGCGAAGTATTCGTTCACGTACATCCAGTTTCCATCGCGATCCAGGATTTCCAGCACCACGTCCTCACCCATGGCCATGGCGATGCGGGAATAGAAAAAGCCGCGAGCATCCACCACCACCGGCTTGCCGCGGCGCTTGGCTTCAAAGGAATGGAGCGCGGCCAGCAGGTCATCCACTGAGCTGTAGCCTTTGAGCAGGTGCATATCTTCTACTCCGCCGAATTTCCGCTCCAGCGTGGCGGAAAGAATGATGATGGGGACCTCAGGGCGCTTATCGCGCAGAGACTGCGCCACCTCGGTGCCAAATTTACCTGCGCCCAGATGGTAATCCAGCACCGCGATATCAATGTTGTTGAGGTGGGCTTCAGCTTCCTCCACGGAGGAGGAGGTGACTGCCTCATAGCCGTTTTGGCGAAGGATCGCGGACCGAAGGATCAAGTTATCCTGACGATCATCAAGAAGCAGCACGCGGATTGGTTTTTTGGCTTCGCCTTTGGCGCTTTCCATTTACTCGTCTTTTGGAGACTTCGAACTCAGTCGTACCGTTTTGGCCAGCTCCGGCAGGCGGCTGAAGACGGCCACACTGCGGCGCCATTGCTTGTGATCAAATGCGGGAGAGCCACTGATCATCTTTCCCGGCGCGATGTCTCCATGGGTGCCGCTTTGCGCCGTGACAATCACTCCGTCGCCCAGTTTGCAGTGTCCGGCAACCCCCACCTGTCCCGCCAGGAGCACGTTCTTTCCGAGTTCAGTCGACCCTGCCAGTCCCACCTGGGAGCAGAGCATGGAGTTTTCCCCCACACTACAGTTGTGCGCCACGTGGACGAGGTTGTCTATCTTGGTTCCGCGCCCGATGCGCGTTTCTCCCAGGCTGGCGCGGTCGATGCAGCAATTGGCTTGTATCTCGACATCATCTTCCACAACCACCTTGCCTGCTTGAGGGACCTTTTGCCAGCGGCCGCTATCATCTTTGGCGAAGCCAAAACCATCAGAGCCGATTACCACTCCGTTGTGCAGCAGGACGTTGTTGCCGATCTCTGAGAATTCACGAATCGAGACATGGGAATGGGAAAAGAAATTGTTCCCGATGGTGACGCCGCGATAGACCACTACATGCGGCAGCAGAATGCAGTTCTCTCCAATTGTCACATCTGCTTCGATGACAGCACAGGCGCCGATGGAAGCATTGAGGCCGATTTTCGCGGAAGGGTGGATGACGGCGCTGGAATGGATGCCGGCCGGATAGGGAGGCGCCTTATAGAAGAGCTGGGCCGCGAGCAGGTAAGCGTATTGCGGATTCTTGCTGCGAAGCGTGGGCTTGTCTATGGCCGGGAAACAATCTTCAACGATAATGGCGGAAGCCTGCGTCCTGGTGGAGGATGCAGCATATTTTGGATTGGCGATAAAAGTGATCTGTCCGGGCGCGGCAGTGTCAATGGCGGCAATGCCGGTGATCTCCGCATCCGCATTGGGCGGCTCCAGCCTTGCTCCCAACCTGCCGGCAATTTCCTGAAGCTTCATACCGGTTGCACCCTGAAATCCACTGACAGGTGATTGTAATGGACTCGGGTGAGAACTCCGGAGCAAAACATTTATTCGCTGAACAGCCCGACCTGGCGCGCATCCTCAGCTCGTTTCCGGCGTGCCTGGGCGTGTCCGATGACCGCCAGCACCGTAATCTCTTCCAGCGCTGACCTGGGAACAAAGATCCGCTGAATGTTGCCGCGGGTGTCCGGGGGTGTGACCAGGAAACCGTCGGCGCTTACCTGGATCAAGTCATTCGGCATCATGCCTTCCAGAATGTCGTTATCCGCAAACTTCAGCCGCACCCACAGGCCTTCCGTGCGCGGACGGGTGGTGAAGGTCTTGCGCACAGGAGCGGCGGCATCCGAGAAGTCACGCACGAAATCCACGCTTTTGATCTCCGCCAGATCAATCTGCACAAGTTTGCCAGAGGTGTTCAGCAACTCCAGCTTGCGGTCAACCACAAAATTGGCGGGTGACACGTAGCCGCTGAGCGAATCACGCCCGATTTTCCTGACAATCACTTTCTTATGCGTGGAAGGCATGGGGCAGAGTTGATTCTCGCATGATTTGCCCGTTCTTCGCGTTTTTGACCTCTAAAGTAGCCAAAGGGTTAACCTTTATGATATTGTTTCCGGTTTATCATTGTCCCAGCGGGCGCGTGTAAGTCTTGTACAGAGTGCAACTTACGGAAACCTGGCAAAATTTACCAAAGATCCGGCATTGGTTCGGAAAGGTCGTGGTGTGTAGTTAAACCTGAATGGCAGACTTTATCTACCTGATGGAAACCCGGCTTTTGCCGGATCAGCAACGTGCCTTGGCGTTGGTAACTGATGTTGCACGCGCTCACCAGATGAACGTCTATCTGACCGGTGGCGCAGTGCGCGACATCATCTCCGGTTTCGTCATTCGTGACCTGGATTTTTCCGTCCAGGGCAACGCGATGAAGCTGCAGAAAGACTTCGAAAAAGCAGGCGCGGTCATCGAATCCACAGAGGAAACCAGCCGCACCCTTATGTTGCTGTTTCCCGGCAACGTTCGTGGCGAGGTTACCGGCACCCGTTCCGAGAAATATGACAAGCCGGGTAAAGCTCCCGAGGCGACTCCGGGCACTATCTACGACGATATGCGCCGCCGTGATTTTACGGTCAACGCCATGGCGCTGTCACTGAATCCAGGTTCACGCGGGCTGCTCACCGATCCTTTCAACGGCATGGCTGACATCGAGGGCAAGGTCCTGCGCATCCTGCACAATTACGCCTTTTATGAGGAGCCTTCCCGATTGATTCGCGCCACGCGCCTTTCCGCGCGTTTCCGCTGGGCCCTGGAGGAGCGCACCCAGGCACGCTATGATGCAGCCAAAGAAAACAACTACATTGAGAACGTTGCCGACCGCCCCCTGGGGCACGAAATTGAACAGCTTGCGCACGAAGAAGATCCCATCAATGCGTTGAAAGCCCTGGAAAGAGACGGCTGGCTGAAAGTGCTGGTTCCACATCTCTCGCCGGCCAAGGTGGATGCCTCCGGAATTGCGCAGGTATTCAAGATCAAGCAGCAGATGCAGGAATTGGGCATGAATCCTGACACCAGCCCCATCATCATGCACATGCTGATGCGCAAGATGGGAAGCGATGTTTCCGGGATTCAGCGGCAGATACCCAACAAGGGATTTGTAGCGCGCTGGCGCAACTTGGAAGATGATACGAAAGAGTTCGTCCGGCAGTTGGCTGGAAAAGAGCTGGCCCAGCCCTCGCAAATCTGGAAATTCCTGATGCAGAGCCCGCCGGAATCGGTGCTGTATGCCGCCATTACTTCGCGTCCGGCAGCGGTAGAGCAGAAGCTGAAAAATTTCCTGACCAAATGGCCGCTGGCCAAGCAGAAACTGCCATTTGCCGAGATGCCGGAGATGCGCATCACGCCTGAACATCCGGAGTACAAGAAGATTCTGGACGATGCTTTCTTTCTGCTCATGGATGGCAAGCTCCGCAGCCACAATGAGATTGTGAAGTATCTCGAACCTTACAAGCCACCAGAGCCGCCACCTCCACCACCTCCTGTGCGTCGCACAAGAGGGCCCAAGAAGGAAGCTGCGGCCGCAGGTGCAGCCCCTGGGGCGCCGGGGGCGCAACCCAAGCGTCGCGGACGTAAGCCCAAAGCGCTGTTGGCAACGCTTGCTGCCGGAGCTGCTGCTCCATCTGGCTCGGCAGCACCTGCTCCCGTTCCGGCCAAGGAACAGGAAATAAAGAAAGAGCCGGAAGCCCAGGCGAGTGCGCCACCATCTAAGAAGCCGGCCGCCAGGGAGAAGGAGAAACCGGCCAAGAAAGATAAAAAGCTGGCCAAGAAGGCGCCTCCAAATAAGAAGCCTGCTCCTGCGAAAAAAGCGAAGAAGCGGAAGTAACGCGAAGCCTCAACTACCAACGAATTTAATATCCTCAGTTCTTTTGTTTGGTGTAAATTCCAATTACAAATGTCACTGCAGAAGTATTTAGAGGAAACCGCCCCCCACTCAATTGCCAGCGAAATCGGCTTTTACACACCTCTGGCGACTCGCCTTTTCGGCGCCCTGCTTGGTTATCCACCCAAACAAAGAGTAATCAACAAGTCCGGGGCACATGGAATTCCTGACATCCGCCTCCATTCGCAGGAAGACGATTCAGAGTGGGTTGTGGTTGAGGCCAAACTCAAGGACGACGAGATAAGGGACGACTCGCGTCGAGGCCAACTTTGGCGTGAACAAATCGTAGCCCGCCGCTATATCGGTCCTGAGACTTTTTACATTGTGCTATGCGCGCCTCGCACGTTCTACGTGTGCTCGCTGGAGGGGAAGGTTTTGGAGGCCATTCATATCGAGGACGATCACCTTTCGAACCCAAGAACGGGGGCGCGTTTCCCTCTTGCTGATAAGGCATTTCGGAACCTTGCCGGCAGGGTCAGCTACGCCGCTTCTATGGAACGTCGTCAGTTTGAGGCCTTCCGGCACGGTGAGTTACCCAGCGGCCACATTCCCGTGACTCCTGAGACACTTGCACAACTGCAAGCCGTATTTGTCTATTCTATCGAAAAATTAAGAGAATACTGCCGGGTGCACTTCCGTCAATTGCAGTCCGAGTATACCAATGCCAAAAAGGAAATTGAGGAAATAGATCAAGCGCTCAACAACCTCGGGTCCGGGGCCATCAAAGCGCGACAAAAGATTCTCTACCGCCGCAAAACCATTCGTGCCAGACACCGGCTTGCTCTGCAACTCTTCGAAGACGACTACGATCGCTTCAAACACGATCAGACCTACGCAGGCACTGACAAAGAGGAGAATTTCGAAGATATCTTTTGTACCAATACCGCGTACGTTGCACTGAGCCGTTTGTTTTTTGTGCGAATTTGTGAAGACGCGGGGCTGACCACGCACAAGATTTCGAATTCAGGGATTGCGGTCTGGCGTGAATTTGTACGCAACATAAAAGGCAACTACCAGGATCTGCTGGATGTGGCTTTCAAAGATGTCGCGCACGTCTATTCAAGTCTGTTCGAGTCCTCAGTATTCGATTGGTTCGGCAAGAGCAACGGAATATTGCACGACCTGCTTGAACGGATTCTTTTTCGACTTAACGCCTTTGATTTTCGCGAGATCAATCGTGATCTGCTGGGGTCGATCTATCAATATTTCCGTCCACGAATTGAACGCAAGCGGCTGGGCGAATATTATACCCCGGTAGAAGTTGTCGACTTCATCCTGAACCGGACTGGAATGAGCGTTGACAATCAGATTATGCAGAAGCGCATTCTTGATCCGGCTTGCGGGTCATTCACCTTTGGAGTCCGCACGGCGGTCGTCCTGTTGCGGGCCGCAGCGAATCTGTCGCCGAAGAACAAAATTGATCTGGTGCGCACATGCCTCCGCGGCCAGGACATCAACCCCTTCTCTGCTTTTCTGTCACACCTTAGCCTATTGTTTGCGCTCTTGGAAATTTATCTTGATGCAAAGAAATCAGACCCCAAATTTGAGATTGCGCCCATGGATGTTGCTGTTCAGAATTCCTTGACTGTGGGAATTCCGGCAGAGAGAGAGATGGGTAGTGTCGAGGAGCAGGGGCCAGAGGTGAAGCTGGAGCAATTCGATTATGTCGTCGGCAACCCGCCATTTGTGCGCAATGAGAGGCTTCCTAAGGAGGACAGGGAGGTGCTCAATGATCTATTCCCAAGCCTCGCTGTGCGCAACACGGACCTGTCAGTCTACTTCATCTACGCCGCGGTAAAGCACTTTACCAAAGAGAATGGCAGAATCGGAATAGTTGCGCCAATCGCAATAGCAAATACACAGATGGCCGCCTATTTGCGCAATATCCTCAAGTTGCCCGAGTATGAGATTACCGAACTTGTTTCGCTGGAATGGTGTGCGAAAGAGGCATTTCCGGGAGCCGATATTGTTCCGATTCTGATCTTCATCAAGAAGACCCCTCGGCTTACGCAACATAACATCCGCCTGATTTCCGGCTTGGAAAGTATTGTTGAGCTCACGAGGTGCTTGAACGATCAGAGATTCCTAGCCAGCAAGTCGTCGATTCTGTCCTTCGAGGAATGGGCGCAGATCAGCAGTTTTGGTGACTGGTGCCTTGATGTCTCCGAGCAAGATATGCCCATTCTGCAAAAGCTTGGGGAAGCGGAGAATTTTGAACAGGTGGAGGTTGCCCGGTGCACCTTCGGAGTCAAAGCTGGTAATCACCAGAAGTTTCTAAGGTCGGTTGGAGAGGCAGACCCGGTTTCGGGCGAGGTTCCCTTCTTGAAGGGCCACCATGTTGCTGCCTTCAGCGCGTCGCTTCAGGTCGAGGAATACGCGAATCTTGCCAAGATCACGACTGCTGACGATGCTTCCATCTGGCATGATCTTGAGTTTTACGAGGCAAATCGCGGAAAAGCCGACACTACTGGTCACGGTAGGCAAGACTACAGAACACCCCACAAGCTGGGAAATTTTTCACCCAGCGATACATTGTGTTGCCTGATGCCCGAGATCTATGTAACCCTCTCAGCTTGTGTATTCGATCCCTTAGGGGTGGTTGCTAACAATAGTACCCTCGTTCTTGTGCCGAAGAAATTTAGTGCCTATTGCCTATCAGCGATTGTCAACTCGCGCATCTCTCGGTACTATGCTTTCCTCACTCTAAGATCAGCAATCCTCCGGAGAAGACGAACCACTTGGTTCCCCCGCGCTATCAAAGCGCTTCGAATGCCGAAACTGAGCACCAAAACTGCTCAGGTTCTTCACAATCTCGCGTATGAGGCGACGGAGCTTTCAGCCGCTGTTCCAGGGAGCGAAGCTGAAGCGTTTTTGGCTGGAACTGCAACTATTGCTGAGTTCAAGAAAGCGGCATTTCTCGGTTTGCGGCTGGCGAACGCAGCCGGAATAGATCGCGATGATTTGGAGGAGGCCACTATCTTCGGTAACGAAATGCAGATTGGTTCTGCCAAAATCGACGCGCAGGATCCCAATCTGCTCGTGCTCCTGAGAGATGCCTTGCTTGCCACCGATGAAGATGAGTTCACCTCGGAAGACTTGGAGAACGTCATGCTTCCTGCCGATGAGGTGGCACGGGCCAAGTTAGCGCATAGCATCAGCGACTTTGCGTCCCATGCCAAGCGAACGGAGGCTCGCGTGAATCGCATCCTGGATCAAATTGACGAGATCGTTGCGGCTGGGCTTCATCTCACACCGGCCGAGCACGACATCATCAAGAAACGCTGTCAGCAATTTCCACTGTCTGTCACTGTCGAACGGCCAAGATTTGCCTGGAGTGCAGATCGCAAGAGCCAGAAGCGGAGGGTCTATCGTCCAGGAGAGAGATTTAAATGAAGGTCTAAAAAAGGCGTTTAGAGATATCGCTTTTGTTTACCTCACCGGGTTTTCCACATTTCCACCGCACTGCCCCGCTATAATTGAGTGATAACCTCTTCTTAATGTCTGAATTTGTCCATCTTCATCTGCACACCGATTATTCGCTGCTGGATGGCGCCTGCAATATCGAAAAGCTGGTTGATCGCGTGGCGAAATTAGGTCAGCCGGCAGTCGCCATGACGGACCACGGCAACATCTACGGCACGGTGGAGTTTGTGGATGCTGCCCAAAAAGCGGGGGTCAAGCCCATCGTCGGCTGCGAACTCTACATCTGCAAAAAGGAGGATCATCGGGCGTCGCCTGAAGGTGATACCTACAACCACCTGCTAGTGCTGGCGGAAAATGAAGAAGGCTATAAGAACCTGATCAAGATCACCTCCGAAGCTTCTCTGCATGGCTTCTACTACAAGCCACGCATCAGCAAGCGGTTTCTGGCCGAGCATGCTGCGGGCCTTATCGGGCTGTCCGGGTGTCTTGCCGGTGAAGTTGCCGAGAATCTGATGGCGAACAAATATGATGCGGCGCGCGAAAGTGCTGCCTGCTATCGTGACATCTTCGGCAAAGAGAATTTCTTTCTGGAGATTCAGGACCACCAGGGGCTGGAGGAAGAGCGTCGTATTCGTCCTGATCTTTTTCGGCTGGAAAAGGATCTTGGCATTCCCATGGTGGCGACGAATGACAGTCATTATCTTTGCGAAGACGACGCCCACGCCCAGGACGTGCTGATCTGTGTTCAAACGGGAAAGTCGATTCATGAAACCAATCGCCTGAAATTCCAAACCAATCACTTCTTCGTTAAGACCGCCGATGAAATGGCACGCCTCTTTTCCGAGCGGACAGACCTGCTCACGCGCACCCTGGCGATTGCCGAGCGTTGCAATTTCAAGCTCACCAAGATCAAGAATCCATTTCCCGAATTTCAGGTGCCGGAGGGGTACACTCTCGACAGCTATTTTGAGCACATCGCGCACCAGGGCTTTGCCCGCCGCTGGGAGGCCCTGCATGAATGGGAAGCTTCCGGCAGGTTGAAAAAATCCCACGCTGATTACGAGAAGCGGCTCTCTGAGGAAATTGCCATCATCCAGAAGATGAATTTCTCCGGCTATTTCCTGATTGTCTGGGACTTCATCCGCTACGCCAAAGAGAACAGTATTCCCGTGGGGCCGGGCCGCGGCTCGGCTGCCGGCGCGCTTGTGGCCTATGCCATGGGCATCACCAATATCGATCCGCTGCAAAATGAGCTGTTGTTCGAGCGCTTCCTGAATCCCGAACGCGTCTCCCTGCCCGATATTGACATTGATTTCTGTATGAACCGGCGCGGAGAGGTCATCAATTACGTTACGCAGAAATACGGCCGCGAAAACGTCGCCCAGATCATCACCTTCGGGACCATGGCCGCCAAGGCTTCTATTAAAGATGTAGGTCGGGCCATGGATATTCCTTACAGTGATGTGGACCGTATTGCCAAAATGGTGCCCACCACGCTCAACATTACGCTGGAACAGGCGCTCAAGGGTTCCCCTCCGCTGCAGGAAGCATACGAGAATGAGCCGCAGGTTAAAGAGTTGATTGATACAGCCTTAAAGCTGGAAGGGCTGGTGCGTAACTCCGGAGTCCACGCCGCCGGTGTGGTGATTGCGCCCAAGCCGCTGAACGACCTGGTTCCGCTGCACAAGACCAAGAATGATGAAATCGTGACCGCTTACGACATGAAAGCGGTTGAAAAAATGGGCCTGCTGAAGATGGACTTTCTGGGGCTCACCACGCTTACCATCCTTGATGACGCGCTCAAATTGATTGCACAGCGGCATGGCCCCATCGACCTGGACAGGGTCCCGCTCGACGATGCCGAGACCTACCAAAGAGTGTTTCATACGGGGCTGACATCAGGCATCTTCCAGTTTGAATCCGGCGGCATGACAGATGTCCTCCGCCGCTACAAACCCACTTCCGTGGACGATCTTACCGCCCTCAACGCGCTGTATCGGCCCGGTCCCATTCAGGGTGGCAT
This sequence comes from Candidatus Angelobacter sp., assembly GCA_036522115.1. Taxonomy (GTDB): domain Bacteria; phylum Acidobacteriota; class Terriglobia; order Terriglobales; family Acidobacteriaceae; genus Angelobacter. The sequence continues at coordinate 20,187 of DATDGL010000140.1, forward strand.
GATCGATGATTTCATCGAGCGCAAGTGGGGACGCCGCAAAGTTGAGTACGAACTGCGCGAACTGGAGCCGCTGCTCAAAGAGACCCTGGGCGTCATCGTCTACCAGGAACAGGTCATGCAGATGGCCAACGTGCTGGCGGGCTTCTCCATGGGGGAAGCAGACTTGTTGCGCCGCGCCATGGGGAAGAAGAATTCTGAAGAAATGGCCCAACAGCGTCAGCGCTTTGTGCAGGGCGGCCTGGAGCGTGGTTTTCCGGAAAAGAAAATCGTCCGGCTCTTTGATCTGATGGAACAGTTTGCCGGCTATGGCTTCAACAAGTCGCATTCCGCCGCTTACGCCCTGCTGGCCTATCACACCGCTTATCTCAAGACCCACTATCCGGTCGAGTTCATGGCAGCGCTTCTCACCTCGCAGACCAGCAATACGGACAACGTGGTGAAGTACATCAATGAATGCCGCGAGATGGGCATTCCCGTGGAGCCGCCGGACATCGATGTAAGCGACTCGAATTTTACGCCACACGAAAATGCCATCCGTTTTGGCCTGGCTGCGGTGAAGAACGTCGGGCGTACGGCGATTGATTCCATCGTTGCCGCCCGCCGGCAGATCGGGCATTTCCGCTCCATCTTTGAATTCTGTGAAAAGGTTGACCTGCGTCTTCTGAACAAGCGCGTCATGGAATCTCTGGTTAAGAGTGGCGCGCTGGATGCATTCGGCAATCGCGCCCAGCTCATGGCCGTGCTGGACAAAGCCATGGAGCGCGCGCAGAAATCTCAGCGCGACGCGGAAATGGGCCAGCACGGTCTCTTCGGCGTTTTCCAGCAGGACGGACCATCGGCTGCCGATAGCGAGAAGCTTCCCGGCGTTCCCGAATGGGACGAGCACCAGCGCCTGGCCTGCGAAAAAGAGGTCCTTGGGTTCTTCATCACCGGCCATCCCCTGGAGAAGTATCGCGATAAATTGCTGGACTTCAATGCGACATCGACGGATGCAATCAGCGCGATGAAGAACGGCACAGGCCGCGATGAAATTTATGCTGCGGGTGTAATCACCAATGTCCGTGTCTTGAAATCGCGCAAGGGAGACCTGTATGCCCAGGCCGCGCTTGAAGATATGACGGGGTCGGTGGAAGCGATTGTCTTTCCTGAAGCCTATCGCCGCCTCCAGGGAATGTTGAAGCAGGAAATCCCGATGCTGGTGCGTTGCAGCGTGCGCGTGGAAGAAGGCGCCAACGCCAAGATCGCCATCAGCCAGCTCACCCCCATGGAGGAGGCCCAACCCAAGTTGCCTCGCTCCATTCGCATCCGCGTTCCCCTGGACACAACAACATCTTCCACGGTGGATGCTCTCCATTCCATCTTTCAGGAACGAAAAGGTGAAGCCAAGGTGTTGTTCGATGTGGAGCGTCCCGGCGACTTCATGGTTGTGATGGAAGCTGACGGATATAATGTTTGTCCTGACCGCTCTTTTATTACCCGCGTGGAAGAGCTTTGTGGTCGTGGCAGCGTGCGGATCGTGGACTAGCTGCCAGCAGCCCGCCACGGCGGGACAGGAGCTGATTTTTTTGGATCCAGTCGTGAAAGCACAACGGCAATTGGCCGCCATTGAGCAACAGATTGCGCAACTTGAAGCCAAGGCCGGTGAAGACCAGGAAGCCCATCTTAAACTCAAGCATCTCCAGCATCAGGTGAGTTTTCTGCGTGAGCAGATTCGCGCCCACACCAATGCCTGGCATCGGACGGAGTTGGCCCGTCACTCGCAGCGTCCGTTCACGCTCGACTACATCGAGCGCATTTTTAGCGGGTGGAGCGAAATCCACGGCGACCGTTCGTTCGGCGATGACCCAGCCATTGTTTGCGGCTTCGCCCGGTATCACGGCGACGAAGTCATGGTCATCGGCCATCAGAAAGGCCGCGATACCAAGCAGCGTGTCTTCCGTAATTTCGGCCAGGCAAATCCTGAAGGCTATCGAAAGGCGCTGCGCTGCATGAAGATGGCGGAGAAATTTGAGCGCCCAATTTTTACTTTTGTAGATACTCCCGGCGCTTATCCAGGGCTGGGGGCGGAAGAGCGCGGCCAGGCTGAGGCCATCGCCCGCAATCTGCGCGAGATGGCTCGCATCAAAGTCCCAATCATTACCACCATCACCGGCGAAGGCGGCAGTGGCGGCGCGCTGGCGCTGGCCGTCGCGGATCGTGTTTTGATGATGGAAAACTCGGTTTATTCCGTGATCTCTCCCGAAGGCTGCGCCTCCATTATGTGGCGGGACGCCGGCAAAAAGGAGATTGCCGCGCAGGCTTTGCGCATTACTGCGCCTGACATGAAAGAACTGGGAGTGATTGACGAGATCATTCCCGAGCCGGATGGGGGAGCGCACCAGGACCACGCCGCCGCATCGGCTTTGCTCGATACCGTGCTCCAGAGCAATATGACAAGCCTTAAAAGCAAAGCTGTCCCTGAGTTGCTGGAAGCGCGTTACACCAAATTTCGCCAGATGGCGCAGTTCTTCACGGAATAATCTTGGCTGATAACGGAACGATTATTGCGCATGCGCCCTGCCGGGTTGATCTTGCAGGCGGCACCATGGATATCTGGCCGCTCTACCTTTTTCATCCCGGGGCTGTCACCGTCAACTTCGGCGTAAGCATCCTCGCGCGTTGCCGCTTGAGCGCCCTGCCGGGCAAGCGCATTCATCTCAAATCCATAGATACGGCGCGCGAAGACCGGTTCTCCAGCCTTGACGAGCTCTGCTCCGCCCGCAGATACAAGCATCCGCTGGCTGCCTGTCTGGTAAAGTTCTTTGCGCCAGATGGCGGGCTGGAAGTCGAGACCAACTCGGAATCTCCCGCTGGAGCAGGAATCTCCGGGTCGTCCGCGCTCATGATTGCCATGGCTGCGGCTCTGGCCCGTTACACCGGACGCAAGCTGGATCGCGAAGGAATTCGTGTAGTTGCGCAGAATGCTGAGGCCCAGCTCATTCGCGTTCCCACAGGCTGCCAGGACTATTATCCCGCGCTCTATGGCGGCGTAAATGCCATTCATCTGGATGTGGACGGCATCCACCGGGAGCCGATTCTCATTGCTCCCGAAGAACTGGACCGCCGTTTTGTACTCGCCTACACCGGCGCTCCGCGCCAGAGCGGGATCAACAATTGGAGAGTGTTTCAGGACCACATCAACGGCAAGGGCCATGTGATCGAAAACTTTGAGCGCATCGGCGCAATTGCGCGCGGGATGCATGCCGCCCTTACTCACGGTGATTGGAATGAAGTCGCTCGCCTGATTTGTGAAGAGTGGAAGCTGCGCAAGACCAATGCTCCGGGAATCAGCACGCCGGCCATCGAAAGACTCATCAAGATAGCCGCTCGCAACGGCGCCCTGGCCGCCAAAGTCTGCGGCGCGGGGGGTGGTGGGTGCGTGGTCTTCCTGGCTGAGCCGGAGGGCAGGGAGCGCGTGATGCAAACCCTCCGCAGCTATGGCGCCCACGTTCTTTCCGCCACCGTGGCCCGCGATGGGCTCTCCATTACCGGCAAGGCCGGGCTAAGGCCGATATTTAGCAGCTAAAGGAACAAAAAGGTAGTTCGATATACCTGACATGATGGAGCTAAAGAGTCAAATACTGGGGCCTTCTCTATGCTCTAACAGTACCATCAGAGCGCCTGGAAGCAGCACACAGCAGTGACCCTTAAGAAACAAAGTATTCATGCCCATTTTAGGATTGGATCTCCGTTTGCGATCAAATGCTACTGTTATCTGCAAATCTTGGAAAAAAGTATTTTGGTTTAATTGTCGAGTATCGAAACATAACCTGAGAAATATTCTCCATGCCTCTTCAAACTAACAATCACCTCCAGCCATCTCTAAATTTCTTATAGATGGTTTTTGAACGTAACCTTTCCGGAGGTGACTGGAATGAGGTCGCCCGCCATTTTTCCCGCAGCTTGTCTATCATCAAAACGCTGCATCACCCCAAAACGCTACAAACTAGCCAAGGGGTTTTGCTCCTTGATATCCCTCTACCCGGGCAAGCTTCGTCATTCCGATCCCGCAAAGCGGGATCGGAATTTGCTGTTGATTTTCAATTACCAAATTCTCAGCGCGAACAGGACTGTTGCATCTACCACGAGAACAAAATTCTCGTAATCGCACGCATAGCGGCAAAGCCGAATAATTTCTTGCTGTTTCAGCCGACTTCATCGCCTTTGTCCGGAGTTCGTTTCGGAGCCTTCTTCAAGAATTTCGCTAAGCCAGTTCCTCTGCGAGTCCCAGCGCGCTTGGCAAAAAACTCGGCAGCAGTCTCGATAACACCTACTTTTTCGGCGACCGCCGCAGCGATCCACTGATTCAATGAGACGCCGTCCTCTTTCGCCAGTCGCTCCGCGGCCCGCTTGATCGAAAGTGGAAGTTTCAATGGATACGTAGCTCTGCTCATAACCTAACTCTCCTCAAAACTTCAGCCGGCGTCAAAATTGGCATCCGAAAGCGTCGTCCGGCGTCTTCAAAATCAGCGATATTGAAGGTCACTAGCGCATCTGCGTGACCATTTAATGCTGCTTCCAGTACCATTTCATCGGCAGGATCGCGGACTTGTGGTCGCCATTGAAAATGAGTCTCAGTTGGCTCAATCAGCGCTGCAAACTCGGCTAAAAACTCGTCAATTTCCGTAATCGCTAAACCATGGACTAAGCGCTGTTCCGGACGCTTGAGAACATCCTCATATTCCAAGAATAAAGGGGGCGTCGCGAGTGCCGTAATCTGCCCCATTGCAACCATGCCCAGAACAGCATTTGACGCGCCTAGGCGGCTGCGCAAAGCAGAGACTACAACGGAGGTGTCCAATACGACCCGCCGTATCATTGACATCCTATACGATGTCACATTAAATAGGATGTGTCAATGCGTTGGCTTCCACCATGCAAGATAGGGCAGTTTGAAAAATGATTTAACTTAGCCGCGAATCAGAATTGCCAAATCCATACGAATCGAAGACTCCTTCCAGCGTTACCAACCCCAAGGAACTCGAGAACATGCAGCCCGGCTCACAACGGGCAGGATTTGAACGTGAAATCTCAAAGAAAAAAGATTGCATCACAAGCTACCCTGAAGCGTTCAAAGGGTTGAGGGCTATTCTCCCCTGGCCTCATAACCGCATCCAACAATGTGGCGGTTCAGGGTAAAATAGCTGAGCAGCCGAGGGATCCCGATGTCACGGCACTTAATCCGTTCTCTGGTACTGCCCTTCCTGGCCTGTGCTTGCGCGTTCAGCCAGAGCAAGCTTGTTGCTGACCAACATACCCCAGCACCTTCCGCCAGTCAGCCTCCGGTGCAGATGAAACCGCCTATCCCCGGCCTGGATAAAAGGCCAAGAATAAACGAAGCCACGCGCATGCTGCTCATCCAATCCATCAACGCGGAATTTGCGCGCGCGCGCAAGACCTTTCCCATCGGATATAAAGATGTCACTCTGACGACGGAAGGCAAGCTCAAACCAGAAGACGGTCGCTTGTATCAGTTGGCCATGACTTACGGAGCTGCTGCCAAGGTCGGGGACCGCATTCAGATCACCAACATCGCCTTCCACGACAAATCGATTTATCTCGAAATCAACGGCGGTCCCAAGAAAAAGTCCAAGTGGTATTCACATGTAACCATCAGCGGCATGGGTGGCAACGTTACCCCGGCAGATCCCAATCAGGCCCAGCCCACCGGGGCCGCGCTGTCTCTGGAATTCAAGAACTACGTGCCTGAGATCACTGGGTCGGAATTGAAGGAACTTCTGGATCCAGTCTTTGATTTCTCGGTGAAGACGGCGGCTGAGGTTTATCTGGACACTGTTCCACCCAAAGTCAAAGAGGCCATCAAAAGCCACGAAGTGCTGGTGGGGATGAATCACGACATGGTCATCATGGCCAAAGATCGTCCTCCTCAGAAATTGCGAGAGAAAGATGATAAAGGCGTCGAATACGAGGAATGGATTTACGGATCTCCTCCTCAGGATGTCACCTTCGTCCGCTTTGTCGGCGATGAAGTCACTTTCGTGGAAACCATGAAAGTAGGCGGCGAAAAAGTCCTGAAGACGCAGAAGGAAGTCGACGTCAAGGACGGCGTTGTTTCTCTGGCTTCTGCTACGGCACGGAGCACAGCAGCCGCCAACAATGAGGAACCGGTTCCCGACCAGCCGGTAAAACGCCCGACGCTGAAGCGTCCCGGCGAAGCCGATGATCCCTCGGTTCCACGACCGCGTCCCATGCCGCAGAACAGGCCAGTGGATCCCACCGGTCCGTCCGGGGGGCCACCTATCAATCAACCACCAACTCAGCCGCCAACAGGGCAGCCGCCCAATTAAAGCTGACTGCCATACAGCGAGCGGTTTAAACTGAAGATGTGAAAATAGGGCTCGGGCAGATCAACCCCACGGTTGGGGATTTCAGCGGAAATTCAAGAAAGATCATCGAGTATGCGCAGACCGCACAGGCTGCCGGCGCACAGATGGTGTTGTTCCCGGAGCTGGCCGTCTGCGGGTATCCACCGCGCGATTTGCTGGAAAAACCTGCATTCGTGGCCAGAAGCCAGGCGGTGGTGCAGGAGGTTGCCCAAGCAGTTCCTGGAATCACCGTTGTTTGCGGTTATGTAACCCCGGCCAAGGTTGAAACCGGCAAATCGGTCATGAATTCAGCGGCCGTGCTGCGGGACGGTGAAATAAAGTTCGTGCAGTCCAAGAGCCTCCTCCCTACCTACGATGTTTTTGATGAATTGCGCTATTTTGCCCCAGCCGATTCGCGGCGCATCTTCCCCTTTAACGGACGGCAAATGGCCCTCACCATTTGTGAAGATGCGTGGAACGATAAGCACTTCTGGCACCGTCGCCTGTACAGCATTGACCCGGTGGAAGAACTGCTGCACGCCGGGGCCAATCTTGTGCTGAACATCGCTGCTTCGCCTTTTCATCTGGGCAAACGCGAATTGCGAGGCAAAATGCTCCAGGCCATTGCCCAGGAAAACAAAGTTGCGGTAGCCATGGTCAACCAGGTTGGCGGCAATGACAGCCTGATCTTTGATGGATCCAGTGTGGTGATCGCTCCTGATGGACGGATTGTGGCCCAGGCGGCGTCGTTTGCTGAAGACATCATTTACTTCGACTCCGAGTCCCTGCAAGGCGATCTTCATGCCCAGGTTGAAGGCGAAGAAGCCAGCGCATACACTGCCCTGGTGCTGGGCACGCGTGATTACGTTCGCAAATGCGGCTTTCAGCGCGTCATCCTCGGCTTGAGCGGAGGCATTGACTCTGCGCTTACGGCTGCGATTGCTGTCGAGGCCCTGGGCGCGGAGAATGTGATGGGAGTCGCACTCCCCAGCCAATACTCCTCTCCCCACAGCATCACGGATGCCCGCGAGCTGGCTTGCAAACTTGGAATTCGTTTCGAGGTGGTTCCTATTACCGAAATTTTTGATGACTACCGGCGCGCTCTCGCCCCTGTTTTTGCCGGCTGGCCGGAAGATGTGACCGAGGAGAATATTCAGTCGCGCATCCGTGGCGCAATCCTGATGGCCCTGTCCAACAAGTTCAGCGGGCTGGTGCTTACCACCGGCAACAAGTCGGAATTGGCGGTGGGCTACTGCACCCTCTATGGCGACATGGTGGGTGGTCTGGCTGTGATCTCTGATGTTCCCAAGACCATGGTCTACCGGCTTAGTTATTATGTAAACTCAAGAAAGCCGGTAATCCCGAAATCTACTCTGGAAAAACCGCCGTCTGCTGAATTGCGCCCGGGACAGAGAGACAGTGATGCTCTGCCTCCATATGAAGTGCTGGACAACATTCTTGATGACTATGTGGAAGATTACAGCACCGCAGAGCAGATCGCCTGGGGCCGCGGTTATGACATCCAGTTAGTGCGCGACGTCATTCGCATGATTGAACGCAGCGAATACAAGCGCCAGCAGGCGGCGCCGGGACTGAAGATTACCCCCAAGGCCTTCGGATTGGGCAGGCGCTTTCCCATCGCTCAGAAAGCGGAAGTATAAGAAAAATTTATGATCAAAAAATCATTCGCTGTCTTGCCTCTCATCTGCGCTCTCAACCTGGTTCTTGCCGCTCAGATCTCTGCGGGGCCCCAGGCTCTTCAGCCAAAATCCGGTGTGGCCGGTGCGGCTGCCACCGCCAAATCGCCTACCAAGGATGAAGTCGATGCAGCCTTGCGCCGCACTCTCGGCTACGATCCCGCAGTTACCTGGGTCATCTACGATATTCGCCCGTCTGTTATTCCGGGTGTGACGGATGTATATGTGGGACTCAACAAGCAAGATCCTCTCCATATTTATTGGGACGCAAATGGTCAAAATGCCGTCATTGGGCAAATACTTCCGTTTGGCACAGATCCGTTCGCTCCTATCCGGACAACCCTCCAGGCCGCTGATGGCCCTGCGCTAGGACCCCAGTCCCCTGCTATCGTGATAGTGGAGTTCAGTGATCTGGAATGTCCCCACTGCAAAGTCGCACAGCCGATCGCGGAAAAACTGGCCGCGGACTTTCCCCAGGTTCGCTACGTCTTTCAGCAATTTCCTCTTCCGGCATCCATGCATCCCTGGGCTTTGAAGGCCGCGGAATACGCCGACTGTGTTTCCCGTCTTAACCCGCCTGTCTTCTGGAAATACATTGACAGCATCTTTGACAATCAGGGTGGTATTGCCGCCGCCACTGCGGAAGACAAACTCAAAGAGCTTGCCGGGGCCGCCGGCCTGGATCCGGCGAAGATCTCCACCTGTGCGGCTTTGCCCCAGACGGAAGCCCGAGTGAAGAAATCTTTGCAGTTGGGAGAGTCGTTGGATGTCAGCCAGACGCCCACGCTGTTTATTAACGGACGTCGCGTGCTCGGCCTCGCCGACATTCCTTACGACCAACTCAAGAACCTGGTTCAGTTCGAGATCAACCACGCTGGGAAGTAGAGGGGTGCTGATTCCTTAGAGTCCCCCCGAATTTGTACTTGACCCGCTTTATTGCGTGTAGTAAAAGTAGCCTGCACTAACGGCTGTGGAAGTTAGTGTCTACCGGCCCGGAAGGTAGAGCGGAGTGCCTGCTTCGCAAATTGAAACCTGGCGGCTCATTGTTCCATTGCATTCGCGTCGGCCTTTTTGGGGGACAATCCGTCAATTCGTTTTGGCATCGCAGAAGATTGTTATTGCCCACATTTTTTTGACTGTTCGGTATAACGAGAAGCCTCTAGGAACTTGAGGAGATGAAGATGGGTAATCCCGTCGCATCCGGCAGAACTGCTTCGCAGAAAACTCCCATTTCCGGCAGTGGATCAAAAGTACCCCCCTTGAACAGTCTGGTTCCCTTGGTTCGTGAAAAGCGTTTACAGCAAGTCTTGCAGGCTATGGAGTCTCGCCTGCCGCATTCCGTGCGCGAACTGGCAGAGCAAGTCCATCTGAGTCCTGCTCACTTGCAGAGATTGTTCAAGCAGGAAACAGGAGTACACCTCAGTGAGTTGCTTTGTGAGCGCAGGCTCACGATGGCCGCAGGTCTTCTCACTACCACGGACATGGAGATCAAGGAAGTAGCGTACATGGTTGGATACGGACACCATTCCAGTTTTGTTCGGGCATTCCAGCGCCGGTTCGGCAAGTCGCCAAAACAATATCGCCGGCAATACAGAAATGGGATGAACCGCCTCGCCGGTAGTGAATGTGCTTTCTAAAAACGTCAAAAAGGCATCTGGCATCTAAAGGCGTCGCAATTCAGCAGCAGCATCGGGACCGATTGGGAAAAGCAGATTCAGGCAAACATAACAGCGGCAAGAGCTAACAGATAGCTGATAGGGCTAACTACCATCAATTGACAATTCGGCGCATTTCAAGTCATCTAAACAATGTCTAACCGAGACGAGTTTAACTGAATATTGGGTTGGGAATTCCGGTTCCCAACCCTTTATTGATTGGCATCGCAAATACTCAAGTTCATTTTCGTTTCCTACTGTGATTGTCCTGGAACTCGTGTCCTGGAAACGGAAGCCAGCCTGGCTTATTTGTTCCTAAATACCCCTATCAATTTTGAATCTTTGCAAAGAATTTACAAGTGTCATATTTAGCGCGAAACCCTTGAAAAGGCTGGACCGTACAACGAGCGTGAAGAATTTCCAATACAGTTCTTAACATTTTTCTAATGTGTTCAACTTGACGACCAACACTCCGTGTAGTACAAACACGCCTAACTACCCCCGGAAGGTAGGCGGAGTCCCCACTCCGCGCGGTTGAGAGGTTTTTATGGCCTTGGTCGATTCGCCCGCAATTTTAGCGGTTCGTGAATCCATTCGCTAAGTCGGCGATTTTGGTTTGTGGTGAAGAACGCCTCGCATGATAGGGAGAAACGATAGATGCTATAGCGCGTGAAATGGTCTGAGATGGCTACAACCACAGCGGATGAAAGCAAAAGGGACTCAAGGAGAAACATCATGGGCGATCACTTGCGAACTCGCGCAGCGGATGAAAAGACGACACCGGAGGTGAACGAAGCTACCAGGGCCATCGCAGGGCCTCATGCCTTGACCCAGTTTCCGATCGTTCGTGAGCGGCGGCTGCTGAAGGTGATGCAAACCATCGAGTCCCGCCTTCCGCATTCGGTAAGGGAATTGGCTGAGGAAGTTCGTTTGAGCCCCGCTCATCTGCAACGTTTATTCAAACAGGAGACAGGAGTGGACATCAGCGAGCTACTGTATGAGAGAAGACTTTTCAGGGCGGCCGATCTGCTCAAGACCACGAACATGGGGGTCAAGGAAGTAGCTTATTTGGTTGGCTATGGGCATCATTCCAGCTTCGCCCGCGCCTTTGAGCGCCGCTTCGGCCAGGCGCCCAGCCGTTACCGTTCGCGGAGAGCTTAGGACGCCCGTGAAGCCAACGCGCATTTACATTTGGGGCAGAAAACGGGCGATGTAGCGTACAAAGCTAAGTAAAGTCGCTTAATGCTAATAGTTTTCCATGTTGTGTCGAATGCCAAGCGGTAATTTATTCAGATATTGAGATAGTGACTTTCAGTTTTTTGGAGGTTGTCGATTGCGTTGCAGGCCCGCCATAGTGGTGATGCTCGTAGTGCTGATCGGGTTTATCCTGTGCCTGCCCCTGCTCGAACTCATTGATTATAACGATCTTATTTTGACCGGCCAGGACACCGAGTTGAGCGTACTGAATCTGCTCACTATTTTTGGTGTCTGGTTTGTTCTGATCCTGCGGCTGTTGGCAGCTCTGCCAACTTTCCAGACCGGGGTCCAAGGTGCGATCCGGGCATGTCTTCCTCATTGTGACCTGATGCACCGCACGCCACTTTGGGTGCTCTTCTTGCCCGACGAACTATCTGTATCATGTGACTCTTTACCCCTCCTGATTTGATCTAAAGCCGAATCCTCGCGCACGCGTGTCTTCCACGCCACTCATTTTCCAATTACAAGAACCAGCCAGCTTCATTTGGAGATTCAGTCATGGTGCGATGTCGTCTTTCGGCAAAGGATGTGCGTATTCGCAGGGTATTGTCAAAAATCGAACAGTTTCCCGCAGTCACCGTACAGGAGCTTGCACGCTTGGTAAAGCTCAGCAGCTCAAGACTCGGGCATTTGTTCAAGTCAGAAACCGGAATGGAGTTGAGGCATTTTCTTCTGGAGGCAAAACTGGACAAGGCGGCAGAGTACCTGCGTGATACAGACATGCAGGTCAAGGAAATCAGTCATACAGTCGGGTACCACCACGTGCCAAGTTTTGACCGCGTCTTCCGCAAGAAATTCAAAGCAAGTCCTGCCGACTATCGCAGGCGCGAGCCTCTTTACACTTCCACACAATTTGAAGTTATCACGCCTGCACCGGCGAACGGTGTGAATACTAACCGTGCTAACACTGAGGGTAGCGACAAATGCTAAATGAAAACCTCAGGGGCTAATCGTTTTAGCTATCTTTGATGGTTTTTAAGAACATAAAATGCACAGGGCCTGCATATAGGCTCGGCTGAGAGCTCCTTACTTCAAATAGATTTATTTGAGGTCTGGGAGCTCTTCCTATTTACGAAAAGCCCGCCTGCATCTGCAAGATAGTATTTTCCAAGATAGAACCTCTAGCTAAAAGACTTTGGGCTCAGCCCGGCTGGCCTACGCTGAATCTGAAACCGCTATGGCTCGCGACTAAGGGAGAAGGATGCTGATAAGTCGCTTGTGAAATAAAGCTTCCAGAGCTTCACCTGATCGAGTATCATCTCCGGCAATCAGTAACAGGGCAAGGAGCCCGGGGGAGCCCGTTTTATTCGGTCAAAAATCTGCTGACCGCGATAAGGCAGGAAAATCAAAGTGTCCAGGCTGACAATACAGAAGGAATCAACGCGCAATGACTTGTTCGCTCAAGCTGTTGTGAATAGAAACGATTGCAGTCTGTCTCATTACAGGACGGTCGGGCTTAACTATCTTCAAATCGCAGATAGAAGAAAGCGCTTCATTTATTGAGGTCTGCCCAAAGGATGTAAGGATCCACCATTCCGCACAAGCGACATTAACCTCCAAGTGTTGAAGGGTTGCCGCGGTCTTGATGGGTTTTCATTGCATTATCTATGCGCAGCTCAATAAAAGAAACTTCCAGCTTGAAAGGAGCCTACAAATGTCTCGATTGTTTCGCGTTTCAGCGTTGTTTCTGTCGGTCCTTGTTGTTTTAGCAGCCCTGCCCCTCCTGGCGCAGACGAACGGAAATGGAGCCAAGTCTCATAGCTTGCAGCATGGTGTCAGGTGGGTGGATTCCAGGTCCGGCGGCAGATTAAACACATTTTCAACTCCGGGTACAGCTCCATCGGGTGCCCACCTCACCTACTATGGGGGGCCAGTCATTTCTAACGTCCACATTGTGGAAGTTTTGTACGGACCTGGTTCCTATGACCCACAAATTGCTGGAACCAGCACGCCCACCCTGGGCAACTTCTACCGCGACATCACCGACAGTGGCTACATCTCTTTGCTGACCCAGTACAGCACGGACATTACTTCCACTCCAGGGACGAATCAATCCATTGGCACGGGCACGTTTGACGGCGTGTTTCAGATTACTCCGTCAGCGGCCAACAGTGGCTCAACCATTGACGATACGCAGATCCAGGCGGAACTGATAGCCCAGGTCACCGCCGGAAACCTGCCTGCACCGGTTCTTGATGCTGCGGGTGACGTGAATACCGTCTACATGATCTATTTCCCGCCGGGAGTCACCACTACGGATTCGGGATCCACCAGTTGCGTGTCCGGCGGTTATTGCGCCTACCACGGCGCTACCACGAACACTTATAACTCAATGAATCTTCTGTACGGTATCTTTCCGGACATGCAGCCTGGGAGCGGTTGCTACACGGGATGCGGTTCTTCTCCCACCGTTTTCGGCAATTACACCGCCGTAAGCAGCCACGAATTGGCGGAAGCAATCACGGACCCAATGGCCAGCCTCGCATTCACCCTGGCTTCGCCCGTGGCATGGTACGACTCCGTCAACGGTGAAATTGGTGACATCTGCAACCAGCAGCAAGGTTCCTATGTCGCCAACGCCACCACCTACACCGTCCAGTACGAATTCTCGAACGCTGCGAATAATTGCGTCCTGCCCCCGCCCGGAGGCCCTCCGGACTTCTCGCTGTCCGATTCTCCAGCCGACCTGAGCGTTACCCAAGGTAGCAATGGAACCACTACGATTACCGTTACTCCCACCAACGGATTTGTCGGAGACGTGAATCTCTCTGCTTCCGGTTTGCCCTCCGGCGTGACCGCCACCTTCGCCAGCAATCCAGCCACCTCAAGCAGTCTTGTATCGTTCGCCGCGAGTTCCACGGCCACTACTGGAACTGCAAACGTGACCATCACTGGAGTTTCCGGCGTCCTGGCTCATACCACTACCCTGGGGCTGACTATCAATACGCTGGTGACGCAACAACTCCTTGGCAATCCAGGGTTTGAGAAAGGCTACCATTCCCATCCCTGGTTTACTACGCCACTGGTCATCAACAACTCCAGCTTCGAGCCGCCTCATAGCGGAAAATGGGATGCCTGGCTGGATGGCTACGGTTTCACCCATACTGACACCGTCACCCAGACGGTTACCATCCCCTCCAACATGACCGTTGCCACCTTGAGTTTCTGGCTGCACATTGACACTGCGGAAACTACAACCACCACCGCGTATGACACTTTCCAGATCCAGGTCTTGAGCAATTCCGGTACCTTGCTGGCAACCCTGGGGACGTTCTCTAACCTGAATCATGCGGCTGGTTACCAACAGCATTCGTTCGATATGAGCTCCTTCATTGGACAGAAGGTCAAGATCAACTTCAAAGGGAGTGAAGATCGTAGCCTGCAAACCTCATTCGTGATTGACGACGTAGCGTTAAACGTTCATTAACGTCTGGGCACTTGTGAATGATCCGGGGCCACAAACGGTCCCGGTTTTTTTTTGGGACGGGTATCCAGCAAGATTTATGTTCCAGGAACTCGCCTAAGCTGAAAAACCTGTTTATTTGGCGGAAAACGAAACGGTGGCTTCAAAGGCTAACTGAAATCACTTTCCGCTAAGCCTTTGCGGTTGCGCAACAAGATCTCTGGAGTATCTTCTCTCCCGTGGCCGGCGGGTCCCCGGTACCTGCTTCCACAACCGCGGCGAACAGACCGTTTCCTGTCTCGTTTGCTCGTGGCGACCGACTTTCTAAATATCCAGCTGTCCGACTTAAACGAATTTCTCAACATTGAAAATCCGAACGGGAGGCATGTCTATGTACTACAACGTTTTCGGCGAGAAGGTCTCCAGGCGACGCTTCAAGGAAATGGAAGAAGCCGCCAAAAACCGGCGCGAACTGATCGCTGCCGGGCTGACCAGCCGGCGCGACCTTTTCAAGATGGGATTGCTCACAGCGGGTGGCATGTTGGTCGCCAAGAGCGGCCTGAGCGCCCGAGCCCAGGGGCTCGGACAGGTAATGCCACAAAGCGGTGGCGGCTCCAACACCAGCCCGGGCACACAGCAGAACTGTCTTCCTGGCAACCAGACCGCCAGCCCGGCGACCCAGCCGTTCAGGGATCCTCTGGTGGTCATGCCCCAGCCGCGTAAGCTCAGTTCGTTGAGTCCTACACCCACCCTGAATCCGAATGTCGGGGCAGGTGAAGTGCGCGCGGCGGCCTTCCAGGCGCCCGGAATTAGTTCCAGCCGGTTCCCGGTGGTTCCTGCCACTCTCTATCACTTCACCCAGAAGCAGTTCACGGCTCGGCAGACCAGCGATCCTAATATCGGCCCCCAAACCATCTGGGGCTTTGACGACGGCTCGGGTCCACGCAGCCCTGGACCTACCTATCAGGCTTTCTATGGCGCGCCGCAACTCACGCGTAACACCAACTCGCTGCCGGCAACCAACCAGGTGAACAACACCGGCTTCGGTATGCCTTCGGTCAGCACCCACCTGCACAACGGGCACACGCCCTCAGAGAGTGACGGCAACCCCTGCGACTTCTATCCCGCCGGCCATTTCTGCGACCAGTACTATCCCAACGTGCTGGCTGGGTTCAATTCCACCAACGCGCCCGATGGGGACGTCAATGAGGCGCTGAGTTCGCTGTGGTACCACGATCACCGCGTGGACTTCACCTCGCAGAATACCTATAAAGGGCTGTTCGGTTTCTACTGCCTGTTCAACCAGTTCGATACGGGCAACGAAACCACCGGCTTCCGTCTTCCCAGCTTCCCGCAGTTTGATATCCCGCTGGCCTTTGCCGACAAAGTCTATGACCCGACTGGCAAGCTGGTCTTCGATCTGTTCAACCTGGACGGAATTCTGGGCGACAAGTTCCTGGTGAATGGCACCATCCAGCCGTACTTAGTGGTTTCACCGCGGCGTTATCGCTTCCGCCTGTTGGATACCGGTCCGTCTCGCTTCTATGAGTTCTTCCTGACCGGCAACGTCGGCGGAGCGGGTAATCCCACGACCAATCCATTCTTCCTGATTGGAACGGATGGCAACCTGATTCCGAAGCCGGTTCAGGTGACCAGCGTGCGCATTGGCCCAGCCGAGCGCGTGGACGTCATCATTGACTTCTCCCAATTCTCCCACGGCTCGACGGTCTACCTGGAAAACCGCCTGAACCAGCTCAACGGTCAGGGACCCACGGCTGTGGATAGCCAGTTATTCCCCAATGGCGGTCAGAGCACCGGCACTACCGAGTGCCAGAATCTCGGCGTTACCACCAACGGCGCCATTCTGCCCCCGAATTTTAACAACGGCCAAAACCTGGTCCTGCAGTTCCGGGTGACTGGACCGCAAGTTGCTGACAATAGCGTCAATCCGGCCACCGGGCCGAGCTACTACGCGCTGCCCAGCACCAACGTTGATCCAAGAATCGTCCGCACGTTCAAGTTTGACCGCTTGAACGGCCAGTGGTCCATCAACGGACAGTTTATGGATTGCGGCTACGGGAATGGCGGAACCGGCGGCGAGTCAACAGAGATGTTCCGCTTCGCCGTGCGCCAGAACAGCGTGGAGCAGTGGCTCCTGACCAACCTCACCGGTGATTGGACGCACCCCGTCCACATCCACCTGGAGGAGCATCAGATCCTGAGCCGCAGCCGCGTGGCCCCAACCGTACCGACAGATATCGGGCGCAAGGATGTCACCCAATTGCATCCCAATGAGCGTGTCCAACTCTTCTTCCGCTTCCGTGATTGGCTGGGCAAGTATCCAATCCACTGCCACAACGTGGTGCACGAAGACCACGCCATGATGGCTATCTGGCATGTCGTGCCGCCGGGAGGCGAAGACAACATCAACGTGCCATAAAGTGCTATGAGAGAAAGGGAAAGGCGCAAAGGAGACTGAGCCATGAATGTATCGAGAAGAACGTTGTTGGGCCTGTTAGGAATGGCTCCTCTTGCCGGCGGTGTACTCAAAGCCGCCGGCGCCACCCGCCCTCAAGGCGACAGCAAGCCGCTCACCGAGTCAGAAATGGCCCGGCAGCGTATCCAGCGTTTGCATCTGCCCAATGTCCCCCTGTTTACCCAGGAGGGCAAAAAGGTGCTGTTTTACGATGACCTGGTGAAGGACAAAATCGTCACGCTGAATTTCTTCTATGCCAAGTGCGACGACATTTGTCCCCTGGTCATGGCCAATCTGTCCAAGGTGCAGAAGCTGCTTGCCGCCGACCTGAACAAAGACCTTTTCATGTACTCGATCACGTTGAAACCGGAAGAGGACACAGTAGACGTGCTCAAGCACCACCACGAGATGTACGCGGCCATGCCAGGCTGGACTTTCCTGACTGGCAAGCCTGCTGACGTGGAAAAGGTCCGTGCGGGTATTGGCTTCACCTACCCAGACCCGAAAATCGACAAGGACAAAACTCAGCATATCGGAAACATTCGCTTCGGAAACGAGCCACTGATGTTGTGGTCTGCGTGTCCGGGAATGGCCCATGCCGAGTTCCTTGCGGAGAGCATTGTATGGAGCGTGCTGCGGCCCGATTCAATTGGCGTTCCGAGGTCCTAGACGGTTCGCCGAGGGGTTGGAAAAATTTGACCATGCAGTTTTCAATTCCGGTGCCGGGGTCGATCCCCAGGGCATTCCGGAGGAAGGATCAAAAGTGATGAAAAGCGCACAAAAGTATGCCATAGGTTTTGTATACGTAATGGCGTTCGTAGCACTGTTGTTCGCGGCGGTACCGAAGATTGCTGCGCAACAGGACTCGCCGCCCCCCATCGGGGACGCGGATGACAACTTTAACCCGGCACCCTGCGATTTCACCGATCAGTTTTACACCGACAACGGGATTGATCCCGCCCAGGTGTCAGGCCGTTTTGGAAGTGCCCGGCAATTTGGTCCACCTGCGCGTAATTCCCACCAGGCCAACTATGTGGCAGACACGGCCAATTGCTCTGGAAAAGATCCGACACGCAGAAACTTCCGCATCCTGTCCACCACAGGCGGCTATATCGACGATCAATCGGGTAATGCCACCGATTTCATCAGCCTGATTGGCTTCCTGCAGAGCCAGAATGCCTTCCTGCAAAACCCGCCTACTCGCACTGTAGGCTTCATTAACGGCGGTCTGGAAGGCGTTCAGCAAAACCCGGGTATACAGATCTCCATTGGCGACGCATCCCTGGGGGAGGCTCCAGGCAACACGCTTCGTGCCTTCGCCTTGCAGAATATCGTCAGCAACTTTGAGGCCTATCCGGCCATCAAGCAGGCGATACCCACTGGCCAGCCGTTCGCGGGCCAGTTAGCGCCCTCGCCTTGCGGCTCTCTTTTTGGGGATGGCTTGGCAAACCCGCTTCCGACAGGCACGCCTTGCTTCTCCGTGGCCAGCGAAGCTACACCGAATCTCCGCGAGGATTGGAGATTTGCCAGCAACCGCAATGCCATGGATGGCAGCGACAACAATGATCCCGTAGGCGCAGTGACCGGCAACGTTTTCAATGCTCCCTTCGGCTACTTCTGCGACGACCTGCTGGGCATCTGGATCAACACCTACTTCTGGTTTACCCACCACGCGGTGGGCAACCCAGCTACGGGTGAGCAGCCGGATCCGATTTGCAACGGCTTCATGAACCAGTTGTTTCAAATGCACGGCCATAACCTGGATGGCACCGGCGTCATCACTACCGGGAACGAGTTGAACTTCCTCGAAGGCAAGGACATTTCACCAGCCACCCCGTTCGGCCCCGCTGCCGGTTCCGTGGGCCCCCTGTTCTCGGATGGAGAAGGCTGCGCACGTGAAGGCCAGTTGGATACTTCAGGCGTTGCCGATTTTCCCGCAGCGGTATGGGACATCTGCCCCGCCATTCAGGATCCTCGCGCTGGCGCTATTGCCCAGGACGCGTTCCTGGATTCGGTGCGCTTCTCCAACGGTGTTCCAGTTGATTTCCGCTTCAACCTGAACTTTGCCAGCTTGCAGATCTTTGGCGTTTTCTTCAACGAGCTGTTCTCTGCGTCGCAGAAGAGCCAGGTAACTACGGCTGCGGGTTCGAATTAACTCTTAGCTCCGTCCTTGCAAAAGGACGGATTTCTTGGTCCTACCCCTGGCAAGGTAAACTCCTCGCCAGGGGGTTTTTGTCACTCCCTTTTGGGGAACTCTACCAGTCATGCCCAGGGTAAAAGAGAGCAAGTTCTCTCGCCGGAAATTTCTTAAGTTGGCAGCCACCGCTGCTGCCGTTGGCCCCTTCTTTACTTTCACAGAGAGCGCTTTCGCGGCTCATAAAACCCTCAAGATCGCCAAGTGGGCCCACTTTCTCCCCGAGTTTGACGCTTGGTTTGAAAGTATGGCGAAGGAATGGGGAGAGCACCACAATACCCGCGTCACTGTCGACGAGGTTCCCATAGAAAGCGTCTACGCTCAAGCCAAGGCCGAAATCAAGGCTGGCAAGGGGCGCGACATCTTCATGTTCCCCTGGCCTCCGGCGGAATTCCAGCAGTACGTGATTGAACACGGGGAAATCTACAACACAGTGGCTATGAGCCAGGGCTCCATTCCTCAGATTGCTTTTCGCTCCACGCTGAATCTCAAAACCAAGAAATACTTTGCCGTTGCTGATTCATGGATTCCTGACCCGCTGCTCTTCTTCGAAGATGCATGGCTGGGTTCCCGCATGCCTGCCGGTCCGCTTACTTACGGTACTCTACGCGTTGGCGGGCAACGAGTGCGGGAAAAGACAAGCCTCCCCTGTGGCTTGGCCTTCACTCCTACCTTAGAGGGCAACATCACCACCCACACCCTTCTGTACGCGTTCAATGGCCCCCTCATCAACACCAGGGAGCGTATCGAAGTGACTGCACCGACTGTGGAGGCATTGAATTTTGCCAAGCTGCTGTGCCAGCAAGCGGGAACCCCTGATCAGCTTACCTGGGATCCGGCAGGGAATGTTGAAGCCATGCTATCGGGAAAGATTTCCTGTACCTTGAGCAGCATCAGCCTGTTGCGGCGGGCAGAAAAACGGAATCCGGAACTGGCCAGGAAAATCATGGTGGCCCCTCCCTTGCTCGGGTCCTATGGAGTTACCGGGTATCCTCAGGTAACCAACTGTTCGGTGGTGTGGAACTTTTCCGCCAATCAGGAGACGGCCAAGCGGTTCCTGGCAGATATGATCAGCAACTCCAGGACGATCTACGAGAAAAGCCTGGGCTGCAACTTTCCCACTTACCCGAAGACTGTGCCTAATTTGGTCGTGCGCCTGGAGAAGGATGCGACCGCGGTCCCGCCGGACAAATATTACGCTCTTAAGGATGCGCTGCACTGGACGCCGAATCTTGGGGCGCCAAATTTCGCAACGCCGACATTCATGGAGGCATTCAACACCTTTGTCATTCCCAAAATGTTTGCCAGAGTGATAAAGGGCGAAGCGGCTCCCATGGATGCTGCTCGTGCCGCCGAAGCGGAAATCAATCAGATTGCGGAGAAGTGGAAAGACGTATAAACGATCAATCTCGCGGCGTTAAAATATGTCAATGCCAAAGATCATCGTGCCTGTTCTGGTTCTTCTTTTGCTTGCGGCTGCGTTTGCCCTGCCGCCTTCTCTCACGCCGGCCGCGCGTAAATCGCCGGAGTTCATTATCTCCAATCCATCCGATCCTTCCGGCAAAACCACTCTCCTTTCCAGCCTGAAAGGTAAGGTTGTGGTCTTGGACTTCTGGTTCATCCAGTCAGACCACTGCCTGCGCGTTGCCAAAATGCTGAACAAACTCAACGGCGAATTGGCGCCCCGCGGCTTTCAGGCGCTGGGTGTGGTCTTCGATCCACCCAATGTCAGGGGAGAAAGCGGAGGACGATTGATCCAGCCCACCGTGAACTATCTCAAGCTCGCTTATCCAGTAGGCTTCGCTACCAAGGACCAGGTGGATAGCTACCTCGGACGTACCCCGAAAGAGATGTTGAGCATTCCGCAGATCGTTGTGATTGACCGCGCGGGCATGATACGCGCCACCACCGGGACCCGCACAGACCCAACACTGGAGGATGAAAACTCCCTCCGCGCGCTCCTCGACGGATTGCTCAAAGAAAGTCCGCCGCCGGGCACGCCGGCCAAAACGCCTGCAAAAAGCAAGAAGATCGGTTGAGGAGTCATGAGTTCCAGGATTACTGTGCCAGCGCATCGCCGATTTCTTGCAAGCCCCCTGTTTTTCTTGATGGCATTGTTCCTTTCTGCTTCTCCTGTCCTCGTTGCTGCGGCGCAGAACCAGGAACCGCGCTTTAACGATGAATTCGAAGCAGGCAAAAAAGCGGCGTTGCAAAATGATAATGTCGAAGCTGCAAGGCGCTTCACCAGGGCCAACGAACTCCGGCAAAACAAGTGTTCCGATTGTTTGGTTTGGCTGGCCCGAATTGCAATGGTGGACGGCAAA
Organism: Candidatus Angelobacter sp.; assembly: GCA_036522115.1. GTDB lineage: Bacteria > Acidobacteriota > Terriglobia > Terriglobales > Acidobacteriaceae > Angelobacter. The sequence continues at coordinate 41,558 of DATDGL010000140.1, forward strand.
TTCGATGACGCTCTGAACTTTGCCGACCAGGCGCTCGCCGTCGCAGCGAATGGTCCACAGCGTTGCAACGCCGATCTGTACCGCGGTGTCATTCTGGGACGCCAAGGCAATCTGGCGCAGTCGGAAACCGCTTTCAAAGCGGCGGCGTCGCTGGATCCTCAATGCACTGAATGCAGATTTAATCTCGGCTTCGTGCTCCTCAAAGAATCCAAAGATGCCGAAGGCGTTGCGGTGCTGAAAACCGTGGCCCCGCAATTTGCCGGTACGCCCAGAGGGCGCGAGCTTCAGAGATTTATTGCCGACCCCAGCCGCATTCGCAAGAACTATGCGCCGGAGTTTTCGGCAAAGCTTAGCACCGGAGAAGAAGTGAACCTGGATACCCTGAAGGGCAAAGTTGTCCTGCTGGATTTCTGGGGTGTGTGGTGCTCTTTCTGCCGTGTGTCGCTGCCCTCGCTGAAAGAGTTGGCGGCAAAAATCGATCCCGCCAGGGTCGCCATCATCAGCATTGATGAATACGATCCGCAACCACAATGGGAGCAATTTACTCAAGCCAATGGAATGAACTGGGGCCAGGTTTACGATCGCGATCGCGCCTTGCACAACGCTTTTCGCGTAGATGGTTTCCCCCGTTACTACATTCTAAGCAAAGATGGAATCATCCTGGAGGAGTTCAAAGGCTGGAACCAGAACGGCGAAACCACAATCAGCGATGCCATTGCCCGGGCACTCCAGCACTGAGTAATGCAGCAAGATATAAGGTTCTTGTAACTCTGGCGGTAAATAAGGAGGAAATATGTTTGAAGGTCTTGCGCAACCCATGCACCTGTTGGTCCTGCTACTCGTTGGACTCCTGTTTTTTGGTCCCTCAAAGATCTCTGACTTTGGTAAAGGCCTGGGCGACGGCATCCGTCATTTCAAAGATGCGCTTAAAGACGGCGACGGCGGGCAAAAAGCAGACAAGACCGCTACCACCGTAGCAAAGACTGAAGACGTGAATTCCAACAGCTAGGCGGCCGGGGTTTTTACCCCCAAAGGCCCCCTGTTCACGGAGATGCTTTCTTCGTGTGGTCCGTATCTGCTTGTTTCCATACTGCGCCGCAAACAGCCCTGGCTGCTTCCTTGGCGGAATTTTCGCTGTCTGCAGGGACCAACTTCTTCGTGCTCGTATTCCGAAGAATCCAGACCCAAACTGGCTTCTGGCCCGGTGTATCGTGGGAATCAACCATGATTTTGACTGTAAAGTCGGATGGTTGAGTGCCTGCGCCCAGGAGAACGATCCCGTCGCATTCCTTGACTTGGTTAAACCCATCCATGAACTCATGTGTCAAGGTCATCTCGTGAGCTGAGCGCTTGGTCTTAACTCCGGAACTATCTGAACCGCTCTCCTCAATATACTTTTGCTCATCGAACATATCCGTGTCCACAAGGGCGTCCTCTTGCGTCTGGGTAAATCCCAGTCGAGGATGCTTGATTCCGGCCTCCGGGCTTTTCGATATCTGCCCCACAACCAATGCAGCGATAAACAGAATTGCCAGCATATATTTCATAGTGATTGACCTTGGTAGCTGGCTATTTTATCTGTGTTTTGCCGCGAATATGAGCATAGAGGCTTAGCATTAAGCGATGTCACCACAACCGTTTGGGAAATAAATATGTCAGTCCTATGAAGCCTTCCCATCGGGTGCTGCTGCCGGTAAGTCCTCTGTTAAATCCCCCGTCGAGAACCAGGAGCCGATTCACGGCGTAGGAGGGGGCCAGCAATAGCCCCGCTGCGTTGGATCGGGTAAGGGGTTGGGAGAAGTGCCACAGTTCGCCGGACATCGCCAGGTGGTGGAATACCGGATGGGAAATCGAAAATGTTTGCCCGAACTGCGCGCGGTGTACTACCGTTGCATCGGTGATTTGATCGGTTACGATTCCATTGGTGTCAATATGAAAGCGCCGTACATCAAAGCTCACCAATAACAGTGCCGACTGCCGATTGGTGCCCATATCTAATTCAGGGGCAGGGCTCGCATAGAGCCGCCGGAAATAACTCACGGAGAAGGTTGGATGTAAGCCTTCCCCCTTATGAATGAGCGCCTGAAAACCAGCGAAGACTTCACCGGGCTCTCTGTCTCCGGAGAGGCCCAGATCGGAAAACACCATGGGTTCTGTTTGGACGAGCAGTTCAAAACGCCGTGTGAGTGACAGCTTGACCACCGCCTCGATGCCCGTGCGGTTAGCGAATTCACCTGACTTTTCTGCGCCAAGCACGCCTGTCTCGACTTGAAGGTAGCCGGGAGGAGTCAGCGTTGCGGGAGTGGAAACTGTTGGTCTGCCGGGATTAGCTTCCACCAGTTTATTGTCGGCGTCAGAATCGGCGGACGACGGCCTCTCTTGGGCAGCAGCCGCACAAAGAGTAAGCAGTACGGCAAACCACGCTGGAACAAGTACACATTGCACAGGGCGCAGAAAAATCATTGGCGCCACTGGATCCGGCTCATTGAAAGCGTCACAGAACTGATCCACCTCGAATGCACAAGATTGTGGACGACGCGAGTACTTTACCAGACCTTTGTTAATTTGCGGGTCGCGGCAATGTGGGGTTTACATAAACTGTGTGATATGTTTGCTTTTCTTCTGCAAGCGCTGCCCGGAAATTGCCTGATTTGATTGCTGAGTATTTCTTAAGGTTGTGGCCACGCGCAGGTTTGCTTGTTTGGAGCTTTCAAAGAATCAGAGGCGCGGATCTCTTGGAAATGTATTCCAAAAACTGTAAATAAATATTCTAAAATCAGAATTTTCCTTGAAATTCCCGTTTGTTCTAAAAACAGAACAAAATTTTTACTGAATAAATACATAAGTGCTTTTCGTTGTAAACTGCCTTGTAAGTTGATTGTAAAGTTGTATGATGCGGTTGTCTTTTGAGTTGGATGTTGCTGGCCCGCAGTGCGTGTTTATTTGATGAAGGAGCCAGATGGCGTCAGTGCTATCAATTGAACAAAACTTGCCGCAATATACCGTCGTCGGTCCCGATGGAGAGTGGATTGAAATTCCCAAAGAATTGTTCAAAGCTCTCTGGGATTTTTCTGAGGGTAGCAAAGCTACAGGTTCTGTGACAATTCATTTCCGTAATGGCGGTGTTGCAGGCTTGGAAGCAGTCATAAAGAAAACTTATAAATAGTTTATATTTCCGGACGGCTCCCAGGAATCCTTCAGTGATTATAAAGAAATCTTATAGTGGCAAATGAACTCATAATGTCGCACCCTCCGTCGCCGGAGAGGGTTATTCTGGGTTTTCCTGAATCGTGGAAGTTGCAGTTCTGAGGTCGTTTCCCCGGATTCTATCCGGAATGAACGAGAATTGGTTTGGGGAGCGAATGCTGCCCGGGCCGGTTCTGTTTTTACTCAATGCTGATCCAGGAATTGCACGAACTGTACGCGCGATCGAAAGTCAATCAAACGGCGTTAACCAAGGAGCCGCTAAATGGGCCGGACGCAAGCTGCCACCTTTGATCCCCTCCGTCTCGCTGCCATTTCTTCTTTCCGTCTTGCATCGTCTGCGTATGTTTTGCAAGCCGCGAGTCCATCTCACCCCTGTCCATGGATCTGTACTCGCCTGGGGGCGGGTGCGGCGATGGCCAGGCCAAAAAATGCCGCACGCAAACCCGGGCCCGCTGAATATTGGATCTGTTGAATCTTCGCGCTGATCCAGCGGATTGAAGTCTTTCATCCACCTCAAGACCAGGAAAGAGGAAATGCAGGTAAAATCCTATGCCCGATAGCAGAATGTCGTATGCTGATAATGCTGTGGCGAAATCCGCCGCAACCATCGAGGAACGGTCGCAACGCGACGTGAGCAAAAGCGGATACTTTGCTGTTTCTCCCAACGGCGCCCAGGTGCCGATTACCAGAGAACTGTTTGTGGCCTTTAGTGATTTCATGAAAACCAGGAAGTATCCGGGTTCCATCGCCATTCAGTTTCGTGGCGGTGAAATTATATGCGTGGAAGCGCTGACCAGAAAGACTTATCGAAACACCTGATTGCTTGACTTCATAGCCATTGTGGCCTAGGGCCCTGATTTTGGTTCCCGGAGCGCAGCTCCGGCTAGGACTGAAGATTCGGCTCGGAGAGGAATCTCTCTGGGCCGTTTTGTTTTTATGGGGAAAACCAGCAACCACAGTGATTCAGAAAAAAGGAGTATCCAGTGAAACGGAGCAATCAAGTGAACGTGCTGTTTGTGGCGGCCATTTCGGCAATCGCCCATGGCGCGTTGTCCATCGTGTTTGTCCCTTTCTTTTCCACCCTGCTGCTGTCTCTGAGTGCCTCCGCGACCCACTCAGCAGCCACTGAGACCGGCATGCTGCTGGCTGTTATCACGCCGCTGGCCTACATGGGGATCGGCTTTGCTTTCGGCGCCCTGATGGCTTTTGGCTACAACATGTTTGTCTGGGCGCTGCTCCCGAACGTGAAAAAGACGGAAGTTGCACTCGAGGACGAAATAATGGCACAGGCCGCTGTCGGTGATGCGGCTTAGCCGCTGGGTACGCCCAGAGCGTACTTCGTAGAATCACCGGCTGCTGTTCGGACCCGTTGCTATGCACAATCGGGTAATCGCATCGTTGACGCCTCGGAAGAAACAACCCAATAGCTGGATGCGGTAAGCGTCTGCCGCCCCTTCGTGTTGGCCAGTCGGGTCCTCTATCTCTGGCATTTCCTGTTTTCCGCTGGCCTGAGAATCCAAAATTTTGTTTTTAAATACAGCAGTGTGAGAGGAGCAAAAACAACACAATGAAAACCAACAACCAAAACAAAAACGCGCGTGTCAGGATGCTGTACTCTGCCGCCATCTTGTTGCTGGCGCTGGTCTGCATTGCCGTGCCAGCCCATGCTCAAATTACGGTAGGCGGGCACGTAGGGTTCGTAATTCCCTGGGTCACGCATGCCAATGGCAACACAACAACGCAGTTTGATGCATACAACATCGGCTTCCCCGTCGGAGTCACCTTCAAGGGACAGGGACATTTCGCTGTCGACCTGGAGATGGTCCCGTTTGTCGGCCAGAAGCCGCATGAAACCACCCTTGTCGTTGATCCCGGAATCCTTTATGGTCTGGAGCACGGCATAACATTGGGAATACGCGCAGCTTTCAGCGTCAACTCTCCCCAAGTGGGATTCATACCTTTGATCAATAAGAGCTGGAAGTTCAAAGACCAAAGCCGCTTTTTCAAGGCCTACTTTGTAGAAGCGGACTTTCCGGTCCAGTTCAGTCGTCCTACAGGTGGCCCTGCTGCCAATTCGATTACCTTTGCCACGCACTTCGGCCTTGGGTTCTAGCTAATTGCATTCAAACTAAAAAATGCCCCTGGATACGTAAAAGATCCAGGGGCACTCGTTTGTGTAGGTGCGGCGGCTATTTTCGCAAAGTCGCCACGTTGTTGACCTTGCGTGGAGTCTTGCCGTCTTGTCGGCGTGATGCCGTCGCTTCTGCCTGTGGGCTGTGGCTGGACAGCCTGAATCCCGTTGGGATGCTGGTGTCGCCGCTGGCTCGGGCTGGGTCTTTGCTTACAGTGAAACTCCAGACCGTGTCCTGCTTGGTGCAATTGCCGAACACGTCACAAGCCCCAGCCTTGAGTCGGGCAGTATAGCGTTCACCTGCTTTGAGCTGGACTTGGCCGGGGAAGAAGCCCCAGGTCCCATCGCCAATCTGGCTGACTTCACCTGCCACCGCCGATCCGTGAGGATCAGTCAGCGTAAAGTTGCGGCTATCAATGGTGCGCATCGGTTTCGAGAAAAACAATTTGACCACTGCATCCTGATAAACCTCGCTGGAGCCAGGTTGCGGATACATGGCGATGTCCGGCAGTTTCTGTTCAGCAGGTGCGCCTGCAATCGGGATGACCAGGTTGCGTACGATCATCGGTACTGGCGGTGCGCCCTCAACCACGGCCGGCTCTCCGCTGGGCTTCCTTCCATCGCACAGGCCACCCAGGACGCAAGGCTCAAGAATGAAGTTATTGTTGGTGTCCGCCATATTTCCCAGGAATTTCAGGGCCACAATGGCTTCAATGGACTGGTAGTAGACCGCCGCCGTAACCACCACCGGTCCCTTTGTGCCCGGCGGTACTACCACCGAGTAGCGGTCAATTTTCTGCTGGTACTCCGCGCGGCCTCTTGGCTTCAGGCGTGAATCTCGCAGGAACGAGTCATCAAAGTAGTCTCCATTGCCGTTCGAGTCTTTGAATACTTCCAGGCCGGGATTGGATTGGTCGATTACGCGCCCGTCCTTGTCAATGGGTAGGCCTTGTTTATTGGTGACCAGATTCAGCGGTGTGGCGTAAGGCAAAGCCAGGGTCGGACATCCGTCGCCCAGAGAAGCCACTGCCTTGAATTGGACAGAATAAGGATCGGCTGATCCAGCCGGGATCTTCCAATCGCAGCCTGGGAAATTCGGGTCTACCATTTCCTCCGTGGTCAAGTTCCCCACGCCAACGGAATTTCGGTTCCAGATGTTATCGTGGATTACAAGTTCTCTTCCCGTAGCCAGGTCGTAGGCATGGAGCGCCAGCCATGCTGTGCGGCCTTCAGGAAAACCGGTAGGGAAGTTGTGTCCGCTGCCCGTATTGGCCACAGTGACGGCGACGGAAGCGTTTGTGCCCGCGGAAATCGTCGCCGGACCCTGCATGTCCATGCTGAGGACGTGGCGCAAGCGGTCCCAGGCTAACCGTACCTGCTGCGTATAGGCTCCACGCCGCTCCGCGTGCGTCCAGAATCCCCTGGAATACACGCTCTTATGATCAGCGGAAGAAAAACTGAACGCAGAGAGTTCAGGATAAGGAGCGACGTTGCCGCTCGAATCAACATCTTTTCCCACCAGGCCGGGTATATAAGCATTGCCGCCAACAAAATGATGGGTGAAGAATGGATGCGGCGATCCACCCTGGCCCTGGTTGACTACGCGGTCCACTTGCGGCGGCAGCGGCTTGCCATCTTGATAGAGCGTCTGGGCCGTGCCCGGCTGGCCGTAGTCCTGCTGCATGTGGCAGCTCTGGCAATCGCGCTTGAATTTAGGATCAAAATTCTTGTTCCCCGGACGGTCCGCATACACGCTGTTGGCCCATTCTGTATAGGTTCGTTCAATGGGAAATCCGCCAACCCACTTTCCCAGAGAGTTTTTAATCGGCAGGGCATTGGTGACGTCATGACAGGCCGCGCACATTTCCGCATGCACAAACATTGTCTGGTGGTAGCCCTTGTGCTTGGCTGGGTCCATGTGCTGAAAGGGAATTTCCTGTCCAAAAATCTGGCTGGTGTAGGAGTCCGTGGGTGTGGGCGGTTGATTTGCGGCCAGGGGGCCGAAACGCTCCGCTGATGCAATAGCGTGGGGCGAGAGCCGGTAGGAACCTGCGCCGATACTGTATCCCAGGTTCTGCCTGGATGCGTCTGGAACTTTGAAAGTGTCCTGCTCGCCTGCGCTCAACACTTCCGATCGCGACTTGGTGCCGGTTGCCGGCACATACGCGCTGTCAGCGCGAGCATAGTTGTGGAACGGAGTATCGCGGGTTTCAGCGTAGGTGTGGCAAACGGCGCAGATGATTCCACTCTTGCCGGATTCCGTATTTCGATACTGCGAATCCAGCGTGGCATAAGCGATTCCCGTGCCATTATCTGAAGTGGGGAAGAAATTCTGGTCGCCGGGTGCCGTTTCCAATCCCGTGTGGGGATCGAATTTAACGTTCTTCAAAGGAACGTTGTCAATGTAATCCGTGGGCATGTGGCAGCGCGAGCAGAAAAAGTCCAGAAGCGAGCCCGGACGGGAAAGAGTGTACTTCTGCGTTCCCAGGTCAAAAGTGGAACTGCACTCGCCTTTGTTGGCGAAAGGATTTTGGGCGGCTTTTTCTGTGCCGTCGGGCGGCTCGGGAGTATCGCACTCTCCGTTGGCGGAGGTCGCGCGAGACAGCAGCAGGAAAGCGGCGCGCCACGCCGGATCGCGCCACGAGTTGGACATCATGGAGCCGTTCCACTCATCAAAAATCTTCTGATGGCAGGTCTGGCATTGTCCCGGGCTGTCCTCCTGCTCCCAATGCTGATGAAACGGAGGCGGGAACGCATCTGCCTCAGCCAATACATAAGGCGCAGCCTCCGGCAACCGGTTGGGCAGGTCTCGTTGCTTGGCCGCATCGGGTTGCAAATACACAACGGCAGCGGCGGCTACCGCGCTGGTGATTAACGTACCGAGTTTAAGAATGCTTCCGTACCCATTCATCATTGTTCAACTCCAACAGACTACGAGGTGTGCAGTTCCGCGGCATAGACCTGCTGCACCTGCTCATACGCCACAATGGGATCGTGCAAAGGCGCCAGCGGCGCTTTTTGCAAGGTCCGGACAAAAATCAGATAGGCCAATGCGCCGTATCCGGCTGCGATTGGGATTTCAATCAAGCCGATCTTCGGCGTTCGCCACATTGACGGCATGATCAGCATATACAGGTCCAGCCAATGTCCAACTAAGACAACCACGCACACCATCTTCAACACTTTGGTGTTTCTCTTCGCGCGAATGGTAAGCAACGTCGTGAAGGGAACAATCCAGTTCAGGATGAAGTTCAGTGCAAATAAATAAAGCCACGGGCCATTGGTGCGCGTGAGATAGTGCGTAATCTCGTCTGGAATGTTTCCGTACCATATGAGCAGATACTGGCAGGTCCAGATGTAAGCCCAGAAAATAGTAAATGCGAAAAGCATCTTGCCCAGGTCGTGCAGTTGATGCTCGCTCACCTTGGTCAGCGTGCCCCGCTCCTTCAGCAGCACAACCGCCAGCGTGACTCCTGCAATCCCTTGCACAAACGTTCCGGCAAAGGTGTAAAAAGCAAACATGGTGCTGGACCATTGCGGATCGAGCGAGAGCAGCCAGTCATACACCGCAAAAGTGAAGGTGAGGGCGAAAGCCAGTAAAAAAACCACCCCATACCGGTTCAAACGGTGGTGCAGGGCCAGGCTGGAATTGGCCTCGCGGTCCTGCTGCAGGGAAGTCCGCCGGAACAACCAGGCAAAGAATATCCATGCTGCCAACGTCAACGCCATGCGTGCTAAAGCCCATGGCGGATTCAGGTAGTGTACGTTCCCGGCAATTGCCGACGCTTTGGCAAAGTACCCAGGCCGGGTCCAGGGGAAGAGCGTCTGGCGGCCGAAGAACATCAGGGCCAGCAGAACTCCCGCTGCCGGCAGGATGCTGCTCAGGGCTTCCGGAACTCGCCGCAGGTTCGCGGACCAGCGCGCGCCCGCTGCTCGGGTCACGGCTAGAAAGAAGACGGCTGAAATGCCCATTGAAGCAACATAAAAGCCATCCAGAAGCAGGTTGGGCCAGGTGCGCTCGGGTTGGGCCAGCAATCCGTAAATTGCCACCCCGGCTCCCAGTGCAACCAGAAATACAGGAAACGTGCGGCTCCGGGAAGAAACGTGGAAGCTCAGCTCGCTCATTTCATTCCTCCGGCGGGAACTGCTTCTCCATCTTTCAGCCCCTGCAAAGTCGTGTGAACATAAGTCACAATCTTCCAGCGTTCGTCTGTGCTGAGCTGGGTGGCATAGGAAGGCATCTTGCCCGTGCCCAGGGTGATCACGTAGAAGATGCGTCCTTGCGGAAATTGAAGCAGCCGGTCAGAAACGTAGGATGGAGGCGTTGGAATCTTGCTGGAGATCGGTCCGTCCCCGTGCCCTTGCTCGCCATGGCAAACCAGGCAATAGGTCTGAAACAGGCCCTTGCCTTCATCCAGGGTCCTGGATGTGGGAGTGTACGGATTCCTGAGTTCACGTCCGGCACGAGTGGCTTCGTCTTCACCAGGGCCGTAATGGAAAGGAACATAACCTCGCGGTAGGGTGCCGGCTACGGGTTGTTGCAGCGTGAGCCCGTCGCGCGTGACGGAGTTGGGGGCGAAGGCTTTATAGGCAGGATCCCGAGCCATGTCCGGCATGTATTCATAGGCCTTTTGCTGAGAACTCGCCCCACAGCCCGCGAGCGCGATCATGCAGGCCAGCAAGGTGCAGGTGCCGGCATAGAGTTTCATAAGTTTATCTCTCTCTGTTCCACATTCTCCGCTCCGTTCTCCCGCAGGATGGCGGAAGCGTGCTTCAGGTCGATGGAGCGTTTTTTCAATACCAGCGCAAATTTGTCGTCCGTCACGCCTTCTGCCGCCAGTTGCTCGCGCCTGCCGGGAAACAGTTTTGCCCGCACTAGCAGCGCCACTGCCGTGGTTACTCCGCCGATGAGCACCGTCAGCTCAAAACAAATGGGAACAAAGGCCAGGGTGGAGTTGTCCGGCTTGCCTCCAATGTTCAAAGGCCAATCCAGTACGGTCGTATAAAACTGGAACGTCAACGCCAGAATCAGTCCTGTGAGTCCTGCCCAGAAGGTTACCCACGGCAGGCGGCTGTGCCGTATACCCATTGCCTGGTCCAGGCCGTGAATGGGATAAGGCGCGTAGACGTCATGGATGCGGAACTGCTCCGCTCGGGCCGCTTTGACTGCTTGCAGCAGTGCTTCCGGGTCAGAGAAAGTGGCAACCACGAATGTATTTGTGTTAGGCATTTACCACCTCTCTTTCATCCTCATCGGTATTCAGCGCAATCTTGTGCGCGCCATGCGCAACCACGCCTTTGATCTCCCACATGGCAATCATGGGCAGCACGCGAATAAAGATCAGGAAGCAGGTGAAGAACAGTCCAAAGCTGCCGATCAGAATGCCGATGTCCCAGATCGTCGGATAGAACATGCCCCAACCCGAAGGCAGTTGGGAGCGATGCTGAGAGACAACAATGATTACGAAGCGCTCAAACCACATCCCGATATTCACAAGAATGGAAACGATGAACAGGAATACCACGTTGGTGCGGGCCTTTTTTGTCCACAGCAATTGCGGAGTGATCACATTGCAAAGGACCATCAGGTAGAAGCACCACGCATAAGGCCCGGTCGCCCGGTTAATGAAATGGTATTGCTCATACATGTTCCCGCTATACCACGCAGTAAAAAATTCAGTGATGTAGGCATAGCTGACGATCATTCCCGTGAACATCGTCACTTTGGCCATCTTGTCCAGATGCTCCAGCGTGATGTAGTGCTGGAGGTGCATCGTTTGCCGCGTAAGGATCAGCAGCGTGAGCACCATGCCAAAACCCGAGTAAATGGCTCCGGCCACAAAATAAGGCGGGAATATGGTCGTGTGCCATCCGGGCAAAAGTGACGTGGCAAAATCCATGCTGACGATGGAGTGGACGGAGAGCACCAGGGGTGTTGCCAGGCCGGCCAGAATCAGGCTCACGATTTCATAGCGGCTCCAGGTGCGATGCGATCCGTTCCATCCCAGGCTCAGGATGCGAAAGACGATTTTCTTGATTCCGCCTCTGGCGCGATCGCGTAGCGTTGCCAGGTCGGGAATCATTCCCAGGTACCAGAAAACCAGGGAAATAGTGAAATAAGTGCTGATGGCGAAAACGTCCCACACCAGCGGCGATCGGAAGTTAATCCACAGTGGACCGCGCTGGTTCGGAAAATAAGGAAAGATGAAGAAAACATCCCATGGGCGTCCTACGTGGATTAGCGGGAAGATTCCTGCGCACATCACCGCAAAAATGGTCATCGCTTCAGCCGAGCGATTGATGGAGGTTCTCCACTTCTGCCGGAACAGCAGCAGGATGGCCGAGATCAGCGTGCCCGCATGCCCAATTCCAATCCAGAACACAAAGTTGGTGATGGCAAATGCCCAGCCCACGCTGTTGCTCAGTCCCCAGATTCCAACGCCCTTGGCAAACAGGTAGGTAACCATCCCGCCCAGATTCAGCAGCGCCGCGAAGGCAATTGCGAAGCAGATCCACCATCCCTTTCCCGGACGTGCCTCCAGTGGATAGGCAATGTCCTCCGTGATTTGGTGAAGAGTAGGCCGGCCCTCTACCAACGGAGTGGGAGCCAGCACTTGAGCTGGAGCTGGAGTTGCACCTGCCCCTGTCCCATGCACATCGACTGTGATAGTACTCAATGGACCTCCTTACGCCTTGGCTATGGGATTACGCACTTTTTTCAGATATCCCACGTTGGGCCGCACGCCCAGGTCTTCTAGGACCTCATAGTGGCGCTGGTTCTCCCTGAGCCGTGAAACCCTGCTGTTGGGATCTTTCAGGTCGCCGAAAACAATAGCTTGAGTGGGGCAAGCCTGCTGGCAGGCCGTCTGAACGTCGCCATCCGCCATGTCGCGCTCGCCTTGCAATGCGATGTTTTTGCCCAGTTGAATGCGCTGTACGCACATGCTGCACTTCTCCATAACACCGCGTGAACGCACTACCACATCCGGATTCAGCACCATGCGGCCCAACGGGCTGGCCATATTGAAGTCATACTCTGGGTTGTCCGTGTAGTTGTACCAATTGAACCGTCGCACCTTGTAAGGACAGTTGTTGGCGCAGTAGCGCGTGCCGATGCAGCGGTTGTATGCCTGCTGGTTCAGTCCTTCAGAACTGGTAGTGGTTGCCGCCACGGGGCACACGGTTTCGCACGGTGCATTCTGGCAATGCTGGCACATCATCGGCTGGTGTACGCTGACCGGGTTCTCGTCCGGGCCGCTGTAGTAGCGGTCAATCCGGATCCAGTGCATAATGCGATTGCGCTCCACCTGGTCCTTGCCCACAACCGGCACGTTGTTTTCTGCCTGGCATGCAACCACGCAAGCGGAGCATCCGGTGCAGGCGTTCATGTCAACTGCCATGCCCCACGAGTGCTCCCCGTGTAGTCGTTCGGCCCACAGTGTAGGCACGCTCTCTTTCCCTTCGTTGCTCTCGCCGTTTTTCAACTCCGCCAGGCTCGTCTCCAGAACGATCGGACGTCCCTCCATGGAAAAATGGGTTTGCGTGCTGGCGATGCTCTCTTGCTTTCCTGTCTTTTCTACAGCCGCGTTGCGGAGGGAGTAGCTTCGCGCCCCATTTTTGATTGAAGTCAGGGGAAAGACGTTCACGCCCACGTGCTCGCCTGCTTTTCCCACGGCTGTGCGACCGTGGCCAAGCGCTACGGAGATAGTGTGCGTTTCCTGTCCCGGCTGGACGAAAGCAGGAAGCTCGATCTGCCCTCTGTCGGTCTTGAGCCGCACGACGTCGCCGTCTTCCAGCCCCAGTTTCGCCGCTAATTTCGGAGAAACAGCCGCGTAGTTCCCCCAGGTCACTTTGCTGATGGGATCGGGAAGCTCCTGGAGCCAGGGATTGTTGGCATGGCGTCCATCCCGCAGGGCCACGCTCTCATAGAAATGCAGGTCATAGCTGTCATCGCCCCGGGAAGCAGGCGCTGGCCCCTGTGCTTGCAGGACGCTGTGCAGCGTTTTCTCCCAGTCACGCGTCGCGCTGGGCCAGCGCGTAGCGCCTGCGGAAGCTAAAACCACAACGCCATCTTGCAGGGAGCGGTCCCAGAAAGTGTCGAAGTCCTTGATCTCGGTCTGCCTTGGCAACATGTTCTTGCGCCAGAATTCGCGCAGATACGTGTAGTAGTTGGGTTGAGGATCGCCCAGCCACCGCAGCAGGCTTTCCGCCGCTGCGCGGGTTTCAAACAGCGGAGCAATCAACGGTTGCGCCAGGCTGAAGTGAGATGCCACCGGTTCTGCGTCGCCCCAGGCTTCCAGGAAATGGTGGTCCGGACAAACTGCATGGACGTGCAGGCTGGTCTCATCCACTCGGTCGGAGAAAGATACTGCGAGTTTCGCCTTTTGCAGGGCATTGAGGAACCGTTCTGCATCTGCGTAGTCATAGGCCGGGTTCACGCCGTAGAGAATCAGAGTGTGAATTTCTCCGCGCTCCATGGCTTCAACCAACGCAGCCATGGCCTGGTCATCGCCCTCACGCTGGAGTGATGGTTGTGTTAAATCGATTGTCTTGCCGATATTTCCCAAAAGCCCGTTGATGGCGTTGATCGTCGTCTGGACAGAGAGATCATTGACTCCGCTGATCACCAGCGATTCACCACGGTGTTTCCATAGTTCGTCGGCGATGGCATCGAGCTTCTCGCTGGCGACAGGATCGGACCCATCCGGGACATTGGCGCTCTGTGCCTTGCCGGCAATCCTCCGAAGCAAAGCTGCGGCCACGGCTCCCATCTCAGATGGCGCCACCGGGACCCGCACATCAGCGTTGCTGCCCGTCACGGAGAGGCCCGATTCGAATTGAACATGGAGAGACGGAGTTGCTTCCGGCTTGCGCTTGGCCGCATAAGCGCGTGCGAACTCAACCGGCGATAGCCATGTGCCCAGAAAGTCGGCCTCCAGAGCGGCGATGACCTGCGCTTTGTCAAAAAGGTAGTGAGGAACCACCGCGCGGCCGAACGAATTGGCATTCGCGGTGCGAATCGCGCTGAAGGAAATGGGGTCGTAGGCTACATGGCTGAAGTTTGGGTACCGTGCCTTCCATTTCGAGATGATCTCTCGCATCGAAGGACTGTTGATCGTTCCTGAGAGCAGGGAGATTCGTGCCTTCCGGTTCTCGGCTTCGCCCAGCGAGTCAAGTACCTGCTGGTCGATCTTTTCCCACTTGGCGGGCTGGCCGTGCCAAATGGGTTGCCGGAGCCGTGCATCATCGTAGAGTGAAAGGACCGTTGCCTGCCCGGTAGCGCATGTGCCGCTTCCGAAGAGGGCCGATTCAGCATTGCCCTCAATCTTGATGGGTCTTCCGTCGCGTTGTTTCACCAGCAGGCTGCAGGTAGAGGCGCAGCCGCGGCAGGTGGTGGCATAGTAGTTGGAGACGCCGGGAATGATCTGGTCTGATCCCACCAGCAACGGGATGGCATTCTGCACCGGCGCGCGGCATCCGGCAAGGCCTGCGGCGGCCAGTGTGAAACCCATCATCGCCAGGAAATCTCGACGGCTCGCTTCACTCGCGCCGCTCTTTGCCGAAGGTAACCCCCCGGGAAATTCTCCGGTGACGTGTACGCCCTTGTGCAGTTCTTCCGGGCTCTTCCAATAGGCCGGAGCGGCAGGCGTGCCAATCTGCACCAGCTCTGCCGGCCGTTCTTTGCAAGACCGCTTGGTCCCGCCGTGGTTATCCATTGACTCCTCCAGCCTGCAATGAAATCTACTCGTGCCTGACTTCCCCTGAACAAGGCCCGTAGTAGGCCGTGATTTTCAGATCACCAGATCGCCCGGTCTTTCTTCGGTTTGGCCTTTACTGATTGCCAATTACTAATTGCTGATTACTCCTTCTAGTAATGGCAGCTCGCGCAATCCAGGCCAGCCGTTGGACGGGGTTTCTGGGAAAGACTCAACAGGGCCCTCTGAAAATCTCCCGTCGGCAATTTTGCGTGTTCGCGGTGGCACTCCAGGCACCAGCCCATGGTCAGCGGGGCAACTTGCTCCACCCGCTCCATCTTCTCCACCTCTCCGTGACAACGCTGGCAAGCTACGCCGGAAACAACGTGCTGGCTGTGATTGAAATAAACAAAATCCGGCAGATTGTGGATCTTGACCCAGCGAATGGGGCGCGCTTCTTGTACAGATTCCTTGAGTTTTTCAATCTCAACGGTCTGCTTTTCCATGATGTTGTGGCAGTTCATGCACACGCTCGCCGGAGGAATCCCGGCGTGGCGGCTGGTGCGCGCTGCATAGTGGCAATACAGGCAGGGAATCTTGTTATCACCCGCATGCACTTTGTGGGGAAAGGCGATAGGTTGAACCGGGGAATAGCCTTGCTGGATCCCGAGCCGCGAGAGCTGATAGGCTCCGGCCCCGCCTGCAATCGCCAGGCCCACAACCCCGAGAACGACAAGCTGAAGCCGCATGAGATCAGTCCTCCTCCGGCCAGAGCCAGCCTGCCGGGTTGTGCTTTTTGAACCAGCCTTCAGCGGCCCCTGCCGCTCCGGACGCCAGTCTGCCGGCCAAGCCGAAAATCGCGCGCAACCCTACAACCAGGACTGTGCCCACTCGTGTAACCGGCAGTACGGCAATCGACGCAAACAGAGAGAAAACGTGCAGCCTCGCCAGGAATGGCATCTGCAAAACAAAGTGGGCCGCCGCCTCTCCCCGCAAGACGGACATTAAATAAGGAGTCAGGATCATGGCGCCCCATGTCGATCCCCAGCGGTAGAGCACAGCCATGAGCAGCCCTGAAGAGATTCCAACAAACAGCAGGGCCAGCAGCGCCATGTCTGAAAGTTCAATAAGTCTGGATTCACCGTGGCGGCTAAGACTGCGCCACAGCACGACGATCCATCCCGCCAGCGCCGCGCACCCTATGGCGAAGGCTGCTCCCTCCAACAGATAGAGGCGCGTATGGCTGCTGTTCCATTGCAGCAACATCCGTGGCATCACCAGCGCAATCAAATGCCCCACCACCAGGAACACCAGGCTGATCTGCCACAGCCGGTTTCCGGCCAGGCTGGCTTTTACCTCTTTGATCTCGGCAGAGATGATCTCCGGATGCTTTCTCAATAGCAAATAGCGGACAGCCGTTCCCACCACCAGCAACCCCGGGGCAACATAGGGAAAAATAGCAAAAAGAAAATTGAGCTTCATCGGCTGCCTCCTGCCGGACCCACCTGATTTTTGTGTTGGACTGCGCTTTGGCGCAGAAATGACTTGAGCGCGAATGATTCTTTCACCGTTAGATATGGACCGGCAGCAGCCCCCGCTTCCCACCGGAAACAGGGCTGCCTCAGGAAGGCTGTGAGCGCCAGGTCCTGATGTCGCAGATAAACATCGGTGAGGTCCGGCCCCAGGGTGCCGCCGCGCCAGCCGTTGCCTTGCACGCTGTGGCACGAGGCGCAGGACTGGCTGCCATATTTAAGTGGGGCTTCGCCGAAAAAGAGCTGGCGTCCTTGCTCAATGTCAGACGCGGTTGCCAATTCCGCATTGCGCTCGTCGGCCGGCTTGATGTCCGGTCCGCCTATGCTGATGAAGTCCAGAATGTCATTGATCTGCTTTTCGGAGAGGTCCGTCCAGTCCGGCATGCGTTGCTGCTTGAACTCTGCGAACAAAGCAGTTGCTGTGGGGTCTCCTGACTGGATTACCACAGAAGAGGCGTGAATAAACTTCAGCAGCCAGTCCCGCTTGCGCCGGTCCGTCACTCCCTTGAGGTCAGGACCTACCTTGGTTCCTTTTCCGTAGGTGTGACAGGCAGTGCATCGCTTTCCAAATATGGAAGCGGCTTCAAGAGAAAACTTCGGGCCAGCCGCATCGGCGTCATCGTTGTCCGGGCCGGATGCCGGTTTGGTCTTTACTGGAAGGGCTGGAAATAACAGCAGGAACAGCCCCAGACACACAATCCACCCATACCGAGCGCGCATTCTCACGCTGCGTTACCTCCGATCCTCCATTGGGTATCCTGAATTTCCGTAACTCAACTCCGGAACACGCTGTAAAAAGAAATAGGCCCAGAGAGGTTCCTCTCTGGGCCAAATCTCCAGTCGCAGTCCGGAATATTCCGGGAGCGGAAATCAGGGCCCGCTGTCTATACGGCCTGGCTAAAGCAACGCCGGCTGCTAACGTCGGGTCAATCTTGGACAGGAGCGGTGGTTTTCAGGACAATCCGGCTTTAAAAATACCTATAAAACACAATGGCCCAGAGACAATTTATGCTCTGGGCCGAATTTCCTTCAAGCCGATTACGTATAAAGTAAATCGGGAAATGAAAACCAGGGCCCGCCAGGATTTCGAACGACCCCAAGGTTATATAAAAAAGACCAACCTTTGTCAATCCTATATCTCTAATAGTAATTTCAAATTGTTGGCAGGGTTCCCCCGCGCGCCCAGGGACGGTTTGAGCAGCAAGGCGGTTGACCCTGCTCCTTAGAGTGCCGGATGGTTCCTCATGACGAGGTTCTTTGTTTTTAGCCTTCCTCCGTGTCCTTGGCTCTTTCCTCAGTGTTCTCTGTGGTAAAGGTTTTGCTTTTGACTTTGATTTTCCCTTTTGCTTTTCGCGAAGATTTTCATCGATTTTAGTTCGCTTTCTTTAGTTTTTAGGATTCCTCCGTGTCCTTGGTTCTTTCCTCAGTGTTCTCTGTGGTAAAGGTTTTGCTTTTGACTTTTGTTTGTCTCTCTACCCTGTACCCTGACTTCACATTCCTTTAACATTCTCCATGTACCCTGAACTGTAATTGTGGTGTACTTTATCCCTGTTTGAATAAGGCGGAGCATGGCCGTCAGTCATAAAGTCTTTGTCCTGGAAGATGATAGTGATATAGCCCGGCTTGTCCGCCATCACCTGGAAATGGCCGGATACCGGGTGCGAACCTTTTCCGGCACGGCCCATGTCCTGGCTGAGGCCCAAAGGGAGCGGCCCTCCTTATTTATTCTGGACATCATGGTTCCCGGAGGAGACGGCCTGGAACTCTGCCGCCAAATCCGCCAGGCAGGCACGCCGCTGAACGGCGTCCCCATCATCTTTCTTACCGCTAAAACGGAAGAGACAGACCGCATTGTGGGCCTGGAGATCGGCGCGGACGACTACATTACCAAGCCCTTTAGCCCCCGTGAACTGGTGGCGCGGGTGAAAGCCGTTTTGCGCCGCAGCGAGCGTCCTCTGCCTCCGGCCGTCATCAACGCCGGCGACCTGGAAATCAATGGTTCCGCCATGACCCTGGCAGTACGCGGAGAGCCGGTTGTGACCACCACCACCGAATTCCGATTGCTGCACCATCTTGCCGGGCACTCGGGACAAGTCTTCACCCGCGACCAGCTTCTGGATGCCGTATGGCGCGATACCAGCTTTGTCAGCCCCCGTTCCGTCGATGTTTATGTCCGCAAACTGCGTGAGAAAATCGAACGCGATCCTGAAAACCCCCGTTATCTTCGCACCGTGCGCGGCGCCGGGTATCGCTTCGAGGTGCCGAAGTGAAAAGCCGGATTTTTTTGAAGCTCACTCTGGCTGCGCTCCTCCTTATTGTTATCGCCACCATCATTATTGATTTCGTGGTCCGCCGCTCCTGGGAAAACTCGCTGCGGCAGGAGATCCAGCACTCGCTCACCCAGAAAACGGCGCTGTTTGCCAACCAGATTCAGGATGCCCGTGGTCCCAATCTGCTCAAGATTGTGGCCGGGACGGCAAAGGCCGCCGATGCCCGCGCGACTGTGATTGAGCGGTCGGGAAAGGTGCTGGCCGATTCCGAAGCCGATTCCGAGCAGATGGAGAACCACGCCACCCGTCCCGAATTTCGCCAGGCGTTGAACGGACGCATTGGCAGTGATGTCCGCCGCAGTCACACCCTGGGAATCGAGTTCCTGTACGTGGCGGCGCCGGTCGAGAACGGCGCCGTGCGCCTGGCCTATCCCCTCTCCGCCATTCAAACCACGACCGCGCAGGTGCGATACTATGTAATTCAGGCCTCGCTCGCCGCGCTCCTGATTTCTGTCCTCCTGGCCGCCCTGGCCGCGCATTTGATTTCGACGCGATTGAAGCGGATCACGCTTTTTGCTGAACAGGTGGCCAGCGGTGACCTCGGCGCTCGCATCCATGATTCCTCCTCCGATGAAATCACCCAGGTGGCCATGGCCCTGGACAAGACTGCTGATCGTTTGCAGCAGAATTTCGCCGACCTGGAAAACAGCCGCAAACATCTGGAAACCCTGTTGAACAGCATGCAGGAAGCGGTGATCGCCGTTTCCGGAGAGCAAAAGATCCGCTGGCTGAACGGCTCCATGACCCGCCTGCTGCCGCCGGGTGTTCACGTCGGCAAGGCCCTGCTGCATGTGATTCGCGATCCCGAATTGCTCCACGCCGTGCGCGAATCCATGACCCAAGGTCTGGTGGTCGCCACGCGCATCGTGACCATGATGCCGGGCCAGATTTTTCAGGTCACCACCGCCCCTTTGCCGGACGGCGGGGCCGTGGCCGTGCTCCATGATTTGACGGAGGTGGAGCGCGTGGAGAAAACGCGCCGCGATTTCATCGCCAACGTTTCCCATGAGCTGCGTACCCCCCTCACCTCCATCCAGGGCTACGCTGAGACACTGCTGGATTCCAGTTCCAATGACGGCACGCGGGAGTTTCTGGAAATCATCCGCAAAAACGCTGCCCGCATGTCGCGCCTCACAGAGGACCTGCTCACGCTCGCCCGGGTTGAATCCGGCGAGCGCAAATTGGAGATTCGTCCTATGGCGGTTGACCTGCTGCTCGAAGATGCGCTCCACAATTTTCGTGAGCTGGCTCGCAACCAGGGCGTCGAACTGGTGCTGGAGAGATCGGTTGCAGCGTCCGTGCTGGCCGATGCTGACGCCATCCATCAGGTGTTTTCCAATCTCATTCACAACGCCGTAAAGTATGGCGGTGCCGGGCGGCGCATCCTGCTCGGTGCTGAGGCGCGCGAGAACACCGTGCAATTTTATGTGCGTGATTTTGGTCCGGGCATCGCTGCGGAGCACCAGCCGCGCATCTTTGAACGCTTTTATCGGGTGGACAAAGACCGTTCCCGCGAAAGCGGCGGTACCGGATTAGGACTGGCAATCGTGAAGCACATCGTCCTGAACCACGGTGGCAGCGTGCGCGTGGAAAGCGCCCTGCATCACGGCGCCGCCTTCTTCTTCTCCCTGCAGGCAGTTCATGCAGAAGTACCGCGTGAGATGAAAGTCTGAGAAGGGTTGGCTAATCGTCCGCAAAGTGTTGGAACATCTCGGCCCGGGGATTTTTGTCTCTCTTAAGTTATTATGAATATAGGCGCTTAGGAGCAATACCGTTCAGGGTCGAAAAACATTGGATCTCAAAGGCGACCGTACTGAAAATAAAGGATTTAGTGTTTTTCATGAACTTTCGCGGGCCGCAGGCCCTGTAGGACACTTAAGGAATTCGAACCTCCAGGGAGCTTGGAAACTTAAGCCCCACAGGGGCGGAATTACTGAGCCCAGCGCGTAAGAAGCTGTGAATGGATTGAAATACGCGAACATACGTTCTGGCGTGAGCGGTGTTCTTACACCG